>NZ_JAUYAW010000062.1 GCF_030693405.1 Phenylobacterium sp.
GCTGGCGATCTTTCCGGCAGTGGCGCTGCTGATCGGCGCCTATAGCCTGCTGGCCGATCCCGCCCAGGCCGAGTTCCAGGCCGAGGCCCTGGCGCGCCTGATGCCAACTGGCGCGCGGGACCTGTTTCAGGCTGAGCTTGAACGACTGGCCCACGCGCCACGCGACGCCATCTCAGCCCAGAGCGGCGTCGCCCTGGTCATCGGCGCCTACGCTGCCCATCGCGGCTTCAAGGCCCTGCTGGCCGGGCTCTCCTTCATTCATGACGAACCGGACCCGAGGGGATTCGTCGGCTTCAACCTCCTGGCGCTGGTCGTCCTGCTGGCGGCCGCCGCGATGATGGGGGTGGTCTCCTCCATGTTCCTGGGCCTGCGCGTGGCGGCCGCCACCCTTGACCTGCGGCCCCTGGCCGGGGTGTCATGGCTCTACAGCGAGTGGACCTGGGCGAGTTCCGGCCTCACGCTCGGCATGAGCCTGATCTACCGCTATGCCATGTCGCGACGAACGGTCGCCTGGGCCGCGGCGATCTGCGGCGGCTTCGTTTCAGCCATGCTGTGCCTGTTCGCCTCCTGGGCCAGCGCCTTCTATGTGGAGCAGATCGCCCACCTCGGCGCGACCTATGGCTCGATCACCGCCGTGGTGGTCTTCCTGATCTGGCTGTCCTGGAGCGTCAACGCGGTCTTCTTCGGAGGCGCCCTGGCCACTGAAATTGAGATCCGCGTGGACGAGCATCGGCGACAGGCCCTGCTGGCCGATCTCAGGCCAAAGAGCCCGCGGCTGACTTCTCCACCAGGAAGCTGAACCCCGCGCCGTCGGCCACCTGCTCGACCAGAACCAAGCCTGCGCCGGCGACGAAGTGCGGGACGTCGATCCGCGCCAGCGGGTCGTCAGCCAGCAGTCGCACCCGAGCGCCGTCCGACGCGGACTCCAGGGCGCGGCGCAGTCGCAGGGTCGGAACCGGGCAACGATGGCCCCGCGCATCCACCAGGATTTCGGGAGAGGACATGAACGCCACTTAACGCCCCTGATCCGGGCGCGAAAGTGCGTTTATGCGGCCATTTTCTGCGCCCTGACGTGCGTCCGATCGACGGGTTCAGGCGTTGACCCCGAGTTTGGGGAGAGGGAAGCCCATGGCCAGTGCCGACGTCTTTGTCACGCGTGTGCCTGCACGGCTGGATCGACTGCCCTGGAGCCGGTTCCACTGGCTGGTGGTCACCGCCCTGGGGGTGACCTGGATTCTCGATGGCCTGGAGGTGACCCTGGTGGGGTCGCTGTCGCCGGCGATCGCCGGCGAGGACGGGCTCAACCTCACCGCCACCCAGGTCGGCCTGACCGGCAGCGCCTACATTCTCGGGGCGGTGTTCGGGGCGCTCGTCTTCGGTCGGCTGACCGACCGTTTCGGACGCAAGAAGCTCTTCACCGCCACCGTCTTCGTCTACATGATCGCCACCATCGCTACAGGATTTTCGTGGGACTTCTGGTCGTTCATGCTGTTCCGGTTCCTGACCGGCGCCGGCATCGGCGGCGAGTACGGCGCGGTCAATTCCGCGATCCAGGAGCTGATCCCGGCCCGCCGCCGCGGCTTCACCGACCTTGTCATCAACGGCAGTTTCTGGCTGGGGGCGGCGCTTGGTGCGCTCAGCTCGATCTTCCTGCTCAACGCCGACTTCATTGACCCGGCCTGGGGGTGGCGCCTCGCCTTCATCATCGGCGGCGCCATGGCCCTGATCATCATCTGGATAAGGCGTTTCATGCCCGAGAGCCCGCGCTGGCTCATGACCCATGGGCGGGAGTCCGAGGCCGAGGCGATCATCGCCGAAATCGAAGCGCGGGTGGAGCGCGACACCGGCCGCAAGCTGCCGCCCCATGACGACCTGCTCAGCCTGCGCCTGGTTCGCCGGCCCCCGACCTCATGGGTGGAGATCGCCACCACCCTGGTCCGACGCTACCCGCAGCGCACGACCCTGGGGATCGTGCTGATGGCCACCCAGGCCTTTTGCTACAACGCCATCTTCTTCACCTACGCCCTGATCCTGACGCGGTTTTACGACATCGCGCCGGCCAGCATCGGCTGGTTCATGCTGCCCTTTGCGCTGGGCAACTTCATGGGGCCCCTGTTGCTGGGCCGGCTGTTCGACAGCTGGGGGCGAAAGCCGATGATCAGCCTGACCTACGGGCTGGCCGGGGTGCTGATGTGTCTCACCGGCTGGCTTTTCAGCATCGGCCTGTTGTCAGCGCCCGCCCAGACCGCGGCCTGGACCGTGATCTTCTTCTTCGCCTCAGCCGGCGCCAGCGCCGCCTATCTGACCATCGGCGAGACCTTTCCCCTGGAGATCCGCGCCGTCACCATCTCGATGTTCTACGCCTTCGGGACCCTGGTCGGCGGGGTGGGCGGCCCGGTGCTGTTCGGCGCGCTGATCGACACCGGGGAGCGGAGCCAGATCCTCTGGGGGTATCTGCTTGGCGGGGGACTGATGGTTTTGGCCGCCCTCGTCGAGATGAAACTCGGCGTCGCCGCCGAGCGGCGGCCCCTGGAGGAGGTGGCTCCGCCCCTGTCTCAGGCGCCAGAAGACATCCCGTGACACCGTCGCACGGCGCCGCGGCGCAGTGACGCACGGGTTGATATTGTGGGCGAACACGGAGAAAAACCGGGAGGGTAGGTGATCGCCTCCGGAGACCTAGCGTCGATGAAGTCTCTGACTCGCCAGTTCCTTATCAGTATAGGGTTGACCACTCTATCTCTGACTGTGCTGGCGACCGCGATCGCGGCGCTCATCTTTCAGAGCGAGCTCGCCCAACGTCAGGTCGCCTTCCTTGGGGACTATGTCCGTGAGCGAAGCCTAAACCTGGATCGTCGGTTCGCGGCCCTGACCGCGCTACAGGTCGCCGCTGCGAAGGAGTTGGAGCGCAGGACGCTCGCCCTTGAGCCCGGGGAGGCTGAGCGACTCGCCGATCAGTACTTCCCGCTGCGCCCCGACGGCACCCGTCGCAGCCGTCCGGAGTTCTTCGATGGGATCAGGCGCAGCGACGGCGGCTTCATCTATGGCATGGGCGCCTTCGTCGGCCGAGCCGAGGCGACCCCGCCTGAAGAGCTGGCGGCCCTGACGGCCAGCTTCAGCGTGGTGTCGGACCTGGGGCAGGCCGCAGGCGCGGACCTGGACAACTTCTACTTCTTCACTCCGGCCACCCGGCTGGTGATGTTCGGCCCCAAGCGGCCTGATCGACTGATGTTCTATCGCGAACATGCGCCGGCCGATCTGGACGTCAGCGGCGAAGAGATGACGCTCATTTCTCTGCCGGCCAACAACCCAGGCGCCGAGACCCGATGCACGCGCCTGCAACGGCTTGTACAGGAGGCCGACCTCAATCCTCGCCTGGGCTCAGCCTGTCTGACGCCGGCCTATGTGAACGGTCGGTTCGTCGGCGCTTTCGGCTCGTCCATCGAGCTGACCGGCCTGTTTCAGAGCGCTGTGCGGGAGACCCTGCCGGGGGCGACGGCCATGATCATGACCCGCGACGGAGAGATCATCGCTGATGAGGCCTTCGGCCTGGGACCGGTCGCTCTACAGAGCGAGATCGAGGCCCTGGAGGAGGCTACAGGCACCCGGGTGATCGCTGCTGCGATCAAGGCCAGTCCCGATCGGTTCGGCGTCATGGACAGCCCCGACGGCAACGCCATCATCGCCTTTGGCCGATTGAACATGGCCGACTGGAATCTGCTCCTCGTCTATCCCAAGCGCGCCCTGATGGTCAGCGCCGCCCGATCGGCGGCCTGGGTCCTGCTTCTCGGGGCGATTGCGTCGGTGCTCCAGGCGCTTCTGATGATCTATCTCGCCCGTCGCCACATTACAGAACCGGTGCGGCGCCTGGCGGACTCTTGTGATCCTGATCGTGTCCCGCCGACTCCCGCGCAGTTGGCTGAGGATGAGGCGCGACAGGACGAGATCGGACTGCTGGCGCGCGCCCTGGCCAGAGAGCGCGCCAAGGCCGAGGCCGCCAGGGCGACCTTGGAAGACCGGGTCCGTGAACGTACGGCTGAGCTGGAGCAGGCCAATGCCGAGAAGTCCCGGTTTCTGGCCAATATGAGCCACGAGCTGCGCACGCCCCTCAATGGGGTGATCGCCATATCGCAGGCTTTGAAAGAGCGTCAGTCAGATCCAAGGAACCAGGAACTGGCGGATCTTATCGTGTCATCCGGGCGGCTGCTGGAACGGGTTCTCACCGATATCCTGGACTTCTCCAGCATGGAGGCCGGTCGCATCTCCCTGGCCCGGGAGGCGTTCGACATGGAAACCCTGGTTGGCCGCATCGCTGAACTTCATAAGGCGTCGGCTGTGGAGAAGGGTCTGAGGCTCGACTGGGCGGTCCAGTCGGCGGCGAAGGGCGCCTATCTGGGAGACACCGTCAGGCTGACCCAGGTCCTGTCCAACCTTCTCAGCAACGCCGTCAAATTCACCCAGCGAGGCAGCGTAAGTCTGAATGTGGATACCCGTGGCGCGTCGGTGGAGTTCACCGTGAGCGACACGGGGATAGGCTTCGATGAGGCGGTCCGCGATCGCCTCTTCCGCCGGTTCGAGCAGGCAGACGACTCCATCAGCCGCCGGTTTGGCGGGACGGGCCTCGGCCTGGCCATCAGCCGCTCCCTGGTGGAGTTGATGGGCGGCGTGATCAACGTCACCTCGACTCCAGGGAAGGGATCGGTGTTCACGATCGCCCTCGACCTGCCCCGGGCTGCGAATTCGGGTCTCGACGAGGGGGCTGCTGAGGAGGTCCGGGCGGAGGGCCCACCCCTTGGCGCGCTACGCGTCCTGCTGGCTGAGGACCATCCGACGAACCAGAAGGTTGTTCAGCTCATTCTTGGTTCAGTGGGCCTGACTCCTGTGATCGTAGAAGACGGCCAGGCTGCCCTGGACGCCCTGGAGGCCACAGACTTCGATGTGGTTCTGATGGATATGCAGATGCCAGTCCTCGATGGGCTCAGCGCCACGGCCGAACTTCGTCGCCGGGAGGCGGCCCTGGGACGGCGGCGTACGCCGGTGATCATGCTGACCGCCAACGCCCTGGAAGAGCATGTGCAGGCCGGCCAGGCGGCTGGGGGGGACTGGCACCTGTCCAAACCTATTCGGGCGGAGGACCTGTTGGGCGCCATTGCTGGGGTGACCGGTGAGGTCGATGATCCACAGGACTCTGAGATTTTGCCCAACAAGGCTGGAGCTTAACGGGCCGCCTGAGCATTATGGCTGCGGCCTCACGTGAACCAGACCTCCTCCCCAGATTCTGCAGCGGTCGTCCGCGCGCCGGACGCCACGCCCGGGCGCCGGCGACGTCACGGGCCATGGGCTGCGGCCACAGTGGCCCTTATCCTGGTGCTCATCCTCGCCATGGCGGCGACCTATCTGGCCCGACGGGCCTTGGCGCGGGAGGCTCTGGTCAGCTGGCTGAACGCCCGCGGCATTGAGGCCGAGGCCAGCTTTGAGGCGCTTGGCCCGCGGGGACTCACCGGACGCCTCCGCATTGGCCCCGCCGACGCCCCGGTTCTCACCACCGAACGGGCTGAACTCTCTTACCGCCTCACCGGACCCTGGCGGGGCGAGGCGTTTGGCGTCGAACTCGAGCGAATTGAACTCTTCGCCCCGACAATCAACGTACGCCTGACCCCGGAGGGGCCAAGCCTTGGCGTCCTCGATCCGCTGATCGCTGAGTTCCGCAGCCGGCCCACGCGCCCTGACTCCATTTCGCCTGACGTCATCGTGCATGACGGGCGCTTGCAGGTAGATCACGAGGGCGGGCGGGCGCTGATCCATGCCGATGCGGAACTCCGCCAGGGGATTCTGGTCCGTCTTTCAGGACGGCTGGCGCCGACACGCCTGGTGGTGGACGATTTCACCCTGGACCTGGGCGAGGCGCGTGTTGGGCTTGTGACGCGGGAAGGGCGCGTCAGCGCCAGTCTCGTCGCGGCGCTTGGCTCCGGCCAGCTGGGTGACGTGTCGGTTGGGCCGGGGACCCTGTCGGTGGCGATCAACGCCCCATACCCCGAGCTGAATGGCCCGCTGGGACCTGGGCCGATCACGGCGGTGGCCAACCTCAGGGCGGGCAGCATCGCCCGCGGCGGCGACACGGCCCGGGCGGTCACGGCGTCGGCGAGCTTCAAGGGCCTCGCCTCAGGAGACCTGGACAGACTTGTGCTCCGTGGGCGCAGCGCGGCGCGTGTAGATATCGCGAGCGGCGAGCTCACGGGGGCGCGGTTCGCAGGTCTGGTCGGCTCGGCGCAATCGGACGACCTTGTCTGGCGTCGGGGACCGGCCGGAGGCCTATCGGCGCGGGTTCGGCTCGGCGTCCAGGGTCGGACGCTTGAATCCGGCGACATCGCGCTGCGCCAGGTCGCGGCCGATCTGTCCGGTCCGATCACCCATGGGGCTGGCGGCGTGACAGCGGACCTCAGCGGGTCGGCCAAACTCGCAGGCCGATTCGCGGGTCTGGGTCGGCCCAGAGCTGATGATTTCGAGACCGTGGCGGGGATCAAGCGCGCCGCCCAGGACTTCAGCCTCAGCACCCCGTCCATCCAGGTGGCGTACGACAGCAATGGGCCTCGAATGAGCCTTGGGCGTCCAGCCAGCCTGCTCCCGGCCAGCGGCGGACAGGTCACGGTTTCGGGCCGGGGAGGCGCGCCGGTCTATGCGGACGGTGGCGGGGCCTTCGATCTCAAGGTTCAGGGCGGCGGGCTCCCCAGGCTCAATGCGGCGGTGCGGTCATATCGGCGGATCGAGAACGGCCTGACCGCTGAGGCTCGGTTGGATATCGCCACGGACCTTGGTCCCCTGGAGGGCCTTTCCACCGTAGCGACCGGACGTCTCGGCGTATCGGACGGTGTTGCGACCTTCCGCGCCTCTGGTTGCGCGCCGATCAGCCTCAACCGCTTCGAGGCCGGCGACACCAGTGTCGAAGGGATCGCGATGACGCTCTGTCCAGGCAACAGCCCAATGCTGGTGGCTGGCGCCGGCCAGTGGCGCCTGAGCGGTCGGGCGGAGTCGGTCTCAGCCCATGTGGGCTTCCTGCAGACCGACCTGCAGCAGGGTCGTGCGAACCTGGTGTTCGGCTCGGGCGCCCAAGGCCTGTTCAGCCAGGCGACTATCCTCGGCGGACGGCTGGTGGACGCCGCAGAGGGGCCGCGGTTCAATCCCCTCGATCTGACGGGGGAGGTGCGGCTGGCGCAGGACGTATGGCAGGGCGATCTCGCCCTGGCCTCAGGTCCGCGCCCGATCGCCGAGGTGAACCTGACGCACCGAGGGGCGAGTGGGACCGGCGGCGTGTCGATCGATACCGGCCGTCTGACCTTCGCCGAAGAGGGCCTGCAGCCCGCCGACCTGTCCCCGCTCGCCGAGGCGATCGGCTCGCCTGCCAATGGGGCGGTTCAATTCACGGGCGCGTTCGATTGGGGATCCGAAGGGGCGAGAAGCCAGGGTCGTCTTTCAGTGTTCGCCCTAGACTTCAACAGCCCTGCTGGTCCAGTCAGGGGGCTCTCCGGCGACGTGGACTTCACAAGCCTGGCGCCGCTTGAGACGGCGGTTGATCAGACGCTGGAGGCGCAGGAGCTGCAGCTGCTGGCGCCGCTCGGCAGCCCGCGCGTCACCTTCCAGCTCCTGGGCCAGAGTCTTGACGTCGCCGGCGGCGCCGTGAGCCTCGGAGGCGGCACGGTCCGCCTGGAGCCGATGAGCATTCCTTTCGACTCCGCCCAGGCCTGGCGTGGGGAACTGGTGCTCGAAGGTGTCCAGCTGGCCGACGTCGTCAGCGCCACGCCCTTCGCTGATCGGGTGTCGCTGACGGCGCGGGTGAGCGGCCGTCTGCCCTTCATTGTCGGCCCTGATGGGTTCAGGTTCGTGCAGGGACGTCTGGAAGCGATCGAACCTGGGCGGATCTCGATCCGCCGCGCCGCCCTGACCGACGTGAACGCCTCTGGCGGCGCCGCCAGCGCCGAGGTCGACGGCCTGGGTGAGACGGTCGCCCCGGCGGAGGAGACCAATACCGCGGTGGAGTTCGCCTATCAGGCCATGGAGCATCTGGCCTTTGATCTGCTGGACGCCGAGATCACCAGCCTGCCCGGCGGGAGACTGGGGGTTCTCTTCCATATTCGCGGGGAACACAGCCCACCGCAGCGCCAGGAAATACGCCTGACCCTGGGCGAGCTGATCCGACGCGACTTCCTGAACCGTGAGCTTCCTTTGCCGTCCGGCACCAAGGTCGATTTGACGCTGGACACATCCCTCAACCTGGATCAGCTCTTGGCCGACTACGCGCAGGCCCAGGCGGCGCGCGGTTCAGGCGAGGTTCAGGCGCCTGATCCACAATGACCCATCCGATGTCCAAACCCGAGGAGCCGCCCACTTGATCTCAAAGCGACAATTGACCGGCGCGTTCCTGGGCGTCGCCGCCCTGACCGCAGCCCTGGGCGCCTGCGCCCCCACTGTGCGGGTCCAGGTCGATCCGATCACCATCTATGCAAAGCTGGACGCTGACGTGCGCGTCCGCCTGGACGAGGACGTCAAGGCGCTGATCCAGCAGAACCCGAACCTGTTCTAGGGGATGCTCATGACCCGTATGAAATACCTGGCCCTCGCCGTCGCCATTCTCGGCGCCGCGGGCGTCGCCACCGTCGGGATCGCCGCCGGCGCGGCCGTAGCCCAGACCGCAGAGGCCAAGGCCCTCGTGGACGCCGCCAAGGCGCAGGGCGTCGTGGGCGAACGCAATGACGGCCTGCTCGGGTTCGTCGGCGCCAATACCGATCCGGCCCTTGAGGCGGCGGTCAATGAGATCAACGCCGGTCGCTCGCAGCTCTACCGTCAGGCCGCAGCCCGCAACGGCGTGACGGTCGCCGCCGCCGGCGCCGCGGCCTTCACCGAGGTGGTCAGCACCCGACTGCGGCCGGGGGAGTACTATCAGTCGTCCACCGGCGCCTGGGTGCGCAAGTAGCGACCCGCTGATCCATGCCCCTAGAAGGCGCCCGTGTGCGTCCCCTGAAGGACGCGCCGGAGAATCCTGAGGGACGGTATGTCCTCTACTGGATGCAGTCGTCGCAGAGGGCGGACTTTAACCCCGCCCTCGAATACGCCCTGGAGGCGGCCAACCAGCGCAACCTGCCGCTGCTGGTCGCCTTCGGTCTGACCGATGACTATCCGGAGGCCAACGCCAGGCACTACGCCTTCATGCTCGAAGGCCTCGCTGACGTGCGGCGGCGGCTGGCGGCGCGGGGGATCAGCTTCGTGCTTCGTCGTGGCGCGCCGGACGCGGTTGCGCTGGGCCTGTCGCAGGACGCCGTGCTGGTGGTCTGCGACGCAGGCTATCTGCGCGTGCCTAGGCTGTGGCGGCGTCAGTTGGCCGAGGGGATGGATCGACGGTTTATCCGGGTCGAAGGTGACGTGGTCGCCCCCATCGCTCAGGTCTCGAACAAGCATGAGTACGCGGCCCGTACGATCCGACCCCGCATTCAGCGGGTCATGGAGGACTATATCGTCCCGCTACAGCCAGGGCCGGTGGCGCGCCCCGGGGACCTTGGCCTCGCCTCTGATTTCGACCTGGCCGACGTCCCGGGCATCCTGAACACTCTGCGCCTTGACCAAAGCTGTGCGCCGGTGCGGCGTTTTCGGGGCGGGGAAGGGGAGGCCCGCGCAAGGCTGGCCAGATTTGTCGACGCCGCGCTTGGCGACTACGGCGCAGCAAGGGGCAAGCCTGAGGCCGAGGCGGTCTCCTATCTCAGCCCTTATCTGCACTTCGGCCAGATCTCGCCGGTGGAGATCGCCTTGGCCGTCCGACACGCGCAGGCCGGCGCGCCTGAATCACGGGCCACCTATCTTGAAGAACTGATCGTTCGCCGTGAGCTGGCGATCAACCACGTCTGGTGGTCGCCCGACTATGACCGCTATGAGGGATTGCCGGCCTGGGCCCGGGCCACACTGGAGGGCGCCGCCAGTGATCCCCGCCCACATCTCTATGACTATGACGCGTTTGACGGCGGCGCGACCCATGATCCCTACTGGAACGCCGCCATGAGCGAGATGAAGGTCACCGGCTACATGCACAATCGCCTGCGCATGTACTGGGGGAAGAAGATCCTGCAGTGGTCGGCGACGCCACAGGAGGCCTTCGCTACGGTGCTGGCGCTCAACAACCGCTACCTGCTGGACGGCCGCGACGCCAATTCCTACGCCAATGTGGGCTGGATCTTCGGGCTTCACGATCGCCCCTGGCCGCCTCAGCCGGTTTTCGGAACGGTCCGGTCCATGGGCCCAAACACCTTCAAGAGTTTCGACGCTGAGGCCTATGTGCGGCAGGTGCGTCGCCTGGTGGCGGCGGAAGCCTGAGTCCTCTCAGGCCTGGCGCCGCTCGAGAGCCGCGGCCGGCCTCTCTGCGGGGGTTGCCCCATCCTCGGCCTCAACCGACGCCAGATAGGCCGCGCGCACCTGCGCCCCGTCCTCGTCATAGAAGAAGGGCAGGAAACAGTAGCGTCGGCCCTGGGTGACGGGCGTCGCCTCATGCAGCAGCGAGCAGGAGAAGATCACCGCGCCGCCGGTCGGGGGGCGGTAGGTTCTGGTCCCGAACTCCGGGAACCGGAGGTCTCCGCCCGCATGGGTCTCAGCGTTGAGATTGATCGAGCAGGCGAAGCGCCTGTGTGCTGTGCCGGCTGTGGTGTTGTCGCGATGCGGTTTGAAATAGCCGCCGCCCTCGGAGTCGTAGCAGGCGACCATGTAGCGCTCCACGCGGCTGACCTGAAACTGGAAGGCCTTCCGGATCTCCGGCAGCAGGCGAGACTGCATGCGGTGCCGCACCAGAGCCTGGAGCGTCTCATCCTCGATCATCGCGTCACGGCGGCGCTTGGTGGAGTCCATGATCGGTACGGTCTTGCCCTGGACCTCCCGCATGACTCCTGATGGCGTGCCGCCATGGTCGTCATAGAATTGGATGAGCCGCCGACAGAGGTCGGGTTCAAACACGCGCGGCACAATCAGAACCGGGGCATGCAACGGCACGCCCGCATGGTCGTCCGGTGACGGCAGTTGGGCGACGACGCCCAGCAGCCGGTCAGTCTGCTCCAGCCCTGCGACGGCAAAGATGCGCATGGACGGATCGACCAGGACCCAGTGCGGGTTGGCGACGCCGCCGGCGCTCAGGGCATGATACAGTCGGCTCACAGCGCCGCTGGGGTCGAAAAACCAGTAGAGGCCAGGTTCGTTCTGCGCTGTCCCAATGGTCTCGGCGTCACGGGCCACGGCGAACGCGGGGATGTTCTTGCGCGCGCGGACTTCGCTGCTGGCGCGGAGCTTCGCCAAAACGCCCGCCCGGGCCTCGGCCGCCTCCGGCAGGAACAGAAGCAGGATGAAATAGCCCCCGAGGCTGCCGAACGCGAACTCAGGATTGATCGGGGAGCCCGTCGTGAACCAGGGCGCCGGCTGGCCAGGGCGCAGCATCAAGCCGGCCTGGGGTCGGCGCTGAGGGCGCGACGGGACGGGGTGGGGGACATGACCTCTCCTCAGAACTGAGCCGAGAGAGCCGCGCCCCAGCCTGGCGGGCAAGCACAGCGGGCTTATAAGACCTGCATAATGTCCGCATAATGTCGGCATAATTGACGTTCGGTGGCCCAGGTCTCAGCCTTGATCCTGGCCGGCCGCTACCGGCCCGGTTCGCTGACGCCCCTGACCCCCGGGTCTGCGCGGGGCGTCGGCGAACCCTCGAAACCAGGCCCGCGGGCCGTCGGAACATCCATGCTCAACTATGCCCTGACCGCGATCCAACGCCACCGGCGGACGCTGTCCTATGCCGGCGCCGTTCTGCTGGTGCTTGCGGCCAACCTGCTGGCGTTTCTGCTGGACCAGCAGCTCGGCTACGCACGGGTCTCCATGGTGTTCCTGGCCGCAGTGCTGATCAGCGCAGTGAGGCTCGGATCGGGCCCGGCCTATCTCTCCGCCGCGCTGGGCTTCGTCAGCTACAATTTTTACCTGGTGGAGCCACGCTACACCTTCGGAGTCGAATCTGAAGACATCGTCATCCTGATCGTCTTCCTGTCTGTCGCCATGTTGACGGGCGGGCTGGCGGGCCGCGTCCGCGACCAGGCGCGGCAGTCACGCGATCGGGCCCAGACCACATCGGTCCTCTTTGAAGCGGGGCGCGATTTCGCCGCCCTGGGCGAGGAGGCGCCCATCGCGCGACGCCTGGCCGATGGTCTCGCTGGGGCAGCGCAAGGGAAAGCCGTCGTCGTCATCGGGACGCAGGTCTATTCCTCCGAAGCCGCGACGCCATCTGCCGCCCTTCTGGAGGCCCTTCGGGCGTGCCAAGTGGGCGGCGCCCACGTGGAAGGACCAGATGGCTGGCGGCTGAGGGGCCTTTGGGCTGACGGACGACAGCTCGGCGCTGCGGCCTGGCGGCCGCTTCTGATCCAGTCCGAAGAGGTCGACCAGTTCAGACTGATCCACGTGCTCCTGGACATGGGCGCCTCCGCCATCGCCCGGGCGCGTCTTGGGAGGGCCTGGGCGGAGATCGAGGCTCGCAATCGCACGGAGTCGCTGCGAAACGCCCTGCTGTCATCAATCTCCCATGACCTCCGCACGCCCCTGTCCGCGATCCTGGCCTCAGCGACAAGCCTCAAGACCTTCGGCGGCCTCTTCGAGCCGGAGGTGCGAGATGACCTGCTCGACACCATCACCGAGGAGGCCGAGCGTCTGAACGCCTTTGTCGCCAATCTGCTGAGCATGACCCGGCTGGAGGCGGACGCCCTGGCGGTGCAGCCCAGCCCCTTTGAGGTCGCCGAGGGGCTTGATCGCATTCACCGCAGGTACGCCCCGCGCTGGCCCGATCGCCGCCTCACGCTCAATCTGCCCGAAGCGCCGCTCATCGGTTGGGGTGACTCCATCCTCTTTGAGCAGGCGCTGACGAACGTGGTGGAGAACGCCCTGCGTTTCAGTCCCGAATCTGGTGAGGTGCGCATCGCCGCGCGGCGGGCGGGGGAGACTATTCTGGTCCAGGTGAGCGACCAGGGACCCGGCGCGCCAGAAGATGAATTGGGCCTGCTTTTCGAAAAGTTCTATCGTTCGCCGTCCGCCAACCCCAATCTGCAGGGCGCCGGTCTTGGACTGTCGATCGTCAAAGGGTTGATGGAAGCCATGGGCGGCGAGGTTTCAGCGCAGCTCCGGCCTGACGGACCTGGACTTATCGTCACCCTCAGCCTGCCGGAGGCCCCATGAGCATCGCAGGCAACCTTCTGCTCGTCGATGATGAGCCGCAGATTCTGAGGTCGCTGCGCCCAGCGCTGACGGCTGCAGGTTACGGTGTGGCGACCGCCGACACCGGGGCCGCGGCGCTCAGCCATCTGGCAGGGGAGCCCTGCGATGTGGTCATCCTGGACCTTGGCCTGCCCGACATGGACGGCAAGGCGGTCATCGCCCGCTTCCGCGAATGGTCAGAGACCCCCATCATCGTGCTGTCGGCGCGCGACCTCGAGGATGAGAAGATTGCGGCGCTTGACCTGGGGGCCGACGACTTCGTCAACAAGCCCTTCGCCGTGGGAGAGCTGCTGGCGCGTATCCGCGCAGCGCTGAGGGGGCGTGACCTGCGCCTGGCGGGGCGGGCGCGTTTCCGCAGCGCGGAGCTGGAGGTCAACTTCGCCACACGTCGCGCCTATGTGCAGGGTGAGGAGGTGCGCCTCACGCCACGGGAGTATGATCTGGTGCGCACCCTGGCGCGACACCCCGGGCGGGTTGTGACCCACAAGCAGCTGATTGCCGCCGTCTGGGGACCTGACGCGTCGGTCGACGCCCAGTTCGTCAGGGTTCTGGTCGCTCAGCTTCGGCAGAAGTTGGAGGAGAACCCGTCCGCACCCCGGGTCCTGCTCACAGAACCCGGGGTCGGATACCGGCTGGCGGCCGGGGAGGATGGCTGACTGATCGTGCGGCCGGCTCAGTGGCCCTTGCGGTTGGTGAGCTTGCCAAAAGTCCGGTCCAGCGCCGTTGCGAGTTTGTCCAGGGCGCCCGCCGTGGCCTGGTCGATCGACCCGGCCTGCTCGCTGACGGTCACCGGACCAAGTCCCGCTGGCCGCGCCTCCATGACGCAGCGTTTGTCGTCGCCCTCGGTCCGTTCCCCGTTTTCATCGCCCACATGAACTTCCACCCGGGTCAGGCGCGCCTCAAAGCGCGAGAGGCGGTGGCGAACGTCACTCTCAATCGACTGGGCCAGGGCTTCGCGGCCATCGATGTTGTTGGCGGTGTTGATCTGCACCTGCATTGCGGGCTCCGGGGCGTTTGAGGGGGGGCGACGAGGGATGGTCTCAGCGTGCTTTTCGCGAGCGCTCAAGCACCGGCCGCTGACCTTCAGCGTCGAAAGCCCCGGACGGGGCCACGTCAGAGTCCGGGAGAGGGTTCATACCCTCAGACGAGGTGCGACCAGCGCCGGGGCGGGCGTCACTCGTGATCGATTCTTTCATCTCCATGGCGCGAGCGGCGGCTTCGGCCTGGGTCTCGGGTTTGGGGTCGGACATGTTGACTCCTCTCATATACTCCTAAGAGAGAAGTCGCAGATGAGCCGTTAGTTGCATGAAAAAGAACGAGAAGGGGCTTTGCCCTCCTCACTTCACCGGCCCCGGCGAGACCACGGCGTGTCCGGGGGCGACCTGGTCCTACGAGAAGATGGGACCGCAGCTCGCCCCCTCGCTTTCACAACAGTCCTTCATCAGGAAAAGCGCCAGATCCTGAATGCGGGCCAGCTCGGCGCGGTAGATGATCGAGCGGCTGCGACGCTCCGACGTGACCAGGCCCGCCCGACTGAGCACCGCCAGATGCGCTGACATGGTGTTGGCGGGGGCGCCCATGGCCTGGGCGATCTCGCCGGCCGGCAGGCCTTGGGGCTCATGGCGGACCAGAAGTCGGAAGGTCTCCAGCCGTGTGGTCTGGGCGAGGGCGGCGAAAGCGGTGATGGCGGCGGCGGGTTCCATGGTTCCAATATCGTCGAACCTCGCCCGCGAACAAGGGCTCAAGGTTTGTCGACCGCAGAACTAAGGATCGCGCGGGATTGCCTTTGTGGAACGATCGGTCCAAAATTAAGCCATGGCCCGTCCTCTAGAGTTTGACCGCACCGTCGCCACCCAGAGCGCCCTGATGCTGTTCTGGCGCAAGGGATATCAGGCGACCTCCCTCGCCGATCTGGTCAGCGCCATGGGGATCAGCCGCTCTAGCCTCTACGCCGCCTATGGCGACAAGCGCGGTGTGTTCATCGAGTGCCTGGACCTGTTCGCCGCCCGCAGCATTGACATTCTTGCCCGCGCGCGTGCGCAGCACCCGCCGCTGGCGGCGCTCCGGACCTTCTTCGTTCAGACCCTCTCGGAAGAGGCCGGCGGTCGTTGGGCATGGGGCTGCATGCTGGTCAATACGGTCCTGGAGACGGCCGATGTGGACGAGGCCCTGTGCGACCATGCGCGCCTCCGCCTGGGCGAGGTTGAGGCGGCGTTCGAGGCCTGCCTGACGGACACCGGCTGCGGCGCGGCGAAAGCCGCCGAGCTCTCGGCCTTCCTCATGGTGGTCAATGAGGGTCTGCGGGTCTCCAGCCGCCGCGCCCTGCCCGAAACCGCCCACCGCGACCAGATCGACACGACATTCCGGCTCCTCGAGTCGGCGCTTGCCTGAACCTCAACCCTCCAACCGGTGACACCGCCATGAAGACCGCTGTTCAGATTGAAGTGCTTCGTGAACTCCTTCAGCAGCTGGACGATGGCGTGAACGCCGACGCCGGCGGAATGCGGGCCTTCCCGGCCGAGGCCTATACGTCGCCTGAGATCGCGCGACGGGAGTGGGAGGTGCTGTTCAAGGGCCAGCCCCAGCTGGTCGGAATGACATCGGACCTGCCGTCGCCGGGCAGCTTCCTCACCACGGAGGACTTCGGATTTCCGGTTCTGGTGACCCGGGACGACCAAGGGGTCGTGCGGGCCTTCCTGAACGCCTGCCGCCACCGGGGCTCGATGGTGGAGACCGCCGCAAAGGGTCAGAAGTCGCGATTCTCCTGCCCCTTCCACGCCTGGACCTATGACTCCAAGGGCGCGCTGATCGGGGTCCCCATGGAGCAGCATTTCGGGACCATAGACCAGAGTTGCCTTGGCCTCATCGAGCTGCCGGCCCTTGAGCACTTCGGGTTTCTGGTGGTTCACCCGGACCCGAAGGGCGTGATTGATCCGGCTGTCCTGTTCGAAGGGGTCAGCGAGGACCTGGAGAACTGGGACTGGGGCCGCTACCAGTTGGCCTACGAACAGACCCTCGACATGAAGATGAACTGGAAGCTCGCCACCGATACGTTCGGTGAGACCTATCATTTCAAGCGGCTGCACCGGGACACCCTGGCCAACAACTTCCATGGCGATGTGCTGTCCTATCGGAGCTATGCGCGGAACCATCGCATGATCCTGTGTCTGCGGGGGATTGATGACCTGCGCGGCCGACCCGAGGCGGAGTGGCGGATCGAGGACGGCGGCTTCCCGGTCTACTTCCTGTTCCCCAATGTGGTGGTGAATGTGGGCAACAAGCGGATCGCCGTGGTGCGGGTCTATCCAGATCCAAACGATCCGGGCCGGTCGATCTCGAAGATCAGCTACTATTTCGACCGCGACGTTCTGACGGAGAACCCCGGCTTCGCCCAGCTGTTCTCCGAGGGGTTCACCCGCGTCGTCGCCGACGAGGACTACGCCACCGCCGAAACGACCCAGCGGGCCCTGGCCTCAGGACTGATGAGCGAGGTGATTTTCGGCCGCAACGAGCCGCCCCTGCATCACTACCACAACACCTTCCGCAAGGCGCTGGGCGAGGCGCCGGTGGACTTCATGAGCTAAATCGCCGCGGACGATGTCGTCAGCAGATTACTGGCGCCACAGCTTTCCCGTATCTGACAACCAAAAACTAATTATGCCGTGGTATTCGTCAGGAAATTGGCGGAGCGCTTAGATGATTAAAATTATCGTTCAGGGCTGGAATTTCATCTTCAATCACAATGTGAGCCCTCTTCGCCACATCGAAGACGTAGCTATCAGGCACTATATCCTCCAGGCTTTAGGGTTCATGTGGGCTGTGAGCTTTTCGGTTGCTGTCGGCAGCTACACGACGGCCTTCGCCAACATCATAGGCCACGCTGTGTTGATCGCTGCGGCGGGCATAACGGTCGCCACCTACACGACCGCAAAGTTGAAGCCGTCCGCATTCAAGGGTTCCGGACGTCAAGCGGATGGCGAGCACCAGTGATCCGCTGGGCTTGGCGCCCATCGGAGCGTGGGCCAGGTCACGAGGGACCTCACATGCGGCCGTCCCCAGGCCGCAGAGCCGGACAGCGGTTGTGTCACATGATGGCGGACGGGGTGGGATTCGAACCCACGGTGGGCTTTCACCCACGGCGGTTTTCAAGACCGCTGCCTTAAACCACTCGGCCACCCGTCCGGAGGGGCGGGCTATAGCAGGGGCCGGGCCTGTGTTCCAAGGCTTCTGGGTTCCAAGGCTTCTGGCGCCGGGCTTAACCTCGCCTCAAGGCTCCTCGTTCACACTCCGGTAAGCACAGGCGGAGGAGGCGGACATGCGGGGCGACACATGCCGGCGAGCAGCCAGCGTTAGGACCGTTGTTGGGGTGAGCCTGGGGGCGCTGGTGGTCACCGCCTGCGCCGCCCCGAAACCCAAGCTTTCCAGCCGACTGCCGCAGGCCGAGTCGTCGGGCGCCAAGGCCCCCACCGGCGCTGGGGGAAGTTACAAGGTGGGCAAGCCCTACCAGGTGGCGGGCGTCTGGTACGTGCCCAAGGAAGATCCCAGCTACAACCGAGTCGGGACAGCCTCCTGGTACGGCGCCCAGTTCCACGCCAAGGCCACCGCCAATGGCGAGGTGTTCGACATGGACGCCCTGACCGCGGCGCACACAACCTTGCCCCTGCCAAGCCTCGTGGAGGTCACGAACCTGGAGAACGGCCGCAAGGTGATCGTGCGGGTCAATGACCGTGGTCCCTTTGTAGGAGACCGGATCATCGACATGTCTCGCGCCGCCGCGCGGGAGCTGGGGTTTGAGGCCAAGGGCCTGGCGAAGGTGCGCGTGCGCTATGTGGGCCGGGCGCCCCTGGGCGGGGGCGGCGATCCCGGCGTGCGCAGGGCGGAAATCCCGGCCAGTCTGCCGCCCGCCCCGATTCCCTACAGCCAGATGGCCCGCGCGCCGGCGCCGCCGCCTGCGCCCGTCAGCGCGCCCGAGCCTGCGCTTGAGGCGCCGGTGGCCGCCCCGCCGGCGAGCTACCGGATCCAGGCCGGCGCCTTTGGCGACCGGGTCAATGCTGAGCGGGCGGTGAGCCGACTGGCCCATGCCGGCCAGGCGGTGATCGAGCCCACAAGCGGCGGGCTCTATCGGGTGGTGCTGGAGACCGGGGCTGACGAAGGCCGCGCCTGGATCGTACGCGATCAGGTGGCGAGCGCCGGATTTACCGACGCGCGGGTCATCCACCCCTACTGATCGGCGCGCCCTGGACTTACGGCCCGAAACGGCCAATTTGGGGACCGTGAACCAGGCTCGTTTCATCACATTCGAAGGCGGGGAGGGGGGCGGCAAGTCCACCCAGCTACGCCTGCTGGCGCAGAGGCTGACTGAGCTTGGCCACGAGGTGATCTCCACCCGTGAGCCGGGCGGCTCCCCAGGGGCGGAGGCGATTCGCGATCTGCTGGTGCGCGGGGAGGCTGATCGTTGGTCGGCCATGACCGAGACGCTGCTGATGTACGCAGCCCGGCGCGATCATTTGGAGCGGGTGATCAGCCCCGCCCTGGCCCGCGGCGCTTGGGTGCTGTGCGACCGCTTCGCGGACTCCACCCGCGCCTATCAGGGGGCGGCTGGGGGAACAGACCTGGCCTTGATCGCCGCGCTGGAAGTCCACGTCCTGGCCGGCGTCCGCCCGGATCTGACCCTCATCCTGGATCTACCGCCGGAAACCGGACTGACTCGGGCGGTCAGTCGGGCAGGGGTGGAGACTCGCTTCGAGTCCAAGGGCGCGGCGTTCCACAGCCGGTTGCGTCAGGCCTTTCTCGACATCGCTGCAGCCGAGCCCGAGCGCTGCCGTGTCATCGACGCGAGTCAGGCCCTGGAGAGCGTCACCGCCGATATTTGGGCCGCGGTCACAGGTGAGGCGCCGTCCGACCGTGGCTGAGGCTCCTCCCCATCCCCGGGACGTCTACGACCTGACCGGCCAAGAGGGTCCGGAAGCCGCCTTCGAGGACGCCCGCGCCAGGGGTCGGCTGCACCACGCCTGGCTGTTGACCGGACCCGAAGGGGTCGGCAAGGCGACCTTCGCCTACCGCGCCGCCCGCCGACTTCTCGGGGCGCCGCCCGTCAAGGGGCATGGGGTCCTGGGGGTCGATCCTGACCATCCGGTGAGCCGGCAGGTGGCCGCGCGGTCGCATCCTGATCTGCTGGTGATCGAGCGGATGGGCGAGGACGGCAAGCTGCGCAAGTCCATCCCGGTGGATGAGGCGCGCAAGCTCTCGGACTTCTTCTCCAAGTCGCCGGCCTCAGCCCCCCACCGGGTGGCGATCATCGACCCGGCCGACGACCTGAACGTCAATGCGGCCAACGCGGTCCTCAAGACCCTGGAGGAGCCCCCGCCCCAGGGGGTGATCTTCCTGGTCTCCCATTCCCCGGGCCGGCTCTTGCCCACCATTCGGTCCAGATGCCGGCGCCTGCTGTTCCGGCCCCTGGGGCTAGAGGCGACGGCGGCCTTCGTCCGGGACCATACCAGCGCCAATCCCGAGGAGGCCCTGCGTCTGGCGCGGATGTCGGGGGAGGCCCCCGGCCGCGCCCTGACCATGGCCGCTGGCGCGGCCCTGGCCCTGGACGACGCCGCCCGGGACATCCTGGCCCGTCTGCCGCACCAGGATGAGGCCGCCGCCCTGGCGCTCACCGATCGGTTCCGGGGCGGAGAGGGGGCCGCCAACTTCGCCCTGTTCATGGAGCGGCTTGGGGAGCGTGTGCACAGCCTGGCCACCGACCGGGCCGGCGCCGGCCGTGGCGGCCTTGATCCCTGGGCCCAGGCGTGGGAGAGGCTGAGCGCCCTGCCGCGCGAGGTCGAGGGCCTGAACCTCGACCGCGCCGACGCCCTGTTCACGGTGCTTCGCGAGCTGCGGATCGCCGCCCGCGCCTGACCGATCGTCACTGTTCCATGCTCATCGACAGCCACGTCAATCTGCACGCCCCCCAGTTCGATGAGGACAGGGCCGAGGTGATCGCCCGCGCCCGGGCGGCCGGCATCGCCCTGATGGTCAATATCAGCGACAAGGTTTCAGGCTTCCCCGCCGTCCGCGCCGTCGCCGAGGCGCCCGACATCTGGTGCACCGTCGGCACGCACCCGCATGAGGCCAAGGAGAACCCGGACCTGTCAGCCGCGACCCTGATTGCGCTGGCCGCAGACCCCAAGGTGGTCGGCATCGGCGAGACGGGGCTCGACTTCCACTACGACCTCAGCCCCCGGGACATTCAGGCCCGCGTGTTCCGCGCCCATGTGGCGGCGGCCCGGGAAACCGGCCTGCCGCTGGTGGTCCACACCCGCGAGGCCGACGAGGTGATGACCGCGATCCTGGAGGAGGAGTACGCCGCAGGTCCCTTCCGCATGCTCATGCACTGCTACACCAGCGGCGCAGAGCTCGCCCGGCGGGCGGCCGCGCTCGGCGCCTGGTTCTCGGTGTCAGGCATCGCCACCTTCAAGGCCGCACAGGACGTCCGTGATGTGATCGCCGAAATGCCGGCAGAGCGGATCATCGTCGAGACCGATTGCCCCTACCTCGCGCCCGTTCCCCAGCGCGGTCGTCGCAACGAGCCGGCCTATCTGCCCCACATCCTGGCCAAGCTGGCGGAAATTCGTGGCTGGAGCCTGACGGAGGCCGAGGCGCGCACCGAAGACGCCTTTTTCGCGCTGTTCGAC
>NZ_JAUYAW010000071.1 GCF_030693405.1 Phenylobacterium sp.
ACGAAACTTCGGATCGATGTAGTCGACGTAGCAATGTTGCGGCTCGGTAATGTGGGAGTCAGCGGATATGGGCTTCTTCATCATCTTTATCCAAGCCCGCGTCGTTTCAGGGAAGCGTCCTCGCCGCGCCTGCGCTTGTGCGCGCGCAGCATTGACGGATGGCCGCCGCTTCTTGCTGTCTGGTCCAAGCGCGGTCGCTTGGCGATCACCCATCGTGTACGATCGCAAAATATATATCTGTTAGCCCGAAACTACTATGTATTAAATGACATGGTGAGCTTGGCCGCCCTCCGCGGGTCCCGTGCTCACCGCCGGTCGCGACGGGCCAACTTGCCATATATGGGGGTATGCCGGCTTGCCGGGACGAACGCCTGCGAGGGGCCTTCAAAGAGAGGGTGGTTTGCAAGATGGCTCGACCTGCAGGGTTTCGCCCCAGGGGCCGGACGACCACGCCACCAAACACTCACGCTTCGTTTTGGCCATTTCAACAACCGACCAAAACTCTCAGTGCTGATCCTCATCATGAGGTCATTTATCGTATTGCGACTTACGAGAATGACGTGTACCAGCCATCAGCCGATGAGGCTCGCACGGTATTCGGCTTTTCGTCTCTGAGAGCACGCACTGCGGCCCCATCCTGCCCAAAGCTCCAGCCTACCTCCCGGGGCCCAGGGCAGCTTAGGCGGCGCGGAAGACCGGCCGTGCCGCCCTTTTTTTTGGCAGGTGTGCAATGGTCTATCCGCGCCTCACGGTTCGCGAAATTGCATTCGGCTCTGAGAGGCTGTTTGGAAAAGGCGTGAGCGGGGATTCCGCTTCGTCGTGGTCTGTGATTCAAGCTAGGCGACGCCGCCCAGCCCCAGGCCGCGCTCAAGGATCTCCGGGGTGGCGTCGAGCAATTCCAGCACCTGCAGGATGCCCAGCAGGATGGCGGCGGCGGCCAGGATGCGCGTGCCGACGATCGACAGGATGTAGGCGTAGAGCTTCACGAGGCCTGGACCCGCGCATCCCGCGCCGCCATCGCCCGGGTGATCCTGTCCCCGGCCGTGCCGATCAACCGGCTGATGGGCGTCTCGCCGGGCCTGTTCCGGCTGCCCAGGAACATCCAGACGCCAAACCCGGTGAACAGAGCGAAGGGCGTCCAGATCCCGAAGAAGGCCGGGACGACCCCGCTTTCGGCCAGGGACTGGCCAAGCTGCAGGGCGTGCTGGAAGGCCAGCAGCAGAATGCCGGCGAAGACCAGGCCCGGCGTGCGCCGTCCCCGCTTGGTCGCCAGGCCGAGGGGAAAGGCGATCAGCGGCAGGAAGGGCAGGAAGGCGGCCCGCGCCAGCCGGCCGTAGAGCTCCGACAGCAGGGTGCTGCGGGGCAGGACGCTGTCGCCGGACCCCGCCAGGCGGGCCAGCTCGCCCAGGGTCAGTTCGCGTTCATCGCCGCCGCGGGCGCGGAGCAGTTCGGTGGCGCCGGCCAGGGGGGCGGTGGTGCTGAAACTGTCGAAATCCAGGATGTCATAGACCCCGTCCGTCCCCTCCAGGATGCGCCGGCCGTTCTGGAGGTTGAGGGTCACATTCAACCGGTCCTGGGACACCTGCAGGTCGGCCGTGGTGGCGGTGATCACCTCTTCGCGGCCGGTCGGCGTCAGCCGGCGTATGAACAGCCCCTCCAGCCGCTGACCCTGGGGGTCAGCCCGGTCGGCGGTCATGATCAGACGATCCTCGGTGACGAAGGCGCCCGCCTGCAGTTCGCCGTTCCAGCCGGCGTTGGCCGCCGCGTGCATCACCGCCCGATAGGCGTAGCGGCTGTAGGGCTGCATGTAGCCGAACACGATCAGGCTGACCAAGGTGAGCGCCAGGCCCAGGCAGATGAAGGGGGTGGCTAGCCGGGGGAGGGACACGCCGCTGGCCAGCAGGGCGTCGATCTCCGACCCGTCGCTCAGCCGCGTGATGACAATGAACAGCGCGACGAAGAAGGCCACCGGCAGGGCGAGGCCAAAATAGTGAGGCACCAGCTGGCCGGTCAGCTGCACCACGAAGCCGAAACGATCGCTGCTCTGGGCCAGCAGGTCGAGAAGGCGCAGCGCCCGTTCGAGCAGGAGGGCGATCAGGGTCACGGCCAGGCAGCCCAGCATCGGGCCTGCCGTCAGCCGCAGGACGTAGCGGTCGAGCAGGGGCAGACCGAACGTAAAGGTGGGCTTGGGCGTCAGAGCCGTGGTCACGCCGCGCGCCACTCGCGCCGCCAGGCCTCGGCCAGCGCCGCAAGACCTTCGGGACTGAGCGCCACGGCCGACGCCAGGTTGGGCTGGCCCGGCCAGCCGGCGTCGGCGAAGGTCTCGCCCGCGTGTTCACGCACGCCCTCGTACCGGGGAATCACGTGGAAATGTACATCGGGATCGACCATCATGAGCATCAGATAGTTGATCTTGGCGTAGTCCACAGTCTGGCGCAGAAGACGCTCAATCCCGCGGACCGCCACCTGCAGATCTTCAAAGGCCTGGCCGCTCAGATCTGAAAATGCCTGGACGGGCTCCTTGCACACAAGGACGAGAGACCCAAATGTAGGCTGCTTGGGGCGCACCAGCAACAGCCAATGGTCAGTCTCACCCACCATCGAGTGGGGATAGCCAAAGTTTACCGCGGTCGCATTGCTCATGAAGCACCCTGCTGATCGGGCGCCATCCGCCGTCGGCGCAAACATAGGGGGTCGTCACAGCCCATGAAAGTCCGAACAGCCCTTGCGGGCCTTGCCTTCGTCGTGTCGCTCGGGGTCGCTGCGCCCAGCCTGGCGGCCGACCAATGCGTGGGCCGTGAAGGGCCGCACAAGGTCTCGGTGGCGGTCACCGGCGTGAGCCCGATCAAGGGGGAGGTGGCGGTCACCCTCTATCCCGACAACCCCCGCCGGTTCCTGGCGCCCAAGGGCAAGCTGCTGCGCGCACGGGTGAAGGCGACGCCGCGGATGACCGAGGTCTGTTTCTGGGTTCCCGAGCCGGCCTACTACGCCATCGCCATCTATCACGACGTCAACAGCGATCATGACTTCAACCGGACGATCATCGGCATGCCGGCGGAGGGGTTCGGGTTTTCCAACAATGCGCCGACCCGCGTCGGCCTTCCGTCCTTTGAGAGCGTGCGGTTCCGCGCCGGACCAGGCACCACCCAGGTCCCCATCTCCATGCGCTATCAGCGCTAGAGACTGATGCGATCAGACGGAACCGTCCGATCTTTTAATCAGGCTCGGCGCCTCAACGCCAATTCTGGCCGTCTTGCCCTCTGGCAAGACCAACGTACTGGCCCTCGACCTCGGGATCCGGCCCGGCTGGACCCTGGACGCAACTCTGGCGCGGATCACCCGTGGCCCGCTGAACCTGAAGACACGGCGTCCCCTGGCCCTGGGCTGGGCTGGCGATGAGCAGGCGGATCTCGCGGGGTTCATCTTTGGCCTCGGCGCCTTCGTTCGCGCCACCCAGATGTCGCAGTCCGTCCACCGCATGGGGGCCTTCCACAGCCTGGCGGTGGCCTTGACGGTCGTCGGCGCAGCCTTTGGCGCACTGTTTGGCCAGGACGGCGACGGCTGGCGCCAGGGGGTGCGCGCGAGCCTGTCCATCGATGGGCGCGAGACGACGCTCGCCCCGCGCTTCGTCGTGCTGGCCACGTCGCTCAAGCGCCTGCCCCTCGGGCTTCGCCCCTTCGGTCCCCCGCAGGATGGGATGAAAGTCTTGGACGTCGCCGCCCCCCCCCAGGCGACTGGCGCTGGCCCTGCCGGCCGTGCTGATGGGTCGCGCTGAGACCTGGCTGCGACGCCAAGGTTACCGTCGGAGCCTGGCCGAGCGCGTTGTGGTTTCCAGCCCGGCGCCCGTGGTCGTTGACGGCGAGGTGTTCCCCGGCGGCGAGATCGCGATCGGCCTGGGCGCGCCTGTGCGATTCCTGGTCCCGTGATGGAGGCTCTGCAGACCCTGGTCGGCGAAGACCTGGCGCGGGCCGCCCCACCGCCGGGGCGCGCCATGGCGCAGGCGCTGGCCAGTCGCATCGAGGGCGTCGCCGCGGTTCTGTTCTACGGATCGGTCCTGCGCACAGGCGATCTGGACGGCGTGGTGGACTTCTACGTCCTTACCCATGGCCCGCGCCCGGGTTGGCGCGGCCTGGCGGGCCGGGTTCTCTGGCCCGATGTCAGCTACCACGAGCTGGAGCTCGACGGCCGTATCCTGCGGGCCAAGGTGGCGACCATGACCCTGGCCCAGTTCCGCTCGGCGGTCACGGGACGGCGGATCGACACGACCATCTGGACGCGCTTCGTCCAGCCCTCGGCCCTGGTCTGGGCGTCGGATGCGGACACCCTTCGGGACATCTCCCGGGCCGTCTCCGAGGCCGCCTGCGCCGCGGCCCGGTTCGCCGCCGCCCTCGGTCCATCGGAAGGCCCTGCCCTGGACTACTGGCGGGCCCTATTTCGCCAGACCTATGCGGCGGAGTTCCGCGTCGAGGCCCGCGGGCGGGAGAACGATATCCTGGGCGTCGATCCCGGCCGCTACGAGCGGCTGCTGCTGGCGGCCTGGCGGGCGCAGGGCCTGGCGTTCGAGGAGACGCCGGGTGATGGGACGGTGCGGCCCGTGTTGGACGACCATGAGCGGGGGCGCATCCTGGCGGCCTGGCGACTTAGGCGCGCGCTTGGCAAGCCGCTCAACCTGGCCCGTCTCGCCAAGGCGGCCTTCACCTTCGAGGGGGCGGCCCGCTACGCCGCCTGGAAGATCGAGCGGCACACCGGCCTGCGCGTGCCGCTCACGCCGTGGCGGGAGAAGCACCCCATCCTGGCCTCGCCCGGGGTGTTCTGGCGGCTGTGGAAGGCCCGTCGCGCGCAGACCGCCGGCCGCGACCGCGCCTGAGGGCGCCGACCGACCCGACCTTCAGCCGCGGGCACGCTTGGGTTCGGTCGCCAGCACGCCGAGTTCGCGCGCCACCTTGCCCATCACCGCGATGACCTGGTCCAGCTGTTCGATGCTGTGGGCCGCGCTGACGCTCGAGCGGAGCAGGGGGCGGTTGTCCGGGGTCGCCGGGGGCAGGGCGAGATTGAGATAGACCCCGTTCTGCAGCAGCAGGTTCCACATGGCGGCGGCCACCGCCTGGTCCGGCATGGTGACGGCCACGATCGGGCTGCAGGTCGGCCCCGTCGCCAGCCCCAGGGCGGTGAGCCCGTCATAGAGGTGCTGGGCGTTGGCGTGCAGCCGGTGGCGCAGTTCCGGCGCCTCCTGGATCCGGCGCAGGGCGCCCAGGGTCGAGGCGATCACCGCCGGCGGCAGGGAGGCGGTGAACATGTAGGGGCGGCAGACGATGCGCATGACATCGAAATCATCCATGTCCGAGACACAGAAGCCGCCCACCGAGCCCAGGCTCTTGGAGAAGGTGCCGACGATGACGTCCACATCGGCCTCGGCCGCCACCTCCTCGGCCAGACCGCGGCCGGTCGCCCCCAGGACGCCCATGGAATGGGCCTCATCCACCAGCAGATAGGCGCCCATCTCGCGCTTCACCGCCGCGATCTCCCGCAGGGGCGCCACGTCGCCGACCATCGAGTAGATGCCCTCGACGACGATGAGCTTCTCGCCGGGCGCGTCCTTGAGGCGACGCAGGCGCTTGTAGAGATCCTCGGGATCGTTGTGGCGGAAGCGGGTGACCTCGGCGTGGCCCAGGCGCGAGCCGTCATAGATGCTGGCGTGGCTGTCGGCGTCCAGAAGCAGGTGGTCGCCCCGACCGACCAGGGTCGAGAGCACGCCCAGATTGGCCTGATAGCCCGTGGTGAACACCATGGCGTGCTGGCGGCCATAGAAGGCTTCCAGGGCGCGCTCCAGCTCCACATGGCCCTCATAGCTGCCATTGGCGATGCGCGACCCCGTAGTGCCGGTGCCCCGCTCGCGCACTGCGCGGACCGACTCCTCGACACAGGCCTCGTCAAAGGTCAGGCCCAGATAGTTGTTGGTGCCGAGCAGAATGGTCGGACGGCCGTCGACGACGCCCTCCGTGGGGGAGATGACCGCATCGAACCGGACCCCGAACGGATCGGCCGCCGTATCGCGAAGCGCCTTATAGGCGTCTCTGGACGCCGCGTGCCTATCGAGCAGAGCCATGCTCAAACCTTGTTCCGGATGTTGTCGATAAGCGCCGCGAGATCGCCCACGGTCTGGACTTCGCTCAGGCGGTCGATGGGGATGGAGATGTCGAAGCGATCTTCGAGCTCCATCACGATGTTCATGAGGGCCAGGGAGTCCACGGCGAGGTCGCGCGAGATGTCGGATGACGCGGTCACAAGGACCTCGCGCTCCAGCACGGCCTCAGCGGCCTTCGCCACCTCAAGCACGGTGGGATCTGTCACCAGTTGCATAGAGACCGACTCGCCCCCTAGAACGATCGTCCGTTAACGCCGCATCTTTGGCGCAATATGACGCGGGCGTCAGCACCTGATCGCCTGCTGTAGCGGCGGTTTGCGAAACCTGACGCCGGAGGCCGCATACCCCTGAACCGTATGTAGGAACCCGTCGGCGAGATTAAAGCGGGCCGGCGGAAGTCCGGAAATCTGCTCGCCCGGCGCCACCGACCAGTCCAGGTGCGTCAACTCTCGCAGCTTGCCGAAGGTCAGCATGGGGGCCGATCGACCGCCCCGCGCCGCGCCCATCACGGCGACGACGCCCAGGGCGGCGTTGGGGATCCGCTGGAAGCGGGGCCTGCGGCCAAAGGCGTCCGCCGCCGTCTGGAACACCTCGCGCCAGCCATAGCCCTGGGGGCGAGGATCGGACAGGCTGAGCGTCTGGCCGCCCGGCTGTCCCGTCAGGGCGGCGATCTGCCGCGCCGCGTCCTCGACATGCATCATGGCCATCCGCGCCTTCGGATCGAGAAGCGGCAGGATCGGACTTGCGGCGGCCAGCTGGAAGAGGGGCAGGGTCTCGGCGTCGCCGGGGCCGTAAAGGGCCGGGGGGCGCACGATGGTCAGGCGCTCGCCCAGCACTGCGTGCGCCGCCGTCTCGCCGGCCCGCTTGCTGGCGGCGTAGTCCGAAAGTCCGGGCTCCCGCGCGGCCAGGCTGGAGATCAGCAGCACCGCGCCCTCGGCGCGCTCAGCCACCCGGCGGGCGCCTTGCTCATTGACGATGAAGAAGGCGGCCCGGCTGCGCGCCTTGATCAGGCCAGCCCCATGAATGACGACGTCGGCGCCGGCGCAGGCCCTGTCCAGGGCGCGATCATCTCCCAGATCGCCGGGCACGACCTCGACCTCCAGGCCGCGCCACAGGGGGTGGATAACGTCGCGGCGGGCCAGCACCCGTATGCGCCAGCCGTCGGCCGCGAGCGCGGGCACGAGATAGCGGCCGAGGAACCCCGTCGCGCCGGTGACCGTGACGAGACCCCGTGACACCCTAGGCCGGCTCGGCTTCGGCCAGCCCGGCGAGATACTCAGCCTTGGCCCGCGAACGGCTGAGCTTGCCCGACGAGGTCTGGGGCAGGGCGTGCCCGCCGACAAGGTTCACCTGGGCCTCCACGCCGTGGCGCTGGCGGAGCAGGTCGGTGACCTCGACGGCCAGCTTCTGGCGCGTTTCAGCGTCGCTGCTGCGGGTCTGGACCAGGACGATCACCGCCTCCTCGCCCTCGGCGGGAACGGAGAAGGCGGCGACATCGCCGCTGCGCAGGCCGGCGATCTCGGCCTCAGCGGTCCATTCCAGGTCCTGCGGCCAGATATTGCGGCCATTGAGGATGATCAGGTCCTTGCTGCGCCCGGTCAGGACGATCTCGCCCTCCGACAGATAGCCGAGGTCGCCGGTGTCGAGCCAACCCTCGGCGCCCAGGACGCGGGCGGTGGCGTCGGGGTCCTGGAAGTAGCCGCTCATCAGGCTGGGGCCGCGGGCGAAGACCCGACCGGTCCGGCGCTCCGGCAGGATCTCGCCCCGCTCGCCGCGGACCTGAAGCTCGTGCCCCGGCAGGGGCGGCCCGCAGCGGGCGAACTCCCGGACGCGGGGCGAGGGCGCGCCTGAGGCCGCCACGCCGTCGCGCTCCAGGCGGTGCACATCCAGTCGCTCGGTGACCAGGCCCTTGCCCAGGGGCGCCATGGTCAGGGCCAGCGTCGCCTCGGCCATGCCATAGCTGGCCACGAAAGCCTGGGGGTCGAAGCCCGCCGCCGCGAAGCGCGCGGCGAAGTCCCGCAGGGGCTTGGTGCGGACCATGTCGCCGCCGAGGCCGGCGATCCGCCAGCGCGACAGGTCATAGCCTTCGAGGCTGGCGTTCTCGGCCCGCCGCGCGCAGAGCTCGTAGCCGAAGGTGGGGCTGTAGGAGATGGTCGTACCGTTCTTGCCCATAAGGTCGAGCCAGAGCAGCGGACGGCGGACAAAGGCGCCGGTGGGAAAGCGCGTGCTGCCGGACGAGAACTGGAGATAGCAGGGGCTGTCTGGCCCGATCTCCGGCAACGCTTGTCCGGTGGACTGTGGCAGGTCGACCAGGGCGCCGGCGAACTGCATCGGGCGAACCGCGGCGGTTTCGGACGCAACGGGCGCACCCCAAATCACCACCCGATCAGTGAATCACAGGTCGAAAAGCGGAGATACAACAAACCGATCGGCCCGCGCAATTCGCAAGCTTTTGCGCACCCAATCCCCAAAACTTGCGAAAACGAATATCTGAAATCGCCGGGATTGACCGTCAAATCAAGGCGTTGATATTTTTCACGAGCGACTTCGGACTTATTTTAAGCACCGACCAGTGGCTGGTCGCGCGACCCGAGGGAGGGGCATTGCCTCAGGCGTGAACGGCGTTATGGTAATGGCCATTACCGTCAGCATAGAGGCAATAATGCCTAGCGACTGAGGGGGGAAACATGAAAAATTGCAAGAATCTACGATTCGCCTTCGCGAGCGGCGCATCCGCGCTCGCTCTGGCTGCGGCCTCGCCTGGTTGGGCGCAAGACACCGGCTTCACCATTGAAGAGCTGGTGGTGACGGCTGAAAGGCGCGATCAGCGCCTTCAGGATGTGCCCGTGGCCGTGACGGCCTATACAAGTGAGCGGCGCGACGTGCTTGGGGTAGCCAACGTCGAGGATTTGGCGCGTGTATCGCCGAGCGTCACTTATACCAACAACGACCGCCTCTCGATCCGAGGCTTTGGTCGCCTGACCAATGCTATCGGAACCGATCCTTCCGTAGCGCTGTACTCCGACGGAATATTCTCAAACTCCATGGCTGATGCAGCCACGCCGTCACTGTTTATCGAACGCACGGAGATTCTGCGTGGACCGCAAGGCACGCTGTACGGACGTAATTCCATCGGCGGGGCGCTGAACATCATCGCCAAGCGTCCAACGGAGGATTTCAACGGTGAGGTCCGTGCCGTTCTTGGGAACTACGGCACCTGGCGAACCGACGCCTTGGTTCGTGGACCGATCACGGATGGCCTACGCTTCCTTCTCGGGGGCTCTCTGGAGCGCCGAGAGGAAGGCTTCTTCGAGAACCTCGGGCCTGCCGGCGATTCCAGCGCTGTTAAACGGTACATAGTCGAGGCCCAGCTGGAAGCCGATCTTGGCGAGAACATCACGGCCCGCCTGCGCTATACGAAATTCGACTGGGATGACAGCTTCGGCGTTGGCAACGTCCACGAGTCGATCACGAGCCGCTACGACACCACGTCTCCGACCGGTCTCGGCAATGCTGGCCTCTACTACAATCCGACCTTCGGCTTCGCAGGAACTAATCCGGCGATGACCGACCCCTACAAGATCAGCACCAACCAGACGAGTGAAGGTAAGCTCAGTAATCATGAGCGATTGCACTTAGACCTTACCTGGGATCTTGGCGGCATGACCCTCAAGTATCTGGCCGGCTACCAATCCTATCTCTACGACACGGCTGGGGACGAGGATCGTTCATCGCGCACCGGCCTATTCAGCGTGCCGACCGCGACGCCTTTCGGCGCCTACACCGCTACGGGCGTGTCGCCAGACCAGAGGTTCTTCTACCGCGAGGACCAAAAATGGTACTCCAACGAGATCAACCTGTCATCGAACACGGGCGGGCCACTGCGCTGGATCGCCGGTCTGTACCAGTATCATCAAACCTACGCGCAACCCCAGGGCCAGCGGGTCCTTAACGATCCGGCCGTTCAGAACCCGATCAATCTGGCGACCAGTGGCCCGGCGGCACCGAACCCGATGGGGAACTATCTCTTCGTAGACGGTACGCTTGAGGTGGATTCTTACGCGGCCTTTCTTCAGGTCGACTATGATATCACCGATACCATCACGTTTACGGGTGGCATCCGGTACACGGTCGATGAGAAGTCGGGTACAGACTCGGCTCGCTACGTGTCGCGCACCAACACCACGACAACAATCTTGGCCGCCGCGGGGATACCAGCCGCCGTCGGACAAGGGATCGCGGTGGATTTGACAACCTTTGCCATATGCGGCGGCCCAACCATCGCGTCCTGCCTGGCCAACCCGTTGTACGCCAATGTACGTGAGCTCTCAGGCGGTGGTCTGACGCGTGACCTGTCGGGCGACTACGACGCCTGGACCGGGACCTTGGGTCTGCAATGGCAGCCGGACAGCGACACCAACGCCTACGCCCGTTACAGCCGCGGCTATAAGTCGGGTGGTTGGCAGGCCTCGAGCGGCCTCGCTCCGATCCCCTATGCTGATCCCGAATATGTTGACAACTTCGAGCTCGGGCTGAAGAAAAATGTGGGGCGGCGCTTCCAACTGAATTCTGCGCTGTTCTACGCGGACTATCAGGGTTTTCAGGCGCCGCTGACCGTGGTTCTTGACCCCGCGGCGGGCTTAACGGGCAGTCAGTTCGTGAATCTGGACGCTGTGAGTTGGGGCCTTGAGATGGAGGCCCAGTGGGCTCCGATCGATCATCTTCAGATTTTCGCGAGCTATTCGTACCTCAATACCGAGATTAAGAGCGGCTGCTGCTTCGTCGATACAGCCGACCCGAAGGCTCTGCAGGCGGGCGCGCGACCTACGGGCGTCGTGTTGCCGGACGGAAGCAGGCTCCAGACCCTCGTTGGGAACAGGCTTCCCATAACTCCGGAGAACAAACTCAACCTAGGACTGAATTATACAGTCGAGTTGGCTGAGGGCGATCTCGTACTTGGGGCCACCTACACCTTCACCGACGAGCAACAGGCCGTCGTTTTTGCTCAGCCGGGCTTCCGCTCGCCATCGAACGAAGTCGTCGACTTCCGGGCGCTTTGGAAGGACGCCGACGATCGCTACACGGTGATCGGCTACGTCAAGAACGCCTTTGATGAGTTGGCCTATCAGGACTTCCGAACCGGAGCCCCCTCGGCCAGCGGAATCCAGCGTACCACATTGAAGCCGAACTTTCCTCGGACCTATGGGATAGAATTCCAGTACCGGTTCTAAGCCAACAGTGGGCCGTTTCCGAGCGATAGCAGGGAGACGGTCCACCCCTTCCGTTGGTGGCAAGTTGCCTGGTCAGGTGACCTGCCCCCTCCGGTCCCTCGATCGTTGTGGGAGCCCAGGGGTTTGATAGTTGATCTGCAGCGCTGGCGGTGGCGGCCGGGCGCCATAACCTTTGAGGTTGCGCAGCCGACCGGCCGCGGGGTTCAGCCGCACTGCTTCCGGCATTGGGCCGCTATGCGCTGAGTGGGGCCGCAGATTTGTTGTAATCGCGCCGCCAGCGCTCGATTACGGCCCGGGCGTTCGCTGGGTGCGCGAAGACCTTCTCGTTCAGGCCCTCGTCGTGCAGCTTGCCGTTGAAGCTCTCCACGAAGCCATTCTGCTGTGGTTTGCTCGGCGCGATGTAGTGCCAGCCGGTCCCGGTGCGGTTGGTCCATTCCAACATCGCACGGCTTGTCATTTCCGTGCCGTTGTTGCTGACGATGGTGGGTGGCATTCCATGCCGGGCGATCAGGCAGCGTGCCATGCGATGGCCGCCGATCGAGGTGTCCACGATCAGCGCCAGGGCCTCGCGGGTGAAGTTGTCGACGGCGCACACCAGCTCTTCGACGGGCGTAAGATACGCATCCTGGCGATAATAGACACCTTCAGTCGGTGTTCGCCGGCGCTGGATCCCCGCTTTGCCTACAAGGCCTGCGACGTCGTCCAGACGCTGGAACTGGCCAGCAAGGCGGTCGGCTATCCACGGGTCATCCGCGTCGACAATGGCCCCGAATTTGTCTCCCGCGACCTTGATCTCTGGGCCTACCAGCGGGGCGTCATCCTGGACTTCAGCCGCCCTGGCAAGCCGACGGACAACGCCTTTGCGGAGTCCTTCAACGGCAAGGTCCGGGCCGAATGCTTGAACACCGCCTGGTTCATGTCCCTCGACGACGCCTGATCAAAATGCGAGGCTTGGCGTAGGGACTACAACGAACATCGTCCCCACAGCGCGATCGGCGACAAGTGCCCGACCGTGCTCATGAATGGCGCCGGGACACATGGCCCACCCGACGCCTGACCGGCGAGAAATCCCGGCCCGACCTGGTCCAAGGTTTGGGGGGCAGGTCCGGCGCAAGACCAACCCCCGGCCATCCCTCGCTGCTCTCCCGCGAGCCTAACAACCCGTTCCGACGTTAATCGCCTTGAATTCGCCGCCATCAGGCGCCCAACTCTTCAGTCGGAGAATATTCCCCAGGAGTTTCGAATGATCGGCAGCATCTCGGTCAAGTTGGGGCGGAAAGTATATTCCGCCACCCTTGAATACGACAGCCTTATCGGCCGCGGGTTGAGGGGTGTCCGGCACCGGCTTGAGACCCAGCTCGGCTCTCCTTTGGGAGATGTTCCGGCTTTTGCAATCGCCCAGACGATCGAGGACGTGACCGTTGAGGTCGATGCCCCTGGGTATGCCATAGGCGACATGGTCCTGGAGGCCACTCCCACGCGTTTGCGTCTGCGAGCGGCCGGCCGTCTAGGGCGGTCCGGGAACATTGGGCGTCCGTTCGACCTGAGCGTCGATCTCCCGGAGCCGGTCGATCCCGACGAGGTGACGGCGACCCTCGAAGACGGCGTTCTGACCGTGAGAATGATCAAGGCCGCGTGGGTGCGCGGGGAAGCAAGACGTGTTCCCGTGCGCGAAACCTCAATCCCGCCGGAACAGGCGACTCACGAAGGCGGCCAGGCCCACGCCTGACAGGATGACGATGGCGATCCGAGCGACCGCGGCGGCCTGATCGTCCTTCGCGACGATGACGACGGCGGCAGCGACGATAAGGGCCGCGACCACGATCCCGAGCGACAGGGTATCGGCGGCCCGTCTGACCGCTCGCGGCAACTCGGCCAGGTCTGAACTTGAGACCTGGATGACAATGCCCTCACGGCTGATGCGCCCGATACCGCGCCGGATCGCTTCTGGCCCGATGGCGAGGATCTGATCTAGTTCCTTGAACGTCCGGAAGGCGCGGGTGGCGAGCGCTTTCGGCGCAAACCGAGATGCGAAAGCCCGGAGAACCACTGGCGCGATAGCGGCGACGACATCGAGGTCGGGATCGAGCGTCCTCGCCAAGCCTTCGGCGATGCCCAGAGCGCGCATGAGCAGCAGCAGGTCCGGCGGCAACGTCAGTGCGTTTTCTCGGGCGATGGAGATGAATTCGGTGATCGCCTCCGCAAGCCGGATCGGTCGCCCGGAATCCGCGGCGTAACGCAGGAAGAATCGCTCGACACCTTGTTCAAGGCCGGGCGGCGGGGGTCCCGAGCGGCCAGCCCATTCCATCAGCACATCAGAGACCGCCGCTACGTCGGCATCCACGAGGGAGCCGAGGACCACGAGGACCTGCTCTCGCCTTTTCGCCGAGAGCCGCCCGACGGAGCCGAAGTCCAACAGCGCCAGACGACCATCCGGAGTCACCAGAATATTTCCTGGATGAGGGTCCGCGTGGAACACCCCGTCCAGCAGGATCATCCCCAGCAGCCCCCTCGCCGCATCGGGCGCCAAGGCGCGCGCCATGGCAGGCTCTTCGTTGCGGAACGCGGCGTTAGGACTGCGGCCACGGACGCGTGCGCTGACCATGGTCCTTTCTGTGGTAAATCGCTCATGAACGAGCGGAACATGGAAGACGGTTGCGCGTCTGCGGACCTCCGCTTGATTGCGAGCCTCGATCCGAAAATCGATCTCCTCGAGAAGGGCTTCGCTGAGCTCCGTCACGACACGCACAGGCTGATGTCGACGCAGTGCCGGGGCGCGACGCTCGATGACGCGGGCAGCGGCCAACAGTAGCCGCAAATCAGCGCGCATGACCGCCTCAATCCCCGGCCTGCGAACCTTGAGAACGACATCTTCACCGGTCATGAGCCGCGCGGCGTAGACCTGGGCAATGGACGCAGCCGCAATTGGCGTCGTCGAAAATTCGGCGAAGAGCTCTTCCGGCGGCGCGCCCAGATCGATCGTCAGCTGTTCGCGCAAATGGTCGAAGGGCACTGGAGCCACGTCGTCGTGAAGCCGGCCGAGCCGCTCGGTCAGCTCTGGCGGAAGCAGATCGGATCGTGTCGCCATGATCTGGCCTAGCTTCACGAATGTAGGACCTAGGGCCTCAAGTGCCGCAACGAAGGCCTCATATGCCGAGCCCTCGTTCGCCTCGTCGGAAGCCGCGCCCCGGAGCAGACCCAGCCGCACCAAGACCGGCCGCGCGGCTGTAGGGGCTAAGGTGTGGATCACCTTAGCGAGACGACGATAGTCGTTGGGCGAAAGGGTCAAGGGTGACATAGAGCCTCGATGCTTGGTCGGCCCTGGGGGCGCAAGACCCTGGGCTCGAACCGGTGGGCCCCTCACGGGTTATCTCTGGCGGCCCATGTGGAGGATCAGTTTTTGACTAGCTACATGATCGGCGGGCTGAGCGCTCTCATGATTGTGGCGGGCGTTGCGGGCCTGACTTTCGCCATCAGACGCCTTCGAGATTAGAAGGCAGAGGATTATGCATTTGAGTTCACTCACGATGATGGTGATCAAGCGAACGGTGAGGTGATCCTCCCCCGTTTTGGTGGACTGATCTTCCGCCGAAGTAGTGGACGGGGTTAGGCGGCTCTGCGCTCGGCGGCGGCTGGGGCTGATGTAGCCCAGGGCTGAGTGCAGGCGTCGGGGATTGTTAGAAGCCCTCGATGTAGTGGAACAGATCCCGGCGGGCTGGTCGCGCGTGGCATAGACCCGATGATGGACCCGTTCGGTCTTGAGGGTGGGGAAGAAGCTCTCCATTGGGGCGTTGTCCCAGCAGTCGCCCTTACGGCTCATCGACGGCGTAATCCCTTGTCGTGACCTGCTCCCGGAAAACTGGTCCAGTTTTCCGGGAGCAGGTCACACGCGCAGGCCACCTTGAATATCAGCAATCAGCCTACGTTTTCAGCATTGACGGTGTTTTGAAATGAACCCCCGTATGCGCAACTCGGTGCAAGGGATTACGTTTTCCGTCCGATTGGAGACGATACATCTCGAAAGATCCATTCTAGGAACAACGCCTAATTATTATACGAATCTCAGAAGCATAACTTTTTGCTGGCTGGCGTGACGGTATTTTCGCATGAGAATATTTTTTGTCCCGCAGAATCAAAGGGGTTGTGCATACCCGAACAATCGAGTGGGAGTAGGAGCGGGCGGCTCAGGCGCACACGCGCAGGAGTAGGAGCGGCAAGCCCAGCCAGGCGGTTGAGACGGCGCCGACCACCGCAATCGCCAGGGTGGCGAGGCGGAGAAACCGCTCGACGCCATCGTCGGATCGTCTCCGCCAGCTCCACCAGGCATAGGCGATCGACAGAGCTGTCATCGCGAGCCAGAGACCCACAAGGATAATCCGCAGCGGCCAGGGCTCGTCGGGGCTGGCCCAGCCGCGGGCGCAGGCCACGCCATGGGCGCCGTACAGGACAATAAAGGCGAGGCTCCACAGGAGAAAGGCGCCGACCAGGGCCAGGAGGTCGCCGAAGGGGCGAAACTGTGGGGTCATGACATCCACGCCGGGCCGTGCAGGAGGGCGAGGCTGATCAGGCCTGTGGCCCCAAGATAGAGCCACCAGAGGCGCAGGGCTGAGAACTCTACCGCCCGCTGCGCCGAGATCCAGCCGTTGCGGGAGCGCGCCCAGGCATAGGCGCTGAGGATGGCGGCGATCAGCCCGTGGAAGGCCAGATAGCCGCTGATGAAGGTCACCGCCGCGGCGTAGGCGTGGCTGTTCGGGGCCGGGGCTGTGAAGAGTGGGACGGCCAGGGCGCCGCCGGCGATCACGGCGCCTGCGGCCGCTGAGACCAGCAGCCAGGTCTGGCTGTCGGCGGCGCGGCTCTCGCCGTTCGCCCGGGCGCCTCGCCAGACGGCGGCAAGACCCGTGGCGAGCCCCGCCAGGACGAGCAGCGGCGTTACGGGCTCCCGCGCCAGCAGGGCGGGCGGCGGCCAGTTGGGGGCCACCACCCAGAGGAACAGGTAGCCGAAGACCAGGGCGCCGAAGAAGACTCCGTTGGCCATCAGGGTGAAGACCATGCCCCACAGGGTGGGGGGATCGGCGGCCATGGCGTGCAGGGGCGCGGTCTGACCCCGTCCGATGTCCACCGGGGCGACGTCCTCCCGCAAGCCAGAGGCCCACATCCACCGCCAGCCGCAGATCACGATGAGGACGAAGGCGATGGCCGAGAGGGGATAGAGCTTGAACAGGAAACTGACGAAGAACAGGCCTGTGGCCAGGGCCGTCCATAGGGGCATGAGGGTCGGCCCCGGCAATAGCACCACCTGATCGGGCTCGCCGCTCAGCATGTGGACGCTGAGCGTCTCGCGCCACCCGTTGCGGGGCTGGCCGAGATAACCCTCGCCCCGGGCCAGGGCGGCGGGCAGGCCTGGATCATCCTCCAGCGGGTCGCGGCTCGTCACATGAGGCTGGGAGCCGATATTGTAGGCTGGCGGCGGCGTGGGCATGCCCCATTCCAGGGTGCTGGCGCCCCAGGGATTTCGCCTGGAGCGCCGTCCGAACCGGGCGACCTGCACGACATCGACGACCACCAGCGCAAACCCGATGGCGAGGATGAAGCCCGCGACGGAGCTGATCAGGTTCAGGAGATCCCAGCCCATCTCCCCGCCATAGGTGAAGACCCGCCGGGGCATGCCCCAGAGACCCGTCAGGTGCATGGGCAGGAAGGCGGCGTTGAAGCCGATCATGATCAGGGCAAAGGCCGTACGGCCCAGCCCCTCCAGGTGTTTTCGGCCGGTGAAGTGCGGCAGCCAGTAGTAGATCCCGGCCAGTACAGGAAAGACGAAGCCCCCCATCAGCACATAGTGCAGGTGGGCGACGATGAAGTGGGTGTCGTGGGCCTGCCAATCGAAGGGCACAACGGCGACCATGACGCCGGTCAGGCCGCCGATGACGAAGGTCGACAGGAAGCCGTAGAAATACAGCATCGAAAGCGTGATGCGCGGCCGCCCGCTGAGCAGGGTGGCCAGCCAGGCGAAGATCTGCACCGCCGTGGGGATCACCACCAGGGTGCTGGCCGCTGAGAAGAAGGCGAGCGACAGGTGCGGGATGCCCGTCGCGAACATGTGGTGGGCCCAGATGCCGAAGCTGATGAAGCCCAGCGCGATCAGGGCGACGATGATCCAGGCGTAACCCACCAGCTTCTGGCCGGTGAAGACCGGCAGGATGGTGGAGATGATCCCCGCCCCCGGCAGGAAGATGATGTAGACCTCAGGATGGCCGAACAGCCAGAAGAGGTGCTGCCACAGGAGCGGGCTGCCCCCCCGGGTCGGGTCGAAGAAGGGCCAGTCAAAGGCCCGCTCCAGCTCCAGAAGCACGCTGCCCAGAATGAGGGGCGGAAAGCCGAACAGCATCATGGCGGCGGTGACCCAGAGGTACCAGACCATGATCGGCATGCGATGCAGGGCCATGCCGCCGGTGCGGATCTTCAGCACCGTGGTCATGAACTCCACCGCCGCGCAGACCGCTGAGACCTCCACGAAGGTCACGCCGATCAGCCACACGTCGGAATTGATCCCCGGCGAATAGGGCTTGGACGACAGCGGGGTGTACATGAACCAGCCGCTGTCTGGCGCCACCCCGCCCAGCATGGCCAGGATCAGGATCGAGCCGCCGAACAGGTAGCACCAGTAGCCAAAGGCGCTGAGCCGCGGAAAGGCCAGGTCCCGGGCGCCCAGCAGCTTGGGCAGCATGTAGAGGGCCAGCCCCTCAATGGCGGGAATGGCGAACAGGAACATCATCACCGTGCCATGCATGGTGAAGACCTGGGCGTAGGCGGCCGCGTCCAGGAAGTCGGTCTCAGGACCCGCCAGCTGCGCCCGGATCAGCATGGCCAGCACGCCGCCGATCAGGAAGAAGACGAACGACGTGATGATGAAGCGCAGACCGACCGTGGAGTGGTTCACCGCCGACAGGGCGCCCCAGCCGGGGGCCGTTCCCCAAAGGCGCTCCAGGGCCTTGTGGCGGCCGATTGCGGAGAGCGGCGCCGGCGCGCCGGGTGTCTGATCGCTCATTCTGTGGCCCCCTGTGCGGCCCGCCAGGCGGCGTAGTCGGCGGGGCTGTGGGCTTGGACGACGAAGTCCATCATGGCGTGCGCGTTTCCACAGAACTCGGCGCACTGGCCGCGATAGATCCCAGGCGCGTCGGCCTGCAACCGGATGACGTTCGTGTGGCCCGGGATGGCGTCAATCTTGCCGCCAAGCCTCGGCGCCCAGAAGCTGTGAATGACGTCACGGCTGGTCACCTGCACCTCAAAGGGCCGGCCCACCGGGACGTGCAGCACCCCCTCGGTCGCCGCCTGGCCTGGCAGGTCGGGGTACTGGAAGGTCCACGCCCACTGGCGCGCCTCGGCCTCGATGCGAAGCACCCCGGGCTCGCCGCGGGGACTCAGTCGGTCGCCCACCAGAAGGGCCGCGACCAGCAGGGCCAGCAGGACGACGCCGGGAAACACCAGTCCGCCGCCGATCAGCATGGCGCGCGCCGACGGGGCGCTCCACCGGCGAAGGACCAGCGGCAGCAACGAGGCGCCGACAACCCCTAGAAAAATGACCACAGAGCCGGCCAGCATCACCCACCAGAGGGTTGCAATGGCCTGGGCGGCCTCGCCGGCCGGCGCCAAGGTGGACAGCGGCCCTCCACAGCCGGCCAAGGCGAGCGTCACTATGATCGCGGACCCATTACGGCCTAGCCGCGTTGGGCTCCCATGTCGCAGCATCAGGAGGCCCCCGTGTCGCAGGATCGATCCGAAGACCCGTTCGTCGGAAATGTCGCCTCGAGCATCCATGTGGCCGGCCACCCCATTCACGTGATGCTGGTGACCTTCCCCATCGCCCTGGTCTGCGCGACCCTGGGCGCCGATCTCTTCTACTGGTGGAGCGCCGACCCCTTCTTCGCCCGCGTGGGCCTGTGGACCAGCGGCTGGGGCTTTGTGATGGGCGCGGCCGCCGCCCTGAGCGGCACGGCGGAGCTGCTCCTGGTGCGCGGCATCCGGCGCAGCGCCGAGCCCTGGAGCCACGCCGTGGCGGCCATGATGCTCCTGAGCGTCATTGGCGCCAACTGGGGGCTGCGCCTGTTCGATCAGGCCGCAGCCATCCTGCCGTGGGGCCTGTTCCTGTCGGTTCTCGGCCTGATCTTTGTCGGCCTGGCCGGATGGCATGGGGGCAAGCTGGTGTTCGAGCATCAGATCGGCGTCGAGGTCAGCAAGGACTGAAGCCCGCCGGGCTCCAGCAGCCACGACGGCAGGCGGCTCGATCCCAGGAAGGGCTTCTCCAGGACAAGCCAGAGGATGGCTGTCATCACTCCGAAGACCAGCGCCCAGACCGCCAGCAGCCGCAAGCGGGGCGGCTGGGATCCCGGCTCTGACAGGGCCGAAAGGACAAAGCCGTACTGGACGTGGGCCATCACCAGCAGGCCGACGAGGGCCAGCTTCACGAACATCCAGCCCTGCAGCACCCCGGGCGCCAGCAGCAGCAGGGCCGTGCCCGCGCCGATCGCCACGAAGGCGGCGGGCGAGGTGATGGCGTTGTAGCTGAACCGGCTCGCGTTTCTGATCCGGATGAAGTCCTCGCGATTGGTCATCGTCCGGTGGGCCAGCAGCAGGCCAGGCAGGTAGATCAGTCCCGCGCACCAGATCAGCAGGCCGGAGATGTGCAGGAATTTCAGCCACGCCACGCCATCGCCTCATCGTTTTCCAGGCCCTTCAGCCAGCGCGCGGCCAGCCAGACCACCGCGGCGAAATAGGGCAGGGCGCCAGGCGCCCACATGATCAGGCCGGCCAGTTGCTGATCCTCAAGCGGGGTCAGCCCGAAGGCCTGGGTGGTGGCCAGATGAGGGCCAAACAGCGGCTCCTGGGCGAAGGTGATCAGCGCCGCCAGGAGGCCCATCTGGGCCATGGTCAGGATCAGGGCCAGGATCACCGACGGGGCCTCCGGCCGGCGGGCGACCGCGGCGCTCCAGAAGGCCACGGCGCTGGCCAGCAGAGTGACCTCCATCAGCCAGTAGCTCGCGACACCCTCCACCGCCCAGCCATAGGCCAGCGGCGCATGCCAGAGCCACAGCAGCACCATGTGGCCGAGGGCCGCCGCCGTCAGCCAGCGGCCCGGCAGGGTGCGCGGCAGGGCATAGGCCAAAAGGGGCGCCGCCACGGCGACCATGAGCATGTGGTGGGCGATCCGGGCCGAGAACAACGCCACGCTGAGCGCGCAGAGCGGGCTGACAAAGGCGATGAGCAGAACCGCCTGGGCGCTGAGGAAAGCGGTCCGCTGGCCGCCCGTCGCCCGGCAGCGCCACAGGTAGGCCACCGTGCTCGCCCCGAGGACCCCCAGAAGGACAGGGTCCAGATTCCAGCTGGTCACAAGCTGGGTGGGCGCCGGCGGCGGGCCGCAATAGGCGAGGTCGAGGGCTTCCGGGCCGGCCATGCGGGACACACCCCTCCTGCTGTCAGAACTGAGGCTTGAGCCTTGAGAACAAGCTTGGGCGCAGAGCGTTCCGAAAATTCCTGAGGATCGTCGCTGATTGCCCTGCGCAGCCCGGCTCGGCCGTCGACAACCCGCAGCGTCTTGGCTAGGCCGAAGGGAGCGGTAACCAGCGGGGCGCGGGCGTCATGAAACAGTGGACCATCGGCGTCATCGGCGGTTCCGGACTGTACGACCTCGACGGTCTGCGCAATCGCCAGACCCTGTCGATCAACTCCCCCTGGGGTGCGCCTTCCGATGAGTTGGTTACCGGCGAGCTGGACGATGTGCGTCTGGTCTTCCTTCCCCGGCATGGTCGCGGCCACCGCATCCCACCCGGCGCCCTGAACGCGCGCGCCAATATCGATGTGCTCAAGCGGGCCGGTTGCACCGACATCCTCTCGGTTTCAGCGGTCGGATCGCTGAGGGAGGAGTTGCCGCCCGGGACCTTTGTGCTGGTCGACCAGTACATTGACCGCACGGTGTCTCGCCCGGCTTCCTTCTTCGGGGAGGGGTTGGTCGCCCACGTCTCCATGGCCGAGCCGGTCTGTCCGCGCCTGTCCGCCGCCGCCGCTGCGGCGGCCCGCTCAGCCGGCGCCCCGACCGTCGAGGGAGGAACCTACCTCGCCATGGAGGGGCCGCAGTTCTCCACCAAGGCCGAAAGCCATCTCTACCGGTCCTGGGGATGCTCGGTGATCGGCATGACCGCCATGCCCGAGGCGCGGCTGGCCCGCGAGGCGGAGCTACCCTACGCCAATGTCTGCATGGTCACCGACTATGACTGTTGGCGCGAGGCCACCGCCCATGTGGAGGTGTCCAACGTGCTGGAGGTGCTGCAGAGCAATGCTGACACCGCCCGACAGATGATCGCCGCCCTGGCCCGCAGCCTGCCGGAGATGCGCGAACCCTCGCCCATCGATACGGGGCTGGACTATGCGGTGATCACCGATCCCGGCCTGTGGGATCCTGCGCTGGCTGCCAAGCTGGCGGGGATCTGCTCGCGCAAGTTCAGCGCAGCCGCCGCGGGGTGAGCGCACGCTGCAGGGCCGCGCCGTCATCGACGTCCTCGCGCATCTGCAGCCGGGCGTAGGGCGTGTCGCCCAGGGCGTCGATCGTGTCCTGGAGCGTCTGGTCGCTCGACCACCGGATCCCGTCGAAGGGCCGGGGCTCCCGCGGACGTCGGCGCAGCCCGATCAGCCAGTAGCCCCCATCGGCGGCCGGCCCCAGGACCGCTGCCTTGGGGCCAAGGGCGGCGAAGGCGCGGGCGACGTCTGTGCGCGTCACGCCGGGCGTATCTGCGCCGATGATCACGACGGGGCCGGCGGGCAGGACGTCCGTCACCCGCCGGAGCTTCGCCCCCAGACCGCCCGGACCCTGGGGCAGGGGACGACCGCGGCGGACCCACCGGGTCGGACGATCGGGCGAGGTCGCGACCCATAGGGTCCAGCGGGGGTCTGCGCCCAGCTCCCGCCATAGCCGTTCCAGGGCGTAGCGGCCAAATCTCAGGGCGGCGAGGTCGCCCACCTCGGCGGCCAGCCGACGCTTGCCGACCCCAAGCCGGGGCTGGCGAGCGAAGATGACCAGATGTCGCCGGGTTCGGTCAGCGGCCATAGATCTGGGCGATCCTGGTCGGCGGCGTCCCGGTCAGATAGAGGGCGAGGCATCGCAGATTGAGCAGGCTCTGCCGCGCCCAGCCCCGCTTGCGCCACCGGGCGGCGGACGTCAGCGCGTGGCCCGTAAGCCGCCGCAGGCGACGCCGCCCCAGCCGGCGCACCAGATCGACGTCCTCCATCAAGGGCAGGGGTCGATATCCGCCCACGGCCGCATAGAGGTCGCGGTGGATCAGCAGGCCCTGGTCGCCATAGGGCAGGGCCAGCGCCGCCACCCGCAGCCGGACTCCCAGTTCGAGCAACCTCGCCTGCCATGCGGGGTCGTCCAGCTTGAACCGGAAGGCGGCCGCCGAATGGGCGTGGTCGGGGTCAGCAAGGTAGGCGTCCAGGCTTCGCCAGGCCGTGGGATCGAGCCTGGTGTCGGCGTGCAGAAAAAGCAGCCACGGCGCCCGCGCCGCCGCCGCCCCGGCGGCGAGCTGTCCGCCACGGCCCGGCGCGCTGCGCAAAACCTCCGCCCCGCTGGCTAGGGCGACCTCGACAGTGCTGTCCGTCGAACCGCCATCGACCACGATCTTCTGGGCGACGGGGGGCAGGGCGGCCAAGGTTGCAGCGAGGCCCGCTGCGGCGTTCAGGGTCGGAATGATGACCGCCAGGTCGGACCGGGCGTGGCTCATGCGCTGCAGCTGGCGCCGCCCAGGACGCAGAACTGCGCGCAGAAGGGGTGGTTCAGACTGACCGGGACGGCCGCGCCGGCGAGGGTCGTCGAAAGCTCGAACTGCGTGTCGTAGGGGGTCAGGGTGCAGGCGACGACCGCCGGGCCAGGGGCGCCGCGGCGGCGGACAACCATGCGGCTGGTGGCGCACATCATCTCGCCTGGCGACCGGTTGAGAATTCCCCAGCAGGCCTCGGTGATTTCTGGAACCTCGGCGCCGGGCTCCATCTCGGGGAACAGGACCAGCTCGCCGGGATGGGCGGCGTCCACCTTCAGACCCCTGGCGTGGAACAGCGTGGCGAAGGCCGCCCTGGCGTCGTCCTCGGTCTCGTCAGCGATGCGTCGTCCGGCGATCGCGATCCTCGCCCCCTGTTCGTTCAGCCAGGCCAAACCGGCCCAGGCCTTGTCCCAGGCGCCGGCGCCGCGCTCGGCGTCGTGCGCCGCCTGGCTGTGGTGATCCAGACTGACCCGGAAGGTGAGCTGCGACCCGCCCCGAGCGATCAGCACGGCCAGGCGCTCGCCCCATCGCATCATCGGGCGCATGGCGTTGGTCAGGACCAGCACCTGACGGCCGCTGGCCAGGGCCTGATCGAGCATGACCAGAATGTCGGGGTTCATGAAAGGCTCGCCGCCGGTGAACCCGATCTCCCGGGTGGGCAGGTCCAGGCGCTCGATCTCGGCCAGGTAGGCGGCAACGTCGCCGGCGGTCAGATAGACCAGGGCGTCATTGGTCGGCGAGCTTTCGATGTAGCAGTTCAGGCAGGCGATGTTGCAAAGGCTGCCGGTGTTGAACCACAGGGTCTCCAAGACTCTGAGGCCGACATGGGCGCGGGGCGATCCGTCGGCGGTCACGCGAGGATCGACAAACCGACCGGCGGTGGCTGGCCCGCGATGGGTGGCGAAGGGGGACAGGGCCGTCTGGGTCATCTGGTCCTTGCGTGATGAGCAGGCGGGCTGCTGCGGGCGTATTGGGGCGTCCCTAGTCCTATTCGGCCACCGGCGCCGATTGGTTTCAAGCCTGGCCCTCTATCCTGAGGCCCAGGATCGTGAAACGGTCACGCTTGCTGATTTCTGAGGAAGGCTCACCCCATGCGGCTGCTGATCGCCCGTATCGCGCTTGTACTGTCCCTGCTGCTCCCGGTCTGGTTCATGGTCGCCGCGCTTGGGGTCAAGTTTGATCTCTGGTCCTGGCGGCTGGGCCTCGGCGTGCTCATCATCCAGTGGGGACCCCGCCTGTTGATCGGCGCCCTGGTCATCGCGCTTGTCGCTCTGGTGGCCACCCTGGCCAAGTCGCCTCGCACGGGTTGGCGCGCCGCCCTGATCGCCCTGCTGATTCCCGCCCTTGGGTTTGGCTACCTCGCCTATGTGCGCGGGCAGTCGGCCGACATTCCGCCGATCCACGATGTGACCACCAATGTTGAGGACCCGCCCATCTATTCCGAGGCGTTGATGGCCGTCCGGACCGCGGAAGACGCCAATCCGGTGGCAGAGTTCTCCGCCCAACTCACCAGCCTTCCGGCCTATCAGGGGCCACGCTTCGCCCCGCTGGCAGGCAAGAGCCTGGGCCAGGTCGGGGAGGAGGCCTATCCCGAACTTGAGACCCTGGTGACAGCCGCGGCGCCCGCCGACGCCTTTACCGCTGCCGAGGCCGAGGCCCGGGCGCAGGGCTGGACGATCGTCTCCGCCGACGCCGGGACCGGGATGATCGAGGCCACGGCGGAGACCTTCTGGTTCGGATTCAAGGATGACGTGGCTATCCGGGTCCGCCCCGGTGAGGCCGGCGCGGCCATCGACATGCGCTCGACCTCGCGGGTGGGGCTGTCCGATCTGGGGGCCAACGCCGCGCGGATCGAAGCCTATATGACGGCGCTGTCGGGCCGCCTCGCGGACTGAACGCGGGCGGTTTTCCGGCGCATGAGACTGGTCCTGGTGGGCGCGGGCCACGCCCACCTGCACCTCTTGGCGCAGGCCGGCGCCCTCCGGGCGGCGGGCCTGGACGTCACCCTGATCGCGCCCGCCGGGTTCCACTATTCGGGCCTGGCGACCGGCGTGCTGTCGGGGGCTCTGCCTTCTGCGGCCGCCCGGATCGATGTCGCGGCCCTGGCGGCGTCCCGCCATGTGCAACACCTGCAGACTACGGTCGAGGGCGTCGATCTTTCGGCCCGCATTGTCCGGCTGGCTCGGGGCGCTGATCTTCCCTTCGACCTGGTGTCGTTCAATGTGGGATCGACGGTCCAGGATCCGATGGGGCTGGCCGGGGCGGCGGAGGTCTGGCCGGCCAAGCCGCTGTCTCGCCTGTTTGACCTGAAGGCCCGCCTGGAGGCGGAGCTCAAACGCGAGGGGCCTCCGCCCAGGGTGGTGGTGGCCGGCAGCGGCCAAACGGGGTTCGAGATCGCCGCCGCCATCGCAGGCCTCTGCGCCCGCCATGGTCAGCAGGCCGATGTCACCATCGTCAGCCGAACCACGCCCCATTGGGGTCCGGCTGCGGCCCTCGCCAGCCTGAGACGCCGTCTGGCGGCGCGAGGGATCGTGGTGGCGATCGGCGAGGTCGTGGGTCGCGAGGCGGGACACTGTCGCCTGGCCGATGGGCATAGCTTGGCCTGCGACATGCTGGTCCTGGCCGGAGGTCTCGTGGCGCCGCCTCTGATCAGCGGTCTAGGCCTGCCGACCGATGACGCGGGCCGGTTGCGGGTCACGCCGGCGCTACATGCCCGCGACGATCCCGCCGTCTTCGCCGCAGGGGACTGCGCTGTGATAGAGGCCTCGCCGCGGCCGCCGGTCGGCGTCTTTGGCGTCCGAGCCGCGCCCATTCTCGCGGCCAACCTCATGGCCCGGGCCCAGGGCGGCGCCTTGCGCGCTTATGAGCCCCAGCGGCGCTGGCTCTCGATCATGGACCTCGGCGACGGGACCGGGCTCGCGCTTCGCGGGCGGTTGTGGTGGCGGGGTCGCGCCGCGCTGTGGCTCAAGCGCCGCCTGGATCTCGGCTTCGTCGCCGCCGCCCGCGGCCTCAGGCCAGGCGCTTGAGGATCGAAACCACCTTGCGGGTGCGCGCGGAGAACAGCGCCGGCGTGTACCACTGCCCCGCCAGGCGCTTGCTGATCTCGCCCCGGGTCGGATAGGGGGCGATCATGCCGGTGATCTGGCTGAGCTTCAGTCCGGCTGACAGCACCAGGGCCCAGAGCGCGATGTGGTCGCCGGCGTGCCGGCCCACCAGGGTCACGCCCAGAACCTTGCCCTTGGCCGTGGTGATCAGCTTGCCCATTCCACGGGTGTCGCCCTCGGCGATGGCTCGGTCGTTGCCGGCGAAGTCGAAGACCTCAACGCGAATATCGTCCCCATGGGCCTTGCGCGCCTCAGCCTCGCTGAGGCCCACCGCGGCGAGCTCGGGGTCGGCATAGGTCACCCGGGGCGTGGCCAGATTGTCGGCGTTGACCGGCAGACCAAAGATGGCGCGGCGCACCACCAGGCCCGCATGGGCGCCGGCGAGATGGGTGAACTGGCCGCGGCCTGCGGCGTCGCCCACGGCATAGACGCGGCGGTTGCTGCTGCGCAGGGATTTGTCGGTGATGACGCCGTCGCGGTTCCGCTCGATCCCGGCCGCCGCCAGGTCGAGGTCGTCCAGGGCCGGCTTGCGACCCACCGCCACCAGCAGGTGGGAGCCCGAGATGCGGGTCTCGCCGCTCGCGTCCTCGACCACCAGTGTGGGGCCGGCCTCCACCCGGATGGCCTTGCGGCCGGCCATCAGTTCCACCCCATCAGCGCGAAGCTGTTCGATCACGATGGCGGCGGCGGCGGGGTCCTCGCGACCGAGGATCTTGTCAGCCTCGACGATCACCACTTCGCTGCCCAGGCGGCGGAAGGCCTGGCCGAGCTCCACCCCGATGGGGCCGCCCCCCAGGACGATCAGGCGCGACGGCGCCTCGGTCAGCTCGAAAACCGACTCGTTGGTGAGATAGGGGACCGTGTCGAGACCGGGAATCGGCGGAACCGCCGCGCTGGAGCCGGTGGCGATGACGATCTTGCGCGCGCGGACGCTCAGGCTCGCGCTGCCAACGGTGCGGGCGTCAAGGAAGCGGGCGGGTTCCCGGACCACCGTGACGCCCAGGCCTTCGAAGCGTTCCTGGCTGTCGTGGGGCGCAATGGCGGCGATGGCGGCGTGCACATGGGCCATGACCTGGGCGAAATCCACCACAACCTCTGGGGCATGCACCCCCAGCGCCTTGGCGTGTCGGGCCTCATGGGCGGCCGACGCTGCGGCGATCAGGGCCTTGGACGGGACGCAGCCATAGTTGAGGCAGTCGCCGCCCATCTCGCCCTTCTCGAACAGCACGACCTTCAGCCCCAGCTGGGCGGCGCCTGCGGCCACCGAAAGCCCACCGGAGCCTGCGCCGATGACGGCCAGATCCGCCTTGATCACTTTGCCGGTCACAGGGCGTCTCCGGTCTTGGCGCGGCGGCGCTGATAGAGGGTGACCCCCAGCGACAGCAGGCCAAGCGCCACCAGCGGACCGAGGATATTGGGCTGGAAGATGACCCCGAGGTCCGGCGCCTCGCCGCGGGCCAGCAGATCGCCGATGCCGGCGCCGATGCCGCTATAGATGAAGGTGGCCGGCATGATGCCGATGAAGGTGGCGAGCGCATAGGGCGCCAGGGGCGCATGGGCCAGGGCCGCGGCCACATTGACCAGCCAGAAGGGCGCCAGGGGGATCAGCCTCAAGGTCAGAATGTAGCCGAAGGCGCCGGCGGCGACCCCGTCGATGATCGCCTTGAGCCGGCCATTGGAGGCCTCTGCGCGCGCGCGCAAGGTGGCGCCCAGGGACGTGCGCACGGCATAGAAGACCGCGATCGCCCCGATCGTGGCGCCCACCACGGTGGCCGCGCCGCCGACCCAGATCCCAAAGAGGTAGCCGCCCGCCAGGGTGAGGATGACGGCGCCCGGCACGCTCAGCGCCGTCGACAGGGCATAGACGCCGATGAAGGTCAGCAGCGCCAGCGGCAGGTTGTCGGCCACCAGGGCGCGCAAGGCCGCCTCATGGGTCTGTAGGGCCTGAAGGTTCAGGAACCGGCCCAGGTCGCTGGTGAAGACCAGGATTAGCCCGATCGCCAGGATCAGCAGGGGCAGGTAGCGTTTCAGGTGAGTCATGGGTCCCCCAGGCACGGCCGCTGTCCTCGCCCGCGTTGCAGACAGCCGCCTGTCTGGTCTTCGTCGCCGGGCTGACCCTGGTTACAGCCCCGCCTGGGCGCCCGTCGCGAAAAAAGGGAACGGCGCGCCAGTCTTTCGACTGACGCGCCGCGCTTGTCCCGAAGGCTGGGCGGTCTGGCTTCTAGAAGGCCAGGCGCAGACCGACCCGGAAGGTCCGGCCCAGCACGTCGTAGAGGCTGCGGTTGGTCTGCAGATAACCGACCGTATTCTCGGCGCCCAGGACGTTCGGGTTCGCCGTGAGGGGCGGGTCATTGTTGAAGAGGTTCTTGATGGAGATATAGGCTTCGCCGCTGGCCCCGCTCTGGCCGAGGTCGAAGGCGTAGGTGGCCGAGGCGTCGAAGTAGAGAGCGCCTTCGATATTGTTGTCGTTGATCGTGTAGTAGGGCGGCGCAAGGGTCGGGCAAGCGCTGGTGCATTCGGTATAGGCGTTGCTGATGACCCCGTCGCTCACCCCGCGGGCGGTGAAGTTCAGGCTGATCGGTTCGAGTTCATAGGCGGCGGTCACCCGGTAGGACCAGTCCGGCGTCGCGCTGATATTTGAGCCGGCCAGGTCGATGGCGGTGACGCCGTTGTCGGTGACGTTTTCGATGTAGTGCGTGGCCATGGCCCGCAGCGTCAGGTCGCCGGCTGCGCTGGGGATGAAGGCGTCGAGCGACGTCCGGTAGGACGCTTCGATGTCCAGGCCCTTGGCGCTCAGGCTGTTCAGGTTTTCGTAGTACAGATCGATAAAGGCCAGCTGACCGTTCTGGTAGCGGAGATTGTTGCAGTATTGCTGAGCGTTGTTGAGCAGGCAGAAGTCGGCTGCCTGCTGCGCCGTGACGAAGTCGATCACCCCTTCGACCTTGATCTCGTAGTAGTCGAGCGAAGCGGCGAAGCCGGGCAGGAAGCTCGGCTGGAAGACGACTCCCAGGCCAAGCCCGTCGGCCACTTCCGGCTGGACGTTGATATTGCCCTGCAGGTTCTGGACGAAGGCGGTGGAGACCCCGTTGATCGAGACGGCGTTGCTGCGCGCAGTGCCGGCGTCGAACAGCTCGCTCATATTGGCCGCCCGGATGTCCCGCGACGCGGTTGCGCGCAGGGTGATGTCCGGGATCGGCGAATAGGTCAGGCCAGCCTTCCAGGTGGTGACGCCGCCCGAGGTGCTGTAGCGCGTGTAGCGGGCCGCGCCGTTGAAATCGAGGCCCTCCATGATCGGGACCAGGGTCTCGATATAGCCTTCGACAACGTCATACTCGCCTTTGGTGACCTTGTAGTTGCCGTACTTCCAGCCGGCCTGGGACTCGGCGTCGACCTCACCATCGAGGGTTTCATTGCGCCATTCTGCGCCGAAGGCGATATCGATCGGGCCGGCCCAGCCGGTGAAGTCGGTGGTGAAGTTCACCGCCGCCACGTCCTGGACAAACTCCTGGGTGCGCAGCGGCTGACCCAGCACGTAGTCGATGGCCGCCTGGCTGGCGACGCCGATCCCGAAGCGGTTCAACGGGACGCAACCGTTGGAGGGAGAGGTCAAGGTTGAGCGGCAGACGATCTGGCCCGTGGTCGGATGCACCACGGCGTCCGTGGCGAGCGTCAAGCGTGTATTGTTCCAGGTCGGGGTCAGCTCTTCACGGGTCTTTGTCACCCCGTGCTGGTAGTAGGCGTCCCAGCCGAAGTCGCGGCCGAAGAGGCTGAAGTCGCCGTCGGCGCCGACCACGTAGCGGGAGGTCTCGCGGATGTTGTTGCTGCCCGACCACGGGAAGTCGGCGGTGCCTGAGCCCATGACGAAGGAGGTCAGGCCCAGGGTCGTCATCTGGTTGCGGACAGATGCGGGCAGGAAGGCGTTGTCCGACCGGATCGTGATCCCGGTGCTGGTGGGCTGGATATAGTAGCTTAAGCCCTCGTACCGGGCGTAGGAAGCCTGGGCGAAGACATTGATATTGGGGGCGACCTCATAGCTGACGCGACCAAAGAAGCTGTCGCGGTCTTCGTCCGGCAGAAGGGAGTTGGTGCCATTCAGGCTGGAGGTGTACTCCCAGTCGCCGCCGATCATCCACTGGCCGGAGACCTGGCCATAGGCCAGCTGATTGACCGACCCGTTGACGCCGAAATAGGTGCCCCGCAGGGGGCCAGCGGTGATCAGGCCGCCCGGGGTGTAGGACGATATGCCCACATTGTCGGCCACCACATAGAAGGGCTGACCCGCGGCCGTGTTCGGGTTGCGGATCGCGAAGTGGCCGGACTTGTTCCAGTCCCGGCTGACGCCATGAATCCCCTCCTGGCTGACTGTCTCGGCGCTCAGGAGAATGTGGCCCTTGCCATCGGCGAAGGGTGATCCGGCGGTGAAGTTGTACTTCCAGTTCTCGCCGTCACCATAGGTGGTCTCGCCGTACTCGGCGGTCATCTTCAGGCCGGTATAGGCCTTGTCGAGGATGAAGTTCACCACGCCGCCGACGGCGTCGGAGCCATAGGCCGACGAGGCGCCGCCGGTCACAACCTCGACCCGCGAGATCAGCGACTGCGGGAAGGTGTTGGTGTCCACCTGACCCGTGGCGGCCGACACCACCGAGCGCTGACCGTCGAACAGAACCAGGGTCCGACCCGTGCCAAGGGCGCGCAGGTTCAGGGCGCTGATGCCGGCCTGGCCGTTGCTGAGCGATCCGGACGAGCTTGAGGCGGTTACTGAACCCGCCACGGAGGGCAGGGTGTTGACGAAGTCGGCGATATTGGCCGGCGCCTCGGCGAGGATTTCGGCTGAGCCCAGCACGTTGACGGGCGTTGGCGCGTCGTAACCGTCGCGCACGATGCGCGAACCGGTCACGACGACCTCTTCGAGTTCAGCGCTGGGGCCCGTCTGGGCCAGGGCGGGAACGGCCTGAGCCATCAGGGCCGCAGCGCTGGCCGTGGCCAGGGCGTAGCGACGCAGGCGGCGCGAGGCGGTGGTGGTCGATGGAGACGGATAGATCATGACGATTCTCGACTTTTCTTTAGGGCCGCTCGCGCCTGGGGCGTGAAGGACCGTCGCGCGCGCCCCCCAAAGGCGTGCGTCAGCAGGAGAAGGTCGCGGACGACCCTCGCTTCTCATTGTGCGGATAGGCGCCTGGCGCGACGTGGATCGGGGAGGTGATCCCTCGTCAGGCTGGAGCCCTAGGCTCTGGACCCTGGCGGTCAGCTCGCGCCAAGGTGGGGCAGGCTGATTAAGGGCTGCCGCGCCAGCTCGGAACGCTATCGGTTAGGCGCGCCCCGTCGCGCCGGCAAGGACGGGCCAATTTGATCGGTCGGACACACATGGAGACTACCCCCGGTTATATTTGTTCCAATGCGTCAGTTGCTAACGACCCAAGTTGCCGACACCCTCTGCAACCGCCGGTCGCTAACTCAGCGAATTCAGATTAGTTTGGATTGTTGATCATCCGTCTGGATATCTAAGGATTTTATGCGTAAATCGTCTATCTGCTGTCGATTTACGCATTGAAGCGGGAATTGCATGTCGAAATTCGAACACGTTGGTTTGGACGCTATCGACTTCCAAATTCTTCGGGAGCTGTCGATTGATGGACGGGCGTCCGATGTCTGGTTGGGCGAGAAAATAAACCTGTCCAGCACCGCGGTCGCACGTCGCCGCAAAATTCTTGAAGAGCGCCAGGCGGTGCTCAGCTATTCCGCTGATCTGAATATGCCGATGTTGGGATTCAGCGTCGTGGTGTTTGTGGCGATCGAGCTGAGTTCTCAGGCCGAGCGGGCCTTGAACGAGTTCGAACGCGAAGTAGTCAAGTGTCCCTCGGTGTCATACTGTGGATTCGTTTCCGGGGACACGGACTTCCTCATCATGCTGAACGTGGAGTCCTTCGAGGACTATGACCGGGTCTATCGGCGGGAGCTGTCTATGCTTCCCCATGTGTCCCGGATCCGCAGCAGCTTCGTGATCCGCGAAGTGGCGCGGCGCTCTACGCCGCCCATCGTGTTCCAGGATCGCACCGAGGGCCGCTGAAACTCTGCTGGCCAGTCGATTACTGTCCGCCTTGAGTAGTTTCGGCGTCCCGCGCCAAGGGGATAACGCGGGACGCCGCCTTGGGACTATTTCTTCGCCGGGAGATTGGGGTAGGCGATCCCAAGTTGTTCCAGATAGGTGTCGTACTTGCTGGGGTCGTAATAGAACGGCTCCATCTTGGGCCGCATCCGGGCCATAATGTCCTCGTTCAGATGAATGCCCGGCATGTCCGTGTCAGCGAGCACAGGATCATATTTCTGATCTTTGAGCTGCACGTTCTGGAAGTAATCCTTGGCCTCGGCGACCAGGCTGGGCGTTGTCACCAGATCCAGAATGGTCATGGCGACGGCCTCGGCGCCCACCACCACGCCCTTGTGGGCGATCGGCGTGGCCATGGCGATGGCCGCGGTCACATGGTGACCGATGGTGTTGGGGATGTTTGAGGGATAGCGGATGGTGATGGTCGGCACCGTCCACATGATGTCGCCGATGTCGTCGGAGCCGCCGCCCATGGAGATCCCGCGGGAGTCCGGCGTCGACAGTTCGGCGATCTCCGTGGCCAGGGGTTCGACCTTCAGATGGTTGGCTTCCTGGGTCGCGCGGGCGAAGGCTTGGTCGGCCTCGCTCCACTGCGGCATGCCCACCGCCCTGATGTTGGCATAGGCGGCTTCGGCCAGGGGCTTGTTGCCGTAGTTCGGCGCCGCATAGCCGAGAACCCGGCGTTCGACCCGAGTGTCTGTCGCCATGGCGGCGGCCTCGGAGATCCGGTTGCCGATCTCATAAAGGCCGCGGATGGTCTCGAAGTTCTGCTCCCGGAAATAGTACCAGACGCTGGCTTCACCGGGCACGATGTTGGGCTGTCCGCCCCCATTGGTGATCACATAGTGCGATCGCTGTGTGACGGGCAGGTGCTCGCGCCGCATGTTCCAGGCGGTGTTCATCAGCTCGACGCCGTCCAGGGCGCTGCGTCCGGCCCAGGGGGCGCCGGCCGCGTGGGAGGTCTTGCCGTGGAAGGTGTATTCCACCGAGACCATGCCGTTGTTGCCGGCCGGTCCCCAGCCGGTGGAGAAGTCGCGGCTCACATGGCTGAAGATGTTGACGTCGACGTCGTCGAACAGGCCCTCGCGCACATAGAAGGCCTTGGTCGCCAGCAGTTCCTCGGCCACCCCGGGCCAGATCATCAGGGTGCCCGGCAGGTTGTTGGCCTGCATGATGTCCTTGGCGGCCAGGGCGGCGACAACCATCATCGGCATGCCGGAATTGTGGCCTTCCCCATGCCCGGGGGCGCCTTGAACCTGGGGCTTCAGCTCAGGAGAGCCTGGGGTCTGCGACAGGGCCAGCAGGGCGTCAATATCGCTGCCCAGGCCGATCTTCGGGCCGCCGGAGCCCCAGGTGGCGGTCCAGGCCGTGGGGATGCCTGCGACGCCGCGCTCGATCTTGAAACCGTTTTCCTCAAGGATCTTGGTGACATATTCCGAGGTGCGGAACTCCTGGAAGCCAGGTTCGGCGAAGCTGTAGATGGAATCGACCATCTCCTGGGCGAGCTTGGCCCGGCTCTTCACGCCTTCCGAGGCCGCAGCCTTCATCTCCGGCGGCGCGGCCGCCTGCGCGATCGCGCCGGGCAGATAGAGCGCGGTGGCGAGCAGGATCGCGGTAAAGGATCTGGTGCGGCTGGCAGCCATATGGTCGTCCCCCAACTGTGTTCACGGCGGCCTGAACGCCAGGCGAAATCCCGGCGCCGCCTCTCAAGATCAACTGCCTGGTCCTCATGGCGGCTCGATCCTGCAAACCCCTGCGGCCAACGCGGCCTTCTGCGCAGGAAATTCAATCAAATCGACCAAAAATCTTCGAAAACCATCAGTAATAGCGAGCGCATCATACAAAACCGGCGCTGTAAACGCGTGGGTTGATGAGCCGGTGTCAAATCGCCTGACGTCCCCGGTGATGATGATTTTTTATGCGAGCGCCAAGCCTCACCGCACAGATGATGGCAGTCCCTGGACGCCGCCCATGGGGCGCTTCCTCGGGGATCAGGGCCCAATCATGACCAAGATTTCATGGCGGAGCTTGCATCTGTCGGGGACGGCGCGCGCCTCTTATGGTGTGAACGGGTCAGAAGCGCCCGACCGCGCCTAGATAGGAAAACTCCCATGGACGTCGCCATCGCCGGCATTATTTCAAGCGTCTTCACAACCGCGATCGTGTTCAGCGCGATCGTCGCCATCGTCGTCGTGCCCCGCTATCTCAAGGCCAAGGAACGCGCCGCGCTCCACAAGACGATCCAGGCCGCCTATGAACAGGGCCAGCAGCTGCCGCCCGAACTGATCCAGGCCTTGACCCACGACGTGAAGATCAAGCCCAAGGCCTCGCCTGCGCGGGATCTGCGGACCGGGATCATCTGGGTCGGGGTCGCGGTGGGGCTGGCGGCCTTCGGCTACGCCCTCGGCTTTGAAGAGCCTGACGCCACCTACATCTTCCTGGGCATCGCCGCCTTCCCCGGCTTCATTGGCCTGGCCTTCATCCTGATGTCCTTCATCGGTCGGGATAAGGCCTGATCGCGCGCGGCGGGGAACAGCCATGTCGCGGGCCGAACGACACCGACTTTCCAGTCTGCATGACGTCGAGCTGGCCAGCCTGGCCGCATCCGGCGACCGCCAGGCCTTTGGCGAACTCGTGCGCCGGCATGGTTCAGCGGTCCGGGCGCTGTTACGGCGGATGGGTATGAGCGCGGCCGAAGCCGACGATCTGGCCCAGGACGCCTTCATTTCGGCCTTTGAATCGATCGCCGAGTTTCGAGGCGAGGGGGCCTTCGGGGGCTGGGTCAAGAAGATCGCGGCCCGGGCCTGCATGCGCCGGATTCAGAAGGATCGACAATTGCGGGCGCGCCTGGAGACTGCCGACCTGCAGGAGACCGTCGAGCCCTCAGACCCGGGCCGGCGCATGGACCTGGATGAGGCGCTAAAGGGCCTCGGTGACGCCGAACGACTCTGTGTCAGTCTCTGCTATGGAGCAGGGCTGTCCCACGCCGAGGCGGCGGAGGCCTTGAACCTGCCGCTTGGAACGGTCAAATCCCATGTCAAACGTGGTCTGGATAAGCTCAAGGCCCGACTGGCGCCTGAGGGCGAGGCGATGGAGGGACGGCGTGGCAATGGCTGAGATGGAGGTTGAACGCACCATCGAGCGCCTGTTCGCCCGCGCCCCCGAATGCCCGGATGCTGACCTCTTCGCTGAACGGGTGCAGAAGCGGCTTGACCGTGGCTGGGCCGCCCGGCGGGTGCTGATCGGCGCGGCCGGCCTGGTGGGTGGCGTCATCGGCGCCAGTCAGCTGATCATGTCCAATCTGTTTTCACGCGCCGAGGCGGCCTCAACCGAATCGGCCCGCGTGCTGACCAGCGGCGTCCGCCAGCTGGCGCCGCAGGCCGAATGGCTGTTGAACGGCCCGGCCGGGATCGAGGCCATCTGGCTGGTGGCTGGCCTCGCCGTCGTCGCCATGGGGCTCGTCCTGACCCGTATCATCGAGGAGATCTGACCCTGTCCGCCCAACGCCAGGAGACGGTGCGACGCCTTGCGGCGCCCGACATCACCGGACGAAAGGGCAAGACGCCGATCGTCTGCCTGACCGCCTACACCGCCCCCATGGCGGAGTTGCTGGATGACGCCTGCGACCTGCTGCTGGTGGGAGACTCGGTCGGCATGGTGATCCACGGCCTGCCCAATACCGTCGGGGTCACCCTTGAGATGATGATCCTGCACGGCCAGGCGGTGATGCGCGGCTCGCGCAAGGCCATGGTGGTCGTCGACATGCCCTTCGGGTCCTATGAGGGCTCGGCTGAGCAGGCCTATGCCAACGCCGCGCGCCTGATGAAAGAGACCGGCGCCCAGGCGGTGAAGGTGGAGTCTGGCCCCACGGTCGCTGAAACCATCGACTATCTGGTCAAGCGCGGCATTCCGGTCATGGGCCATGTTGGCCTCAGGCCGCAGGCTGTGCTGGTGGATGGCGGGTTCCGCGCCAAGGGCCGCGGCGAGGCCGAGCGGGCGAAGATTCTCGATGAGGCGCGCGCCACCGCCGCGGCCGGCGCCTTCGCCCTGGTGGTCGAGGGGGTGGCCGAGGGGCTGGCCCGGGAGATCACCCAGGCGGTGGATGTGCCTACCATCGGTATTGGCGCCTCGGCCGGGTGCGACGGGCAGATCCTGGTGACCGACGACATGCTCGGCCTCTTCGACTGGACGCCCAAGTTCGTCCGTCGTTATGCCGACCTGCGAGGGGAAATCCTTGGCGCGGTGCAGACCTATGCCGAGGATGTCCAGGCGCGGCGGTTCCCGGGACCGGCGGAAATCTATTTTCCCAAGGCCGGTTAGCAGCCGCATCGGGCCTTATGCGTCGCAGCGGCCGGGCGGCGTTGCGGCGCGACCGCTTGCACTATAGGTTCGCCGCCTCTGATTTCGTCGCCTGAGCGCGGGGTTTCCAATTCGTGACTGACGTTTTTGAAGAGGTCGAGGAGCAACTCCGCGCCGACCGCTACAAGACGCTCGCCCTGCGCGCCCTTCCGTGGGTGCTGGGTGGGCTTGCCCTGGTGCTGGTCATCGTCCTGGGGGTGTGGGGCTGGAACGCCCTTCAGACCCGGTCCATGGCCGAGGCCTCCGAGGCCTATGCCGAAGGCGTCGAAGCCTTTGGCGCCGGCGACATGAACAAGGCCGAGCAGCGCTTCGCCGAAGTGGCCGCCGAGGGGCCGGACGGTTACGCCGCCCTGGCCCTGATGCAGCAGGCGGGGCTGCGGGTGAATGACGGCGATATCGATGCGGCGGTAAAGCTGTTCGATGAGGCGGCCGACAAGGCCCCGGACCCGATCCTGGCCGACGCCGCCCGCCTCAAATCCGCCTTCGCCCTGCTCGATACCGCTCCCCTGTCGGAGTTGAAGACCCGGCTGGAGCCGCTGACCGAGGACGGGCGTCCCTATCGCGCCCTGGCTCTCGAGGCCCTGGCCTTCGCCAAGCTCATGGGGGGCGAGATGGATGAGGCCCGTGCCGATTTCGGCGTTCTCGCCCTGATGCCAGGGGTCTCGGAACTGGCCCGGCAGCGGGCCCAGGCCGCCCGGGCGATGATCGACTCCGGCACCGCCGGGGCGCTGCCTGAAGCGGTCAAGGCTTCGCGCGCGCTCCCTGAGCCCGCTTCCGACGATGCGGCCGCCGCCCAGGCGCCGCAGCAGCAAGGTTCTGCTCCGCAATGATCCTGTCCCGCCCTTCGATGGTCGCCGTCCTCTTGGCCAGCACCGTTGCGATCTCCGGCTGTTCGACCGTCAATCGCCTCAATCCCTTCGATCGGGATGATGGTCCTCAGGAGATCGCCAGCGAGGGCGAGCGCATCTCGGTCATCGCCTTCAACGACACGATCGAGCCGTCAGACACCCTGACGGGCGCCGACTTCTTCCTGCCGACGCCCTACGCCCGGTCGGACTGGCCGCTGCCGGGCGGCGTTCCTGAGCAGGCGTCCGAGCACATCGAGGCGCCGGTCGGATTCAATATCGCCTGGCGCCGGAACTTCGGCGAAGGCTCGGGCCGTGGCCATCATGTCACCGCCCCGCCGGTGGCCGCCGATGGTCGGCTCTATGTGATGGACGGCTCGGCCCAGGTCTCGGCCATCGATCTCAAGACCGGCCGGACAGTCTGGAGCGTCGATCTGAAGCCGTCACGCCGCGCTGAGCGGGAAGGCTTCGGCGGCGGTGTGGCCTATGCGGGCGGCAAGCTCTATGTCACCTCCGGCTACCGCTTCGTGGCGCGCCTGGACGCCGCCACGGGCGCCTCGGAATGGCGTCGAGAGACCGAGCAGCCGATCCATGCCGCCCCCACTGTGACGGCCGGCCGCGTGATGGCGGTGGCGATCGACAACACCCTGCTGACCTTCGAGACCGCCACCGGCGCGCCGAGCTGGACCTATCAGGCCCTGAGCGAGCCCGCCCGGATCCTCGGCGCCTCGACCCCGGCGGTGTCGGGCGACACCGTGGTCGCCGCCTTCAGCTCCGGCGAACTGGTGGCCTTGCGCAGCGGTAACGGCAATGACCTCTGGAACGAGGGCCTGTCGCGGGGCAGCCGCACCAACGCCCTGTCTGAGATCCGCGACATCGCGGGCCGCCCCGCGATCTATCGGGGCGACGTTTACGCGGTCAGCCATGCGGGCGCCTTCGCCGCCATCGACCTGCGCACCGGCGCGCCGCGCTGGACCCTGCCTGTGACCTCCACCACCACGCCGTGGCCGGCTGGGGATGTGGTCTATGTGGTCTCCAAGGCCGGGGAGGTGATCTGCGTCTCCCGGGAGAGCGGCCAGGTCTACTGGATCCGCGACCTGAATGAAGGCGTGACGCCCAAGAAGGTCGGCGGTGTTCTGGGCATCGGCGGTCGTCCGGGCGCCAAGCCCCTGTGGACGGGTCCGCTGTTGGCCTCAAACAAGCTGATCGTCGCCTCCTCGACCGGGGAGCTGGCCGTACTGGATCCCAAGACCGGCGCGGTGGACCGCAAGATGAACCTCGGCTCGAGCGTCCTCCTGGAGCCAATCGCGGCCGACGGGATGGTCTATGTGGTGACCGACGACGCCCAGGTGATCGCCCTGCGTTAGAGGGAGGGAGCCGGCGCGCCGGCTCAACCCCGACGTTCCTGTGTCATTCAATCCGCGCCTGCGGCGCGGATTAGCACTATTTGAGCGGAATCTGGTCTATGGAGACCAGCTTCTGTTCCAGCGCGCCAGGGGGCGCCTATGCCGCTCAAAATCGCCATCGTCGGCCGTCCGAATGTGGGCAAGTCCACGCTCTTCAACCGGCTGGCCGGACGGAAGCTCGCCATCGTCGATGACCTGCCCGGCGTCACCCGGGACCGCAAGTTCGCGTCGGGCCGGCTGGGCGATGTCGACCTGGAGCTGATCGACACGGCCGGCTTCGAAGACGTCACCGACGAGAGCCTGGAGGCGCGGATGCGCCAGCAGACCGAACTCGCCGTCGAGGAAGCCGACCTGATCCTGTTCGTCATGGATTCCCGCGAAGGCGTCGCCCCGATGGACGAGGTGTTCGGCGAGCTGCTGCGCAAGTCGAGCAAGCCGGTGATCCTCCTGGCCAACAAGGCCGAGGGGCGGCAAGGCGACGACGGGACCCTGGACGCCTTCCGGCTGGGGTTCGGCGAGCCGATCCCCGTCTCAGCCGAGCATGGTGAGGGTATGGCTGATCTCTATGCAGAGGTCGTCCGCCTGTTCCCCGAAGCTGGCGAGGACGAGGACGATGGCGGCATCAAGCCGGTACAGCTGGCCATTGTCGGGCGTCCCAACGCCGGCAAGTCCACCCTGGTCAACCGCCTGATCGGCGAAGACCGGCTGCTGACGGGCCCTGAGGCGGGCATCACCCGCGACTCGATCCCGGTCGACTGGACCTGGGATGATCGGGCCATACGCCTGGTGGACACCGCCGGCCTGCGTCGCAAGGCCAAGGTCCAGGAAAAGCTCGAGCGCCTCTCCACCCAGGACACCATCCGCGCCATCACCTTCGCCGAGGTGGTGCTGCTGGTCATGGACGCCACCCATCCCCTGGAGATCCAGGACCTGCAGATCGCCGATCTGGTCGAGCGGGAGGGCCGCGCCCTGGTCTTCGTCCTGGCCAAATGGGACCTGGTGGAAGATCCGCAGATCCGCCTTAAGGAGCTTGAGGAAGAGGTCTCGCGCAAGCTGCCGCAGGTGCGCGGCGCGCCCATGATCGCCCTGTCGGCGGAGACGGGCCGCAATCTGGACCGGCTAATGCCGGCGGTCTTCAAGGCGCACGATGACTGGTCAACCAAGGTCAAGACCCGCGACCTGAACGACTGGCTGGCCATGGCCGTTCAGCGCCACCCGCCGCCGGCGGTGAATGGGCGCCGGGTCCGTCCCAAGTACATCACCCAGACCAAGGCGCGGCCGCCGACCTTCGTGCTGTTCGCCAGCCGGGCCAGCACCTTGCCCGACAGCTATCGCCGCTATCTGATCCACTCGATCCGCGAGAGCTTCGACCTGCCTGGCGTTCCGGTGCGGCTGACCGTGAAGTCCGGGGCCAACCCCTATGCCGAGGGTGAGTCCCGATCGCCGGGACCGTCCCGCACCGCGCCTCGCAAGGCCAAGGCCAAGACAGGCTCCTCCAAGCCCGGGGCCAAGAAGCCTCTGGGCGCCAAGACGGGCAAGCCGGTCAAGGCCGGCAAGCCCTCGCGGCCGAGCAAGTCTTCAGGGTTCGGCGGCGCCAAGGCCCGTCCCACCCGCGCCCGTCCGGTCAGTGGCCGGAAGACGCCTTCGAAGCCTTCCACGCGGAAAAGCTGATCGGCGCGTCGGGCTGACCCAGGTCGGCCTGGGCCAGATCTACGATCATCGGCCCGATCTCGGCTGGATCCGGCAGGCTGCCCGGATCCTCGCCCGGCATGGCTTCGGCGCGCATCTTGGTGCGCATGGCGCCTGGATCGATCAGGGCCGCCCGCACGCTCGTGTTCTCAAGCTCGTCCGCCCAGGTGCGCACCAGATGATCTGTGGCGGCCTTGGTGGCCCCGTAGGCGCCCCAGAAGGCCTTCGGCCGGGCCACGCGACCGCTGGTGAAGATGAGGGCCCGACCTGCCGGCGCGGCCTTGAGCAGCCGCTCGGTGCTGCGCAGCAGGCGGTAGGTCGCCGTGAGATTGATGGCGACGGTCTTGTCCCAGGCCGGCGGATCAATGTGAGAGATGGGGCTCAGGCCCCCCAGGACGGCTGCGGCGTGGACCAGGATGTCCAACTTGCCGTGACGCTCGTGGATGGCGAGCCCCAGCTGGTCGATCCCGTCGCCCTGCGCCAGGTCCATGGGAACCAGGGTGGCGGCCTGGCCTGAAACCGCGCGGATCTTGTCGTCCAGAACCTCAAGGCCCCCTTGGGTGCGGGCCACGCCAATCACATGGGCCCCAGCCTGAGCCAGGGCGATGGCGCACTCCCGCCCGATGCCACGGCTGGCGCCGGTGACCAGGGCGACACGGCCGGCGAGGGGCAGGTTGGGGGTATCCGTCATGGGAACTGTCTAGCTGGCTTCTGAGGGGCCATCGGCCCGTTTGGCATAGTGTCCGGCGATGGCCGCGCAGGCCATCAGCTGGAACTGGTGATAGAGCATGATGGGCAGCAACACGAAGCCCACCGTGGCGGCAGGGAACAGGACGGCGGCCATGGGCGCGCCCGCCGCCAGACTCTTGTTGGAGCCGCCAAACAGGATGGTCGCCTCGTCCTCCACCGGGAACTTCATGCGTCGGCTGATCCAGACGGTCCAGCCCACGGAGGCGACCAGCAGGACGAGACAGATGAGCGACAGGCGCACCAGGTCGCCCACAGACACCTGGCTCCAGATGCCGACGGCCACGGCGCCGGAAAAGGCGTTGTAGACCACCAGCAGGATCGAGCCCCGGTCGACGAGACTGGCCTGCTTGGCGTGGCGCTGAATGAAGCCGCCGATCCATCGGCGCAGGAGCTGACCGGCGATGAACGGGACCAGCAGTTGCAGCAGGATGGCCTCGAACGCCCCCCAGGACAGACCGCCCCCCTGCGCGCTCAGCAGGACGCCCACCAGCAGGGGCGTGATCGCGATCCCCAGGATATTTGACGCCGAGGCGCCGCAGACGGCGGCGGCCACATTGCCCCGGGCCACAGCGGTGAAGCCGACCGCCGACTGGATGGTGGAGGGCAGGCAGCCCAGATAGATCAGGCCGGGCGCGAGCGCCGCTGGCACGATCCAGGGCGGCAGGGTCGAGAACGCCAGCCCCGCGAGCGGAAACAGGGCGAAGGTGGTGCCTAGAACCACCAGATGCAGACGCCAGTGCGCGATGCCCGCCACCACGGCCTGGGGCGAGAGCTTGGCGCCGTGCAGGAAGAAGACCAGGGCGACGCCGATCTTGGTCGCGATCCCCACCACTTCGGCAGCCTGTCCTCGGGCTGGCACGAGGGAGGCGAACACCACCGTGGCCAGGATGGCCAGGATGTAAGGGTCGATCTTGAACCGGGCGAGCGCGCCGCGAACGGCGCCGATCACGCGTCGACCAGGAAGGTCAGTTGGCGCTCATCGGCCGCATTCCGGCCCTCGGCGATCTCCCGGTCGAGCAGTCGGGTCGGATAGTCGCCCGTGAAGTAGTGGTCGGTGAACTGGGGCGCGGCCGGGTCCCGGGGCTCGGACTCCATGGCCCAGTAGAGGCCGTCCACCGAGAGGAAGCCGAGGCTGTCGACCTCCAGCATCTTGGCCATCTCGGCGATGGTGTTGTTGGCCGCCAGCAGCTGCTCGCGCTCAGGCATGTCGATGCCGTAGAAGTCGGGCCACATGATGGGCGGCGAGCCGGAGCGAAGGTGAACCTCCTTGGCGCCGGCCTCACGCACCATCCGCACCACCCGCAGGGAATTGGTGCCGCGGACGATGGAGTCGTCGATCAGCATCACCCGCTTGCCGGCGAGAACGGCGCGATTGGGCGACAGCTTCATGCGCACGCCAAGCTCCCGGGCGCCCTGGGTCGGCTGGATGAAGGTGCGGCCCACATAGTGGTTACGCATGATGCCCATCTCATAGGGCACGCCAGTCTCCTGGGCGTAGCCGAGCGCCGCAGGCACGCCGGAGTCGGGCACGGGCACCACCACGTCGCAGGGTGGCGCGCTCTCCTGGGCCAGGCGACGACCCATGCGCTTGCGCACCTCATAGACCGAGCGGCCGTTCACCACGGAATCGGGGCGGGCGAAATAGACATATTCGAAGATGCAGGGGCGGGCCCGGGCGGCGGGGAAGGGCCGCAGGCTCTCGACGCCGTTCTCGTCGATCACCACCATCTCGCCATGTTCGATGTCGCGGACGAACCGGGCGCCGATCATGTCGAGGGCGCAGGTCTCGGATGCCAGGACCCAGGTGTTGTCGAGCTTGCCCAGAACCAGCGGGCGGATGCCCAGGGGATCGCGGACGCCGATCAGCTTCTTGTTGGTGAGCGCCACGAGGGCGTAGCCGCCCTCGATCATCGACAGGGCGTCGATGAAGCGGTCGGTCATCCGCCCCTTCCTCGAGCGAGCCACCAGATGGAGGATAACCTCGGAGTCCGACGTCGACTGGAAGATAGCGCCCTCGGCCACCAGATGCTGGCGCAGGGTGAGGAAGTTGGTGAGGTTGCCGTTGTGGGCCAGCGCGATGCCGCCGCTTTCCAGATCGGCGAACATCGGCTGGACGTTGCGGATGAAGCTGCCGCCAGCGGTGGAGTAGCGGGTGTGGCCGATGGCGGCCCCGCCAGGCAGGCGTTGGGCGAGATCGGCGTCTCCGAAGGCCTCGCCGACGCGGCCCATGTGGCGTTCAGTGTGGAAGCGGTGGCCATCGAAGCTGGCGATCCCGCAGGCTTCCTGCCCCCGGTGCTGCAGAGCGTGGAGCCCCAGGGCGGTGAGACCTGCGGCCTGGGCCGCGCCATAGACCCCGAAGACGCCGCACTCGAGCCTCAGGCTGTCGTCATCAGGGTCTCGGACCGGGGGGGACCAGATCTCAGAAGCCGGGCTCATCGGGATTTCTCCACCAGATCGTCGATGTCGTCGCGCGCGCGCTCGTCATAGCCTTCTTCCGAAGGCGGATCACCCGCGCCGTCGCGAACCGCGCTAGCAATCGCTGGCCGTAGCCGATCGGCCACATCCATTCCCTTGGGCGCGAAGGCTTTCAGCACCTCGCCGGCCGCCTTGGTCAAGGGATAAAGCGCCGCACCGGCGATCCATTGCGGCATCCGATCTGGCGGGGTCGCGGCGTTGAAGGCCAGGCTGAAGGCGCCGAGCACCACCAGGGAGCGCACCAGGCCAAAGCCGGCGCCGATCAGTCGATCGAGAAAGCCCAGGACGTCCGTGGCCTGCACCCGGGCGGCCATGTTCCCTCCGATGAGGCGCAGAACCACATAGACGGCCACAAACACCACGAGGATTGCGGCCACATTGGCGGCCCAGGCCGGCTCGACAATCCCCCGGAGGATCGGACCGGAGAAGCGCAGGCCCCAAAGGGCCGCCGCGCCGGCCACCAGCAGGGCGAGCACGGTCATCATCTCGCGGACCGCGCCCCGGAAGAAGCCGACGCCCGCCGAGATGGACAGCAGCCCCAGGGCGATGATGTCGAACAGGGTCAAGAGCGACCTTTCCAATCTTGCTCGCCGATCCTGGCGATGGCGTCGGCGAGCCGGGCGACCGGGTTGACCTTCATGCCCGTTCCGCCCTCGGCCTCCATGGGCGCAAGGGCCTGGCCGAAGCCCAGCTTGGCGGCCTCCTTCAGGCGTCCATCCATCCGGCTGACCTGCCGGATATCTCCCGACAGGCTGATCTCGCCGAACACCACGCAGTCCTGGGGCAGGGCGACGTCGAGGGCGGAGGAGGCCAGGGCGGCGGCGGCGGCCAGATCAGCGGCGGGCTCGGTGACGCGAAGGCCGCCGGCAACGTTCAGATAGACATCGCGGTCGCCGAAACCAAGGCCACACCTCGCCTCCAGCACCGCCAGCACCATGGCCAGCCGGCCGGAATCCCAGCCGACGACAGCCCGCCTCGGCGTGCCATAGGCACTGGGGGCGACGAGGGCCTGGATTTCCACCAGCACCGGCCGCGAGCCTTCGATGCCGGCGAACACCGCCGCGCCTGCCGCCCGTTCGCCAGAGGTGTTGAGGAACAGGGCCGAGGGGTTCACCACCTCCATCAGGCCGGCGTCGGCCATCTCGAATACGCCGATCTCGTCGGTGGCGCCGAAGCGGTTCTTGACGCCGCGAAGAATGCGGAACGGATAGCCCCGCTCACCCTCGAAGGTGAGCACGGCGTCGACCATGTGCTCGATGACCCTGGGGCCAGCTATGGCGCCTTCCTTGGTGACGTGGCCGACGAGGATGACAGCCACCCCGCGCTTCTTGGCGATGCGGACCAGTTCACCGGCCGCGGCGCGAACCTGGGTGACCGAGCCCGGCGCGGCCTCATGTGCATCGCTCCACATGGTCTGGATGGAGTCGATGATCACCAGATCGAAGGCGTCGCGCTTCAGGCCGTCCAGGATGATGCGCAGGGACGTTTCGGCGGCCAGTTGCACGGGGGCCTTGGCCAGGCCCATGCGGTGGGCGCGCGCGCGGACCTGCTCAACGGCCTCCTCGCCGGAAATATAGGCGCAGCGGGCGCCGCGCAGGGCCGCCTGGCCGACCACCTGCATCAGCAGGGTGGATTTGCCCACGCCTGGATCGCCACCCACCAGCAGGGCCGAGCCCGGCACCACGCCGCCGCCGCAGACCCGGTCGAATTCGGCCACGCCGGTGAGGATCCGCGGCGGCGCTGGGGTCTCCGCCTCAAGGGTCTCGAACACCAGGCCGCGCTGGCCCCGGCTGGACTTGGCGGGCGCGAGGGCTCCGGGCGGCCGCGACTGCGCCTCCTCGACCATGGTGTTCCAGGCCCCGCAGGCGGGACACTGGCCGGCCCATTTTCCGTGCACGCCGCCGCAGGACTGGCAGACATAGACCGCGCCGTCTCTGGCCAAGCCGGACTCCTGATTCGCTGATGGCGTAGTCTAACGCCCGGCGCCTGGGTTTGGCCGCCTTAGGCGCTCAAGGAGGCCTCGGCTCCGAGATAGCTGCGCTGGGCGCGGGTGGATAGCCGCACCAGGCATTCGTGCGCGATGCTGCCTGCTGCCTGAGCCTGATCGTCGAGCAGCGCGTGGGGCCCCAAAAGCTCGACCATGTCGCCAGGCTGGGCGGGCGCGTCCCCCAGGTCCACGACGGTCAGATCCATATCGACGATGTAGAGCCGGCGCAGCGCGCCCGCCGCCCAGGCCCGCCCGCCGCGGCGGGTGGCGCGGATGACGCCGTCGGCGTAGCCCGCGCCGACCAGGGCGACCCGGGTTGCGGCTTCGGCCCGGATCGTCGCGCCATAGCCGATGAGCTCTCCGGCGCCCACATGGCGGATGTCGAGAATGGGCGCCTCCAGCCGCGCCACCGCCCGGAGCCGGGAATCGGGCCGTTCCATGGGTCCGCCACCGAACAGGCTGATGCCCGGGCGGACGAGATCGAAACGATAGTCGGGTCCCAGAAAGGCGCCGGCGGAGGCGGCGAGGCTGGCCTTCGCTTGCGGGAAAAGCTGTCTGACGGCGCGGAAGACGGCCAGCTGCTCAGCATTGCGCCCGTGATCGGGGGTCGCGCCGCAGCCCAGGTGGCTCATCACCAGCTCAATCTCCAGGCCCCCGAGGCGGTCGGATTGAACGAGGGCTGCAGCCTCACCCCGGCCCAGGCCCTGGCGGTTCATGCCGGTGTCCACCTGCAGCGCGCAGGGCAGGGAGATTTCGGCGCCCAGCGCGAAACGACTGGCGGCGGCGACCTGGTCGAAACTGTTCAGCACGGGGATCAGACCGGCGGCCGCCAGCCGCGGGCCGCCGCCCGGCGTGAAGCCGTCAAGCACGAGAATGCGGGCGGGGCGGTGGGCCATGGCCGCGCGGAGCGCTTCGCCCTCCTCGAGCCGGGCGACGAAGAAGGTCCGGGCGCCCTCGGCCCAGAGGCGGCGCGCGACCGGCGCGGCGCCCAGGCCGTAGCCGTCGGC
>NZ_JAUYAW010000082.1 GCF_030693405.1 Phenylobacterium sp.
GCCGAACCCTGGAAGGTTTCGCTCAGGACGATCCGGTCCTCGACCTCGATCCGGTAGGCGTCGACGGTGAGTTCAAAGGCGCCGCGACGATAGACGAGACCCAGGGCGTAGTTGCGCGAGGTTTCGGGATCCAGGGCCTGACCGCCAAGGGCCACGCCGATGGGGCTGACCGAGGGGTAGGTCCCGGTCTCGAAGGGCACGCCGTTGATGTAGAGGATCGAGGTGGCGGTGTAGTATTGCTGCTGCAGGCTGGGCGCCCGGAAGCCAGAGGACACCGCGCCGCGCAGGGCGAAGGCCGGGGTGAAGTCGTAGCGGGCCGAGACCTTGCCCGAGGTGTTCGAACCGAAGTCCGAATAGTCCTCGTAACGGACCGCGGCCGAGGCCGAGAACTTGTCCGTCACCTGGCCTTCCAGGTCGAGATAGATCCCGACCGCGTCACGATCAACGTCCACTTCATTGCTCGGGGTGAAGCCGGTGAAGCCTCGCGAGCCGAACGAGACAGTGGTGATCGGACCCCGATTATACGAGGTCGGCTCGCCCTGATTGATCTCGAAGGTCTCGGTGCGCGCCTGAAGGCCGAAGGCCACGTTCAGCGGACCGGCGAGGCCCACATCGACGCCGCGGCTGAAGTCTGCGGAGAAGACCGTTTGGCTGTATTCCAGGCCGCCGGCCTCAAAGGAGGTCTGCGAGGCCGCGCCATAGGACGGGTTGATGGTCTCGCGAACGCCGAAATTGATGTCGTTCTTGCCGTAAACGATGTTGAAATCGGCGTTGAACCCGGCGATCTCACCGCGCAGGCCAAGGGCCCCGCTCAGGTCGCTGGTGTCGGTGGCGAGCTTGGGCAGATAGCCGTTGGGATAGACCGCCGGCACGTTCTGATTGGCGTCGGTGGGGGTGCGGTAGGTCGCGGCGCTGGAGGCGTCACGTTCCTGAACGCCGAACCAGCCATAGGCTTCCCAGACATCGCCCAGGGGCTTGCCGGCGTTGGCGTAGAAGGACACGTCCTCCACATCGGCGTCGCCGAACCGCGAGGTGATGCGGTTGGGCGTCACACGGCGGTCGATATCGCTGCGGTTGGTGTTCTCCCGGTCGCGGTATTCCGCCGACAGGGTGAGGAAGCCGTCGGCGCCGAGCGGCAGGCCCTGCCAGCCGGACACCGTCGTGGTGGCGCCGTCCGAGATGTTGCCGTCGCGGCCGTAGAAGCCATCGAACTGGGTCTCGTACTGGCCGTAGGTCACAGACAGACCGCCGCCCGTCGCGGCTTCGCGCAGGCGCAGATTGACGACACCGGCGATGGCGTCGGAGCCGTACTGGGCGGCTGCGCCGTCGCGCAGGACTTCGATGCGCTCCAGAGCGGTGGAAGGGATGGCGTTGAGGTCGACGGCGGCCGAGCCGCGGCCTACCGAGCCGTTGGTGTTTAGCAGGGCGCTTACATGGCGCCGCGTGCCATTGACCAGCACCAGGGTCTGGTCAGGGCCCTGGCCGCGCAGGGTGGCCGGACGGACCGCATCGGTGCCGTCGGTGTTCGAGGGGCGCGGGAAGCTGATGGAGGGCACGGTGGTCGACAGGGCGGCGGCGAGCTCAGTCACGCCGCGCTGCTGAAGGCTCTGGCTGGTGACCACATCCACGGGGGCCAGGGTGTCCAGCCGGCTGCGGCCGGTGGTGCGGGTGCCCGTGACCACGATTTCCTGAACCTCGGCGGCCGAGGGCGTAGCGCCCGTTGCGGTCTGCGCGAAGGCGGCGGTCGACATCAGGCTGGTCGCCGAGGCGGCCGCGAGAAGAAAGGTACGATACTGCATGTAAATCCCCGTTGCAGGGGTCCGGCGTGGCCGGCCCCAGGTCCCTTGGTGGCCCTTGGGGCAATAGCTAGTGTGTCCCGCGCGCCAAAAGAATGACATATTTACAACAGCGGTCGGTCATCTTTCAGGCAAAGAAAAAGCGGCCCGGAGCCTGAGCTCCGGACCGCTGGTTTTCATCGCCAATAAGGCTCGGATCAGGACTCGACGTAGTCGCCTTCGATCGAGCCCGCGCCGCCTTCCAGAAGGTCGGCTGCAGCCTCATCGGCAGCGGCGCGATCTTCCTCGAACTGCGAGGTGATGATGTTCTCGCCGCGGGCCTGACGATCGGCTTCGTCCTGGCTGCGGGCGATGTTCAGGTTGACCGTCACGATCACCTCGGCGTGCAGGCGGACCTTCACCGCATGCATGCCCAGGGTCTTGATCGGCTTGTCCAGCACGACCATCGCGCGCTCGACCTTGCCGCCCGCGGCGTTCACCACGTCAGCCACGTCGCGGCCGGACACCGAGCCGTAGAGCTGGCCGCTTTCGCCAGCCTGACGGATCAGGACGTAGGTGGTTCCATCGAGACCTTCGCCGGTCTTGGCGGCGTCGGCGCGAGCCTCGGCGTTGCGGGCTTCGATGGTGGCGCGCTGGGCTTCAAAGACCTTCATGTTCGCCGTGGTGGCGCGAAGGGCCTTGCGGCGCGGCAGGAGGAAGTTGCGGGCGTAACCGTCCTTGACGGTGACGATCTCGCCGAGGCCGCCACGGCCTTCGACGCGTTCGAGCAGAATGACCTTCATGATCCTGGTCCCTTACTTCACGACGTAGGGAAGAAGGGCGAGGAAGCGGGCGCGCTTGATGGCGCGGGCCAGTTCACGCTGCTTCTTGGCCGAGACGGCCGTGATGCGCGACGGCACGATCTTGCCGCGCTCGGAGACGTAACGCTGCAGCAGCTTCACGTCCTTGTAGTCGATCTTCGGCGCGCCGGCGCCCGAGAACGGGCAAACCTTGCGGCGACGGAAGAAGGGGCGGCGGGGCGAGGCGGCGGCGGCCGGTGCGCCGGCGGTGTCGTTGGTGTCAGTCATGGTTCCAGATCCTCCCCTTAAGCGTCGTCGCGGCGCGGTTCGTCGCGGCGGCCTTCGCCGTCACGACGGGGGCCGTCTTCACGGCGCGGCTCGCGCTCGCGGTCGCGGCGGGCCAGGACCGGCGACAGCTCAAGGTCGAGCTCTTCGACGCGGACGGTCATGTAGCGCAGGACGTCTTCATTGAGGGAGAGCTGGCGCTCCATCTCCTTGACGGCCTCGGGCTTCGCATCGATCGACAGCAGGGAATAGTGACCCTTGCGGTTCTTCTTGATGCGATAGGTGAGGTTGCGGAGGCCCCAGTATTCGATCTTGGCCACGGCGCCGCCGCTTTCCTCGATCATCGACTTGAGCTGGTCATTGAGGGCTTCGGCCTGTTGCGGCGAGATATCCTGCCGCGAAATGACCACGTGTTCGTAAAGCGCCATTTTTCCTCTTCCGTTGTGGGAGGCGGCGTGGGCGGCGGCGGAAGTCCGTCGGCCACGATGGATCTCTGGCGCGGCGGTCGAGCGTACCCCGACCTGTTCGCGTTCCGGCTAGAGACCGCCTTCCGTGAAGAGGCGGGCTAGTACGCGAAAACCGGCGGCAGGGCAAGCTCAGCGGGCGTCGCCCGGGCTGGGCCGGCGGGCGCAGGGGAGGAGCCCGTCTCTGATCTGACACCAGAGCGCAGCCGATCGGACGGAAAAGCTCTATTAATCCAATGCCTGTACGGTTTGGGTTCGGAGTCCCATTGCTCCGCCAAGGAGGAAGAGATGTCTTCCGTCAGAAGTTCGTCCTATCGCCGCGTGGGCTCGGACCATTTCGAGCCCCAGGATGAGAGCGATCCAGCCGCTCACCGCCGTCTGCGCGGCCTGCTGGAACAGATCGACTACACCGCCTTCGCCTCCAATCGTGAGGTGGTGGCCCAGATGCTTGGCCCCGTCGATGTGGCGAAGTTTCAGCGCCTGGCCCTTGCAGCCGCCCATGCCCGCGCCGCCTGGGTTGGCGAGGGCCTGGCCCTGGCGGGCCGCTCGCACCTGCTGACACCGGAGCAGACCAGCCGGCTGGGCCAGTTGCGGTCCACCTTCGAAGAGCTGACCGAGGTGTACGAAGCCATGCGGCGCATGGTGGAGCGCGGCTACCTCCACTGCGGTCCAGCCGTCGACGGCTAGACGCCTGCTTCTTCTCCGCTTCAGTGAACGGGGCGGCCGATCCAGTCCACCAGCACGGGCAGGACCTGCTCGGCCGGCGAGAAGCCGCGGGTCACGATTCCATAGCGGCCGGTGTCGTCAGGTCCCCCCACCAGGGTCGGGAAGCCGGTGACCCCTGACTTCTGCGAGATCGCGTAGTCAGCCCAGGTCTCGTTCTCGGCGTCTTCGCTGCGCCAGTTGACGCGGAAGGCATCCAGGTCAGCGCCCGGGACGACCTCTCCGAGGACGTCGCACAGGACGTCTTCCTGGGTGATGTCGCGGCCCACGCCATAGAAGGCCCGCTGCAGGGTGCCCAGATAGTCGAGGGCCAGGTCTGGCCGTTCGCGCCGGATCACCACGACAGCCCGGGCCGCCGGGTCGGTGTCGTAGACAAAGCCCTTGCCGGCCATGGCCGTCTCGCTGAAATCCTGCCCCGACGCCGTGGCCACCTCGGCCCAATGCCCCCGCAGTTTGGCCTTGGCCTCTTCGGTCATGGTCTCGGTGGTTCCTGGCCGCAGGCCGCCCATCACCAGCCGGACCGGCAGGGTGTCGCCAAAGGCCGCGCGCACCGCGCTGATCACGGGCCAGAAGCCGTAGCACCAGGAGCACATGGGGTCGGCGAAGTAGATCAGGTGGCGGTCGGTCACGGCAGGCTCCAGCTCGGCGGGGCGGACCCCGCCTCGCAAAGTCTGACTCATCCGGCGGCCCGCGTCACCCCGCCCAGTCTGGCGGGGCGGCGCCCACGCTTGCCGCCCCGGGCCTAATCCCCTAACCCTCGCGGCTCGGAATCGACAGAGCGCGCGCCGGGGCCCGGACGCCGCCAGCCAGGGAGCGCAAGCCATGAGCCTCGCCTTCATCTTTCCCGGCCAGGGCAGCCAGACCGTCGGCATGGGCGTGGACCTGGCTGAGACCTTCTCGGCCGCCCGTGAAGTGTTC
>NZ_JAUYAW010000083.1 GCF_030693405.1 Phenylobacterium sp.
CGCCTTCCTGCGCGACGTAGTCACGGTCGAGGACGTGCTGAACTCGCCGATGATTTCCGACCCCCTGCACCGGCTCGACTGCTGCGTCGTCACCGACGGCGGCGGCGCGTTGATCGTCACCAGCCCCGAAATCGCCAGAAGCCTGAACCGGCCCAAGGTGAAGATCATCGGCGCCGGCGAGAGCCCCAAGGGCCCCATGGGCGGCCACGACCTGGACCTGACCCATTCGGGCGCCCTGTGGTCTGGCCCCATCGCCTTCGAAGAGGCCGGCGTGAAGCCGTCCGACATGAAGTACGCCTCGATCTATGACAGCTTCACCATCACCGTGCTGATGCAGCTGGAAGACCTGGGCTTCTGCGCGAAGGGCGAGGGCGGCAAGTTCGTCGCCGACGGCAACCTGATCTCCGGTGTCGGCAAGCTACCCTTCAACACCGACGGCGGCGGGCTCTGCAACAACCACCCCACCAACCGCGGCGGCATCACCAAGGTGATCGAGGCGGTCCGTCAGCTGCGCGGCGAAGCCCATCCGAAGGTCCAGGTCCCCAATTGCGACCTGGCCATCGCCCACGGCACCGGCGGCTCGCTGGGCACCCGCCACGGCGCGGCCACCCTCATCATGGAACGGGAGTAGGTCCTATGAGCGACACCAAAACCGCCCCTGAGGCGCAGGCGCGCAAGATCCCGGCTCCCCCGGTGACCATCGAGTCCAAGCCGTTCTGGGACGCGGCCGCCGAAGGCCGCTTCCTGATCAAGCGCTGCAACGGCTGCGGCAAGGCCCACTGGTACCCCCGCGGCCTGTGCCCGATCTGCTTCTCCGACGACACGGTCTGGGAGGAGAGCCCTGGCGAAGGGGTGATCTACACCTATTCGGTCATGCGCCGTTCGCCGACCGGCCCCTACGCCATCGGCTATGTGACCCTAAACGAAGGCCCCGCCGTCCTGACCAACTTCGTCGACTGCGACTTCGACCAGCTCGCCATCGGCCAGAAGGTGAAGGTGAAGTTCCAGGAGACCGAGAACGGGCCGCCCGTCCCGGTGTTCAGCCCAGTCTAGGGCGCGAACCGCTCATCCCCCGTCACCCTCGGACTTGATCCGAGGGTCCATGCACACTGAGGCTAGCCCTGTGTTCATGGATGGTCGGGTCAAGCCCGACCATGACGGGAGAGGGGTTGTGCGACCGCCCTCGTCCTTCGAGGCCCTGCTGTCGCAGGGCGCCTCAGGATGAGGTCGGAATGGGACGCATCACCCGCCTCCCTCATTCTGAGGTGCGAGCGCAGGCGAGCCTCGAAGGACGCAAAGCGCCTGCGGCTCTCGACACGGCCGAGCCGCCCGTGCGCTTATCAGGTCTGATGCTCCGGAGTGCTCGCCCTTGTCCCTGCCGCGCCTGATCGCGCCCCTGCTCGCCACCCTGGCGCTCGCCGCCTGCCAGGAGGGGCCGAGCCGCCCGCCCTGCGCTACCGGGGAAACCTGCCTGGAGTTCGGCAACAACACCGAGCCGGCCACGCTCGATCCTCAGCAGAGCAATCTGGTGGACGAGTTTCAGGTGATCGGCGACCTCAATATCGGCCTGACCACCGACGCCCCGGACGGAACCCCGATCCCGGCGCTGGCCGAGCGATGGGAAACCACCCCGGACGGCCTGGTCTGGACCTTCCATCTGCGCGAGGCGAAGTGGTCGGACGGGACGCCGATCACGGCCGACGACTTCGTCTACGCCTATCGCCGGATCCTGAAGCCCGAGACCGCCTCGATCTACGCCTACCTCGTCTTCCTGCTGAAGAATGGCGCCGCGGTGAACGCCGGCGAGGCCGCCCCGGAGGCCCTGGGCGCCCGGGCCATCGATCTCCGCACCCTGGAGCTGACCCTGGAACGCCCGGCGCCCTACCTGCCGGAACTGCTGAAGCACCTGTCCTACTTCCCCGTCCCCCGCCACGTGGTCGAGCGCCTGGGCGACCAGTGGGTCCAGCCTGGAAACTATGTCAGCAGCGGCCCCTATCAGCTCGTCTCCTGGCGGCTCGGCGAATATATCGAGGTCAAGAAGAACCCCCGCTTCTGGGATGCGGACGAGGTCTGCGTCGACACCATCCGCTATTATCCCACCCCCGATGCGGTGACCGCAGAGCGGCGGGTGGCGGCCGGCGAGCTGGACATCAACACCGGCTTCCAGTCCAACCGGCTCTCGAAGATCAATGAGACCATGCCCGGCTACGCCCGGACCCACATCTCGCTGGCCACCACCTACCTGTCGTTCAACACCCGCACCGTGGCCGCCTTCCGTGATCCCCGGGTGCGCAAGGCCCTGTCGGCGGCGATCGACCGGGACTTCATCACCGACAAGCTGCTGCGCGCCGGCCAGGTCCCGGCCTACGCCTTCGTGCCGCCGGGCACGGCCAACTATGTGGAGACCGGGCCGCAGGCCAGTTTCGCAGGCCTTAGCTTCGAGGACCGGCAGGCCCTGGCCCGGGACCTGCTACGCCAGGCCGGCTATGGCCCGGGTAGACCCCTGGAGCTCGAGATCAAGACCGGCAATACGCCCGATACCACCTTGATGATGCAGGCCATCCAGGCCGACTGGCAGGCGATCGGCGTCAAGGTCGCCCTGGCGCAGAATGAAGGCCAGATCGCGTTTGCCGCCTATCGGATGCGGGACTTCGAGATCGGCGCCATGAGCTGGTACGCCGACTACAACGATCCGCTCACCTTCCTGGAGCTGCTGGATTCGCAGACCGGGGCGCAGAACTATGGGGACTACGCCAACCCCGCCTATGACGCCCTGTTGGCTGAGGCCGCCGCCGAGCCGGACCTGGCCGCCCGCGCCGCCATCCTCGCCCGGGCCGAGGCCCTGATGCTGGCGGAGGACGCCCTGATCCCGGTGCTGTTCGTGGTCAACAAGGCCCTGGTGAACCCCAAGGTGGGCGGCTGGGTGGACAATATCGCCAACTTCCATCGCAGCCGCTGGCTGTGTGTGAACACACCGGCGGACTCGGCGTCTTGACCGCGCCGCATCCAGGCCCCAGAGGCGGCCGGTGAGCACACCGCCCGAGCCCGTCGTGACCCCCCCGCCCCCGGCCGGCGCGCCGCCGCGCCGCAACGGGATGCTGCGCTCGTCGATGATCTTTTCGGCGCTCACCCTGTTCAGCCGGGTGCTGGGCCTGGTGCGCGACGTGGTGGTGACGGCGAAGCTTGGGGCCAGCCAGACCATCGCCGCCGACGCCTATTATACGGCGCTGGCCTTCCCCAATCTGTTCCGGCGGATCTTCGCCGAGGGCGCCTTCGCCGCCGCCTTCGTGCCCGGCTACGCCAAGCGGCTGGAAGGCGAGGGGGAGGCCGTGGCCAACCAGTACGCCGCCGACGCCGCCGCGGGCCTGGCGGTGGTGACGGTGGTCTTCACCCTGGCGGCCCAGGCGGCCATGCCGTGGCTGATGTACGTCATCAATCCCGGCTATGTGGACGAGCCCGACAAGTTCCGGCTGGCGGTGATCCTGACCCAGATCACCATGCCCTACCTGCCCTGCATGGCGATTGCGGCCCTGTTCTCCGGCGTGCTGAACGCCCATGGGCGCTTCATCGTCTCGGGCTTCTATCCCACCGTGCTGAACGTGGTCATGCTGGCGGTGGTCTGGCCCCAGCGGGACTCCATCACCGCGGCCTACGCCGCCTCCATCGGGGTCGGCGTGGCCGGCGTCGGTCAGGCCGCCCTGGTCATCTGGGCCGCCCGCCGGGCTGGCGCCCGGGTGCGGCTGGTCCGCCCCCGCCTGACCCCGGACATGAAGGACCTGATGCGACGCGCCGTGCCGGCGGCCATCGCCAACAGCGCCACCCAGATCAACATCTTCGTCTCCGGCATCCTGGCCTCCCAGGTTTCGGGCGCCCGGGTCTGGCTGAACGTGGCCGACCGCCTCTACCAGCTGCCCATGAGCCTGGTGGGGGTGGCCATCGGCATCGCGCTTCTGCCGCGCCTGTCCCAGTCCCTGCGCCGGGGGGACGCCGCCGACGCCAAGCTGGTGATGGACCAGGGCCTGGTCTTCGGCCTGGCGCTCAGCCTGCCTGCCGCCGCCGCCCTGATGGCCATGCCGGTCTATCTGATCGATGGCCTGTTCACCCGCGGCGCCTTTGTCTTCGCCGACGCGGCCGCCGCCGGCGCGCTCCTGTTCCACTATGGCTGGGGCACGCCGGCCTTCGTTCTGCAGCGCATTCTGCAACCGGCCTTCTTCGCCCGGGAGGACACCCGCACGCCGATGCGCTTCGCCCTGATCTCGGTGGCGGTGAACATCGTCGCCGGGGTGGCCCTGTTCTTCGTGGTCGGCGTGCCGGGCATCGCCATGGCCACCAGCCTGGCGGCCTGGATCGCCGTCATCCAGATGCTGGTGGCGCTCTGGCGGCGGGGGGACTACCGCCCCTCTCCGGCGGTCATCTCCAAGATCATCCGCGTCAGCCTGGCCAGCCTGGTCATGGGCGGCCTTCTGGCCTTCGCCGCCTTCAATCGCGCGGCCTTCGAGGCGCCGATCGCAGCCCTTGACCTGCCGCTCCTGGGCGCCAAGGAGATCGGGGTCGTGGTCCTGTCGGTGGCGGGCATGGCCCTCTACGGCGTCCTGGTCCTGGTCTTCGGCGGCGTGACCCGCGCCGAGCTGCGGGCCGCCATGACCCGCCGCAATGGGACCCCGGCCGCGCCCGTGGACCTGGGGTAGGGCGTCACGGTCCCTCTCCCCATTGCCCTGGCCTCTCAGACTTATCTCCGCCATGGTCGGGCTTGACCCGACCATCCATGAACACCGACCGAACCAAGGTGTACATAGACCCTCGGGTCAAGCCCGACGGTGACGGAAGAGGGGGCGCGCAGGCTGGAGCAGGACGCCCGGGGCGACGCGCGGCTTCCAGGCTTGCCACCGGCCCTTGGCCCGACTATGCGCATCGGCATGGCTTTTCCGGCTCGGAACTCCTGGCGATGGCGCCGCGCGTCCTGAACGCCCCCTGCTAGGGGGCGCAAGCCTCTGCGCGCCGCTCGGCGCGTGCCTTCAAACTCCGCTCGAAGTCGAAGCCGATCCCATGACCGATCAAGTCCCCCCCGCCTATAGCGGCCCTCAGCGCGTGCTCTCCGGCGTCCAGCCCTCCGGCGCCCTGCATCTGGGCAACTATCTCGGCGCGCTCGTAAAGTTCGCCCGCCTGCAGCACGAGATGGACACCTTCATCTTCGTGGCCGACCTGCACGCCATCACCGTCTGGCAGGATCCGGCCCTGCTGGCGAACCAGGTGCGGGAGATCACCGCGGCCTATCTGGCCTCGGGCCTCGATCCGGACAAGGCGACCATCTTCCCGCAGTCGGCCGTGCCGGCCCATGCGGAGCTTGGCTGGATCTTCAACTGCGTGGCCCGGGTCGGCTGGCTCGACCGGATGACCCAGTTCAAGGAGAAGTCGGGCAAGCACAAGGAGCGCTCCAGCGTCGGCCTCTATACCTATCCGGTGCTGCAGGCCGCCGACATCCTGCTCTACAAGGCGACCCACGTGCCGGTGGGCGACGATCAGCGCCAGCACCTGGAGCTGACCCGCGACATCGCGGCCAAGTTCAACCACGACTTCGGCGCCGAAGGCTTCTTCCCCCTGCCCGAGGCCCTGACCCAGGGACCCGGCTCGCGGATCATGTCCCTGCGCGACGGCACGGCGAAGATGTCCAAGTCCGATCCGTCGGATAATTCACGGCTGAACCTGCTCGATGACGAGGACGCCATCGCCCAGAAGGTGCGCAAGGCCAAGACCGATCCCGAGCCCCTTCCGGAAACCCTGGAGGAGCTGAAGGGGCGGCCCGAGGCGGAGAACCTGCTGGGCATCTATGCGGCGCTGGACGGCCGGACCGCCGCCGAGGTGCTGACCGAGTTCGCCGGCCAGGGCTTTGGCGCCTTCAAGCCGAAGCTGGCCGACCTGGCGGTGGCGAGGCTTGGGCCTGTGGGGACGGAGATGCGCCGGCTCATGGCTGATCCGGCCCAGATCGACGCGGTCCTGGCCAAGGGCGCCGAGCGGGCGCGGGCGGCGGCCGCCCCAACCCTCGCAGAGGTGCGGGCCAAGGTCGGTTTCTGGGGCGCCTGAGGCCCCGGCCTTTGGCCCCCTTGCCCAAAACCCGCCGCCGGGCCAACGTCGGCCCATGAGTCAGCGCAAGTTCCTCGTCATCGCCGACGACACGCCGGAGTTCCAGACCGCCCTGCGGTTCGCCTGCCGGCGCGCCCGCTCCACCGGCGGCCACCTGGCCATGCTGCGGGTCATCGAGCCGGCGGTCTTTGAGCACTGGTCCGGCGTCCGCGAGGAGATCGAGCGGCAGGCGCGCGCCGAGGCCGAGGCCTTCCTGCAGAAGATGGCCGAGTTCGTCATCGCCGAGACCGGGGCGGCGCCGGAATTCATCATCGTCAACGCCGAGAGCGCCCGCCAGGCCCTGCGCAGCGTCATCGCCGAGGACCCCGACATCAAGATCCTGGTCCTGGGCGCGGCGCCCCATGGCCGAGGCCCCGGCCCCCTGGTGTCCTCCATCGCCAAGGAGGGCATCCGCTGGGGCGGTCGCAACCTGCCGGTCACCGTGGTGCCCGGCGAACTCACCGACGAAGAGATCGCCGACCTGGCCTGAGGGAGAGCTTTCCGTCTCCCTCGTCACTCTTTCCCGTCATGGTCGGACTTGATCCGACCATCCATGAACACCTCGGCCGGCCGGTGAGCATGGACCCTCGGGTCAAGCCCGCGGGTGACGGACAATGAAACAGGGGCGGTCGCGCCCCATACCTGAGCTGCGCCAGGGGTCTTGCGTCACAGCCCCGCAGAGGCCACATCTGAGCCATGTTCATCCAGACCGAAACCACGCCGAACCCTGAGGTCCTCAAGTTCCTGCCCGGCCGCGACGTGGCCGGCGAGGGGAGCCATGACTTCCGTGACATGGACGCCGCCCAGGCCTCGCCTCTGGCTGCAGACCTGTTCGATATCGAGGGCGTGCAACGGGTGTTCTTCGGCCCCGACTTCGTCACCGTGGGCAAGGACCCCCATTCGGCCTGGCCGCACCTGAAGGCGCCGATCCTGGCGGCCATCATGGACCACTTCACCTCCGGCCGGCCCCTGTTCACCGGCGAGGCGGCCGCCCAGGGCGGCGATGTGGAAGAGGTCTATGAGGGCGAGGTCGCCCAGATCGTCACCGAGATCAAGGAGCTGCTGGACAGCCGTATCCGTCCGGCCGTGGCCCAGGACGGCGGCGACATCGTGTTTTCCCGTTTCGAGGCCGACACCGGCGTCGTCTGGCTGCACATGAAGGGCGCCTGCGCCGGCTGTCCGTCGTCCACCGCGACCCTGAAGTCCGGGGTGGAGAACATGCTCAAGCACTATGTGCCCGAGGTCACCCGGGTCGAGCAGACCCTCTAGGGTCGCCTCAGCCTTTCGCCAGGAGCGCCGCGGTCAGCGGGCGGCGACGCGCGACGTTGGTGGCCGTCCATACCAGGACCGAGGTTGACAGGAGGATTCCTGACACCAAGCCGCCGATAGCCAGCAGACCAGCGGGGGTGACCTTCACCTTGGCGACGAACCTTGCGTCCCTGACCCGGAGACTGACGGCGGCGGTATTGGACTCGAGGGTTTCCATGAGCGCTCCTTGGATATCACGACGAGCCAACACCTGGGCCGCAGGCCCCGTTCCCCCCATGGGCTTTGCAATTCCGCCAGCTCCTGATAGCGCCGGCCCATGATCACTCTTGGCCTCGACACCTGCCTGGACGCCTGCTCGGTCGCCGTGCTCGAGCACGGGGTCGTGCGCGCCCAGGCCAGCCACCCCATGGGCCGTGGCCACCAGGAGGCGATCGCCCCCCTCACCGCCGAGGTGATGGCGCAGGCCAGTCTGGCCTTTGCGGAACTTAACCGGATCGGCGTGACCATCGGTCCCGGCTCGTTCACCGGCCTGCGGGTGGGTCTGGCCTTCGCCAAGGGCCTGGGGGCGGCGCTTGGTCGGCCCGTGGTGGGGGTCGGGACCCTGGCGGCCCTGGCCGAACCCCTGGGGGACGACCTGGTCTTCGCCCTCATCGATGCGCGGCGGGGTCAGGTCTATCTCCAGGCCTTCGCCGGCGGCCGGGCTCTGATGGCGCCCGACGCCCTGGATGTGGCCACCGCCGCGGCCCGGGTGGCCGAACTCTCAGGGGGGCGGCAGGCGGTACTGGCGGGAAGCGGCGCGGCGCTGCTGGCCGACCTGATGCCGGGCGCGCGCCTGGTGTCCGCCCCGGCCTGTGACCCGGCCGCCGTGGCCCGGCTGGCGGCGGCCCAGACCAACCCGTCCCCGCCGCGGCCCCTCTATCTGCGGGCGCCCGACGCCCGGCTGCCCGGCGGCGCGCCGGGACCGGACATGGCATGAGGCTCAGCCCCGCAGGCCCCGAGGCCGCCCAGACCCTGGCGGCCCTGCACGCCCAGGCCTTCGACAAGCCCTGGAGCGCCCAGGATATCTCAGCCCTGATCGGCGGCGCCGGCGCCTATGCGGTGATGGCGCAGGACGAGGCGCCGCTCGGCATGGTCATGTCGCGCATCCTGTTCGACGAGGCCGAGATCCTGACCCTGGCCGTGGCGCCGGCCGCGCGGCGGCGCGGAGTCGGCTCGGCCCTGGTGACCGCGGCTGCGGGTCTCGCCCGCCAGGGCGGCGCACAAAGCCTGGTGCTGGAGGTGGGCGAGGACAATCCCGGGGCCATCGCCCTCTATGGCGCCACAGGCTTCGTCCAGGTCGGCCTTCGGCGGAACTATTACGACCGGGGCGGCCGACAGATCGACGCCTTGTTGATGAGGCTCGATCTTAACAGCGAGCGCCCTTAAACCTATTCTCTAGGTTCAGCGACGAGGAGGACCGGCGTGGATCGGATCGAAAATCTCTGCATCGAAAAAGGGATGCGCATGACCGAGCAACGCCGGGTGATCGCCCGTGTGCTGTCGGCGGCTGACGATCACCCCGATGTGGAGGAGCTCTATCGCCGGGCCCACCAGGTCGATCCGCACATCTCCATCGCCACGGTCTATCGCACGGTGCGCCTGTTCGAGGAGGCTGGCATCATCGCCCGGCACGACTTCCGCGACGGCCGCTCCCGGTACGAGGAGGCCACCGACCACCACCATGACCACCTCATCGATATGAAGACCGGCAAGGTGGTGGAGTTCGTCGATCCCGAGATCGAGGCCCTGCAGGAGGCCATCGCCCGCAAGCTCGGCTACCGGCTGGTGGACCACCGGCTGGAGCTCTACGGCGTGCCGCTGGAGGACTAGGCGCGTCGGCCTTGGGGGTCCTGCGAAGGTTCGCTCGAGGCGCGAACCGCTTGAACCCCTCGCCCTGCGACCCCATAAGGCCAGCATGTCCAGACCCGCGCCGGAAAAGCGCCTCTTCATCAAGACCTATGGCTGTCAGATGAATGTCTATGACAGCGAGCGCATGGCCGATGTGCTGGCGCCGCTGGGCTATGGCATGACCGACACGCCGGAGGATGCGGACCTGGTGGTGCTGAACACCTGCCATATCCGCGAAAAGGCCACCGAAAAGGTCTATTCCGAGCTCGGCCAGATCCGCCTGATGAAGCTGGCGCGCCAGGAGGCCGGGGCGGGCATGACCATCGCCGTGGCCGGCTGCGTCGCCCAGGCCGAGGGCGAGGAGATCATGCGCCGCCAACCGGCGGTCGACCTGGTGGTCGGACCCCAGGCCTATCATCAGCTGCCTGAGCTGATCGCCCGCACCCACAGGGCCCGGGGCGAGCGCCTGTCGGCCGACTTCGCGGCTGAGGACAAGTTCGACGCCCTGCCGGCCGAACGCAATCCCACCGGCGTCACCGCCTTCCTCACCGTGCAGGAGGGCTGCGACAAGTTCTGCACCTTCTGCGTGGTGCCCTATACCCGCGGCGCCGAATGGTCGCGGCCGGCGGCCGCCATCCTGGCCGAGGCCGAAAGCCTGGCCCGTCAGGGCGTGCGCGAGGTCACCCTGCTCGGCCAGAACGTCAACGCCTATCGCGATCCGGACGCCGGCGGCGGCCTGGCGGGGCTGGCCCGCGCGCTGGCCAAGATCCCTGGCCTGGACCGGATCCGCTACACCACCAGCCATCCCCGGGACATGGATGATGAGCTGATCGCCGCCCACGGCGAGCTTGAGGCCCTGATGCCCTTCCTGCATCTGCCGGTACAGTCGGGCTCGGACCGCATCCTCAAGGCCATGAACCGCGGCCACACGGTGGAGACCTATCTGCGGCTGATCGAGAAGATCCGCGCTGCGCGGCCCGACATCGCCATCTCCTCGGACTATATCGTCGGCTTCCCCGGCGAGCGTGATGCCGACTTCGAGGCGACGCTTTCCCTGGTGCGCCAGATGGGCCACGCCAGCGCGTTTTCATTCAAATACTCCCGCCGCCCCGGCACGCCGGCCTCGGCCCTGCCCGGCCAGGTTCCCGAAGAGGTCATGGCCGAGCGCCTGGCGAGGCTGCAGGCCCTGCTGGACGAGCAGCAGGTCGCCTTCAACGCCGCCCAGGTGGGCGCCACCCTGCCCGTGCTGTTCGAACGTCTCGGCAGGCATGAGGGCCAGCTGGTGGGCCGCAGCCCCTATCTGCAGGGCGTCCACGCGGTCGCCGACGCCTCACTGATCGGCCAGATCGCGCCGGTGCGCATCGAGGGCGCGAGCAAGAACAGCCTTTCGGGCGTTATGGCTGGACAGCCGCAACCCGCGCCCGCCCTGGAGCCCCTTTGAGCCGCGCCCCGGAATTCATCGTCCTGACCGACGCGGCCGCCCGCGCGGTCAGCGGAACCAACAGCCGCCACGCCGCCCTGATCGAGGACGCCTTCGGGGTCCTGGTGGAGACGCCCGGCGGCGGCGTGCAGCTGAGCGGCGACTCCAAGTCCCGCGGCATGGCCAAGCGCGCCATCCAGTCGCTGGCCAGCCGCGCCGACCAAGGACTGGAGATCAACGAGGCCGACGTCCGCGTGGCCATCGGCCAAGCCCGCATCGGCTCCGGCGCCGCGCCCGGCGGGCTGCCGGTCGGCCGCCGCGGCCAGGTGGCGCCCAAGACCCCGGCCCAGGCCCGCTATCTGAAGGCGCTCGCCGATCACCCCCTGGTGTTCGGCCTCGGTCCGGCCGGCACGGGCAAGACCTTCCTGGCCGTCGCCCATGGGGCGGGCCTGCTGCTGCGCGGCGAGGTGGACCGGCTGATCGTCAGCCGCCCGGCCGTCGAGGCCGGCGAGCGTCTCGGCTTCCTGCCCGGCGACCTGTCGGAAAAGGTCGATCCCTATATGGCGCCGGTCTGGGAGGCGCTCACCGACATCATGGGCGTCGATCAGTTCCGCCGCCGTCGGGAAAAGGGCGAGATCGAGCTGGCCCCCATCGCCTTCATGCGCGGCCGCACCCTGTCCCACGCCTTTGTCATCGTCGATGAGGCGCAGAACGCCACGCGGCTGCAGATGAAGATGGTGCTGACCCGTCTGGGCGAAGGCGCCCGCATGGCGGTCACCGGCGACCCCAGCCAGGTGGACCTGGTCAACATCCGTGATTCAGGCCTCGCCCATGCGGTCGCCCTGCTGGACGGGGTCGAAGGGGTGGGTGTCGCCCGCTTCGCCGCCGAGGACGTGGTGCGCCATCCCCTGGTCGAGCGGATCGTGCGGGCCTATGAGGCCGACGCCGCCATGAACGGACGCCCCGATTGATCGATATCGAGATTGAGGACGACGCCTGGGCTGAGGCCCTGCCGGACGCCGTCATCCTGGTTCGAGCCGCGGCGCTCGCCGCCCTGGACGGCGCGGACGCGCGGCCGAAGGATGCAGGCGTCGACTCAGGGCTGGTGGCCGTGCTGCTCACCGACGACGAGGCCGTCGCCGATCTGAACGCCGAATATCGCCGCAAGACCGGGCCGACCAATGTGCTGTCCTTCCCCGCGGCTCAGAATCCTGAGGGTTTTCTGGGCGATCTGGCCCTGGCCTACGGGGTTTGCGCGCAGGAAGCTGAGCAGCAGAACAAGTCTCTGGCCGACCATTTGCAGCACCTGGTGGCGCACGGGGTCCTGCATCTTGTAGGCTATGACCATATGAACGAGGACGAGGCCGCCGATATGGAGGGCCTGGAACGGCGAATTCTCGCCGGCCTGGGCGTTCCAGATCCCTATGCGGCCGAACAGGGAGACCATGACTAGTTCGGAAGATCGAAGTCCGCCCGAGCCCGATCCCCCCCGACAGGGGAGCGGGTTTCGGGCCATTCTGAAACGGTTCGGCCGCCAGGGGAGCGCCCCGCAGCAGAGCGACAGTCCCGCCGAACCGGAAAACCGCATGGTGCGACAGGCCGAGGCCTTCCAGTCCCTGCGGGTCGACGATGTGATGACGCCGCGCGCCGACATCGTCGCCGTCGAACTCACCACCCCCTTTGGCGAGGTGGTTGATCGCTTCATCGACGCCGAACACTCCCGGATGCCGATCTACCGGGAGACCCTGGACGACCCCGTGGGCGTGGTGCACGTCAAGGATGTCTTCCGCCTGCTGTCGGCCAATGGCGCCGGTCCCAAGGCCGAGGACGCCTTTCTGCACCGGGTCCGCCGCGACGCCCTCTATGTGCCGGCCTCCATGCGCGCCGCCGACCTGCTGCTGCAGATGCAGGCCGCCCGCACCCACATGGCCCTGGTCATCGACGAGTTCGGCGGCACCGACGGTCTGGTGACCCTGGAAGACCTGATCGAAGCCGTGGTCGGCGACATCGACGACGAACACGATGTGGCCCAGGCCAAGTCGATCATCGCCCGGCCCGGAGGCGTGTTCGAAGCCGACGCCCGGGCCCCCCTGGAAGAGCTCGAGGCCGCCGTGGGTCAGGCCCTGGCGCCGCCGGATCTGGAAGAAGAGATCGACACTGTCGGCGGCCTGGTCACCGCCCTGGCGGGCCGCGTGCCGCAGCGGGGCGAACTGATCGAGCATCCCGCCGGCTTCGAATTGCAGGTGATGGACGCCGACCCCAGGCGCGTAAAGCGGGTGCGTCTGCGTCCGACCCCCGCCACCCCGGCCGCACCCTCAACCGCCGCACCCGCGACCCCGGACGGCGGCTGAGTTCGCTTGTCGCGCCTGGCTGAACATTATCTAGGCCTGGAAAGCCATGCGCTGGGGCGGGCGGTCCTGGCCTTGGGCGCAGGGCTGGCCGCCGCGCTCGCCCATCCGCCGTTCGGGATCCTGCCGGGTCTGCTGGGCTTTGCGCTGCTTCTGCGCCTGGGCGATCAGGCCGCGCCTGGCCGTCCGCTGGCCTCGGCCTTCTTTCGGGGCTGGCTGGCGGGGCTGGGCTATTTCGCCCTCAGCGTCTGGTGGGTGACCGAAGCCTTCCTGGTGGACGCCGCCGCCCATGGCTGGATGGCGCCCTTCGCCCTGGTCCTGCTGGCCGGGGGCCTGGCCCTTTTCTGGGGGGCGGGGCTCTGGCTCTACAGGCTGATCCGGCCCCAGGGTCCGGCGCGAGTGCTGGTCTTCGCCGGCGCCCTGGCTCTGGCGGAGTTCATCCGCGGACACATCTTCACCGGCTTTCCCTGGAACCTGCCCGGGGAAGCCTGGCGCGCCGGCGGGGCGCCGTCCCAGGCCGCCGCCCTGGTGGGCGCCTATGGCCTGACCTGGATCACCCTGGCCCTGGCCGCCAGTCCGGCCGCCCTGCCGGGCCTGCCGCGGCGCCAGGCCATGGCCGTGGGCGGCCTCGCCGTCGCCGTGCTGGCGGGCCTCTATGGGGGCGGCGCCTGGCGCCTGGCCACCGCGCCGACCCCGAGGAAGGCCGCGCCGATGGTCCGGATCGTCCAGGCCGATGTGGATCAGAAGGAAAAGTGGCGGCCAGAAAATCTCGACCTCATCTTCGAGGACTATATCCGCCTGAGCCGCCAGCCCGCCCCGCGCCGGCCCGACGTGGTCATCTGGCCCGAGGGCGCCCTGCCCGCCGTCATCGACGACCTGCTTGCGCCGGGTCAGCCCTATCCCATCGCCCTGGCCGAGGCCTTCGCGCCTGGACAGGTGCTCATGCTGGGCGCCAACCGGGTGGGCTTGGGCGAGGATGGGGCGCTGGACTACTTCAACACCCTGGTGGCCTTCCGGCGGCTGGAAACCCCGGGGCTTGAGGTGGCGGGGATCTATGACAAGCACCGGCTTGTGCCTTTTGGCGAGTATCTGCCCCTGGGCGAGATCATGACCGGCCTTGGCCTGCGCAGCCTGGTGAACATGCCTGCAGACTTCACCGCCGGACCCCCGCCCCAGCCGCTCGCCTTGCCTGGCCTGCCGCCGGTGCAGCCGCTGATCTGCTACGAGGCCCTCTTCCCGCGATTCACTGGCCAAGGGGCGGCCCGCGGCGGGATTCGCGCCGAATGGATCCTCAATATCTCCAACGACGCCTGGTTCGGGGCGACCAGCGGCCCCTGGCAGCATCTGAACCTCGCAAGCTACCGCGCCATCGAGGAGGGCCTGCCCATGGTGCGCTCCACCCCGACCGGCGTGTCGGGGGTGATCGACGCCCGTGGTCGCCTGCAGGCCGGCGCCTGGATGAGCCAGGGTCGGCGCGGCGTGATCGACGCCCCCCTGCCCCCGCCGGACGGCCCGACCCTGTTCTCCCGCCTGGGAAATCTGCCTTTCGCCATCATGCTGCTCGTTTCAGCGGCGACAGCTGGAGCTTTCTGGCTCCGCCAGCGCCGATATCGGCCTGAGGCATAAGGCTGGTTTTGCGAGTGATGCGCAGTTCGGTTAAGGAATGGCCATGACAAAGGACCTCGAACTGGATCGCGCCCCCAATCCGGTCGACCGCCATGTGGGACTGCGCATCCGCCTGCGACGCAAGGAGTTGGGGGTCAGCCAGGAACGCCTGGCCGAATCCATCGGCCTGACCTTCCAGCAGGTGCAGAAGTATGAGCGGGCGGCCAACCGCGTCAGCGCCTCCAAGCTCTGGGAGATGGCCCGGGCGCTCAAGACCTCCGTGGCCTATTTCTACGAAGGCCTGGGCGACCCCGCCGCAGCCGGCGTCGATGGCGATGGCCGTGACACCGTGCATGACTTCCTGCTGACGCCGGAAGGGATGGAGCTGGCCACCCTGTTTCCCCGGGTCCGTCGGGCGAGGGTGCGGCGGCGGCTCCTGGACCTGGTCCGCACCATGGCCGAGGAGTCCGAACTCGAGGACGCCGAGCTGGACGCCCTGGAAGAAGTCTGACCGCGCCGCTTGCGGGATATAAGGATTTCTTTATAGGGTTTGCCGCAAGTTGCCGGCCCGCCGCGCGCGCGGCCGCCGTCGCCTGACCGGAGCCCTGATTTTGAGCCGTTCCTCCTACATCTTCACCAGCGAAAGCGTCTCTGAAGGCCATCCCGACAAGGTCGCCGATCGGATTTCCGACACGGTGGTCGACGCCTTCATCGCCGCCGAGCCCCAGGCCCGCGTCGCCTGCGAGACCCTGGTGACCACCAACCGCATCGTGCTCGCCGGCGAAGTCCGCGCCGGGCGCCCCGGCGCGTCCAAGGCCGAAAACAAGGCCATGACCAAGGAGATCGTCAAAAGCCTGGAGCCCAAGGTCCGGCAGGCGGTCAAGGACATCGGCTACGAACAGAAGGGCTTCCACTGGGAGAAGGCCAAGTTCGCCTGCTATCTGCATCCCCAGTCCGAACACATCGCCCAGGGCGTCGACGCCAGCGACAAGAAGGACGAGGGCGCGGGCGACCAGGGCATCATGTTCGGCTATGCCTGCGACGAGACGCCCGAGCTGATGCCGGCGGCCCTGCAGTACTCGCACAACATCCTGCGTCGCCTGGCCGAGGTCCGCCATTCAGGCGAGTGCCCGGTGCTGGAGCCCGACGCCAAGAGCCAGGTGACCCTGCGCTACGAGGACGGCAAGCCCGTCGAAGTGCTGAAGATCGTCGTCTCCACCCAGCACAAGAAGAAGATCGGCTCGCACAGCGCCACGCCCAAGCGGGTGCAGGAGCTGATCAAGCCCTATGTGGAAGGCGTGATCCCGGACGGCCTGATCACCCGCAAGACCCAGTGGCTGGTCAACCCCACCGGCAAGTTCGAGATCGGCGGCCCCGATGGCGACGCCGGCCTCACCGGCCGCAAGATCATCGTCGACACCTATGGCGGCGCAGCCCCGCACGGCGGCGGCGCCTTCTCGGGTAAGGATCCCACCAAGGTGGATCGTTCGGCGGCCTATGCCTGCCGCTACCTGGCCAAGAATGTGGTCGCCGCGGGCCTGGCCCGCCGCTGCACCATCCAGATCAGCTACGCCATCGGCGTGGCTCAGCCCCTGTCCTTCTATGTGGACCTGCACGGGGAGTCTTCGGTGGACCCGGCCAAGCTGGAAGCGGTCCTGCCCCAGCTGATCGGCGGCGCCACGCCGCGGGCGATCCGCGAGCACCTGGGCCTCAACCGGCCGATCTACGCCCGCACCGCGGCCTATGGCCATTTCGGCCGCGCGCCCGACGCCGACGGCGGCTTCTCCTGGGAGAAGACCGACCTGATCGACCAGCTGAAGAGCCTGGCCTAAAGCCCTCGAGCCCGGCGCGCCGCCCCGCGACAGGGGTCGCGCGCCGGGCTATGGCTTTGCTCTCATGACGTCAGATCCCCACCCCCCGATGCGCTCCTTCGGGCGTATCAAGTCGCGCCCGATCAAGCCCCGCCAGGCCGCCCTGATGGACAGCCTGCTGCCGGAGGTGCGCTGCCCGACCGAGCCCTTCGATCCTCGGGCGCTGAAGCCGGAGGCCGATGAGGTCTGGCTGGAGATCGGCTTCGGCGGCGGCGAGCACATGGCCGCCCAGGCCGCGCGGGCGCGGGACACCCTGATCCTCGGGGCAGAGCCTTTCCAGAACGGCGTAGCCTCGGCCCTGCGGCATATGGACGAGCAGGGCCTGTCCAATGTGCGCCTGCATGATGGCGATGTCCGCGACCTGATGGCCCGCCTGCCCGCGGCCTGCCTGGACCGGGTCTTCATCCTGTTTCCCGATCCCTGGCCCAAGGCCCGGCACAACAAGCGCCGCCTGGTTCAGGCCGAGCTGATCGAAGACCTGGCCCGGCTGCTGAAGCCCGGGGCGACCTTACGCTTCGCCACCGACTGGGCCGACTATGCCGACTGGACCCTGGAGCGCTTCCTGGCCAGCCCGCGCTTCGACTGGCCCGCCGCCCGGGCCGATGACTGGCGGACGCCGCCGGCCGACCACATCACCACCCGCTATGAGGAAAAGCGCCTGGGCGACTGCGCCCCGGTCTTTCTGGACTTCGTCCGGACCTGAATTCCAAGTCTTGGGCGCACCCACGAAAAAGGGCGGCCAGCACGCTGACCGCCCGATATTCGCCTGGAGCTCGCCGCCTACTTCTTGGCGTTCTGCGCCCGCTCGATGCCGGCGCGGATCAGGGCCGCGGTCTCGTCGGGATCGGCCCAGCGGACGATGTCGACGCTCTTGCCCTTCTCCAGGTCCTTATAGTGTTTGAAGAAGTGGGCGATCTGCTCGGTCAGGATGGTCGGCAGGCCGCGCCAGGATTCGACGCCCGTATAGAAGGGGTGCAGCTGGTCCACCGGCACGGCCAGGACCTTTTCATCGGCGCCGGCCTCGTCGACCATCATCAGGGTGCCCACGGGGCGGCAGCGGATGATCGCACCCGGCACCACAGGCGTGGGCCCCACCACCATCACGTCCATCGGATCGCCGTCTTCGGACAGGGTGTGGGGAATGAAGCCGTAATTGCCCGGATAGAACATGGCGGTGTGTAGGAACCGGTCGACCATGAGCGCGCCCGACTCCTTGTCGAGCTCGTACTTCACCGGCTCGCCGCCCTGCGGGATCTCGATGATGGCGTTCACGTCGTAGGGCGGGTTCACGCCGATGGCGATCTTGGAAAGGTCCATGTTCGAAATGACTCTTATGATCTGTCTCGGGGAGGAGAGCCTGCTCCATAGGGCCAAAACCCCGCGGGGGAAACGGGTTTGGCGCCCGGGCCGCACGGCGTTCTGTCGATCCTCGCGGTCCAGGCGCCAGGCTGGGTGGGACAGGCGATCCGCCGACGGCGCATTCCCCAGCCGCCCCGCGACACAGGGAGGATGACAAGCCGCTCCCATAAGCCTATATTTGCCGCAACATCGTCCGATAGCGCTGGATAGCGCTTTCGAGCGGCGGGCTCCGGCCCAGCCGCTTTTTTCTTTGCCTGAGGACGGCTGGAGTGATGCGCGGCAAGACCGCAGAGGACCTGAGACTGCTGGAGCTGCTCGACCCCGTGGCCGAGGCGGCGGGCTATGAGATCGTGCGCCTGCGGCTGATGGGCGGCGCCGAACAGCGGCGGCTGCAGATCATGGCCGAAACCCCTGAGGGGGTCATGAATGTCGAGGACTGCGCGGTGCTGTCGCGGGCGATCTCCGAGATCATGGACGCCGCCGACCCGGTCTCGGGCGAATATGTGCTGGAAGTCTCTTCGCCCGGCATCGACCGGCCGCTGACCCGCCTCAAGGACTTCGACGTCTATGAGGGCCACGAGGCCAAGCTCGAGCTGGACCGCATGGCCGAGGGACGCAAGCGCTTCCGCGGCGTGCTGGCCGGCACCGACGAAGGCCAGGTCTGCATGGACCTGGACGGCGAGGAAGAGACCGTCCTTGTCCCCTTCGACTGGATCGTCGAGGCCAAGCTGGTCCTCAGCGACGAACTGATGAAACGGGGAGCCGAACAACGCGCCCAGCGCCTGGCCTCCGACCCTGCATCCCACCAAGAGGATTGAACCCATGAGCCTGACCGGCATCTCCGCCAACCGGCTGGAGCTTCTGCAGATCGCCGAGGCGGTGGCCCGCGAAAAGTCGATCGACAAAGAAATCGTCATCGAGGCGATCGAAGAGGCGATCCAGAAGGGCGCGCGGGCCCGCTACGGGGCCGAGCACGATATCCGGGTCAATATCGACCCGAAGACCGGCGAGACCCTGATCAAGCGCGTTGTGACCGTGGTCGCCGATGACGCCGCCTGGGATGAGGAAGCCGGCGAAGAGGCGCCTCCCGGGGTGATGCGGCTGGCCGAGGCCAAGCGCAACGATCCTAAGGCCTATGTGGGCCAGGTCTTCGAAGAAATCCTGCCGCCCTTCGAGTTTGGCCGGGTGCAGACCCAGATGGCTCGCCAGGTGGTGACCGGCAAGGTCCGTGAGGCCGAGCGCGAGCGCCAGTACGAAGAGTTCAAGGACCGGGTCGGCGAGATCATCAGCGGCGCGGTCAAGCGGGTCGAGTACGGCAATGTGGTCGTCGATCTGGGCCGCGGCGAAGGCATCATGCGCCGGGACCAGTCGATCCCTCGCGAGAACTTCAATATCGGCGACCGGGTCCGCTGCTACATCTATGACGTCCGCCGCGAGGCCAAGGGCCCGCAGATCCTGCTCTCCCGGGCGCACGGCGGCTTCATGGCCAAGCTGTTCGCCCAGGAAGTGCCCGAGGTCTATGACGGGGTGATCGAGATTCGCGCCGTGGCCCGCGATCCGGGCAGCCGCGCCAAGATGGCCGTGGTCTCCAACGACAGCTCCATCGATCCCGTCGGCGCCTGCGTCGGCATGCGCGGCAGCCGGGTCCAGGCCGTGGTCGCCGAGCTGCAGGGCGAGAAGATCGACATCATCCAGTGGAGCCCGGACGAGCCCACCTTCATCGTCAATGCGCTCGCGCCGGCCGAAGTGTCCAAGGTGGTGCTGGACGAGGAGGACGAGCGCGTCGAGGTGGTGGTGCCCGACGAGCAGCTGTCGCTGGCCATCGGCCGCCGCGGCCAGAACGTCCGCCTGGCCAGCCAGCTGACCGGCTGGCAGATCGACATCATGACCGAAAGCCAGGAGAGCGAGCGCCGCCAGCGCGAGTTCGCCGAGCGCACCGCCCTGTTCCAGGAAGCCCTGGACGTGGACGAGGTCATCGCCCAGCTGCTGGTCACCGAGGGCTTCGCCACCGTCGAGGACGTGGCCTATGTGGAGACCGCCGAGGTGGCCTCCATCGAGGGTTTCGACGAGGACACCGCCGAAGAGATTCAGGCCCGCGCCCGGGACTTCCTGGACCGCGAAGCCGCCGAATACGACGCCAAGCGCAAGGCGCTGGGCGTGGAGGACGGCCTGCTGGAGATCACCGGCGTCACCCTGCCCATCGCCGTGGCCCTGGGCGAGGGCGAGGTGAAGACCGTCGAGGATCTCGCCGACCTGACGCCCGACGACCTGCGCGGCTGGTACGAGAACCGCAATGGCGAGCGGGTGCGCGAGAACGGCATCCTCGAGAGCTTCGGCCTGGAGCCCGCCGACGCCGAGGCCCTGATCGTCCGGGCCCGGGTGGCCATGGGCTGGATCGAGGCGCCGCCAGAGCCGGAACCCGATCTGGAGGATCTGGCCGCCGAGCTCACCGAGGAAGAAATGGTGTTCGGCCGCGCCGGCGCCGCCAGCCCGGCGGCCGCCGAGGCCGAGGTCGAAGGTGAAGCTGAAGTTGAAGCCGACGCCCCGGCCCCGGCCGAGGACGCGGACGAGAACTAGCGCCCCGTGACCGAGCCCGATCCGAACGCGCAAGACCCGGAGCCCCAGGATTCCGCCGTCTCGTCGCGGGTCGGGCCGGCCACCCTGGCGGAGGCCGCCCGCGCCCGCCGCGACGTGGTCACCGGGGAGACCCGCGAGGAATCCGAGCTGATCCGGTTCGTCATCGCCCCCGACGGGACGGTGACGCCCGATCTGGGTCGAAAGCTGCCCGGCCGCGGCGTCTGGGTGGCCGCCGACCGGGCCTCAGTGGAGACCGCCGCGCGAAAGAACCTCTTCGCCCGGTCCGCCAAGACCAAGGCCAAGGCGCCCGCGGAGCTGGCCGACCAGGTCGAGGCGCTGCTTCGCCGCCGGGTTCTCGACGGCCTTGGCCTTGCGCGGCGCAGCGGGACGCTTATCTCAGGTTTTGAGAAGGTCTCGGCCGCCCTGACCTCGGGCCAGGCCGCCTGGCTGATCGAGGCCGCCGACGGCGCCGCCGATGGCCGCCGGAAGATTTTCGCCGCCCTGCGGCGCGCTCCACGCCCCGTTGGCCAGCTCGGCCTGTTCACCTCGGCGGAATTGGGTTTGGCCTTGGGCCTGGAGAATGTGATACACACCGCCTTCCTTGCGGGGCGTACCGCCGATCGCTGGGCGCTGGAAGTCCGGCGTCTGGCGGGGTTTCGCCCGCTCCTTCCAGAGAGTTGGCGCGAGGAGCCGTGACGAGGCGGGCGGAACTTTGCGGTTCCGCGCGTCATATCTGTTTGGACGATTAGAAGACGGCCGGCTCATCCGGCCGGCAAGTAAAGCGAGCGCATGAGCGACGACAAAGACAACGGCCGAGCCCCTGGCGGACGCCCGCCCCTGACCCTTAAGCCCCGCGGTGCGGGCTCGGTCAGCGCAGGGACGGTGAAGCAGAGCTTCAGCCATGGCCGCTCCAAGACAGTGGTCGTGGAGACCAAGCGTCCGCGCACGCACGTGCCGGCGCCGAGCAATCTTGCCGGCCCGTCCTCGTCCGAGCGGCGCGGTTCAGATTCCCGTCCTCAATCCCGCGCCTCGGGCGACACTTCGGGCCTGTCGGCCGAAGAGGTCCGCGCCCGCCAGGCCGCGATCGATCGCGCCCGCGAGCAGGCCGTCCTGGCCGCCCAGGCCAAGGCCCGCGAAGAGCGTGAACGCGCCGAGCGGGACGCCGCCGCCAAGGCGGCCGAAGCCGCGCAGGCCAAGGCCGCCCAGGCCGCTGAGGCCCAGAGCGAGCCGCCCAAGGTCGCTGAGGCCCCGACTCCGGCTCCGGCCGCCCAGGCGCCTGCGCCCACGCCCCCGGTCGCCAGGGCCGAGCCGCCCGCAGCGCCTGCGCCGACCGCGCCGGCCGCCGAATCCCGTCCGCGTCCCGCCGTCCAGGCCCCCCGCGGCGAGGCCTCGGCCCGCCCGCCGGCCGCCGCCGGCGGCGGACAGACCCGGTCCTACACCCCCTCGCCTGAGCGACGGGACGACCGCGCCAGCACCACCACCTATCGTCCGCCGCGGCCGCGGTTCGACGCCACCAGCTTCAACCAGCGCGCGCCGCGTCCCGACCGGGACGGTCCGCGCACCGAAGCCCCGGCCGCCGATCGCCCCCGCGAGGACCGCTCCACCCCCCGGGGCGAGCGTCCGGCCGCCCCTGGCGGCGATACGGTCCGCTATTCGGCCCTGACGCCTCGTCCTGCGCCGCCCCGTGACGGGGCCCGTGGGGCTGGCCGTCCGGTGGCGCCCGGCGCCCCGCCGGCCACGCCTGAGGTTCAGCGCGCCGCACGCCAAGCCCCGCGTCCCGGCGCCGCCAATCTCGACCGTCGCCCCGAAGAGGACGACGATCGCCGTGGCAAGCCCGCTGCGCCAGGCAAGGCCATCAGCCGCGGCAAGGGCGCGCCCCAGCGTCGCGAAGGCCGTCTCACCATCCAGGCCCTGGCGGCCGGGGATGAGGGTGCGGTCGAGCGCATGCGGTCCCTGGCCTCGGTTCGCCGGGCCCGGGAGCGTGAGCGCGAAAAGCGCAAGGGCGGCGGCCAGGAAGCGGCCCGCGTGGCCCGCGAGGTCGTCATTCCCGACGTGATCACGGTGGGCGAGCTCGCCAACCGCATGACCACCCGCGGCGTCGAGGTCATCAAGTTCCTGATGCGTCAGGGCGTGATGATGAAGATCAACGACGTCATCGACTCCGACACCGCCGAGCTGGTGGCCACCGAATTCGGCCATACGGTGAAGCGCGTTTCGGAATCCGACGTTGAGACCGGCTTCCTGTCGGCCGACACCGATGACGGCGACGCGCCCCTGCGCTCGCCGGTGGTGGCGGTCATGGGCCACGTCGACCACGGCAAGACCTCGCTGCTGGACGCCCTGCGTTCGGCCGACGTCGCGTCTGGCGAACATGGCGGCATCACCCAGCATATCGGCGCCTATCAGGTGCGGCTGGAGGATGGTCAGCGCGTGACCTTCCTGGACACGCCCGGCCACGCGGCCTTCTCGGCCATGCGCGCCCGCGGCGCCAATGTCACCGACATCGTCATCCTGGTGGTGGCGGCCGATGACGGCGTCATGCCGCAGACGATCGAAGCCATCCAGCACGCCAAGGCGTCCGGGGCCCCGATCATCGTGGCCATCAACAAGATCGACAAACCCGACGCCGATCCGACCCGGGTGATCAACGAGCTGCTGCAGCACGAGATCGTCGTCGAACGCCTGGGCGGCGAAACCCAGGTGGTCGAGGTCTCAGCCCTGGAGAAGCTCGGCCTGGACGATCTGCTCGAGGCCATCCTGGTGCAGTCCGAGGTCATGGACCTGCGGGCCGATCCCAACCGCACCGCCGAAGGTGTGGTCATCGAGGCCAAGCTCGATCGCGGGCGCGGCGCGGTGTCCACCGTTCTGGTCAAGCGCGGCAGCCTCAAGCGCGGCGACATCGTCGTGGCCGGCGCCAACTGGGGCCGGGTCCGCGCCCTGTTCAACGAGCGGGACGAACAGCTGGATAGCGCCGGTCCCTCGACTCCGGTCGAGGTGCTGGGCCTGGACGGCACGCCCGATCCCGGCGAGCCCCTGGCTGTGGTGGAGAACGAGGCCCGCGCTCGGGAGATCACCGAGTATCGTCAGCGGATGAAGCGCGAAAAGTCCGGTTCGCCGGTGGCTGGCGCGTCCCTGGCCGACATGATGGCAAAGCTCGCCGACAAGAAGGTCTCCGAGCTGCCGGTCATCGTGAAGGCCGACGTGCAAGGTTCCGCCGAAGCCATCGTCGGGGCCCTGGACAAGGTCTCCACCGACGAGGTGCGCGCGCGCATCATCCTGTCGGGCGCCGGCGCGATCAGCGAAAGCGACGTCATGCTGGCCAAGGGGGCGGGTTCGCCCATCCTCGGCTTCAATGTCCGCGCCTCGAAACAGGCCCGCGATCTCGCCGAGCGCGAGGGCGTGGAGATCCGCTACTATTCGATCATCTACGACCTGATCGACGACATCAAAGGCGTGCTCTCGGGCATGCTCACCCCGATCCAGCGGGAAACCTTCCTGGGCAACGCCGAGGTCCTTCAGGCCTTCGACATCACCAAGGTGGGCCGCGTCGCCGGTTGCCGCGTCACCGAAGGCGTGGTCCGCAAGGGCGCCCGCGTCCGGATCATCCGTCAGGATGTGGTGGTGCTGGAGCTGGGCGTCCTGCAGACGCTCAAGCGCTTCAAGGACGAGGTCAACGAGGTCCCCAACGGCCAGGAATGCGGTATGGCGTTCCAGGGCTTCCAGGACATCAAGGTCGGCGACACCATCGAGTGCTTCAACCTCGAAGAGGTCAAGCGCACCCTCTGACCGGTCTCCAGTTTTTGGGGACAGAACGGCAATCGGGCCGGAACGCCAGCGCGTTCCGGCCTTTTCGTTGGCTTAAGGCTTCAGTTCTCCTCATCGCCCGCCTGACGCAGGGCGGCGATCAGGGCGCGAAGCTGGACCGGCTCCAGCCGCCGGGCCGCCTCCAGCATCTCCTCCATCTCCAGGGGGGAGACGCCGCCGGGATCGGAAATGAGAGGCAGGCGAAGACGGCGCGCCTGCGCCTCCCCTTCCCGGGCGTGGAGCGCCGCCAGGGCCTGTGGTCCGACCTCGATCTCGAAGGCGAAGGCCAGGGCGCGGCCGAAAGGCTGGGTAGGCCCGAGCTTCCGGATCGGCAGGCCCGAGCGCATCAGGACCGCCTCGGCCAGCCCTTCGGCCAAGCCGACGATGCGGCGGATCCCGTGATCACAGGCCTCTTCCAGCAGCGCCAGACGCAGCTCGAAGGGGCGCACCCGCCCCGGGCGGCCTGGCCCCAGCGGCGGCAGCAGGAGCCGGCTCAGTTCCCACACGTCCGGGGCGTCAAGGTCGCGCGCCTCGGGCGCCAGAGCCGCCGCAGGCCCCGCCAGCAGGCTCCAGTCCCGGGTCGGTCGGACCCGCAGGCTGGCGCTCACCAGGCCGTCCGCCTCCAGGGCCAGCAGATAGAGGGCCTGATCGTCATCGCCGGCGTCCCGCTCGCCGGGCCGGGTCTCGTCGCCCAGGGGCCAGCCCAGGTGGTCGCGAAAATGGGCGGTCCGCCGGCCGAACATCTGGTCTAGTTCCCGGCGATACAGGGCCTGGGCCGCAAGGCTGACCACATGGATCAAGGCCGCCGCCCGGCCATCGGCCCGCCACGCCCAAAACTCACCAGCGACGTCGTTTCATCCCCGCCCACGGCCTATCGTTATGGTTGCCGCGGCCAGCTGTCCATACCGCATAGCGTGCACTCCGCCTCCTGACACTACGACAGGTCGGGCAGGCGCGCCTTCAACTCGTCGACCCAGACCCGGGCCGACCCATCGGACGGGGCGCGCCAGTCGCCGCGCGGCGACAGGTTGCCGCCTGAGACCACCTTGGGTCCATTGGGCATGGCTGAGCGCTTGAACTGGCTGAAACCGAAGAACCGCTGCAGGAACACCTCGAGCCAGCGGCCCACAGTCTCCAGATCGTACTGGTTGCGGGCCTCTGCGGGGAAGTGGGGCGGCCAGGCGCCGGACGCCGCATCCCGCCAGGCGTGCCAGGCCAGGAAGGCCACCTTCGACGGACGAAGCCCGAAGCGGGTGATGTAATAAAGGTGGAAGTCCTGCAGCTCATAGGGGCCGACGATGGCCTGGGTGGACTGGATGGCGCCTTGCGCATCGGCCGGCACCAGCTCCGGCGAGATCTCGGTGTCGAGCACAGACAGCAGGATCTGGTTGGTGTCGGCCTCGAACTGACCATGGGCGGCGACCCAGCGGATCAGGTGCTGGATGAGCGTCTTGGCCACCGAGCCGTTGACATTGTAGTGGCTCATCTGGTCGCCGACGCCATAGGTGCACCAGCCGAGCGCCAGCTCCGACAGGTCGCCGGTGCCGAGCACGATCGCTCCGCGCTGATTGGCCGCCCGGAACAGATAGTCGGTGCGCAGGCCCGCCTGCACATTCTCGAAGGTCACGTCATAGACCGGCTCGCCATCGGCGAAGGGATGCCCCAGATCGCTCAGCATCTGGCGGGCGGCAGGCGTGATGTCGATCTCCTCGGCCGCGGCCCCAATGGCCCGCATCAGGGCCCAGGCGTTGGACTTGGTGGAGTCCGAGGTGGCGAAGCCTGGCAGGGTGAAGGCCAGGATATTGGCCCGGGGCAGGGAAAGCAGATCGCAGGCCTTGGCCGCCACGATCAGGGCGTGGGTCGAATCGAGGCCCCCGGAGACGCCGATGACGATCTTCTCGGTGCGACTGGCCTTCAGGCGCTGGGCCAGCCCCTCCACCTGGATGTTGAAGGCCTCATAGCAGTCCTGGTCCAGACGGGCCGGGTCGTCGGGCACGAAGGGAAACCGGTCCAGGCGGCGCATCAGGCCCCGGTCGGCGAAGTCGGGCTGATGGGCGAAACCCACCCGCCGAAAGTCGTACTCCGGGTGGCCCTCGGCTATGGCGGCGTCATTGAAGGTCGGCGTACGCATCCGCTCCAGGCGCAGACGCTCGACATCCACATCGGCCAGGGTCAGGCCGCCCTCGCGGACAAACCGGGCGCTCTGGGCCAGGAGCACGCCCAGCTCATAAATGTCGCCCTGACCGTCCCAGGCCAGATCGGTGGTGCTCTCCCCGGGCCCGGCGGCCGCATAGAGATAGGCCCCCTGGCAGCGCACCGACTGGGAGGCGCACAGCATCGCCCGGTCCTGGGCCTTGCCCACCACCACATTGGAGGCCGACAGATTGGCCAGGATCAGGGCGCCGGCCAGGGCGCCGCGGGTCGAGGGCGGCGTCGGCGCCCAAAAATCCTCGCAGACCTCCAGGTGGAAGACGAAGTCCGCCAGATCCTCGGCGGCGAACACCAGATCGACGCCAAATGGGACCGTCTGACCGGCCAGGGTCACCTCCAGATCGGTCAGCCCTGCGCCCGGGGCGAACCACCGCTTCTCGTAATATTCCCGATAGTTGGGCAGGAAGGACTTGGGAACGACCCCCAGGATGCGCCCGCGAGAGATGGCCAGGGCGCAGTTGTAGAGCCGGCCGTTGCGCCGCACCGGCGCGCCGATGGCCAGGACCGGGCTCAGCGCCTTGCTGGCCTCGCAAATCTGCGCCACCGCCGCCTCGACAGCGTCCAGCAGGGCGTCCTGCAGATGCAGGTCATCGATCGCGTAGGCCGAGACGCACAGCTCAGGAAAGACGATCAGGTCGGCGCCCTGCTCATGGCCCCGTCGCGCCAGTTCCAGGATCGACTGGGCGTTGGCCGCCGGATCGCCCACGGCCACCCTCGGCGTCGCCACCGCGCAGCGCACGAACCCCTGGGCCTGACTGGAATAGAACCGATGCGCCATGCCGTCCCTCGACCTCTGAACCGCCCCTGATTGCCATAGATGGAGACGCGGGGCGAGGTCGCCCAAGCTTGACCGGATACGAACGCGGCGCCGGGCGTTTCATCGTCCCGCCGCTCAAGGATGACGCCCGTGACCCTGGACCCCTATCTGCTGTTTCTGTTCGGGCTGGGCGGGATCATCCTGCTGGTGGCGTGGCTGCCCCTGGCGCTGAAACGGCTGCCGCTGAGCCTGGCCATTGTCTGCGTGCTGATTGGCGTCGCGGTTTTCAGCCTTGGGGGCCTCAACTTCGACCCCGATCCGCGGACCTATGACACCCTGACCGAGCGCCTGACGGAAATGGTGGTCATCATCGCCCTCATGGGGGCCGGGGTGAAGATCGACCGGCCCATGGGGTGGCGACGGTGGGGGTCGGCCTGGAGACTGCTGGGGATCGCCATGCCGCTGACGATCCTGGCCATCGCCATTCTCGGGGTCCAGGCCTTGGGCCTGTCGCTCGCCATGTCCCTGCTTCTGGCCGCAGCGCTCGCCCCGACCGATCCCGTCCTGGCGGCGGATGTCCAGGTCGGCCCTCCAGGCTCCGGCGAGGAGGGGGAGGTCCGCTTCGCTCTGACCTCTGAAGCGGGTTTCAATGACGGCCTGGCCTTTCCCTTTGTCCACCTGGCCCTGGTCTTCGCCGCGGCCGCTGCGGCCGCGGGCGATCCCATGGCCTGGCCGAGCTCCCAGGACTGGCTCCACTGGGGGGCGATGGACTTGGTCTGGCGCATCGGCGCGGGCCTCGTCATGGGCTGGCTTCTGGGCCGCGCCATGGGATGGATCGCCTTCGACATTCCTCATGTCCGTCTGTCGGCCACCGGCGATGGTCTGATGGCCCTGGGCGCCACCTTCGTCGTCTATTCGGCGACGGAGTTCGTCCAGGGCTACGGCTTTCTGGCCGTGTTCATCGCCGCCCTGACGCTGCGGTCTCGGGAGCGGAACCACAGCTATCACCGCGCCCTGCATGACTTCGCCGAACAGGTGGAGCGGCTGCTGATCATGCTGGTCCTGGTGCTGTTCGGCGGCGCCATCGCCGCGGGTCTGCTCTCAAGTCTGACCTGGAGCGACCTGGCCGTCTGCGCGGTCATCCTGTTGGTGATCCGACCCCTCGCCGGACGGGTCTCCATGTGGGGCTCAGACCTGACCCGACGCGAAAAATGGCTGTCGGCGAGCCTCGGCATCCGGGGGATCGGCTCATTCTTCTACATCGCCTATGGCCTCAACCACGGGGACTTCGGATCCTCCGAGCGGCTGTGGGCGATCACCGGGGCGGTGGTCCTGATGTCGGTCATCCTGCATGGCGTCGCCGCAACGCCCCTGATGGCGTGGATCGAACGCCCCGATCGGGGCGTCCGTCAGGAGGGCGAGACCGATGTTGTGACCTGAGGGCTACCCAAGATCGTAAGGCGCTGGCTCGCACTCACCGACGATCGGCGCCATATGCCGCGATGGCGGGCGTTCGGCGAATAGCGTTTCGGGAAGGCCGCCAGGGAGACCAAGACCCTTGGATCAGACGAGCCTTTCCACCGGTTCCGACGCCGCTGATCTTCACGACCTCGCCCTGCAGCGCTACGCGATGCGGCTGGGGTCGGACTATTTCATCAATATGGCCGGCGCCCTGGGGGACCTGTTCGACGGCAACCTGCTGACCGGCCTCGTCTTCCTGACCATCGCCCAGGGGTCGGTCCAGCACCTGAACCGCCCCGCCCAGTTCAACGCCATGGCCGTGGACGGCGTCTTCCCCGACGAGCTGCGCCGGCCGGTCAGCGTGCTGGGGGTCTCGCAGTTTCTCGGCCTGCCCTATGAGACGGCGCGCCGCCACACCGGGCGGCTGGAAAAGATGGGCTTCTGCCAGAAGGTCGGCGGCAAGGGCGTGGTCATCCCCGCCGAAATCCTGCGCGGGCCTGCGGTCCAGGCCCTGGTGCGGGCCAATTACGGCCATCTGCGCACCCTGCTGCAGGGTCTGCGCCGCGGCGGCGAGGGCCTGCTGCCGCCCCAGGACCCCCGCTGGACGCGGCCCGGCGATCTGGGGCCGATCTAGAAGCGTCCGCCCATGGCCGCGGCCGCCACCCGCTGACGCAGGGCCAGGGCCGGAGACGCCGCCTGTGCCGCGGCCGCCACCGTCTCCACCCGGAATTTCGCCACCAGCGCCAGCAGGTCGGACGTCTCGCCCTTGAGGGTCTGGGTCGCCGCGGTCGACTCTTCCACCATGGCCGCGTTCTGCTGCACCACCCGATCCATCTGGTTCACCGCCACATTCACCTGGGCAAGCCCTGTGGCCTGCTCCTGGGCGCTGTGGGCGATGTCCGCCATCACCGAATCTATCTCCTCGACCCGTTGCATGATGGCGTGAAGGGCGTGCCCGGTCTGCCCAACGAGCTCCACCCCCTGCGCCACTTGCTCAGTGGAGGCGCTGATGAGAGCTTTGATCTCTTTCGCCGCCTCAGCCGAGCGCTGGGCCAGAGCCCTGACTTCGGAGGCGACCACCGCAAAGCCCCGGCCGGCGTCGCCGGCGCGGGCGGCCTCAACCCCGGCGTTCAGGGCCAACAGGTTTGTCTGGAAGGCGATCTCGTCGATCACCCCGATGATCTGGCCGATCTGGGTGGAGGACTGCTCGATCTGTCCCATAGCCGAGACCGCCCGGCCCACGACGGCGCCAGACTCCTGGGACTCCCGTTTGGCGTCGGCGATCGCGGAGTTCGCCCGACGCGCGCCCTCAGCAGTCTGACGGACCGTGGCGGTGATCTGGTCCAGCGCGGCCGCCGTCTCCTCCAGCCCCGCCGCCTGTTGTTCGGTGCGACGGGAGAGATCGTCAGAGGCCTGGGCGATCTCATCCACGCCGCCGCCAATGCCACGGGCGGCGGCGGCCACTGCGCTTATGGCCCTGCTCAGGGTGGTCACCGAGGCGTTGAAGTCGTCCCGCAGACGATCATATTCCGCGGCGAACGGGCTGTTGATATGTACAGCAAGGTCTCCGGCGGCAAGACGCTTCAACCCTGCTCCAAGGGCCTCGACCACCTCCGCCAGCCGGGCGGCCGCTTCAGCACGTTCGGCCTCACTGCGCTGCAGGTCGGCCAGGCGCGCGGTCTCGGCGGCGGCGGCCTCACCCTCCAGGCGGAGCCGCTCGATGGCGTTGGACTTGAATTGACCCACAGCCTGCGCCATCGCCCCGATCTCGTCGGCCCGGTTCTGGCCCGGGGCGTCGACCTCATGATCGCCTTCAGCAAGTCGCCGCATAGCGTGGACCATGCCGCCCAGGGGACGCGTGACGCCGAAGATCGTGATGTAGAGGGACATGATCAGCCCCATCACGCCGCCGAGACCGGCCACGCCGATGAGCATCAGGTAACGGTTTGAGGCTTCGTGCGCCGCGCGGCCCTCTTCGAGCGACACCTTGATCTGCAGGGAGGTCAGGTCGCTGATGGCGCCGCTCACCCGGTCGATCGGGACATAGAGGCTGTTGGCGGTAAACGCCTCAAGGGCAGCCTGATCGCGGCGCGTCATGATCGCCTCCAGGGCGTCGAGCACCGCATGAGCGTCGCTCATCGCCGCCTCGGCCCTGTCCTTCAGGACGACCTCGTCGGCCGTCATGGTCGTGGCGCTGTAGGCCGCCCACTCCTTTTTGATAGTCGCGCGGGCCTCGACGATGCCCTGCGCGCCTTCTTCCCAGCTGAGCTGTCCGGTCTGCACCTTCCAGCCGGCGTCGACCACGGCGACAGCGAAGGCGTCGGCCACCGCCTTCAGCTGCGCCATGGGCACGACCCGATCGGCGATCACCCGGTCTATGCGGGCGTCCCCGCTCCGCAGGCCGATGAAGGCGACGACCCCCATGATGACAAGGCCGATAGCCAGGATAGAGATGACCGCCAGGAGCTTGGCGCGGATCGAACGGAGCATGCGACGATGTGTCCCAGATGTGAGACCCGCATGACGCGTTCAACCTCTTAACGAGAGATGCCGTTCACCATGGCTCGCCCACGCTTCACCGAACGTCGTTACTCGATCTGGGTATCTTAGCTGACAGGCCGCAACCCTACCGCGTTCCCAAATGGCGTCGCGGGGAAGGGTGGTGCCGCCTAGGTGAGGCGGTCGGCGAGCACCCCAAGGCCCAAAACCTGTTGTGTTTCCACGGCTTTCAACTGTAAGTGACACCCACTATCCCCGAAAAGTGTCACCCAGCAGTTCCAGTCGTGTCCCGCGTAAACCCTCCCTATCTCTGGCGTCACCCCAGATCGACCGTCTATCAGGCGCGCGTCCGCGTCCCGCCTGGAGCCGGCCTCCGCAGCAGCCACATCGTCCGCAGTCTCAAGACACGAGATCGCGCGGAAGCCATTCGCAGGCTCCCGGTAGTGGTCGCGGAGATCAGGCTAGAGATCGAGACTGCCCGCCGCTCCGGCCCGACGAAGCCGCAGAAGCCCGCCCTCTCGAAGGAAGCCGAGCGCGAGCTGCAGGCCGCTCTGTGGTGGCGACAGCGGATCATCAAGTCAGGCGGCGACCCAGATCGCGAGAACGTCCCCGACGAGCTGTGGCCTGAGTGGGATCGCGAGCTGGAGACCCGTTACGGCGAACCCGTGGACGACGACATCGCCCCGAACGGCGAGCTCGTGCCCGTCTACGATCCTGCGCGGGAGCGCCGAGGAAACAACTTCCGGGCCTGGGTGCGCGGGGCGCTGCCGATCAGCAGCAGCCTGGACCGCTACCTCGCCGAGGAGGACTTCGGCGACAGCTATCGCTCCCGGGTGAAGCTGGCGACATCGAGGGCCGCGAAGTGGATGCGGAACCGCCCGGAGGGTGACAACGTCCGCGCAATCACGACCCCTATCGCTGCCGAGTATGTGGATGCCCTGGCGAGCGGGGATATCACGGTAGAAACGGTCAACAGTCACGTCTCGGCACTCCACGCCTACTGGAAATGGATGATCAGGCGCGGCCTTGCCGACCAGAACCCCTGGCGCGACCAGCAGCGCAGCGTGAAGCGAGGCGAGAAGAACGCCCGCAAGCGGCCCTTCACCGATGAAGAGGTCGTCAAGCTCCTCAAGGGGGAAACCTACCGGACCCTTCACGACCTTATGCGCCTCGCGATCCTGTCCGGCATGCGGCAGGATGAGATCGCCAGCCTGCGGGTCCGCAGCGTGGACCTCCTGTTCTTCACTATCGAGGATGCAAAAACCGCCGCAGGTGTCCGCAAGGTGCCCGTTCACCCCCTGCTGAAGCCGCTCGTCGAGCGCCGCCTCGCCGGCAAAGCGCCAGATGACTTCCTGATCGAGGAGTTGAAGGCCCCGCCGAGCCGCGAGAGCCGGCGTGGCGCGAAGGCTGGCGAGAGGTTCACGGCCTACCAGCGCGACATAGGGGTCTATGATCGCCTGGAGGGCCGCCGACAGGCCAACGCTGACTTTCACAGCTTCCGCCGCTGGTTCATCACCAAACTGGAACAAGCGGGTGTTGCCCCGCAGATCATCGCCGCCATTGTCGGCCACGAAGAGGGCCGCGACTTCCTGGCGCTCGTTCGCTACAGCGGCGGCCCTTCCGAAACACAGCTCCACGAAGCCGTCGAGCGGGTGCTTCTCCCCAGCGGCGCGCTTCCCAACAGTCCGGACGGCCCCCTCATGGGGACTGGGTCGCGCGTTTCCGTTAAGCGCGGCGCTGTGGCGACCCACCAAACAACTGGTCACCGGCGCGAGGAATGAGGCCCAGGTCGCTCGCGAACTGGATTGCGCCTTGAACCAAGCCGCGCTTGCAGAGAGTGTGAGAGGTGTTGCCAAGAAGTGGCCGCCAGCTAAAGGCCCCAACGACGATGTTTGAGCAGCTGTTCTACGACCCCAAGGCCCGCGCCGACGCACGAGAAGGGCTCGCCGAAATGGGGCGAGGCATCGTCTCGCTCCTAAAGTGGGCGGCCATCATCGGCCTGGGCCTCATCATTCTCGCGATCTTTGTAATCGGTGCGATGATCTCCACCGATTTGGCAAAGGGTCACGAGACGACCATTCGGTGGGCTGTTGCTAGCGGAATGGGTGCCTACGGGCTGTGGCTGCTAGCCAAAATCCATGACCAGCTTGCAAAGCTCGTGACCATCCTGAAGGCCCCATCCCCAAAGCCGTAGTTTGTAAGGCATGTAGTTGCCGTAGATGCGGGTGCGCGTGTCGCCGCCCAAACCGGATCAAGGTTCTAGACCGATCCTAATGTGCGGCGCGAAGACATCTGGCAGTTCACGCAGCAGGGTGGCGATCTCAGCGAAGAGGTCGCCCTCCTTTTCCAGCGTGTCGCCAAACTCTTCACCACGGCGCTCTCTTCGTTCCACTGACGCGTGAGCCCGCTGATAGACATCCAGCCGCCGGTCGATGTCGCGCACATGCTCGTAAAGTGCCTCCGGAAAGAGGAATCGGCACCGCTCTACGGCCCTTGCGAAAGCTGCGTTCTGCTCGGCATCGGGCCGTGCTGAGTGCGCCACCACCCAGCTCAGGTGGCTCCGGACATCGTAGTAGGCCGCTGATCTCAACTCGAAGAGCTTAGCGATCAGGTCATAGCGCTGCACGGCGGCCTGTGAGGCGAGGATGGCCGTTTGTCGCCGTCCCACCCAGGCCGCCGCCGTCACAGCCGCCAGCCCCGTTACGAGCGTCGCCAAGGCCTCCCAGCTAAAGCTGGCTAGGTCTATGGGCGGAAAATTGATCATGCCCCACCTCTCGCCACCATGGTCGGCTGAGAGCGCCCGCGGTTAACCCCCGCGGCCGCCAAACGCACGCCGCTGAGGCCGCGCAGCGTCGATCCAGCTTGCCGCGACCGTCAGCGGCTCCCGCAAAACCTAACGAGGAAGCGCTGTCTAAGCCACCGCGCCCTCATCTCCCGACACCTTTTGCCACCTATCCCCAGGACAACCCATGACACCAAACACCATTGTTTTGGAGCTGAATGCTCGGAAGACTGCAGCGACACCGCCAGCGGTTCGCGCCCAGACCAACAAGCCTCAGCCGCAGGCGCTAGCGCGCGTCGTCGAGAAGGACTTCGTCCAGGCCGTCGCCGCGTGGCTTGAGGGCCGAGACTGGCCTTACGACGCCGCTTCGTTCCGCCCCTACCACGGCATCAACGTACGCGTCCGGTTATGGCCCGTCCTTCGCGCTATGATGGATCTCGGCTTTGGCTATGCGGCCGCCTGGTCGACGTTGGTGGGCTGCCAGTTCCACGGCAAGAGCTCGTCGATCCGGCTGGCGGGATGATCGCCGATACG
>NZ_JAUYAW010000003.1 GCF_030693405.1 Phenylobacterium sp.
ACAAGCGCATGGCCGCCTCGGAGGCCTGAGGGCCTCCGCGCGCCTCAATCAGCCTGGGCGCCCGCCGCCTTATCCAGGTAATCCAGGGCCGTCAGGACCTGAGCGCGCACGCCCACCTCCAGCGCCGCCTCGTCGATCGTGAAGAACGGCGAGTGGTTGGTCCCCGGCGGGAAGCCGACGCCGAGCCGGTAGAACAGCCCCGGCACCACGGCCTGGAACTCAGCGAAATCCTCCGCCCCGGTGATCTTTCCCGTGTCGGGATCCACCGGACCGGACGCGGCCGCCGCCAGGGTCGGCGCCATCAGCCGCGCCAGATCAACATCATTGCTGACCACCGGCGTGGCGCCGCCCATGGTCAGTTTTCCCTCCGCCCCATAGCGCGCCACGATGCTGTCCACGGCGGTTTGCATCTGGGCGATGGTGGCGGTGCGCATCTCCGGATCGAAGGTGCGCAGGGTGCCCCCCATCATCATGTCCTCGGGAATGATGTTGTGACGCACGCCGCTCTGAATGACCGCAACGGTGATGACGGTCGGCGAGCGAGCCACATCGAGCCGACGTGAGGCGATCTGATTGAAGGCCTGCACGATCTCGGCGCTGAGGGAGGCCAGGTCGATTCCGTCCCAGGGCCGGGCGCCGTGGGTCTGCTTGCCCTTGATGCGGATCTCATAGGAATCGGCGGCCGCCATCATCGGTCCGCTGCGATAGGCGATGGCGCCCACCTCGCCAGGGCTGACATGCAGACCGAAGATGGCGCCGGGCCGGGGATTGGCCAGCACGCCTTCGGCGACCATCATGATCGCGCCGCCATCTTCGCCCGGTGGCGGACCTTCCTCGGCCGGCTGGAAGATCAGCACCACTGTGCCGGCGATATCGGCCTTCATGCCGGCCAGCACCTCGGCGGCGCCCATCAGGATCGCCACATGGGCGTCGTGCCCGCAGGCGTGCATGACCGGCGTCGGCTGGCCGTTGTATTCTCCCACCACGTTCGAGGCGAAAGACAGGCCGGTTTTCTCTTCCACCGGCAGCGCGTCCATGTCGGCGCGCAGGGCGACCACGCCGCCGGGCTTGCCGCCTTTCAGGGTCGCTACGACGCCGGTGTGGGCGACGCCGGTCTTCACCTCATAGCCCAGGGCGCGGAGATGATCAGCCACCAGGGCCGCAGTGCGGAACTCCCGGTTGCCCAACTCCGGGTGCTGGTGAATGTCGCGACGCCAGGCGACCACCTTGGGCTGCAGCGCCTCGGCGGCGGCGAAGACGGCGGCCTTGTGCGGACTGTCCTGCGCCAGGGCCGGGCCGGCCCAGCTCATGGCGGCCATGGCGGCGCCCATCAGGGCGGCCTTGGTGAAGATCCGGCTCATCTCAGCGCTCCTGGAGGGGAACGGCGGGCCGGACGATTCGGCCGCCCTTCATGGGGCTCGGCGCCCCGGTGGTCTTGGGGAACGAGATCGGCAGGTCCCGCGCCGTGCGGGCCGCCAGATAGGCGAAGGCCTCGGCCTCGATGGAGTCGCCGCGCCAGTCCACGTCCTCCGCGGTCAGGACCTTGGCCTTCAGCCGCTCGCGCAGGGCCTTCATGATCTCAGGGTTGTGTCGTCCCCCGCCGCAGACGATCACGGTCTCGGGACTGGTCTCCAGCTTCTGGAAGCCGAGCTTCACGGCCTCAGCGGTGAAGGCCACCAGGGTGGCGGCGGCGTCCTCCAGCTTCAGCGCCTCCAGGGGCTCGAGGGAGAAGTCATAGCGGTCGAGGGACTTCGGTGGGGCCGCATCGAAATACGGGTGCGCCAGAAGCGCCCTAAGCAGGCCCTCATCCACGAGACCGACGCTGGCGTAGTTGCCCTTGTCGTCGAAGCGGCCGGCCCCGCGGGCCTGCACCAGAAGATCGATCATTCCGTTGCCTGGCCCCGTGTCGAAGGCCACCAGTTCGCCGACCCCAGGCCAGAGGGTGACATTTGCCACACCGCCGACATTCAACACCGCAAGCGGCGGGCTCATGTCCGAGGCGCGCGCCCGGGCCAGATGGTAGATCGGCGCCAGAGGAGCTCCCTCCCCGCCGGCCGCCACATCGGCGGATCGGAAGTCAAAGGCGACCGGGACGCCGGTCTGCTCTGCAAGCCAGGCGGCGTCGCCCAGTTGCACGGTGCGGCCCACCTGACCATCTCGGGGCCGCTCATGCAGCACGGTCTGGCCGTGCATGCCGATCAGGTCGATATCGGACCAGGCGAGATCACTCTCGGCCAGAAAGGCCTCGGCCGCCTCCAGATGCTCGCGGGCGACCGCAGCGGCGGCCTCGGCGAACATCGCCGGCTCAGCGGCGTTCCTCGCCCAGCCGCGGGCGGCCTCGGTGGCGGCCAGAACCAACTTCCGCACCGGCTCACTGAGCTTGCGCTCTCCGGCCGGGCCGAAGGCCTCGATGGTCTCGCCATCGGTCTCCAGCACCGCCATGTCGACAGCGTCGAGAGAGGTGCCGGTCATGAATCCCAATACGCGCATCCGCCTTGACTGCCATGGCTTAGGCCCGCTAGCTAGCCGCCATGATCGACGCCCGCACCTTCACTGGCCTCTATTACCGCGCCCCCTAAGCGGCGCGGATCGATCTCTTGCGCCCACCATCCTGGTCGGCGCGCCCTTCGAACCCTTCGAACCCTGGCGTTTCCGGCCGAGCTCACCGGAGACCCCAGATGACTCTCGAACTATCCGATCCCAGCGTGCTAGAGCCCGGACCTTCCCATTCGAAGTCCGGCTCCATGACCAGCGATCCTGCGTTCAAATCCGAATTCCTGCGTCTGATGCAGACGCGCGGCTACATCCACCAGATCACCCATTCGGCGGAGCTGGACGCCGCCTGCCAGGCCGGCCCGATCGTGGCCTACATCGGCTTCGACGCCACGGCGTCCAGTCTGCATGTGGGTCACATGATCCAGATCATGATGCTGCGCCGCCTGCAGCAGGCTGGTCACAAGCCCGTGGTGCTGATGGGAGGTGGCACGACCAAGGTCGGCGATCCTACCGACAAGGACAGCCAGCGGCCCCTGCTGACCGACGCCCAGATCCAGGCGAACATCGACAGCATCCAGGCGGTGTTCCGTCGGTTCCTGACGTTCGGCGACGGACCCAACGACGCGGTGATGGTCAACAATGCCGAGTGGCTGGATCGATTCGGCTACGTCCAGTTCCTGCGGGACTATGGCGTCCATTTCACCATCAACCGCATGCTGAGCTTCGACAGCGTCAAGAACCGGCTGGACCGCGAACAGCCGATGACCTTCCTCGAGTTCAACTATATGCTGATGCAGTCGGTGGACTTCCTGGAGCTCGAACGCCGCTACGGCTGTGTCCTGCAGATGGGCGGGTCCGACCAGTGGGGCAATATCGTCAACGGGGTCGAGTTGATCCGCCGGGTCGACCAGAAGCCCGCCTTCGGCCTAACCACACCCCTGCTCTCCACCGCGTCTGGCCAGAAGATGGGCAAGAGCGTGGGTGGGGCCGTCTGGCTCAACGCCGACATGCGCAGCCCCTACGACTACTGGCAGTTCTGGCGGAACACCGAGGACGCCGATGTCGGGCGCTTCATGCGGCTGTTCACCGACCTTTCCCTGGAGGAAATCGCCCGGCTGGAGGCCCTCGAAGGCGCTCAGATCAATGAGGCCAAGAAGGTCCTGGCCAATGCCGCCACCACCCTGCTGCATGGGGAAGAGGCGGCGAAGGCGGCCGAGGCCGCTGCCGTGGCCGCCTTCGAACAGGGCCAGCTCTCGGGCGATCTGCCGAGCTTCGAAATCCCTCGCGCCGACCTTGAGGCCGGCGTCGTGCTGGCCGCCCTGGCCACGGATGCAGGTCTTGCGGCCTCCCGGGGCGAAGCGCGTCGGCTGGCGCAGGGGGGCGGCCTGCGGGTGAATGACAAGGCCGAGACCGACGCCAACCGCACCCTCGATGCATCCGATCTCGTGGACGGCGTCGTAAAGCTGGCTGCGGGCAAGAAGAAGATCGTGCTGGTGCGGCCCGTCTGAACGCGCGGCCCAATATGGAGACCACAGCCCATGGCTGAGCTGGACATCGGCGCCCCGGCGCCCGCCTTTGAACTTGAGGGTCCGACGGGCCCCATCCGTCTGGCTGACTTCGCAGGCCAGACCCTGGTGCTCTATTTCTATCCTAAGGACGATACGTCCGGATGCACCAAGGAGGCGATCGACTTCTCCGAGCAGATCGAAGCCTTCGCCGCCGCCGGGGCGACCGTGCTGGGCGTGTCGAAGGACTCGGTGACCTCGCACGGCAAGTTCGCCGCCAAGCACGACCTGAAGGTCCAGCTGGGCTCCGACCCCAGCGGGGCCGTGGTCGAGGCCTACGGGGCCTGGGTGGAAAAGAGCATGTATGGCCGCAAGTATATGGGGATCGATCGCTCTACCTTCCTCGTGGATGGCGAGGGCAAGATCGCCGGGGTCTGGCGCAAGGTGAAGGTCCCCAGTCATGCCGCCGCCGTGCTCAAAGCCGCCCAGGCCCTGAAGGCCTGATCACGCCTCTCTTTCGCCGCCCCGGGAACCTTCCTGGGGCGGACTGTGTTGTAGAATTGTCGCTTCCCTAGGGAATGTCGTTCGGCGTCTGGCTCGCCCTCCCGATCCGTGTGGCGAGTCAATTCAGTCTCGTTTAACGAGATGCTGTGATTGTGAGCGAAGCTGGGCTTTTGCTCCCTCGCGGCGCGAAGGCCCTTGCGCGCGCCATTCATCTCATTGCATATCGTCGTCGCTGCTCCTGGTAACTGTAGCGATGAGCATGAAACGCATAACGCGCCTCCGCCGTTCGCTCGAAGAGCTCTTCCCCGAGCGCCATCTGTACGTCCGCTCCGGCGGCGAGATGCGCGCCTACGTCCTCACAACCCCCAAGCAGATTCTCGGCGCCAGCGCCGTCGCCGCCGCGGCCCTGTGGATGGGTGTCTGCACCGCGGCCATGATGGTCAGCGCCATGCAGATGTCGGCGAGCGATCAGGAGATCGCCCGCACCGAGGCCAAGTACGAACGCTGGATCGCCGACCGCCAGGCCCGGCTCAACAGCGCCGTGGCGCAGCTGAACGCCACCAACGGGTCGATCGATGATCTGGCCTTGTCGGTGGAGCGTCGTCACGCCGCCCTGGCCATGCTGCTCAGCGATTATAAGGACACGCCCGGCGCCGCCGACGCTCTGGCCCCGGAAATCCAGCGCGCCGCGACGACCCCGGAAACGACAGACCCGGTCCGAAGGGTCGAACTGGTCCGAGCCAGCCAGGAACGCCTGTTGGATTCGGCCGACACCTTCGCCAAGGGTCGGGCCGAGCGCCTTCGGATGGCCTTCCGCCTCGCAGGGCTCAGCCCCAATGGCTATGCGCCCAAGTCCGGCGCCCTGGGCGGCCCGCTGATCGAAGCCCGCGACCCCAAGGCGCTCGCCGCCGTTCTGGACGTGGACGAGGACTTCGCCTCCCGTATCCAACACGCCGCCACCAACCTCTCCGAAGCCCGCGCCCTCGGCTCCGCCGCCGAGAAACTGCCGCTGGCCAAGCCGACGCCGGGCGGCCGGCAGACCAGCGGCTTTGGCGTCCGGTTCGATCCTTTCACCAAACGCCCCGCCTTCCATTCCGGCCTCGACTTCGGCGGCGGGTTCATGACCCCCATCCTGGCCACGGGTCCTGGCGTCGTGTCCTTCGCCGGCGTTCGCTCGGGCTACGGCAACACGGTCGAGATCGACCACGGCCAGGGCTTCAAGACGCGCTACGCGCATCTGCAGGCGATCGCCGTGAAGCCCGGTCAGCGGATCGCCGTCGGCCAGCGCGTCGGCGGCATGGGCTCCACCGGGCGCTCCACCGGCGTGCATCTCCATTATGAAGTCTGGGTCAATGGCCGCGCCCAGAACCCCAGCCGTTTTGTGAAGGCGGGCGAGTATGTTCAGCAAGCAGCCGACTAAGTCGGACAGTTCCAAGACCCCGGCGCGTCTCGACGGCCCGCCTCAGATCTTGTCGGAAGGCCCCGTGGTCCGAAAGGCGCCGACCGTGGCCTCGCTGATCGCCGAAAACCTGACTGTCGAGGGCGGGATCAGCGGCGAAGGCGAACTGCACATCGATGGCATCGTGCGCGGCGACGTGCGCATCGGCAAGCTGACCATCGGCGACACCGGCCATGTGGAAGGCTCGATCTTCGCCGAGGCCGTGGAGGCTCGCGGCCGGGTGATCGGTGCGATCACCGCCAAGCAGGTCCGCCTCTATGGCACCTGTTATATCGACGGTGACATCACCCATGAGCAGCTGGCCATGGAGACGGGCGCCTTCTTCCAGGGCCGCAGCCTGAAGTTCCAACGTCCCCCGGCCCCACCGGCCGAGGCGCCGGCCAAGCCCGCACCGCCCGCCCTCGAAGCGCCGGCGACGGCGCCCGCCGCCGCCAGCGGCGCCCCCCAGGCCAAGCCCGTCTTCTAGAGCGCGTTTCCGATAAGTGGGAACCGGCTATCGGAGCAAAACGCGCTCAAGTCTTTGAGTTTAGAGCCTGATTCAACGACCAGACGGTTAAGTCCGGTCGCATCAGGCTCTAGGACGGGGCCGGCCTGGCCGGCTCAGTCCTCGCGGGTGATCCCGACGCGCTGGGCCAGGGACGCCCCCATGAAGGCGTCCAGATCGCCATCCAGAACCCCATCGGTG
>NZ_JAUYAW010000006.1 GCF_030693405.1 Phenylobacterium sp.
TCCCTGGCCTGTCGTACGACTTCATCGCCGGCGAGCTTCGAGAGCGGTTCGGCTCAAACTGCGGCGGGCGGGTGATCGTCGCCCACCTGGGGAGCGGCGTGTCCCTCTGCGCCCTGGCCGATGGTGAGAGTCTGGCCACCACCATGGGCTTCTCGGCCCTGGATGGCCCGCCCATGGCCACCCGGTCGGGCAGTCTCGATCCTGGGGTTCTGCTCTACCTGATGGAAGATCGCGGCATGTCGGCCGCTTATCTCACCGACCTGCTCTATCGCCGGTCGGGCCTGCTCGGCGTGTCCGGGGAGAGCGGCGACATCAGAGTCCTGCTGGCCAGCGACCGTCCGGAGGCGCGGGAGGCCCTGGACCTGTTCGTCTATAGGCTGTCGCGGGAGATCGGCGGGCTGGCCGCCGCCCTGGGCGGGGTGGATCGCCTCGTCTTCACCGCCGGCGTCGGGGAAAACGCCGCGGCGATCCGCGAGGGCGTGCTGCGGGCCTGCGCCTGGCTGGGCGCCGAGCTCGACGCCGAGGCGAACCGGGCAGGCGCCGAGATCATCACCACCCCGGCCAGCCGCCTTCAGGGGCTCGTCCTGCCCACGGACGAACAGATCGTCATCGCCCGCGCCGCCAGGGTCCTGCTGCAGGACGGCTGAATGCGAAAAAGGCCCCAGCGGTGAAGCCGGGGCCTTTCCTTCAGTCTGCGTATGTCGCGCAGCTTAGAACTTGCAGCCGAAGCCCGCCGAGACGACCCACGGGTCCAGCTTCACCTTGGACTTCACGCCGTTACGGTTGTCGGTGGCGTCGGTCTCGAAGAACACCTTCTTCACATCGAGGTTGGCGCTCCAGGGACCGCTGACGGCCACGTCCACGCCCGCCTGCAGGGCGAAGCCGAAGCCGTTGTCGATGTCGAGGTCGAAGTTGTTCTTATCCGAGCCGTTGTAGAAGATCATGTAGTTCACGCCCGCGCCCACATAGGGGCTGACCTTGGCGGCCGGGGCGAAGTGATATTGCAGGGAGACCACCGGGGGGAGGACCCAGGTCTCCTTGACCTTCACGTCGGTGGCCGGACCCTTGGCGGTGACCGTGTGCTTGGTCGTGCCGGCGATCACTTCGACAGCGACATTGTCGGTGAAGAAGTAGCTCAGGCCGATGGTCGGCATCACATCGGCGTTCACCTCGGCCCGCAGGCCCGTCGCGGCGCCGGCCAGGGTGGTGATGGGGTCGCCGGCTTCCGGATCAACGGAGGTCACCCGGACATTGAGCATCGTGGTCCCGGCGCTCTTGGGCTGGAACTCCTGGGCCTGGGCGGCCCCGGCGAGGGTGAGGGCGAGGCCCGCGGCGAGAACGGCGGCGGTGGTTTTCATGACTATCCCCTTATTGACGGTATGACCGTGGCCGCGTGATGCGCCTGCGCGCTGAGGCCATCCTTGATCTGGCTCAAGCTTGAGCGGCAGGGGCGCTTCCAGGCATTTGATACGGGTCAAGGCGTCGCCCGGGGGAAGGGCGCCAGATGAGGCGCGCAACCCCAAGGAGCCGCCCCATGTCGAAGTCCATCAGCAAAGACCTCCGCGAAGACGTCAAGGATCTGCGGGAGAACATCGACGAGACCCTCGAGGATGTCGCCCGCGCCCTGCGATCGGCCGCCGAAAGCCTCTCGGAGGAGAGCGAGGAAGCCATCGCCAAGGCCGCCGTCGCGGTGCGCAAGGCCGCCGACGCCCTCTCGGAAAAGGCCAAACCCGCCAAGGCCATGGCCGACAAGGCTGTTCAGGAGGTGAAGGATCATCCCATTGTCTCGGCCGGGGCCGCCCTGACCGCTGCCGCCCTGCTGATCAGCCTGCTGGTGGCCGAGCGCCGCAAGAAGTCCTGAGCGAGCAGGGACCCCATCGGCTCGTCGACACCGCGCCTGCCCTCGACGACCCTGGTCGCGAGGGCAGGCGAAGCCTTGTTTCAATGGAGATTATCCATGCCTTACAAAGACATCCTTCTCCATCTTGAGTCCTATCCCGATGCCACGTCCGACCTGGCGCTGGAGCAGGGCGTCAGTCTGTGCGCGGCGCTCGGCGAACAGGTCACCGCCCTGGTCCCCCAGGTCTCGATTCCGCTGAAGACCAATCGCCTGGCCGATTTCGCCCTGAACCTCGGCGATATGGCTCGGGCGGAGGAGGGGCGCAGTCGCCAGAACGCCGCGCGTCTGCTCGAACAGTTCGAGCATCGCGCCACGGCGCTGGGGGTGTTCGGCGGCCGCCTGTCGCCCGAGGCCGAAGTGTTCCAGATCCCGGAACTCACCGCCCAGCTCGCCCGGACCCGGGATATCTGCGTCATCCCGTATGCCCGTGAGTCGACGGCCCATCAGGGGGTGGCGGAGGCGATGATCTTCGCCTCGGGCCGACCCGTCGTGGTCTTCCGGCCTAACGACGCCCGGCCCACCCAGACGGGTCTCGGAACCGTATTGATCGCGTGGGACGCCAGCCGATCGGCCGCCGCCGCCGTCGCCGCGGCGATGCCTGCCCTGACCTCGGCCCGCAAGGTGGTCGTCCTGACCGTGCTCAATGAAAAGGCGACCGCCAGGCCGGGCGCCCCGCAGGACCTGCTCCGCCACCTCGCCCGCCACGGGGTCATCGCCGAGGCCATGGAGTTCGATTCGGCCGGGGCGAAGATCGGTTCGGTCCTTGACCATGTCGCCTTGCGGACCGAAGCCGACCTCCTGGTCATGGGGGCGTTCGGTCACTCCCGGGCCAGGGAGTTCGTCCTGGGGGGCGCCACCCGCAGCGTGCTGGAGTCGCCGCCGGTCCCGGTGCTGCTCGCCCACTGACAAGTGCCGCTTTCGGCGGCGTGTGGGCGGGAAATGCGCCCTCACGTCGCGGTTTCTGGATTCAATCCTGGCCCTGGGATAAGCGACAGACGCCGCATCACAGGCGGCGACCAAGTGTGCGGGGCGCGTTTCGTGACCATCCAACCCATCTTCAAGTCTCTCGCTGTAGCCGCCGTCGGCTTCACCCTGGCGAGCGGCGCGGCCAGCGCCCCGGCGAAGGCAGAGACCGTGGCCATCGTCGGGGCCACCCTCTTTGACGCCACGGGCGCGGCGCCGCGGACGGCCGACGTGCTGATTCAGGATGGGCGGATCGCCGCCATCGGCGCCGGTCTGACCGTGCCGGCTGGCGCGGTGACCATCGATGGCCGCGGCAAGGCCCTGACCCCGGGCTTCTTCGACGTCCACACCCACTGGACGCCGAACGGCGCGCCCTATCAGACGCCGGCCATCGCCACGGCCTATGTGCAGGCTGGCGTCACCACGGTGAACGACTTTCACCAGCCCCCGGAATCCTACGAGCCCCGGCGTCGCTGGCTGTCGCAGCTGGCCTCGCCGCATGTGAACCTGACGGCGCGGATGAGCACGCCCGGCGGCCATGGGGCTGACTGGGGCGACACAACCACCACCAAGTGGGTCAACACCCCCGACGGCGCCCGGCACGAGGTCCGCCGGCTGGTTCCGTACGAGCCGGACCTCATCAAGGCCTTCGCCGACGGCTGGCGCTATGGCCTTTCGGCCGACAACACCTCAATGGATGTGGGCACGCTGAGCGCCCTGGTGGACGAGGCGCACAAGAATGACCTGAAGGTCGTCACACACACCGTAACGGTGGCGCGCGGCAAGGTGGCCGCCCGGGCCGGGGTGGATATCATCGTCCACAGCCTGCAGGACGGGCCGGTGGACCAGGAGGTCATCGACCTGATGAAGGCGTCGGGCACGGCCTACGCCCCGACGCTCGCGGTCTATGAGCCGGTCAAGCCCGGCCAGACCCCGCCGGACGACCTGAACAATCCGCGCTTCGTCCAGTCCAACGCCAAGTTCCAGTACGCCCTGCGCAATGTGAAGGCGTTGCATGACGCAGGGGTTCTGGTGGCGCTCGGCACCGACGCCGGCATGCCGGGCACGCCGCACGGGGTCGCGACTCTGCATGAGATGGAGTTGCTGGTTCAGGCCGGCTTCACGCCGGTGGAGGCCCTGATGGTCGCCACCGCCAACAGCGCCCGCGCCATGGGCGTCCTGGATGATCGTGGCACCATCGAAGTCGGCAAGCGCGCCGACCTGGTGCTGATCGACGGCGCGCCCTGGACCCACATCTCCGACGTCCGCAAGACCGAGCGGGTCTTCATCGACGGTCGTCAGGTGGTGGGGCCCGGGGTCGCCCTGCCGGCGGCCAACAGCCAGATGACCATGGCGCCCGCGCCCGCCCAGGCTCTGATTGACGACTTCGAAGGCGCGCCGGGCCGCACGGCCACAGGCGCCCTGCGGGTGCAGGACACCGACGGCGGTATGGACCGCAGCGTGCTGATCAGCCTCGTGGCGCCAGAGGCGGATGGCGACAACGCCCTGCGCCTGGCCGCACGGATGTCGGTCAAGGAAGACCCCCATACCGGCGTCATCCTCCCGCTCAGCCGCGGGTCGGTCCAGCCGGTCGACGCCCGCGCCTTCAAGGGGCTCGCTTTCGGCCTGAGGGGCGACGGAGGGCTCTACCGGGTGATGATTCGCACCGTGGGCGGCTGGTGGCAGACCGAGGTTGAGGCGGGTCCCGAGTGGGCCAGCTTCACCGTGCCCTTCTCGGATCTGCGGCCTGCGCCAGGCTGGCGGCGGGCTGAGACGCCCTGGACGGCCAGTGATCTGCTGGAAGTCCAGTTCGGCGGTGGTCGGGACGCCGGTGAGACCCTGTGGCTCGAGGTCGACGACGTCAGGTTCTACTGATCACTGATCACTGAGCGCCGATCGGCGAAATCCGTCCCGAACCGACCTAAAAGCCGTGAAATTGGGCGTGAATTGCCCCTTTTTGCGGCCGTGTGGCGAATGTGTGTCGGCCAGCGCCGTATAACGACGCTACACCGGCCCTGCCGTCTATTCGGCCGAGAGGATCTGGAGAACCGGGAAAACGTCGGTCTTCGGGTCGGGATCAAAAGGGGATCAACATGAACATCACCAACTGGGGGCGGCGCGGTCTGCTCGGGACGACTATGCTCTGCGCGCTCGGCGCCGGCGGAGCCTTCGCCCAGACGGCCGAAACCATGGTTGACGAGATCATCGTCGTCGGGTCGCAGGTGCAGGGGTCGCGGATTACTGATGCCGTGCCCGTCACCGTGCTCGGACAGGACGAACTGCAGGCGGTCGCCGCCGCCTCGGGCGACGAGCTGTTCCGCTCCATCCCGCAGATGGGCGATGTGAGCTTCAACTCCAGCTACCTGCCCAACTCCAGCAACAGCGCCCGGGGCGATGTGGGCTCGGTCAATCTGCGCAATCTGGGTGTCGGCAACACCTTGGTCCTTCTGAATGGCCGCCGGGTGGTGACCCACCCGTCCAGCCGCGCCGACGAGAACCTCGTTCCAGTCCTGACCTACAACACCAACGCCATCCCGGTGAACGGTCTCCAGCGCCTGGAAGTGCTGCGCGACGGCGCGGCGGCGCTCTACGGCTCGGACGCGGTGGCCGGCGTCGTCAACACGGTGCTGCGCACCGACTATGATGGTCTGACCCTGGACGCCCAGTACGGCGGCGCCGAGGGCACGGGCCTGCGCCAGACCGATCTGTCGGCCCTGTTCGGCCGCAATTTCGACCGCGGTAATGTCACGGTGTTCGCCAGCTACACCGACCGCACCGCCCTGGACGCCCTGGACCAGGACTATACCGCCTCCCTGGACCGCCGGCCGCTGTTCGCCGGTACGCGTTTTGACGGCGCCACCTCCTTGGACGCCCGCAGCACCGTCACCCCTTGGGGCTATTTCCAGGCCAGCGGTCCTGTGCGGCGCAACGGCGCCCTGGTGACATCGACCGCGGGCTTCTTCCACGTGCAGCCGACCACCTTCCCCGGCTGCGCGACGCCCACCAGCGGCGGGCTCTGCCTGGATGACGGCGCCATCGCCACGGCCGGCGTCGATCGCGATCTGCGCTTTGACTCGCCGGCAGCCTACAACACCACGGTGATCCCCGAGGTGGAGCGGGTGAATCTGTTCCTCACCGGCAACTACGACCTGACCGACGAGATCACGGGCTTTGGCGAGCTCGGCTACTACACCGCCACCACCAAGAGCCTGCAGACCTCCACCGGCACCCTGTCTTCGATGCCGATCACCATGCCGGCCTCGAGCTATTACAACCCGTTCGGCCCCACGACCTTCGCCAATGGGACGGTCAATCCGAACCGCCTGTCGGGCATCGACGCCCCGGCGAGCGGCCGTGATGTGACCATCCGCACCTACAACTTCTCCGACGCCGGGCCGACCTCGGTGGATGTAGAGAACTCTCAGTGGCGGGCCCTGGCCGGCCTGAGGGGCGAGCGGTTCGGCTTCAACTGGGAAGGCGCGATCCTCTATTCGAAGGCTGAGGTCGAGGACGTCTCGGACGGCATCAGCGCCACCCTGCTGCAACGTCAGCTCTCCCTGTCGACGCCGGACGCCTACAACCCGTTCAACGGGGCCAATCTGCAGAACACCAGCCTGGCTGATACCGCCCGGAGCAGCCAGGCCGCCCTGGACGCCATCCGGATCAAGACGGTCCGCCGCAACACCAGCTCGCTGGCCCTGGCGGACTTCAAGGTCTCGCGGCCGGACATCTTCACCCTGCCCGGCGGTGACGTCGGCATGGCGGTTGGCCTGGAATACCGTCGCGAGACCCAGAAGGACGACCGCGACGGCCGCGTGGACGGCACCATCAACTTCACCGACGTGGTCACCGGGACGGCCTATGCAGGCGACCTGATCGGCACCAGCCCGTCGCCGGACACCAGCGGCTCCCGGACCGTCGCCTCGGGCTTCATCGAGTTCGCCGTGCCGGTGATCTCGCCGGAGATGAACATCCCGCTGGTCCAGAGCGTGGAGATGCAGCTGGCCGGCCGCTTCGAGGACTTCAGCGACGCCGGCTCTGTCGCCAAGCCCAAGGTCGCGGTGGCCTGGGATGTGTTCGATGGGCTGCGCTTCCGCGGCTCCTGGGCCCAGGGCTTCAAGGCGCCCAACCTCGAACAGGTCAACGCCACCCTGGTGACCCGTTCCAACACCCGGACCGACTTCATCCGCTGCGAGGCGGATCTGCGGGCCGGGCGCATCGCCAACTTCGCGGCCTGCTCGCGGTCGGGCGCCACCACCGCGCAGCGGGCTGGCAACCAGGACCTGAAGCCCGAAGAGTCCGAGACCTGGGGGGCGGGCGTCGTCTTCGAACCCCAGTTCCTGCCGCCGGAAGTCGGGAACTTCATCTTCACGGTCGACTACTGGCGGGTGAAGCAGGAGGGCATCGTCGGCCTGTTCGGCGAGGGCAACGCCCTGATCCTCGACTACCTGCTGCGCACCCAGGGGACGAGTAACCCCGACGTGATCCGTGCGGCGCCCACCGCCGATGACGTGGCCGCCTTCGCCGGCACCAACCTGACCCCCGTGGGTCAGGTGCTGTTCGTCAACGACCAGTACCAGAACCTGCTGCCGCAGGAGGCTCGCGGCCTCGACATCGGCGTGGCCTGGAGCCTGAATGGCACGCGGTTCGGCGACTTCTCGGCCAGCTTCAATGCCGCCCATCTGATGAAGTTCTACCGCCAGCCGTCTCCGGCCATTCAGGAGCTCCTGGACGCCCAGGCGGCCGGCGCCATCAATCCCGGCGTCAACATCGCCGGCGGTGGCGACCTGATCCGCGACGAAGGTCGTCCGGACTGGAAATGGTCGGCCTCGGCCACCTGGCGCTACGAGCAGTTCACCCTGGGGGCCTTCACCCAGTATGTGGGCGATGTTCAGGACTTCGGCCTGATCGACGCGGCCGGCGATCCCTGGATCATCGACAGCCAGCTGACCGCCAATCTCTATGGTCAGTACGAGTTCACCGATGGCATGGCGGCCGATACCCGCCTGCGCGTTGGGGTGCGCAACCTGACCGACGAGAAGCCGCCACTGGCCTCGGACGGCTACCTGGGCGAGCTCTACACGCCCTACAGCCGCTATTGGTATGTGAGCGTGCGTAAGACCTTCTAGGTCGAGGGCGCGGGCGGCCTTCGGGGCGCCCGCGCCGACTTGCATCGGCCCGCCATCGGCAGAGGATGTCGGGTCAGCGGGGCTTGCCGCCCCTTGGTATCCCAGTCTTCCGGAGTTCGCCCATGCGCCGCGCCGCCTTCAAGATCGCCCTGATGGGCGCCGCCAGCCTGACCCTCATTCTGTCCGGATCCCCGGCCAGCGCCCAGGTGACTCCGCAGGACAAGCAGACCCTGATCGCGAGCGTCGAGAAGGGCGCGCCGCGCATGGCCGACGTGGCCCATCAGATCTGGGAGTTCGCCGAGGTCGGCTATCAGGAGACCAAGAGTTCGGCCCTGCTGCAGTCTGAACTGCGCAAGGCCGGCTTCTCGGTGGAGGCCGGTGTGGCCGGCATGCCCACAGCCTTCGTCGCCAGCTTCAAGAACGGCGATGGCCCCGTGATCGCTATCCTGGCTGAGTATGACGCCCTGCCGGGCCTCGCCCAGGAGGCCAAGCCTGAGCCGGCCCCGATCGCCGGCCAGATCGCGGGCCACGCCTGCGGTCACCACCTGTTCGGCGCGGCGTCGGTCGCCGCCGCCCAGAGCCTGGCGGCCTGGATGAAGGCCAACAATGTGGCTGGCGAGATCCGCGTCTATGGCACGCCGGCCGAGGAGGGGGGCTCGGGCAAGGTCTATATGGTCCGCGAGGGTCTGTTCTCCGACGTGGATGCGACCCTCCACTGGCACCCCAGCGACGGCAACAGCGCCGCCCAGAGCGTCTCGCTGGCCAACATCTCCGGCAAGTTCCGCTTCGCCGGCGCCTCGGCCCACGCGTCGGCGGCGCCCTTCCGTGGCCGCTCGGCCCTGGACGGGGTCGAGATCATGAATGTGGCGGTCAACTATCTGCGCGAGCACATCCCGGACGGGACTCGTATCCACTATGTCGTCACCGACGGCGGCGCAGCCCCGAACGTCGTTCCCGACAAGGCCGAGGTCTATTACTACGTCCGCCACACCGATCCTCAGATCGTCCGCGACGTCTTCGCCCGGATGCAGAAGGCCGCCGAAGGCGCGGCGCTCGCCACCGAAACCACGGGGAGCTTCGAGCAGACCGGGGGCGTCTACAACATGCTGGTGAACGACACCCTAGGCCAGGTCATGGACCAGGCCCTGCGCGAGGTCGGCCCGCCGGTCTGGAATGACCAGGAAAAGGCCTTCGCCGAGGCCATGAGCAAGCAGCTGCCGGCCGGTCGCAAGCCGACCCCGGCCAGCGAAATCAGGCCCTATTCCATTGGCGGCGGCGGCGGCGGATCTACCGACGTGGCCGATGTGAGTTGGGTGACGCCGACCGCGGGCATGGGCGCGGCGACCTGGGTGCCTGGGACCGCCGCCCACAGCTGGCAGGCTGTCGCCGCCGGCGGAACGAGCATTGGTTCAAAGGGGGCCGAGGTCGCAGCCAAGACCCTGGCCCTGGCCGGCGCGCGGCTTCTGCGGGAGCCCGCCCTGATCGAGACCGCCAAGGGCGAACTGCTTGAGCGACGCGGCGCGGACTTCACCTATGAGGCCATGGTCGGCGACCGGGCGCCGCCCCTCGATTACCGCAAGTCCTCCAAGGGGGATTGACCCCTCGCCAGGCTGGGTCAGGCCGACTCCTTGAGGAGAACGGTCTGAGCGGTGCGGGCGCCGGCCCACAGGAAGGCGCGATAGGCCTCGAAGCACTGCTCGCCACAGCGCAGGCGCATGATCGCGCCTTCGGCGATGGCGGGCAGCACCTCGGGGTGCTCCTGGGCCAGGGGCATGAGCGCCTCGGCGTTCCAGGCCTTGGAATGCTCGACGTCCAGAACCGCGTGCAGATCGAAATACTTGCGCAGCTTTGGCGACACGCCCAGCCGCTTGAGGCCGGCGGCCACCGACGCCACCCGGGTCGGCGCGGTCAGTTCCACGACGCCCAGGGCGCCCACGGAGTGATAGGCGTATCGTCGGGTGGCGGCGAAGGCGGTCATGGTGTTGGCGAGCGCCAGGGACTGCCAGAGCGTGCCCTCGATGGTCGGCGCGAGCTCCAGGCCCTGCACGGTCATGTCGAGCATCGGCCCGTGCATGCCGCCCATATTTCCGCGGCCCATCTCGTCCCAGTAGTTGCGGGCCAGCTCAAGCTTGGGTCGGGCCGGCAGCTTAACCTGGGTCAGGGCGACCAGATCATCGAACCCCGCCTCGCCGGCGGCTTCCTGTGTCAGGAACCAGGAGATCTGTTCCAGGTCGGCTTCAGTGGCGAGCCAGTCGAACAGCGGGTCCCACTGGCCGGGACCGTTGTCCTTCAGGCCCTCGAACCAGGCGATGAAGCCCGCGGGATCTGTCGGGACCTGCGCCACCTCGTCCTGGACCCGGGCGCGGAAGGCTTCGATGAACTCGCCTTCCTTCTGCTGCATCCGCAGGTCGCGGTTCAGCTCCAGCCGCCAGTCATTGCGCGGCGTGGAGGGCGAAAGGCGGCTGCGGTTCCACCGCGCTAGCCCCCGATGGAGGCTGTTGGGGTCCGAAAAGCCGGCTGCGGGGGCGCTTTGCAGGCCCAAGCCCTGGATCATGGCCATGGAAATCTCCTGTTGGTGGGAGAAAGTCTCAGACCGCCCGCCGGGTTCCGGCCCTGACGTGGCTCGGTGGAAAATTCAGCGGCCACGCTGGGTCAGCTTGAAGGGCGGCGGCCTGCTGGCCTGTGTGAGCATGGCGATGTCGCCTATGCTGCCCCTATGAAGTTGCTGCTGATCGTCTATCACTCGCGTACCGGCGGTTCGCGCCAGATCGCCCAAGCTGCCGAGGCCGCCGCCCGCGAGACGGGGGAGGCGCGGGTCCAGGTCCTTGAGGCGACCGAGGCCGGGCCAGATGACCTTCTTCAGGCCGACGGTTACCTGTTCGTCTGTCCGGAGAACCTGGCGGCGATCTCCGGTGAGATGAAGGCCTTCTTCGACCGCGCCTATTATCCCGTGCTGGGGCGCATCGAGGGCCGGCCTTACGCCCTAATGGTCTGCGCCGGCAGCGATGGGGAAAACGCGGTTCGTCAGATGGCGCGGATCGCCACCGGTTGGCGGCTGAAGGCCGTGGCCGAACCGATCATCGTCTGCACCCACGCCCAGACGCCTGAGGCGATCCTGGCGGAGAAGCAGATCGCGCCGGCCGAGCTGGCAAGGTGCGGCGAACTCGGCGCAGCCCTGGCGGCAGGCCTCGCGATGGGGATCTACTGAGCCCAGGCCCGGGCGAGGGCGGCCTGCAGGGTGGCGTTGCTGAACGGCTTGTGGACCAGGGCGATGTCGCCGGGCACCTCAACGTCGAAATAGCCGGTGATGAGGATGATCGGCAGGTCCGACCCGTCCGCCCGAGCACGTCGGGCGAACTCGACGCCGTTTACGCCGGGCATGGCGAAGTCCACCAGGGCGAGGTCAAACGGCCCGCCCTCCCGGAGCAGGCGCAGCGCGGCGTCTGCGCCGTCCGCCTCGACGACGTCATGGCCGCAGTCCCGCAGGAATCCCGCGGTCACCGCACGCACAGGGGGCTCGTCGTCGACCACCAGAATGCGCCGTCCGGACCGCTCCTGGTCGGCCGCGCTCTTTTCCGGCGCCGGAGTCACCTCGAGGGCCGCGATCACCGCCCGGGGCAGATAGATCTTCACCTCAGTGCCCTGGCCCGGCTCGCTGCAGATTTCCAGGGCGCCGCCAGAGCGCTGAGCGAAGCCGTAGGCCATGGGCAGGCCAAGACCGGTGCCCTTGCCCACGGGCTTGGTGGTGAAGAAGGGTTCAAGGACGCGAGCCAGCACCTCCGGCGTCATGCCGGCGCCGGTGTCATGGACTGAGATCACAGCATAGTCGCCCGCCGCAAGGTCGAGCTGCGGCTCCGGCGCGGCGAGGGTCTGGTTCCAGGCCGATATGGTGATCCGCCCGCCATCAGGCATGGCGTCGCGGGCGTTGACCGCGAGGTTCAGAATGGCGAGTTCCAACTGGTCAGGCTCAATGGCCGACCGCCACAGGCCGTCAGCAAGGTTCCAGCTGATCCGCGCGCCTCCGCCCAGGGTGCGCTCGACCAGGTCCTTGGTCTCGGAGAGGATTTCGGCCAGGTCCACCACCTCGGCCCCGCGGCTCTCGGTCTGCCGGCTGAAACCCAGCAGGCGCTGGGTCAGGGTCGCGCCCTTCTGAGCGGCCAGGGTGGCGTTGTCCAAGTAGCGGCGCAGGGCCGCCTCATCACCCATGCGGCGGGTGGCCAGTTCGAGACTGCCGATGATGGCGGTCAGCAGATTGTTGAAGTCGTGCGCCACGCCGCCCGCCAGGGTGCCCAGGGCCCGCAGCTTGTCGGATTGGCGAAGCTGCATTTCGGCCAGCTTCTCGTCGGTGACGTCCCGCTCGACGACCACCAGGTGGCGGACCTCCCCGGCGGGGTCATGCACCGGCACGATGGCCGTCTCCAGCCACTGGGTCCCGACCTCGGTCTCCCGCTCGTCCAGCACCTCGACGGTCTCGCCCCGGGCCAGCGCCAGGGCCTCGGCGTCGGCGCGGCCGGAGCCGCCGAGCTCGGACTCGGTCTTGCCGACACCCGTCTTGGCGCCCAGACCCAGCGCCAGGGCCTTGCGTTCATTGATGCGCACGTACCGGCCCTCGCGATCCTTGACCGCAACCGCGGCGGGCAGGTGGGCCATGAGCCCGCGCAGCAGGGAACGTTCCTCGTTCAGCGCCCGGCGAAGCTGGTGGCGCTCGGCGGCCGACGAGACCATGGCCCGCAAGGCCTCGGGGTCCCAGGGCTTGGCGGCGTAGCCGACGATCCCGCCCTTGTTCAGGGCGGCGGTGATGGAACTGAGATCGGCATAGCCGGTCAGCAGGATGGCCTCAGCCTCCGACAGGCGTCTGGCCTGGCCCAGGAAGACGTCGCCGGTCATTTCCGGCATGCGCTGGTCGGAGACGATCACGGCCACATCCGGCTCGCGCGACAGGATCTCGAGCGCCTCGGCGCCGCCATTGGCGGCCAGGACCTGGAAGCTGTCCTCCAGCAGGTCTGCGAGCGCCACCAGGATATCGGGCTCGTCATCGACCAGGAGGATCAGAGGCGGTGGAGAGAGGGCGTTCATGCCTGGGGGTCCACGGGCAACTCGATCACGAAGCGCGCGCCGCCGAGGGGCCCGCTGTCCACCGTGATCTCGCCTTTGTGGGCGCGGACGACGGCATAGGCAATGGCCAGGCCCAGCCCCGTGCCGTCCCCCACCGGCTTGGTGGTGAAGAAGGGTTCGAAGATGCGGTCGCGGACCGCCTCTGGCACGCCGGGGCCTGAATCATTGATCTCGATCCGGTAGCCGCCATCGCGCTCCTCGGTGGAGACCTCAATGACGCCGGCGCCGCCCAGGGCGTCGGCCGCGTTGGACAGGATGTTCATGACCACCTGGTTCAATAGGGCCGGCGAGGCGGTGAGCTGTGGCCTGGCCCTTAGGTCCCGGCGAACCTCTATGGCGCCCATCTTGGGGCCAAGCAGAGCCAGGACCGTCTCAATAGCGTCGGGGACGTCAAGCTGCTGGCTGTCGGCTTCGTCCAGGCGGGAGAACTTCCGCAGGTTCATCACCAGGCTCTGGATGCGCTGCAGACCCATCCGCATGGCGCCGAGCCGGTCCGTCATCTTGGCCAGGGCTGCGGGATTGGAGTCGTCCGGAGCCTCCGCCAATTGCCGCGCCAGCCGCTCGACCGTGTTCTGGTGGCCCAGAATGAAGGCCAGGGGATTGTTGATCTCATGGGCGATGCCGGCGACCAGCTCCCCCAGGGAGGCCATCTTGGCGGACTGGACCAGCTGGGCCTGCGCCTGACGCAGTTGCTGGTTGGCGGCCTCCAGCTCCGCGTTGGCGCGGGACAGCTCGTCGGCTGCGGCGGCCCGGGCGTCCGCCTCTTCGGAGCGCCGGGTTTCCTCGGCCAGCAGTCTGCGCCGCACCAGGGCGCGCACCCGCATGCGCAGGACCTCGTCCTCGTCGGTACTGGCGGTGACATCGTCGGCGCCGGCGTCGAAGGCCGCAGCCAGGGCGTGGGGATCGCCGGCGCCCGGTCCGATGACGACAATCTGGAAGGGCAGGGACATGCGCTCGCGCTGACGATCCAGTCTGCGGCACAGATCCAGGCCGTCCAGACTTGCGCCTGTGGCGGGCATGACGATGCAGTCGATCTGGTCATTGGCGGCCGCCATGGCCGTCGTCGCATCCGGCGCCTCGCTCACCTCATAGCCGACCTGGGCCAGGACGGCGCCCAGCTTGATCCGCTGGGTGGCGCTGTCGTGCACGATCATCACCCGGGCCGGGCGGAAGCCCGCGTCGGCGGCTGTCTCGCTGGCCGCCATCCGACCCCGGCGCAGCAGGGCGCGAAGCCTGGCCAGCATGACATCCATGTCGGCGGACTTGGACACATAGGCGTCCGCCCCGCTCTCCAGGCCCTGGCGCTCCAGATCCTGCTCCCTGGCGCTGGTCAGCATGAGCAGGGGCAGGGTGCGGGTCCGGCGGTTCAGGCGCAGCTGCCGCGACAGCTCGCGTCCATCCATGCCAGGCAGGTGAAAGTCGGCCACGACCAGGTCCGGGAGGGGCCCGTTCAGCCTCTCCAGGGCGGCCTCGGCGCTGGTGACGGTCTGCACCGTATAGCCCTCGGCCTCCAGGCGGCCGCGCAGGGCCAGGGCCTGGGTCTCCGAATCTTCCACCACGAGAACCTTGGCGTGCGGATGGGGGCTCATGGACGCCCCTTGCCGGACAGCTGGAGGATGCGAGGTCCGATCAGGTCAAGAGGCAGAATGTCCCGGGCCGCTCGCAGGCGCACGGCGGCGGCGGGCATGCCGTTCACCACCGCAGTGCTGGCATGCTCGGCGATGGTGTGGGCGCCCCCCTGGCTCAGACGGGACATGCCCTGGGCCCCGTCTTCCCCCATGCCGGTCAGCAGGGCGGCGACCGTGCGGGTAGGCGCGGCCTCGGCCAGGGCGCCGAACAGCACATTGGCCGACGGTCGCTGTCCGCCCACCGGCGGGGCCTGGGTGATGCGCATGACGCCGGAGCTGCGGATGGCCAGGTGGGAGTCCCCCGGCGCCACATAGACGCAGCTGGGCTCAGCCAACACCCCGTCCTGCGCCAGGACCACCGGCATGGCGCAAAGGCCGTCCAGCCACTTGGCGAAACCCTCCATGAAGGCCGCGCCCATATGCTGGACGAGCAGAACTGGCGCGGGGAAGTTCGAGGGCAGGGCGCCCAACACCTTGGCCAGGGCGGGCGGCCCGCCGGTGGAGGCCGCCAGCGCCAGGAAGTCCAGCCGCTCGAATGCGCCCGGGACGACCGGCCGGGTCTCGGTTCGCTCATCCCGCGGCGCCCCGATGCTGCGGCGACGGATCACCGGAACACTGCTCATGATGAACAGCTGGGTGCAGATGGTCTCGGCCAGTCGCTCGTAGCTGGCGTTGCTGGGCCCCGCGGGCTTCTCCACTACGGTCAGCGCCCCGGCCCGCAGGGCGTTCATGGAGATCCGCAGGGAGGCGTCCTCCACCGCGTCGGCGATGACCACGATCGGCGTGGGGTTGTCGGCCATGATCCGGGCCGTGGCCTCCAGGCCGTCCATGCCCGGCAGCCGGATGTCCATGGAGATCACATCGGGGCGGACCCGCGGGATTTCGGCCAGGGCGTCTTCAGCCGAGGCGACAGCGGCGGCCACGACGAACCTCGGGTCCCGGCCGATGATATGGGTCAGCAGCTGGCGAACGACGAGGGAGTCCTCGACGATCATCACCCGGACAGGCGCGCGGCCTTGATTCACAGGATGCGCCCGATGGTGGCCAGCAGTTCCCGTTGGTCGAACTTCTGCTTGGTGATGTAGGCCTCGGCGCCCAGGTCCAGCCCCCGGCGCACATCGGCCTCGTCGTCGCGAGAGGTCATCAGGATGACCGGCAGGCGCGCCAGCCCGGCGTCGGCCTTGATCGCCTGGAGCAGGGAGAAGCCGTCCATGCGCGGCATCTCGATGTCAGCGACCACCAGATCGATCACAGTGTCGGACGAGCGCAGGGTGTTCAGGGCGTCCACCCCGTCCACCGCCAGCAGGACGCGATAGCCCTGGGCTTCCAGAATGCTCTTCTCGAGGGTGCGCGTGGTGATGGAATCGTCCACCACCAGAACCGTCCGAACCTGCCGGGCTTCGGTTTCCTTGGGGGCGAGCCCCAGCGCCGAAGCGGACAGCCGCCGCGCGTTCCTCAGCCAGCGGTCGATCAGCGCTTCTGGATTGAGGACCAGCAAGGGTCGGTCCTCGTCCAGGATCGCCGCCCCCAGGGTCAGGCCCGGGGCGATACGGCTGTCATCCAGATCCTGAACAGTGAGCTCACGCACATCGACGATCTCGTCGACGGCCAGCAGCAGGTGTCGATCCCCCCGGTGAATGAGGATCATCGGCGCTGCGGCGCCGGGCGCCGGCGGTTCGAGCACGGCGTTGTTGAGGAGGGCGTTCAACGGGATCACGGGCGTGACAATGTCCGACCCGTCGATTTGTATCCGCGCGCTGGGCACGCCTTCGACGATTTCCAGTTCACCGCTTCTCAGACGCAACAGGGAGCGGACAGCGAAGCTGGGGAGGCCAAACAGAGCGCCGCCGGCCTCGACAGCCACCAGGGTCTGCCGAGCGGCCGACAAGGGCGCCGACAGGATGACCTCGGCGCCGAAGGGACTGCGGGCTCGCAGGCGGGCCGAGCCGCCGAGGGCTGCGAGGGATTGCCCCACCGCCGACAGGCCCATGCCGCGGCCCGACAGCCGATCCACCGCCTTGGCGGCGGAGACTCCGGGCTCGAACGCCAGGGCAAGGATTTCGTCAGGGTGGCGGGAGCCGTCATCAGGCGACAGGAGCCCGCGGGCGATAGCGGCGGCCTCGATCCGGGCCAGGTCGGGACCTGGCCCATCATCGGCGATCCGGACTTCCAGACGACCGCCCCGGGCCCGGGCCTGCAGGGTTACGTGCAGGCGCTCGGACTTGCCGGCCGCCTTGCGAACTTCCGCCGCCTCGGCCCCGTGGCTGACGGCGTTGCGCAACAGGTGGATGATCGGCTCGCGCAGAGCCTGGAGCACGCGACGCTCGGCGCGAACCTCGAGGCCTTCGGTGCGGACCTCTACGTCCTGACCCTGGTCGCGGCCCAGGTCCCTGACCATGCGGCCAAGATCGCCCAACAGGCTCTCAGCCGGCGCCAGGGCGATTTCGTCGATCTGTTCGCGCAGCACGGCCAGGCTCTCGCCCACGGCCCAGTTGGCCCGGGACTGACGCCGGGCGAGTTCGCCAAGATCGCGGGTCAGGGTCTGCAGGGCATGTTCAAAGGCGACTGCCCGGTTGGAGGTCCGGCCCTCGCCGCCGCGGGCCCGCATGTCGCGCCACAGGCGTTCCAGCTGACTGGCCTCACGTCGCAGGCGCTGGGTCAGCTCCACCTGGGCGGCCTCGATCTGGACCTCGCTGGACAGGTGGTGCAGGGCCTCGTTCAGGCGTTCGCCAAGTTCGGCGTCCACCCGCACATATTCGGGCGAGCGGTCCGACGCGGGCGCCGCGGTCGGCTCAACCCGCTCGACCGGCTCGCTTGGCTTGACCGGCGCCGGCTGCGCGACCTGCGCGCCCAGCGCCTGCAGGGCCCGGCTTGCGTCGGGCAGGGGGGCGCCATCGCGCTGCGCGGCCGCCTGGGCTTCGATGGCGTCCAGGCCGAGATGGATGAGATCTACCGTGGCGGCGTCAAGGACTGACCCGTCGTCGATCACCTGGGCCAGCCGCTCCTCCAGCCGGTGGGCCAGATGCTCCACGACCTCCAGGTCCACCGCCCGGGCTGCGCCCTTCAGGCTGTGCAGGCGGCGGAACACCTCACGCAGGTCCGCCTCGGCCGGCGCGGCCAGGGACCGACGCACCGATTCGAGGTGCTCGCGGTGTTCGATATCGAACGCCGCCAGGAGCTGGGCGCGGAGGTCAGCCACGGTCCGCGATCAGACCCGGTAGCGTTCAGCCAGACCCAGCAGCTGCTGGGACAGGCTCGTGAGGTTGCCGGCGGCTTCTTCCAGCTGGCGGGTGCCGACGGCGGTCTGCTGGCTGGCCTGGCGGATGTTCTGCAGAGCGCCCATGACCTGTTCGATGCCCAGCTGCTGCTGGTTGGTGGAGGCGACGATCTGCTGGAAGGTCTGGACGCTTTCCTGCACCCGGCCGGTGATCTCGGTGATGGTGCGCTGGGTGGTGTCGGTGCGCTCCTTGCCCGCGGCCACTCGCTTGACGGCCTCCTCGGTGAGCATGACCGAGGAATTGATCCCTCGCTGAATGTCCCCAAGGATCGAGCGGACCTGGTTGGTGGCGTCCTTGGCCTGATCGGCCAGCAGCTTCATCTCCGACGCCACGACCGAGAAACTGCGACCGTTCTCGCCGGCGGCGGCGGCCTCGATGGCGGCGTTGAGCGCCAGCAGGTGCGAGCGTTCGGAGATGTCGTTCACGGTCGAAATGATGTCGCCGATGGCCTGGGTCTTCTCGCTGAGGGCCACGATGTTCTCGGCCACGGCCTCGGCCTGATCGCGGATGGAATCCATGGCCCGGGCGGTCTCGTCCACCGCGCGCAGGCCTTCATTGCTGGTCTGGGCGGTGGCCTGGGCCGAGGCGATGACCTCCTGGGCGCGCTTGCCGATCTGGGCGCCGGAGTGGGTGATCTCGTCGACCGTGGCGGCGGTTTCCTGCACCGCGGCCAGCTGTTCCTCGACGCTGGCGGCCTGCTCCTGGGACGAGGCGCGGATCTCGGCGGTCGCGGCGTTCAGGTTCTCGGTGGCTTCGCGGTTCTGGCGGGCCAGGTCGCGCAGGCCGTCGACCATGACGTTGAGGGTTGCGCCGAGCCGGCCGATCTCGTCGGAGCTGGTGAGCTCGGTGTGCCGGGTCAGGTCGCCCTGGCCGACCCGCTCGACGAAGGCCATGAAGCTGTTCAGCGGGGTGATGATCGACTTGCGGATCAGATAGGCCACAGCCATGGCGATGCCCACCGCCAGGACCAGCCCGATCAGGTTGAAGAGGCGGCTCTGCTGGTACACGGCGTCGACCCGCTGCTGGCCGAGCTCAATCGCCTGATCGAGGGAGGCGCTGGCGCGGGCCATCTCCTGCTGGAAAGCCGCGCGGGGTCCCTGAAGACCTTCCCGCTGGCTTTGACCCGCGGTCATGTCCCCCCGGGCCATGGCCTGGAAGGCGACCAGGTCACGCTGGCGCAGATCGGTCAGGATCGCCCGGGCGCGGGTCAGGGACTGGCTGATCTCGCCCCAAGCCTTGGCCCGCTCGCTGGTGATGGCGGTCGCCTGATAGTTGGTCGCCTGGGTGATGGCCTGATCCAGGCTCTGGATCGCCGTGGCCTCCGCGCGGCGCCAGTCGGCCGATGCGCCGTCGGGGCTCGGGCCCATTACGCCCATGGCGTGGTCCGCAAAATCGGCCTCGGTCGCCGCCTCGAGTTGATGCTGTGCGGTCTGTACGTCTGTGAGCTGCCGGACAAAGGCCAAGTCTCGGGTGACGATGCGGGAGGTTTCCGACCGGACCTCGCCGATCTGCGACAGGCCCAGGGCGCCCAGGGCGATCACCAGGATGATGACGGCGATGAAGCCGAGCAGGATTCGATTGGCGATACTCACGGGTCAGGCTCCCACAGACGCGTCGCCGGCCAGCAGGGCGGTGACGGAAAGGATGACGAGGGTCTTGGCGTTGTCGTCTCCCGCGCTCACCACGAGGGCGCGTTGCGGGTGATCGGGATCAGGTCGCACCTGGGCGGCCAGGGGGCGTTCGGCTAGCCGCAGGGCGATGTCGCGCCGGCCGTTGAGCATGACGAGATAGCCGTCCGCCTCTTGCGGCGGCGGGGCGCCCAGCAGGGCGCCCAGGTCGAGCACCTGGCGGACCCGACCGTTGTCCGCCACCAGTCCCATGACGGTGCCGGCGCCAGCCACGCCGGTCCGGCCAAGCCGCTCCAGGGGCCGCAGACTGGCGACCTCGGCCATTGGAAGGCCGTAGAGGTTTCCCCCCATGGGACAGAGCAGGACCCTCATGGCTTCGGTCACCGAGACGTCGGCGGCGGTGGCTTCGGGCGCCGCCAGCCGGCGCGCCCGGTCGTCCAGGATCTGTCGGGCACGAGGCGACTCGGTGGCCCGAACCGGCCTTTCGCCGCGAGGGCGAGCAGTCTTTGGCTTGCTCTGGCTCATCGGCGCCCGCTCCCATCCTTCTCAAGCTGCAACCTGGCGAGTTCGCGCAGGTCGCCGGCCCTGAGCCCATCCCCTTCGCACAGGGGCGAGGTCGGGCTCAAGCTCGCGGCCAGACGGGCGACCGCCGCCAGGGCGCGACGTCCGGCCTCCTGATCGCCGCGTTCGAGCCGCACCAGCCCCAGGTGATACTGGGCCATGAGGAAGGTTCCATCCAGATAGACCGCCCGGCGAAGGGCGTCCTCGGCCTCATCCAGCCGGCCCTGAGCCTGGAAGATGAGACCCAGATAGAAGTAGGCCGCGGGCTCAGCGGACATCTCCGCGAGGGCCTCCTGGCACAGCGCTTCAGCCTCGGCGAAACGCCCCAGGTTGGCCAGGATACGGATGTCGGCCAGGCGCGCTGGACGGGCTTGGGGGGGCAGGGCCGGCGGCGGCGGGGTGGACCTCGGCGCGGGCGGCGGCAGGGGCAGGATCTCAAGCGGTGGCGGCAGCTCAGCCACGAACTCCGGGACCGGCGTCCAGCCGGTTTCCGGCGCGGGCGAAGGCTCCTCCCCCAGGGTGCGGCGGCGGTAGGCGACAGCGCCCGGCAGGGTGATGGTCCGCACATGGGCTTCGAACCCGGGATTGGGCTCGGCATGCCCAACCAGCAGCCAGCCCTCGTCCCCCAGACGCTGAGCCAGGGCGCCGATCACGGCGTTCATCGCCTCTGGATGGAAGTAGATCAGGACATTACGGCACAGGATCAGATCGAAGTCCGTCAGGTCCAGCGGCGCCGCCGCCCCCAGCAGGTCCAGCAGGTTGCCGTACTGGAACCGGACCAGGCTGCGGAACCGCGGTCGCAGCCGCCAGGTGCGCTCATCCTGGATGAACCAGGCGCGTTTCTGCTCGGCTGAGAGCGACCGCAGCGCCCAGGCCCCGAAGCTCGCCGTCCGGGCGGCCTCCAGGGCCGCTTCGTTGATGTCGGTGCCCAGGATGGTGAGGCGCCAGTCGGCGATCTGATCCCCCAGGAGCTCCGCCAGAAGAATGGCCACCGAATAGGGCTCAGCGCCGGTGGCGCAGCCGGCGCTCCAGATCCGCAGCCTCTTCGAATGGGCGTGGCGGGCGATCAATTCGGGGAGAATATGCGCCTTTAGAGCCGTAAATTGCTCCACATAGCGCAGGAAATAGGTCTCCCCGACCGTGATTTCCCCCTCCAGCCGCCGCCATTCGGCAGGGCCGGCCCCGGGATCGTCGAGCAGACGGACATAGGCCTCGACGTCTTCCAGCCGCACGGCCGCCAGCCGTCGGCGGACCCGGTCCCACAGGACGTCATCCTTGTCGGCGTAGTAGAAATGACCGGTCCGGGCGATGACCTCGGCCTTCAGTCGCCAGAAGGGGTGGCCCGGGGCGAAGACCGGCACGGCGGGGCTCAGGGGGCGCCGTCCCCGGAGGCCTCAAGCCTCGCGCGCAGGGTCTCGGCGATCTCCGCCACCCGGGCCTGTTCCTCGAGCAGCAGCAGCCGCGCCACGTCCAGCAGGGCGACGAGGCGACCCAGGATCAGCAGATTGCCGATCACCGCGCCATTGGCGCTGGCCGACTCCGACACCGGCGTGAAGTCCTCGGCTTCGGCTTCGGCGGCCTTCACCCGGTCGGCCAGGAGCGCCAGGTCGCCGCCGCCATGCGGGGCGCTCAGCCGCACGACATGGCTGTAGAGCTCCGGGCTGGCCGGCGGTCGGGTCGGGTCGAGAAGGCGGGACAGGTCGATCACCGCCAGGGGGCGGCCGTGGCGGTTCATGAATCCGGCCAACACCTTGGGCCAGGGCGCCTGGCGCTCAAACCGGGTGACGGGCAGGATTTCGGCCACGGCGCCCATGGGCAGGGCCATGTCGACGCCGGCCACGTCCAGCAAGAGATAGCGGTCCTGAGGGAAGGGCATGGGAGTCTAGAACACCATTCCGCCCCCGCCGCCAATCGCCATTCTCAACCTTCGCCCGCGAACCTGCGCGATCGCAGGCTCGCGGGTCGCGCGGTGAGCTCTCAGATCTCGGTCACCGGCAGCCGGAGATAGACGCGGCCGTCCCGCTCGGCCGGGGGCAGGGCGCCGGCGCGGATGTTCACCTGCAGGGAGGGCAGGATGAGATTGGGCGGGGGCAGGGTGGCGTCCCGGGCTTCCCGACGGGCCACGAAGTCGGCCTCGCTGACCCCGGCGCGCAGATGGATGTTCTCCGCCCGCTGGGCCGCCACGGTGGTCTCCCAGGCGTGGGTCTTGCGATCCTCGGTCAGATAGTCGTGGCCGACATAGATCTTAGTTTCCGGCGGCAGGGTGAGAATCTTCTGGATCGACCGATAGAGGGTCGCGGCGTCCCCGCCGGGGAAGTCGGCTCGCGCCGTGCCGTAGTCGGGCATGAACAGGGTGTCGCCCACATAGGCCGCCCCATCAATCAGATAGGTGACGCAGGCCGGGGTGTGTCCAGGCGTGTGCAGGACGGCGATCTCGGCGCCCCCGAGCTTCAAAGTGTCGCCCTCCTGCACCAGGCGGTCGAAGGCGGCGCCGTCCGCGCTGACGTCGTCAGCGCCGAACACCTTGCCGAAATAGTCCTGCACGGCGGTGATATGGGCGCCGATCACCACTTGGGCGCCGGTCGCTTCCCGCAGGCGCGTAGCGGCCGACAGGTGGTCGGCATGGGCATGGGTCTCAAGGATATAGATCAGCTTCAGGCCATGGGCCTCCACCGCCCGCAGGACCTCGGAGACCTGCTCGCGGGAGACCTTCGCGCCCTTGGGCTCATAGTCGAGGACCGGGTCGATCACAGCGGCATGGCCGGTCGCCTTGTCCCAGACCAGATAGGTGACGGTCGAGGTCGCCTCGTGGAAGAAGCTCATCTGCTGAACGGACATTGGGTCCTCCTTTCGCCTCCCTATATATGCACTATTGCTAATATAGCAAATGCGGCTATGACCGGGGCAGGAGACGTCCATGGACCTCACAACCACAGCCATGATCGCCGCGGTGATGAGCGGCGCGGTGGTCGGCCTGCTGCTCGCCGTCTTCGGCGGCGGCGGCTCTGTGCTGGCCACGCCGGCCCTGCTCTATGTGGTGGGGATCACCGACACCCACATGGCCATCGGCACGTCGGCGGCGGCCGTGGCGGTGAACGCGGCGATCAGTCTTGTCGGCCACGCCCGCAGCGGCCGGGTGAAATGGCCCTGCGCCAGCGTCTTCGCCGCCGCAGGGCTCGCGGGCGCTCTGGGCGGCTCAAGCCTGGCCAAGCAGGTGGACGGCCAGCAACTGCTGGTGCTGTTCGCCCTGGCCATGGCGGCCATCGCCCTGTCGATGATGCGAAAGCCGAAGGACGCCGGGGATCCGCTGGCGCACATCTCCTGGCGCATGACCCTGCGGCTGGCGCCGATCGGACTGGCCACCGGGTTCGCCGCGGGCTTCTTCGGGATCGGCGGCGGTTTTCTGATCGTGCCGGGTCTGATGGCGGCCAGCGGCATGACGCTCGCCAACGCCGCGGCCTCGTCCCTGTTGTCGGTCAGTCTGTTCGGCGCGGCCACCTCGGCCAATTATGCGCTCTCCGGGCTGGTGATCTGGCCGGTTGCGGGTCTGTTCATCGCCGGCGGCCTGGCTGGGGGCTGGGCAGGTTTGCGGGCCGCAGGCCTGCTGGCCAGCCGCGCCCTGCTGGCGCGTCGGCTGTTTGCCGGACTTGTTCTGATCGTGGCGGCCTATGTGGCCTGGAAGGGGATTGTCGGATGAGTTTCTGGGACGAGCGCTATCAGGGCGAGACCTATCTGTTTGGCGAGGCGCCCAACGCCTTCCTGGCCCGCCAGGCCCATCGGGTGGCGCCTGGGCAGAGCGCCCTGGCGGTCGCCGACGGGGAGGGGCGCAACGGCGTCTGGTTGGCGCAGCAGGGACTGTCGGTCCTGTCGGTGGATGGCTCTGCGGTGGCCCAGGTCAAGGCGGCCCGGCTGGCGGCCTCCCGCGGGGTGAGCCTCGACCTGCAACAGGTCGATCTGGCCGCCTGGCCCTGGCCGCAGGGGCAGTTCGACCTAGTGGCGGCCATCTTCATCCAGTTCGCCGGGCCTGAGCTGCGGACTGAGATCTTCGAGAACATGAAACGGGCGCTCAAACCTGGCGGCCTGATCCTGCTGGAGGGCTACCGGCCTGAACAGATCGCCTATGGCACCGGCGGCCCCCGGACGCCGGAGAACCTCTATACCGAGCAGATGCTGCGCGAGGCCTTCGCCGACTTCGAAATCCTGGAGCTCGTCGCCTATGACGCGGCGATCGAGGAAGGCGCCGGCCATTCGGGCCAGTCAGCCCTGATTGACCTGGTGGCCCGCAAGCCGGCCTGATCGGTCAGCTCGCCGGCTTGCCACGATAGATGTCGCACAGGGTGTCGATCACCCGGGCCGCGGCCGGATCGGTCAGCCGGTAGAAGATGGTCTGACCCTCCCGGCGGGTGCCCACCACCCCTTCGGCCCGCAGCTTGGCCAGGTGCTGGGAAGCCGCCGACTGGGCCAGCCCCACATGCTGAGCCAGATCGCCGACGGAACACTCTCCGTCGCCCAGCCGGCACAGGATGATCAGCCGCTGCTCGCTGGACATCAGCTTCATCAGCCGTGCGGCCGCCGCGGCGCTGGCCTCGAGCGCCGCCAGTTCTGACGGGTCGGGCATCTGGGCGGCGACGGCGTTGAGGGGGGCCTTGCTCATGCTCACAGGTCCAGGATCGGTCAGACAGTCTTGGCGGCGCCGGGCCGGGTCGCCGGTCGTCCGTCATCCCTCAAGACCACATAGATGGCCGGTATGACCAGCACGGTCAGCAGGGTCGAGGAGGCCAGGCCAAACAGCAGGGAGATGGCCAGCCCCTGGAAGATGGGGTCGAACAGGATCACGGCTGCGCCGATCATGGCGGCGGCCGCAGTCAGCACGATCGGCTTGAACCGGATCGCCCCAGCCTCCAGCAGCACGTCTCGCAAGGGTCGGTCGCCGGTCTGCGCATGCCGGATGAAGTCCACCAGCAGGATAGAGTTCCGCACGATGATGCCGGCCAGTGCGATGAAGCCGATCATCGAGGTGGCAGAGAACGGCGCGCCGAAGATGATGTGGCCGATGACGATGCCCACCAGGGTCAGCGGGATGGGGGTCAGTATCACCAGGGGCAGGCGGAAGCTTTTGAACTGGGCCACCACCAGCACATAGATGCCGAGGATCGCCACGGCGAAGGCCGCCCCCATGTCGCGGAAGGTGACCCAGGTGATCTCCCATTCCCCGTCCCACAGCAGGGTCGGCGTGCTCTCATCGCTGGGCTGGCCGTTCAGGCGGACGGTCGGCTTGGGCAGGTCGCCCCAGTCATGGGCCTCGATGGCGTCGCCGACGGCCAGCATGCCGTAGATCGGCGCCTCATACTGACCGGCCAGCTCGGCGGTGACCATTTCGGCGTCCAGGCCGTCCCGGCGATAGATCATGTGCGAGCCCGCTTCGGAGACAGCGTCGACCACCTCGCCCAGCTCCACCAGCCGCCGTCCGTCGGCGGTCTGCGACACCGCCACCGGCGTGGCGGCGAGGCGCTCGCCCCAGGTGCGGTCCGACTGGGGCAGGCGCACGGAAATCTCCAGAGGCGTCCGACCTTCGCCCCGGTGGGCGTAGCCGATGGGACCGCCGCCGAAGACCGCGCCGATGGAATCCAGCACCTGGCCTTCGGACACGCCCAGGTGCTCAACGGTCTCCCGGGCGGGCGTCAGGCGCAGGCGGGGACGAGGCTGCCCATAGGAGTCGTCCACATCGACAATATAGGGGATCGCCTGGAAGAGGGTTTTCACCTCGGCGGCCACGGCGCGGCGGGTCTCGGCGTCGGGACCATAGATTTCCGCCAGCAGGGTCGCCATGACCGGCGGCCCAGGCGGCGCCTCGACCACCTTGACTGACCCGCCCTCGGGAAGGGGTAGATCGCCCAGGCGTTCACGCAGATCGAGTGCGATAGCGTGGGAGGCGCGCTTGCGATCGCCCTTATGGGACAGGGTGATGGAGAGGTCGCCCATCTCGGGCCGGTCACGCAGGAAGTAGTGCCGGACGAGGCCGTTGAAGTTGAACGGTGAGGCCGTGCCGGCATAGGCCTCGATGGCGATCACCTCGGGGATCGTCCGGGCGATCTCGGCGGCGCCGGCCAGGGTGCGTTCGGTGGTTTCCAGGCTGGCGCCTTCAGGCAGGTCAAGGACCACCTGCAGTTCCGACTTGTTGTCGAAGGGCAGCAGTTTCACCGTCACCGTCTTAGTGGCGAACATGCTCATGGACAGCAGCGTGGCCAGGCCGACCGCGCCCAGGAAGATCCAGGCGCTGCGGCGGGTGGCGATCACCCGGCTGGCCAGGGCGCGATAGCCGGCGCCCAGGCGGCCCCCGGTGTCATCGTGCCCATGCCCATGGCCGTCGGTCAGGGTCTGGCGGGCGAAGCGGACCATCAGCCAGGGGGCGATGACCACAGCCACGAAGAAGGAGAAGACCATGGCCGCCGAGGCGTTGACCGGGATCGGCGCCATGTAGGGGCCCATCAGGCCGGAGACGAACAGCATGGGCAGCAGGGCCGCGACCACAGTGAGGGTCGCCACCACGGTGGGATTGCCCACCTCGGCAACGGCTTCGATGGCGGCCTGGGTGGGGCTGCGGCCATCCTTCATCGCCCAGTGGCGGGCGATGTTCTCGATCATGACGATGGCGTCGTCGACCAGGATTCCGATGGAGAAGATCAGGGCGAACAGGCTGACCCGGTTGATGGTGTAGCCCATCAGGTTTGAGGCGAAGAGGGTCAGCAGAATGGTGGTGGGGATGACCACGGCGGTGACGCCGGCCTCCCGCCAGCCGATGGCCAGGCCGATCAGAATGACGATGGAGACGGTGGCCAGGCCCAGGTGAAAAAGCAGCTCATTGGCCTTTTCGTTGGCGCTCTCGCCGTAGTCTCGGCTGACGGCGACCTCCAGGCCCTCGGGGATCAGGCTCCCCTTCAGGGTCTCCACCCGTTCCAGAATGTGCTCGGACACCACAACAGCATTGGCGCCCTGGCGCTTGGCGATGGCCAGGCTGACGGCCGGCGCCTGGGCCCAGCCTTCGGCGGTGCGGCTATGGCGCCAGACCCGGGCCTGATCCTCCCGCGGGGCCTGGATCACGGTGGCGACATCGCGGACATAGACCGGCTCGCCCCTGACCGAGGCGACGCTGAGCAGGCCGACTTCCTGGGCGCTGGCCAGCGTCCGGCCCGCGGCCACGTCTACGGACAGGCCATCCTGGCGGATGGCGCCGGCCGGGAAGCTGCGGTTGGCCTGGCGTACGGCCTCGATCACCCCGCCCAGGGGCACGCCGCGCAGGGCCAGACGCTCGGGATCGGGTTCAATGCGGATCTCGTCGGGGCGGCCGCCGACGATGAAGGTCAGGCCGACATCCTCGACCTTGGCCACCTCGGTGCGCAGCTTGACCGCGATGTCGTACAGGGCCTGGTCGGACCAGCGGTCTGCCATCTCCGGCGTCGGCGTCAGGGTCAGCACCACGGCGGGCACATCATTGATGCCCCGGGTGACGATCATCGGTTCAGGGATCCCCACCGGGATCTGGTCGTAGTTTGCGCGGACCTTCTCATGGACCCGCACCGCGGCGTCCTCAGGATCCTCGCCCACATCGAAACGGGCGGTGACCAGGACCTGATCGTCCTGCACCTGAGTGTAGACATGGTCCACTGCGTCGATGGACTTGACGATGGTCTCCAGGGGCTTGGCCACCAGCTCAGCGCCGTCGGCGGCGCGAAGGCCCGGCGTGGCGACCATGATGTCGACCATGGGCACGCTGATCTGCGGCTCCTCCTCCCGGGGGATGGACATCAGCGCCATCAGCCCCACGGCGATCGCCGCCAGCAGGGCCAGCGGAGTCAGGGGGGAGTGGATGGTCGCCTGGGTCAGGCGGCCCGATATGCCTAGGTTCATTGGGCCGCTCCGGCGACAGGCGCGATCAGGACGTCGCCGGCGCGGGCGCCTGAGAGGATTTCGGTACGACCCGGCGTCGGCGCCGGGGCGGCCTGCACCGCCACCTCGCGCGCGGCGCCGTCAGGTCCCAGGATGCGGACGAAGTCCAAGCCGAAACGGGTGGCCACATAGGCCGCCGGGACCACCAGGGCCTGGCGCTCGCCGACCTTGACCTGAACCCGGACCCGCTGGCCGATGAGATCGGCGCGAAGGCCATCGACCCGAAGGTCGGCAGTGACCTGGCCGCCGGTGACCGAGGGATAGACCTGGACCACGGTTCCGTAGGCGGCGACGCCAGGGAGGTCGCTGGCAGAGACGGGCGCGCGATCGCCGACCTTCAGCGCGCGGGCCTGGCCCTCGGGCAGCTCCAGCCGCAGGAGGGGCTCGCCTGAGGTGATCGTCGCCACCGACTGTCCGCCCGCCACGACTGAGCCGGCGGGGACATCGGCCAGCACCACCCGGCCAGCAGAGGGGGCCAGGATCGCGCCCTGGGAGCCCATCTCGGCGCTGGCGGCCCGTTGGGCGCGGGCGGCGGCGGCCATACCTTCGGCGGCGCGAGCGGCGGCCTGCGCCTGCTCCAGCCGCGCCTTGGCATAGAAGCCCTTGTCATAGAGCACCTGCACCCGGGAGAGCTCGGCCGAGGCGCGGGCGGCTTCAGCCGCCGCAGCGGCGGCCTGGGCGTCATAGCCGGTGGTCTCCAGGGTCAGGCGCTGGTCGGACACCCGCCCGATCAGCTGGCCTTTGCGCACCTCGTCGCCCTCGCGCACCTTGAGTTCGGTCAAGGTGCCGCTGATCCGCGCCCGGGCGTGGGCCATGTCGCGGGTGACCACGCTGGCGGCCACCGGCTTCAGGTCGTCCACCGGCTGAAGGCGAAGGGTCAGGCGTGCGCCCTCGGCCGACGCCGGCGGCGGGGGCGGCGGGGCGGCCTTTTCCGAACAGGCGGCGGCGCCGAGGGTCAGGGCCAGCAGGCTCGCGGTCAGCAGGGGGCGCATGGGCGTTTCTTCCGTCGTCTCTAGCGGGCGTCGCGGACTGCGCCGGTGGCCGGGTCGATGCGAACGACCGGCAGATCGGCCGAGCGCCAGGCGCCGATGCCGCCGTCCAGGTGGCCGGCCACCTCGACCCCGGCCTTGCGGCAGAGGTCCATCGCCATGGCTGAGCGTTTGCCCGACCCGCACTGCAGGACGATGGCGCGCGGTCCGCCAGCGGGCAGGGCGTCGGCATCGAAGGTGGAGAGGGGGAAGTTCAGCGCGCCGTGAATGCGCTCGGCGGCGTACTCCGCCGGCTCCCGGACATCGATCAGCACGATCTGGCGGGCGGTGAGACGGTCATGCACGTCAGCAGGGGCAAGGTCGTAAGCGGGGGTCATGGGGCGGGTCTCCGGCTGATCGTGAAAATCATTGTATATGCGCAGATACGCATATAAGGATTTCATCGGCCCATTCAAGCAGGATCGAAAACTGGGGCCTTGGGACGAACGCCGCCTTGACGCTGGTCAATGTCAGGGCCGGGAAAGAGATCAGGGTTATCTGATGAAAAAGCCAGTCATCGCCATCCTGGGCGCCGGTCTCGGCGGTTCAGTCGCCGCCTTCGAGATCAAGGAAGCCGTCGGATCAAAGGCCGAGGTCATGGTGGTGTCCCAGGGGGACACCTTCCACTTCGTGCCCTCAAATCCCTGGGTGGCGGTCGGGTGGCGCGATCGCGACGCCATCGAGGTTCACCTGCCGCCAATCATGGCGAAGAAGAAGATCGGCTATACCGGCGTGGGCGCCCGGCGCGTCCATCCCCAGGAGAACCGGCTGGAGCTGGGGGACGGCGAGAGCCTCTTCTACGACTACCTGGTGATCGCCACGGGGCCGGAACTGGCCTTTGACGAGATCGAGGGGCTCGGCCCCGACGGCTTCACCCAGTCGGTCTGCCATGTGGACCACGCCGAGCGGGCCGCCGAGGCCTTCGAGGCCTTCGCCCGCAATCCCGGCCCCATCGTGGTGGGCGCGGTGCAGGGCGCCTCCTGCTATGGCCCGGCCTACGAGTTCGCCATGATCCTCGACACCGAGCTGCGGCGCCGCAAGATCCGCGATCAGGTTCCGATGACCTTCGTCACGGCAGAACCCTATGTGGGCCATCTGGGTCTGGACGGGGTGGGCGACACCAAGGGCCTGCTGGAGAGCGAGATGCGCCAGCGGCACATCAAGTTCATCACCAACGCCAAGGTGGCCAAGGTCAGCGAGGGCCTGATGGCGGTGGAGGAGATCGCCGAGGACGGCTCGGTCAAGGCGACCCACGATCTGCCCTTCGCCTACGCCATGATGCTGCCGGCCTTCCGCGGCGTGCCCGCCGTCATGGGGATCGAAGGACTCACCAATCCCAGGGGCTTCATCCTGGCCGACAAACACCAGCGCAATCCGACCTATCCCAATGTCTTCTCCCTCGGCGTCTGCGTGGCCATTCCGCCCATGGGCAAGACGCCGGTGCCGGTGGGGGTGCCCAAGACCGGCTTCATGATTGAGAGCATGGTGACCGCCATCGCTGAGAACCTGAAGGCGCTGCTGGCCGGCGAGGCGCCGAGCCGCGAGGCCACCTGGAACGCCATCTGCCTGGCTGATTTCGGCGACAGCGGCGTGGCCTTCATCGCTCAGCCGCAGATCCCGCCGCGCAACATGAACTGGGCCGCCGAAGGCCGTTGGGTCCATCTGGCGAAGATCGGGTTCGAAAAGTACTTCATCTCGAAGATCCGGCGCGGGGAGGCCACGCCGTTCTATGAGAAGCTCGCCCTCGATCTGATCGGGGCCAGCAAGCTGAAGGCCTGACCATGCGCCAGATCGTCTGCCCCGCCTGTGCGGCGGCCAATCGCATACCTGCTGACCGTGACGCCGGCGCCGCCAAGTGCGGGCGCTGTGGCGTGCGGCTGTTCCAGGGCCAGCCCACCGAGGTCGACGCCGCCGGGCTCCAGACGCACCGCCGGGCCAATCAGGGCGTGGCGGTCCTGCTGGACGTCTGGGCGCCCTGGTGCGGACCCTGTCGCTCCATGGCGCCTCACTTTTCCGCCGCCGCCGCACGGCTGGAGCCGGAAGTTCGCCTGCTGAAGCTCAACGCCGACGAGGCGCCCGAGGCCAGCGCGGCGCTCGGGGTCTCGGGCATTCCGGCGCTGATCCTGCTGAAGGATGGCCGCGAGGTGGCGCGCCGGGCCGGCGCCATGACCACCGAACAGATCACCGCCTGGGTGTCCCAGGCCCTGGCGGCGGCCTAGCGCCTCCGCCGAACGAAGGACAAAACCCCATGACCCTTGATCGCGCCGTCTTTGTCTTCGCCGGCCTCGTCGTCCTGGCCGGCGTCGCCCTGGCCCATTTCGTCAGCCCCTGGTGGATGCTGCTCAGCGCGTTCGCCGGCGCCAACATGATCCAGGCGGCCTTCACCGGCTTCTGTCCGGCGGCCATGGTGTTCAAGAAGCTTGGGATCCGGCCGGGTCAGGCCTTCCGCTGAGGCGCGCCAGACATGCCAACCCCTCCGCCGCCAGCTGACGGGTGAGGTCCTCGGCGTCCATGGGCGTCGCCAGGGCTGCGGCCTGACCGGCCCAGAGCGGGGTGAAGTCCTCAGGGGTCGAGGTCGCCGCCTTCAGCGGACCCAGGGCGGACGCCGCGTGCGGGAAGGGTGGCGCGTCCGCCGATAGCGGGCCGATCTCCGCCATCAGGCAGTTGATGATCCCCCGGGCCGGGCGACCGGTGAACAGGTTGGTGACAGCGGTCGCGTCATCGCGGGCCGTGGCCAGCGCGTCGCGGTGGAATTGCGGGATCAGCGACTGGGGGCAGGGCAGATAGGCCGTGCCGATCTGGACGCCGGCGGCGCCGAGGGCGAAGGCCGCGGCGATCCCCCGGCCGTCCGCGATCCCGCCGGCCGCAATCACGGGGATGTCCAAAGCGTCGACCATCTGAGGCAGCAGCGCCATCAGGCCAGGCTGAGCGCGCATGTCTTCGGTGAGGAAGGCGCCGCGATGGCCGCCGGCCTCATAGCCCATGGCGATCACGGCGTCGCAGCCGCGGTCCGCTAGCCAGAGCGCCTCGGCCACCGTCGTGGCCGAGCTGATAACCCGGGCGCCGGTCGCCTTCACCCGATTCAGCAAGGCCGGCTCCGGCAGGCCGAAATGGAAACTGACCACCTCTGGGCGGACCTGCTCGACGACCGCGCAGAAGGCGGCGTCGAATGGCGCTCGTCCTGCGGCTGGCGCGGGCGCGCGGGGATCAAGGCCAAGCTCCAGATAGTAGGGCGTCAGGCGCTGGCGCCACCTCGCCTGCACAGCCTCGCTGGGCTCGATTTGCCGGTGGCAGAAGAAGTTGAGGTTCAACGGCCCGGCGGCGTCGGCTCGATACGCGGCGGCCTGCTGCAGAATCGCCTCTGGCGTCAGCAGGGCGCAGGGCAGGGCGCCCAGACCGCCGGCCCGGCTGACGGCCAGGGCCAACGCGACCCCTGAGGCGCCGGCCATGGGCGCCTGCAGGATGGGGTTGGCGACCTGAAAGAGGTCGATGATCCGGCGATCTGGCCAAGGAGACATGCGGCGCCTGTGTTTTTGCCCGACGTTCGGGAGGTGTGGACCGTGCAGGGACGGCTTCCGCTGGCGAGGCGATCGGGCGCAGCGGCGGCGGAATCGTCGGGAAACGCTTACAATGGCGCCCGGGCGTGACCTATAGTGGGCGAGATGGGTGTGATCGCCTTGGCTGCGCGCCAGAACTGGCGTTCCGCGGACCTCGGCGGCGGACTCTGCGCCAGCGGCGGCCACGCGCCCGCGTCCGCTGCTGGCGGGGCGGACATGGTCCGGGCGCCGGCTTCCGGATCGTCCAGCGTCCCTGATTCACCTACGCGCCATGGGCGGCGCCGCGGCCTGCGCGGAGTGAAAGGAACGCGAGTTCAAGTGAGCAAGACTGAGATTACCCCCACCCCGTCCGGCAAGATGGACGTGACCCATGGCTGCTACCGCATCCTGGCCGGCCCCCGCGGCGAGGTCGGTGAGGCGATCGCCTATGTGGGGTTGCGTAAGCTGGTTCAGCTGACCGAAGATTCCGTCGAGCTGGCGCTCGCGGTGATGGTCGCCCGGCTCGACATTCGCCGCGACGCCTTCATCGCCCAACGCGACGAACAGGGTCTGCCCAGCGTGGATGAGTATCGTGAGGCCCTCGACGCCACGCCCTTGGTGATGGAGTCTCGTCTCGACAACACCCTGCACGCCCATTCTCA
>NZ_JAUYAW010000009.1 GCF_030693405.1 Phenylobacterium sp.
CCATGATCGGCCTGGTGGCGGTGATGCTGCAGGGCTTCACGGTGGACGGTCTGTGGCCGGGCCTGGTGGCCGCCGTCGTCACCGGTCTCACCAGCTGGGTCGGCCACATGCTGATCCGCGACGAGGCCGGACGTTAAGCCCGGCGGCGCGGCCCGGCCGACCAAAGAAATAGGGCGGAGCCGTGAGGCTCCGCCCTTCTCGTCTTGAGAAAGCTTGGGTTCGCTTGGACTTAGAAGTCCATGCCACCCATGCCGCCCATGTCGGGCATGCCGCCGCCGGCGCCGCCGCCGCCCTTTTTCGGGGCTTCAACGATGGCCGCTTCGGTGGTGATCAGCAGGCCGGCGACCGAAGCCGCGTCCTGCAGAGCCGTCCGGACGACCTTGGCCGGGTCGATGACGCCAGCCTGGACCATGTCGACATATTCTTCGGTCTGGGCGTTGAAGCCGAAGGTGGCCGAGCTGTTTTCCAGGACCTTGGAGACGACGATCGAGCCTTCGACGCCGGCGTTTTCGGCGATCTGGCGGATCGGGGCCTGCAGGGCGCGGCGCACGATGGCGACGCCGGCTTCCTGGTCGTCATTGTCGCCCTTGAAGCCGTCCAGGATCTTGGAAGCCTTCAGGAGAGCGACGCCGCCGCCGGGAACGATGCCTTCTTCAACCGCGGCGCGGGTCGCATTGAGCGCGTCGTCGACGCGGTCCTTGCGTTCCTTCACCTCGACCTCGGTGGAGCCGCCGACGCGGATGACCGCAACGCCGCCAGCCAGCTTGGCCAGACGTTCCTGCAGCTTTTCCTTGTCGTAGTCCGAGGTGGTGTCTTCGATCTGGCGCTTGATCTGGCTGATGCGGCCTTCAATGCCTTCCTTCTCACCCGAGCCGTCCACGATGGTGGTGTCGTCCTTGGTGATGGTGACCTTCTTGGCCTTGCCAAGCATGTCGAGGGAGACGTTTTCGAGCTTGATGCCCAGGTCTTCGCTGATCAGCTGGCCGCCGGTCAGGATGGCGATGTCTTCCAGCATGGCCTTGCGGCGATCGCCGAAGCCCGGCGCCTTGACGGCGGCGACGCGCAGACCGCCCCGCAGCTTGTTGACCACCAGGGTGGCCAGGGCCTCGCCTTCGATGTCCTCGGCGATGATCAGCAGGGGACGACCCGACTGGACCACGGCTTCAAGCACCGGCAGCAGGGGCTGCAGGGTCGACAGCTTCTTTTCGTAGAGCAGGATCAGAGGCTCTTCGAGATCGGCCTCCATCTTGTCGGCGTTGGTGATGAAGTAGGGCGACAGGTAGCCGCGATCGAACTGCATGCCTTCGACGACGTCGAGTTCAGTCTCGGCGGTCTTGGCTTCTTCGACGGTGATGACGCCTTCGTTGCCGACCTTGTCCATGGCGCGGGCGATCATCTCGCCGACTTCGGTGTCGCCATTGGCCGAGATGGTGCCGACCTGGGCGATCTCGGAATTGGCCGAGACCTTCTTGGAGGTCGCCTTGATCTCTTCGATGACCTTGGCGACGGCCTTGTCGATGCCGCGCTTCAGGTCCATCGGGTTCATGCCGGCGGCCACCGACTTCAGGCCTTCGACCACGATGGCCTGGGCCAGAACGGTCGCGGTCGTCGTGCCGTCGCCGGCCTTGTCGTTGGTCTTCGACGCGACTTCGCGGATCAGCTGGGCGCCGAGGTTCTCGAAGCGGTCAGCCAGTTCGATTTCCTTGGCCACCGACACGCCGTCCTTGGTCGAGCGCGGGGCGCCGAAGGACTTTTCGATGACCACGTTGCGGCCCTTGGGGCCCAGGGTCACCTTCACGGCGTTGGCGAGGGTGTTGACGCCGCGGAGCATGCGGTCGCGGGCGTCAGCGGAGAAATAGACGTCTTTCGCAGCCATTTCTTCTTCTTTCCTTGGAGGCGAAGGGCAGCGTCGGGATCATCCCGGATCGCGCGCCTTGGCCGTATGTCTTCACCCGCCTTGCGGCGGGCCGGGTCGGCGAGGGGCCGGGGTCTTAGTCGAGGACGCCCAGGACGTCGCTTTCCTTCATGATCAGCAGGTCTTCACCTTCGAGCTTGATCTCGGTGCCCGACCACTTGCCGAACAGGATGCGATCGCCGGTCTTGACGTCCAGGGGCTGGACCTTGCCGCTTTCATCGCGGGCGCCGGGGCCGACGGCGATGATTTCGCCTTCCTGCGGCTTTTCCTTCACGGTGTCGGGAATGATGATCCCGCCCTTGGTCTTCTGTTCTTCCTCGACACGCCGCACGAGGACGCGGTCTCCCAAAGGACGAAACGCCATTTTGGTCTTGCTCCATTCGGAACTATTGGAATTGCGATGAGGCCAGCTCACGCGGTCGGCGCATATTAGCAGCCGCCGACCCCGAGTGCTAACGCGGCCTGGAATTAGGAAGGACGGCCTGCGGAGTCAAGCTTCGCCGGAGCGATTGACGCTTAAGTCGGACTGGGGCGGCCGCCAGGAATTCTGTCGGAAGCTTAACTGGATAGGCGCCATGGCCGTGCCTATCTGTGACCTATGGTCAAGCTCTTCAAAGTCCTTCCCGCCCTGATGGCCCTGGCTGGCGTGCTCAGCCTGTTCGCCCTCACGCGGCCGGCCACCTTCTGAGGCGCCTTGCGCGGACTCTCCACCCCGGCGCTTGACCTGCAGGCCGCCGGCGTCCTCCACTGCGCCGATCATGGGGAAATCAACCGCCACCGCGGGGCCGGCCCGGGGGCGCAGGCCCAAGGGCCAGGGCCCTGATCTGCGCGAAGCCATACTGAACGCCGCCGAGGAGCTGTTCTCCCGGCACGGCTTCTATGGCGTCACCGTGCGCCAGGTGGCGACCGAGGCCGGCGTCGACACCGCCCTGATCCACTACTATTTCGGCGCCAAGCGCGAGCTGTTCGATGCGGTCTTCGCCCGCCGGGCCGAGATCCTCAACCGTGAGCGGCTGGAGGCCATGGCCGCCTATCAGGCGGCTCATCCCCACGATCTGAAGGTCGAAGGGGTGATCGAAGCCTTCATAGGCCCGCTGTTGGACCGCTCCATGACCCAGGATCCGGGCTGGAAGAACTATTTCCGCCTGGTGGCCCTGGTGAACAACACCCCGGCCTGGGGCGGCGAGACCATGCACCGCTTCTTCGATCCCGTGGTGCACAGGCTGATCGACACCCTGAAGGCCGCCCTGCCCGAGGCCGAGATCGACGACCTCTACTGGTGCTACCAGTTCCTCACCGGGGCGATGATGCTGGCCCTGTCGGAGACCGGGCGCATCGATCAGCTGTCCGATGGCCTGTGCCGCTCGTCGGACCTGCAGGCGGTGCGCGAGCGCCTGTTCGCCTACTGCGCTGCGGGCCTTGAGACCGTGGTCCGACGCCGCGCCTGACCCGCTGCGAACGGGGGTGTTGCGGAAATTCACCAACTCGCCAAAAAATCGGCGGGCCGGCCCAATTGAGCCCTGGCGTAATGGCCACGGTTAAAGGCACACTCGCGCTAATTCACCAGCTGGTGAGTTTATGCGACGTCGCACCTCACAAAGCGGCGCGTTGGGGAGGATAAAATGAAGTCCATCTTGAAGGCTGCGCTCCTGGCGAGCGCGGCGATGGCGGCCATTCCAGGCGCCGCCGCCGCCCAGGCCCCCGCACAGGGGGTCTCCGTGGTCGAGGAATTGGTGGTCACCGCCCGCCGGCGCGAGGAAACCGTCAAGGACGTTCCCGTCGCCGTCACCGCCGTCACCGGCGAGCGCCTTGAGGCCACCGGCGCGGCCGACATCACCACCCTGCAGCAATCGACCCCCAATCTCACCGTTCAGGTGGCCCGGGGCTCAAACTCCACCCTGATCTCCTTCATCCGCGGGGTCGGCCAGCAGGATCCCCTGTGGGGCTTTGAGCCGGGGGTCGGGCTCTATGTGGACGACGTCTACATCGCCCGTCCGCAGGGCGCGGTACTGGACATCTTCGACATTGAGCGGATGGAGGTCCTGCGCGGACCCCAGGGCACGCTCTATGGCCGCAACACCATCGGCGGGGCGATCAAGTATGTGACCGCCAAGATCGACGGCGAGCCGGAGATGCGGTTCAAGGGCCAGCTCGGCTCCTACAACCAGCGCGACTTCATCGGCTCGGCCAAGGGCATGGTCAGCGACAGCCTCGGCGTCGGCCTGACCTGGGCCAGCTTCGACCGGGACGGTTATGGGACCAACCTGACCACCGGCGCCGAGCACTATAACAAGGACGTGGCCGCGGCCCGGGCCACGGTGGAGTTTTCACCCACCCCGGACCTCTTCTTCCGCCTGGCCGGCGACATCGTCACCGACCGGTCCAATCCCCGCCACGGTCACCGCGAAGTGGCTGCTTTCAACGCCCTGAACCAGCCGATCCCTGGCGGCGAGGTCCTGCCCAACGTCTATGACACCCGGGCCGGCGCCGGCGACAAGAACCGGGTGGAGAGCCGCGGCGTCTCGCTGCTGGGCGAATGGTCGGCCAGCGACTCCCTGACCTTCAAGTCGATCTCGGCCTATCGCGCCGGCGAGACCGCGGGCGAGATCGATTTCGACACCCTGCCGGCCCCCTTCCTGGACATCCCGGCCCGCTACAGCGACCACCAGTTTACCCAGGAACTGCAGCTGCTCTATTCGGGCGACCGGATGCAGGCGGTGGGCGGTCTGTTCTATCTGAACGCCACAGCGGCCGGCGCCTTCGACACCGTGCTGAGCCAGGCGGCGCTGACCATCGCCACGGCCGGCCATGTGGACACCGAAAGCTGGTCGGCCTTCGCCGATGTGAGCTTCGACCTGACCGAGGCGCTGACCCTGTCGGTGGGCGGCCGCTACACCCGGGACGAAAAGACCGGCGTGGTCTATCGCCAGAACTTTACGGGCATCCGTTCGCCCCTGTTCGGCAATCCCCTGGCCACGCCGGGCCTGGTGCGGTCGAACTTCACCAGCACCGACAGCTACGAGAAGTTCACCCCCCGGGTCAGCGTCAGCTACGACTTTGGCTCTGAGCTGACCGGCTACGCCTCCTATAGCCAGGGCTTCAAGTCCGGTGGCTTCGACATGCGCGCCGACGCCATCCTCACGCCCACCTCCCGGGACGGCTATGCGCCCGAGACGGTGGACTCCTACGAGGCGGGTCTGAAGGGCTACTTCTTCGACCGGCGCCTGAGCCTGAACACGGCGGTCTTCTACGCCCAGTATCAGGACCAGCAGGTCACCCTGCAGACCCCGGTGGGCGCCTCCATCGCCAGCCAGGTGCTCAATGTCGGCGAATCTCACATGTCGGGCGCCGAGGTGGAGGGCGTCGCCTATCTGACTCCGGACCTCAGCGCCAACTTCGCCCTGGGCTATATCAAGGCGGAGTTTGACGAATACCGCGCCCTGAACCCGCTGACGGGCCGGGTGGAGGACTTCGCCAACAGCCGGGTGTTCCAGAACACTCCGGAATGGACCGGCGCCTTCAGCCTGACCTACCAGCGCGACCTGGGCGACAAGGGCAAGATCAGCTTCATCCCGTCGGCCTCCTACCGCTCGTCCTTCTCCATGTTCGAGATCCCGTCGAGGCTCGATCAGGGCGCCTACTGGCTCTATGACGCCAGCCTGGTGTGGACTTCGGAAAGCGAGCGCTACCGGGTGGGCCTGCACGGCAAGAACCTCGGCGACGAGGCCTACCGGATCGGGGGCTACAACTTCCCCGGCGGCCTCTTCGCCAACTCCATCACCGCCTATTACGGGCCGCCGCAGACGGTGACCCTCTCCCTCGAAGCCAAGTTCTAGTAGAGCTTAGCGGCCCGGCTCCTTTTGGGGGCCGGGCCTTCGTCTGTTTTGCGGAGCTCTGATGGACACCTCCCCCGACGCCGCCGCCCGTCCCCCCTTCGGGATCCGGCCGAGCCGCTATCCGGTCACCGTCCTTGGCGTGCTGATCGTCGCCTATACGTTCAACTTCCTCGACCGCCAGATCCTCGGAATCCTGGCCGGGCCGATCAAGGCCGAACTCGGCCTCACCGACAGCCAGCTCGGCCTGATGGGCGGGCTGGCCTTCGCCCTCTTCTATACGGGCCTGGGCATTCCGGTGGCCTGGCTCGCCGACCGCTGGAGCCGCACCTGGATCATGACCGGGGCGCTGGCCCTGTGGAGTGGGTTCACCGCCCTGTGCGGCTTCGCCACCGGCTTCTGGACCCTGTTCCTCGCCCGGATGGGTGTGGGGATCGGCGAGGCCGGCGGCGTGGCCCCGGCCTATTCCCTGATCGCCGACTACTTCCCCAAGTCCCAGCGGGCCCGGGCGCTCGCGGCCTATTCCTTCGGCATCCCCATCGGCTCGGCCCTTGGCATCCTGTTCGGCGGCCTGATCGCCCATGCCATCGACTGGCGGGCGGCCTTCATCATCGTCGGCCTGGCCGGGATCGCCTTCGCCCCGATCTTCCGCCTGATCGTCAAGGAGCCCCGGCGCGGCGCCCAGGACGAACCGGCGGCCGCCCCTGTTCCGCCGCTCGCCGAACAGGCCCCGGCCGCCCCACCCCCCGGCGCGGTGGCGCTGCTGCTGCGCAAGCCCAGCTTCTGGCTGATCTCGCTTGGGGCGGCGGCCTCGTCGGTGTGCGGCTACGGGGTGGCCTTCTGGCTGCCCTCCTTCTTCGAGCGCAGCCTGGGCATGAGCCTGGTGGACCGTTCCATCTTCCTGGGGATCATCACCCTGGTGGGCGGGGTGATCGGCGTCTGGGCCGGTGGCTGGCTGGGCGACCGGCTCGGTCCCAAGCGCCCGGCCGCCTATCTGCTGGTGCCGGCGGCCGCCTTCCTGATCGCGTTGCCGTGCTTCTTCATGGCCATCCAGTCCCAGTCCCTGGCCCTGGCCTTCGTGCTGTTCATCATCCCCCAGGGGTTGAACCTGGCCTGGCTGGGACCGGTGATCACTGCGGTCCAGCATCTGGTGCCAGTGGCGCAGCGGTCGGTGGCCTCGGCCTGCTTCCTGTTCGTCAACAACCTGATCGGGCTGGGTTTGGGCACCTGGTATTTCGGCGCGGTGTCCGACGCCCTGACCCCGAGGTTTGGTGAGGAATCCCTGCGCTACGCCATCTATTCGGGCTTGGCCTTCTATCTGGTGGCCTCGGCCCTGTTCGTCATCGGCGCCCGGCGGCTGAAGCACGACTGGGTGGCCTGAGCCCCCAGTCGTTTCTCCCGCGTGCGAGCCAGGTCTCAGCGTGAGCCCACGGGCACGCGCTGGGCGTCCTGCTCGGCCGCAAGCTTCGCCTGCAGGTCGCCATACTTGGCCAATTCCATCTTCGCGATGGTCCGGTTGTGAACCTCGTCAGGGCCGTCGGCCAGCCGCAGGGTGCGCTGGCCGGCATAGGCCTTGGCCAGGCCGAAATCGCTGGTGACGCCTGCGCCGCCGTGCGCCTGGATGGCGTCGTCGATGACCTTGAGCGCCATGGTCGGGGCCTGGACCTTGATCATGGCGATCTCCAGCCGGGCGACCTTGTTGCCGGCCTTGTCCATCATGTCGGCGGCCTTCAGGCAGAGCAGGCGGGTCATCTCGATATCGATGCGGGCCCGGGCGATGCGTTCTTCCCAGACCGAGTGCTCGGAGATCGCCTTGCCGAAGGCGGTGCGGCTCTTGAGCCTGCGGCACATCTTCTCGAGGGCGACCTCGGCCGCCCCGATGGTGCGCATGCAATGGTGGATCCGCCCCGGCCCCAGGCGCGCCTGGCTGATCTCGAAGCCGCGGCCTTCCCCCAGCAGCAGGGCCTCATGCACGGGCACCCGGACATTCTCCAGCACCGCTTCGGCATGGCCATGGGGGGCGTCGTCATAGCCGAACACCGGCAGCATCCGCACGATCTTCACGCCCGGCGCGTCCATGGGCACCAGGACCTGGCTCTGCTGCTGGTGGCGCGGCGCTTCCAGGTCGGTCTTGCCCATGACCACGGCCACCTTGCAGCGGGGATCGCCCATGCCAGAGGACCACCACTTGCGGCCGTTGATCACATAATGGTCCCCATCGCGGACGATACGGGTCTCGATATTGGTGGCGTCCGAGGAGGCCACCTGGGGCTCGGTCATCAGGAAGGCCGAACGGATCTCGCCGTTCATCAGGGGGCGCAGCCAACGCTCCTTCTGGGCGAGGGTCCCATAGCGGTTGAGGATTTCCATATTGCCGGTGTCCGGCGCCGAGCAGTTGAACACCTCTGAGGCGAACTCGACCCGTCCCGTGATCTCGGCGATGGGGGCGTATTCCAGATTTGTCAGCTGCTCGCCCTCGAAGACGAAGCTGTCGTCCACATGGGCGACGCCGGAGGACGGCGGCATGAACATGTTCCAGAGCCCGGCGGCCCTGGCCTTGGCCTTCAGCTCTTCGATCACCGGCAGGACCTTCCACCGCTCCCCTTGCGCCTGCTGGGCCTCATAGAGCGGGACCGCCGGGATCACATGCTCGGCCATGAAGGCCTCGACCCGGGCGATCAGAGCCTTCTGCCGTGCCGAATATTCGAAATCCATGGGCCGCGCCTTCCGTTCAAACAAATGTTTGAACGCCTTTTAGGCCCCCCAGACGAACAGGCGTTTGATTTTCAGCAATTCTGCGCCAATGGTGGGGAAGAGATCGATCCGGGCGCGTCCTGGCCCCCTGCGGCCGGCCCCCGGCGCCCCGCTTCAACGCCCATGTCCCCGGGAGGACCACGATGAACATCGCCGCCGAAAAAGCCCAATCCAGCTTCGCGCTGAACCCGCAGGACGCGCTGAACGACCTTCGCATCTCCGATAAGGCGGTGCCCCTGTTGAACCATGTGAAGCGGTTCATCGAAGAGGTGGTCCAGCCCATGTCGGTGGAGTTTCATCGTCTGGGCGAGGGCAAGACCGACATCTGGTCCTATGCGCCGGGCCAGCTGGAAGTCCTCGAAGCCGCCAAGGACAAGGCGAAGGCCGAGGGCCTGTGGAACTTCTTCCTGCCCAACGCCGAGACCGGCGAGGGCCTGTCCAACCTCGACTACGCCTATATCGCCGTCGAGCTCGGCAAGAATCCGATGGCCTCGGAAACCATGAACTGCGCCGCGCCTGACACCGGCAACATGGAAGTCCTCGAGCGCGTCGGCACGCCTGAGCAGAAGGAAAAGTGGCTGAAGCCGCTGCTGGAAGGCAAGATCCGCTCGGCCTTCGCCATGACCGAGCCGGACATGGCCTCGTCCGACGCCAAGAACATCCGCATGCGCGCCACCCTGGTAGGCGACGAGTACGTGATCAACGGCGAGAAGCACTACATCTCCGGCGCCGGCGACCCGCGCTGCAAGGTGATGATCACCATGGTGCAGACCAGCCCCGAGGGCCCGCCCCACCTGCGCCAGTCGCAGATCCTGGTCCCCATGGACACCCCCGGGGTGAAGGTGGTCGGGCCGATGAACGTGTTTGGCGATCCTGACGCGCCGCACGGCCACATGCACATCGTGTTCGACAACGTCCGCGTGCCGGCCTCGAACATGCTGCTGGGCGAAGGCCGCGGCTTCGAGATCAGCCAGCTGCGCCTGGGCCCCGGCCGGATTCACCACTGCATGCGCGCCATCGGTCAGGCCGAGAAGGCGCTCGACCTGATGGTCACTCGCGGCCTGACCCGCGAGGCCTTCGGCAAGCCGATCATCCAGCTGGGCGGCAATGTGGAAATCGTCAGCCGCGCCCGCATCGAGATCGAGGCCATGCGTCTGATGGTGCTCAAGGCCGCCAAGGCCATGGACGTGCTGGACCGCCAGGAAGCCCGCATCTGGATTCACATGGTCAAGGCCATGGTCCCTGAGCGGGTCTGCCAGATCATCGACCAGGCGATCCAGATGTACGGCGCCACCGGCGTCTCGCAGAAGACGCCGCTCGCGCGGATGTACACCTCCACCCGCACCCTGCGCCTGGCCGATGGCCCCGATGAGGTCCACCACATGGTGGTCGGCCGCAACGAGCTGCGCCAATACCGCGAAATGCCCCAGGATCCGTCCACGGCGGCGGTGTTCCGGAACTAGGCTCGCGAGGCCTAAACTGGACGTTAGACCCCAAGGCCCCGGCGTCACCGCCGGGGCCTTTCGGCTTTCTGGCGGTCAAGCTTCTGCGGGTGTATGCGGTTGGCCATGAGCCTGCCGATCCGATTCCGCCGCCTGACCGCCGCTGAAGCCCGGGCCCATGCGGACGCGCTGGGCGAGCTGCTGGCGGTCTGCGTGGCCGGCGGCGCCTCGGTGTCGTTTCTGGCGGGCCTTGAGCCTGATCGCGCCAGCCAGTGGTGGGCCGGGCAACTCGGCGCCGACGACGGTCGCGCCATCATCGTCGGCGAGGACGAGACCGGCCTCTGCGGCGTGGTCCAGGTGATCCCGGCCGGCCCAGAGAACCAGCCCCATCGCGGCGACGTGGCCAAGATGCTGGTCCATCCCCGGGCCCGCCGCCAGGGCGTGGGCGCAGGTCTCCTGCGCGAGGCCGAGGCGGCCGCCCGGGACATGGGCCTGACGCTCCTGGTGCTCGACACCGTCACCGGCGGTGACGCCGAACGCCTCTACGCCCGCGGCGATTGGGTCCGCGTCGGCGTCATCCCGCAATTCGCCCTTTCCACAGACGGTCGGCCCGAGGCCACCACCGTCTTTTACAAGGCGCTCGCCCAATGAGGCTTGCAGCGCCAGCTCCGTCCCGCGCGCGACGCGCTGCGGACCGTTTCCCGGCGGCGGCCTGTGCCCGCCGTTCGGGGCCGGCCGCTCAACTGGAGGCTACCCCTCGTGACCCTACCTATTGCGATCTTCATTCTGGCGTCCGCCTTTGCGACGGCCGCCCTGTCGGGCGTCTTCGGTATGGCTGGCGGCCTGGTGCTGATGGGCGCCCTGGCGCTCGTCCTGCCGGTCTCAGCGGCCTTCGTCACCCACGGCATTCTGCAGCTGGTCGCCAATGGCTGGCGGGCCATCCTGCATAGGCGCCACGTCCGCTGGGACATTGTCGGCTGGTATGCGCTGGCCTCCCTGATCGCCGGGGTGCTGGTGTCCCTGGCGGCCTTCACGCCGTCCAAGCCCTTCCTGTTCCTGATGCTGGGCCTCGTCCCCTGGCTGACCTGGCTGCCGCAGGGCTGGCTGAAGCTGGACGCCGCCCGGCCGCCCCAGGCGTTTGCTTCGGGCTTCCTGGTCACGGGCCTGAACCTGATGGCGGGCGTCGCCGGCCCCCTGCTGGACATCTTCTTCGTCCGCACCGAGCTCACCCGCCACGCCATCGTGGCGACCAAGGCCGCCACTCAGGTCTTCGCCCACCTGGCCAAGATCCTCGTCTATGGGACGCCTCTGCTGCTCGCAGGCGGGTCCGGACGCGCCGCCGACATGCCGCCGCTCTGGCTGTTCGCCCTGGCCATTCCGCTGTCCATGGCCGGCACCTGGTGCGGCGGCCTGATCCTGGAGAAGATGAGCGACGTCAACTTCAAGCGCTGGACCCGCTGGATCGTCACCGCGGTCGGCATCCTCTACCTGATTCAGGCCGCCCAGCTCCTGGCGGCCGGCGCTTGAGCGGGCTGAGCATCGGCCTGGTCCTGGCCGCGGTCTTCGCCGCTTCGGCCATATCAGGCCTGCTGGGCATGGCCGGCGGCTCACTGCTGATGGCTGTGCTGACCCTGATCCTGCCGGTGAGCGCGGCGCTGGCCCTGCACGGGGCGGCGCAGCTGGCGTCCAACCTCGCCAGGGCCGGGTTCAACGCCCGGCACGTGCGCTACCGCACCGTGGGATGGTTCGGCCTCGGCGCCGTCGCCAGCATGGCGCTGCTCTCCTTCGTCGCCTTCCAGCCCTCCAAGGCCGCGGTGTTCATCGGCATGGGGCTTCTGCCCATCCTGGTCTGGGTCCCGCCGCGCCTCATCCCCCTGGACGCCGCGCGGCCCACCCACGCCGTGGCCGGGGGCTTTCTGGCCACCGTCATGGCGCTCGCCGTCGGCGTGTCAGGTCCCTTGAGCGAGCTCTTCCTGGTCCGCAGCTCGCTCAACCGCCACGAGGTGATCGGCACTAAGGCCGCCTTCCAGGTCTTCGCCCATCTGGCGAAGCTGATCTTCTATGGCGGCGCATTGTTCGCAATCGACACTGACGGGGAGGGCCTCGGCCTTGCGCTAGTGGCTGGCGCAGTCGTCGCCGCCGTGCTCGGGGCCGCCCTGGGACGACGGTTCCTGGACGCCATCTCCGAGGACCACTTCCGCCGCTGGCGTCGCTGGATCTTCACCGCCCTAGGCGCTGGCTTCCTCATCCAGGGCCTGCGCCTTCTGGCCGGGGGCTGAAGACAAAAAAAGAGCCGCGTCCATGAAGGGCGCGGCTCGAAAGGTATAGGGAGGAAACGCCCAAAAGGGCCAGGCTGAGATAATCCCCCCATGGCCAAAGGCAAGGGGGTCGGTGAAAGATTCTTCGCGTCGTTGCGTCACAGGGGGTGAAATGCATCTGGAAGCCCGGAATTCGCACAACCAGCATGTTCGGCTGGAGCCGTTGGCCGAACGCCATCGCGCGGAATTGCAGGCCGCCTGCGCCGCCGACCTTGCGGTGTGGCGCGACCTCTATCCCCACTCCATGGCGCCGGAGCATTTCGACGCTGGCTGGGACCGGATGGCGGCCCAGGCCGCTGACGGCAGCTGGATTCCCTTCGCCGTGCTGGTAGGTGACCTCTGCGTCGGCATGACCAGCTATATCGGCCCCGACAGCGTCAACGCCTCCGTCGAGATCGGCGGCACCTACTACCACCCCGACCACCGGGGCGGGGCGGTGAACCCGGCCGCCAAGCGGCTGATGCTGGACTACGCCTTCGAGGCCGGGGCCCGCCGGGTGCAGTTGAACGTCGACGCCATCAACCACCGTTCCCGCGCCGCGGTCCTGAAGCTGGGCGCCGTGCAGGAGGGCATCCTGCGCCAGCATCGCGTCGTCTGGACCGGCCGCATCCGCGACACGGTGGTCTTCTCCATCCTGGCCGAGGAGTGGCCGGCCGTCCGGGCGCAGCTGGATGCGCGGTTGGCGGGATACTGATCCCACCTCAACCCCCGTCAACCTCGGACTTGATCCGAGGGCTCATGCACACTGGAGCGAGCCGGTGTTCATGGATGGTCGGGTCAAGCCCGACCATGACGGCTTGGATGTGGGGGCGCGCGCCGCCGCCGCCTTCGTCCTTCGAGGCCCTGCGGGCGCCTCAGGGTGAGGGCGGACTGACAGGTTTCAGCCTGAACCCACCTCCCTCATCCTGAGGTGCGAGCGTGAGCGAGCCTCGAAGGACGCAAGGTCTCGCCGCGCCGCCCTTAGGCGCTGGCGGCGGTGCGCTCGGCCGCTGCGGGGAAGAACACCTCTTCGGCGTGTTTGGCCACGTCCTGGGCGGTGTAGGGCTTGCCCGGGTTGAAGCCGTCGGTCTGGACCATCTTGATCTCGCGCACCCCGCGGGAGGAGACGCCCAGCACCTTGCCGGAATGGTCGGCGGCGAGATCCGAGACCATGTAGAGCACGCCCGGCGCGATGTTCTCCGGCAGGCTCATGGGATCGGGCTCCTTGCCCTGGCGGCCGGGCAGGTCGGACGTCATGCGGGTAAACGCGCCCGGCGCCAGCCCCATGACGCGGATGCCGTACTTGCGGCCCTCGATGGAGAGCACGCGCATCAGGCCATAGATGCCCGCCTTGGCCGCCCCATAATTGGCCTGGCCGAAATTGCCATAGAGGCCCGAGGTGGACGAGGTCAGCACCATCACGCCGGGATGGTTGTTGTCCTTCATCCATTTCCACACCGGCCAGGCGCAGCAATAGGTGCCTTTCAGGTGGACCTTGACCACCAGGTCCCAGTCAGCCTCAGACGTGTTGGCGAAGGTCTTGTCGCGCAGGATGCCAGCGTTGCAGACCAGGATGTCGATCTTGCCGTAAGCGTCGAGCGCAGTCTTGAGGATGTTTTCGCCCCCTTCGACTGTGGAGACATCGTCCCCATTGGCAACGGCCTCGCCGCCGGCCTCCTTGATCTCGTCGACCACCTTCTGGGCGGCGCTGCGGTCGGCGCCCGACCCGTCGCGGGTCCCGCCCAGGTCATTGACCACCACCTTGGCGCCTTCCTTGGCGAACAGCTTGGCGTAGGCCTCGCCCAGGCCGCCGCCGGCCCCGGTCACAATGGCCACTTTTCCGTCGAGCAATCCCATGGTCGTCTCCCTAAAATGTTCGAATTCTTATGGGAGCCATCATCCGACCGGGCAGGGGGCCTTGGCAAGGTGGGCGGCGCCTAAGCCGTCTCGGGCGCTCCTGGCGCAGGCTTGCCCCGCCGGGCGCGGAAGAAGCTGCGGAGCAGGTCGGCGCTTTCCGCCGCCAGGATCCCCCCGGTGACTTCAGGCCGCCAGTGGCAGGTGGGCTGCTCGAAGTATTTCGGGCCATGGACGACCGCCCCGCCCTTGGGGTCGTCGGCGCCGAACACCAGGCGGCCGATCCGGGCATGGCTGATGGCGCCGGCGCACATGGCGCAAGGCTCCAGCGTCACCACCAGGGTCAGGCCGGTCAGCCGGTAATTGCCCAGCTTGCGGGCGGCCTCGCGCAGGGCGACGATCTCGGCATGGGCGGTGGGATCATGGGTCCCGATAGGGCCATTGGCGCCGACGGCGATCACCTCGCCGGTGGCCGGATCGACCACACAGGCGCCCACAGGGGTTTCCCCGCGTGCGGCGGCGTCTTGCGCGGCGCGCAGGGCGATGCGCATGGTGCGTTGATCATGGTCCACGAACGGCAACGAACTCCCCGCCCCCCCTCCGGTCAAGCCCCAGACGCCCACGACCCCACCGCGCCCGACGGGGCCGAGGGCGGCGGCGAACGCGTGGCCAAAGCCCTGGCCCGCGCCGGCGTCGCGTCGCGCCGGGAAGTCGAGCGCCTGATCGAGGCCGGCCGCGTAGCGCTGAACGGCCAAGTCCTGACCACGCCCGCGGTCAAGGTCGAGGCGAACGACATCCTCACCGTAGACGGCGAGGTCGTGGACGACCGCGAGCCGGCCCGCCTGTTCCGCTATCACAAGCCAGCGGGCCTGGTGACCACCCATTCCGATCCGGCCGGCCGCTCCACCGTGTTCGAGACCCTGCCCGAGGGCCTGCCCCGCCTGATTTCCGTCGGCCGGCTGGACCTGAACACCGAAGGCCTGCTGCTGCTCACCAATGACGGGGCGCTGGCCCGGGCCCTGGAGCTGCCGTCCACCGGCCTGCAGCGCCGCTATCGCGCCCGGGCGCACGGCCGCATCACCCAGGATAAGCTGGACGGGCTGAAGGATGGGGTGACCGTCGAAGGCGTCCGCTACGGTCCCATCGAGGCCCGCATCGACAAGGCCCGGGAAGGCGCCAAGGGCGCCAATGTCTGGATCAGCCTGACCCTGACCGAAGGCAAGAACCGGGAGGTCCGGCGGGTGCTGGAGTCCCTGGGGCTGCAGGTGAACCGGCTGATCCGCCTCTCCTACGGGCCGCTGGCCCTGGGTGTGCTGGAGGCCGGCGAAATCGAGGAGGTCGGTCCCCGGGTGCTGCGTGAGCAGTTCGCGGGCTTCATCTCGCCTGAGGACATGCCCAAGGGCGACCGGCCGGCCTATTCGCCGCCCAAGCGCAACCGCGCCGCCGGCGCCGCCCGACGCGCCGCCGCCGAGGTGGAGCGGGTCGAGGCTAAGCCGGTGGAAAAGAAGGCCTACAAGCCCGGCTGGGCCAAGGCCAAGATCACCGTGCGGCCCAAGGGCGCCCCCAAGGCCAAGCCTGCGCCCAAGGTCAGCGGCCGGGACGCCGCCCTGGCCGAGGGCCGGGTGATGATCAACAAGGCCCGTGTCCAGGCCGCCCGGGCGACCGCGGCCAGCGCCGAACGGGCTGACCGGACCGCCCGCCCCGACCGCTCACGCCCTGAACGTCCCGCCGCTGATCGCCCCAGGGACGCGCGTCCCGAACGGGCTCAAGCCGACCGCCCCAAGGGCGCGCGTCCGGCCCCCGAACGGGCGGGCGAGGGTCGCCGCCGGCCGGACCGGGCGAAGCCGGCTGCGGCCAGATCCGAGGGACTCAGACCGGACGGGGCCAAGTCTGAGCGGCCGCGCGCCTCATCGCCGCGTCCCCAGGGCGGCAAGGGCGAGCGCCCGTCCTCCGACCGGCCCCGGGCGGCGGGATCGGACGCCCCGCGGCCAAGGCCCGCCCCTGGCAAGGCTCAGCCGGGCGGCAAGTCGTCGTCCGAGCGCAAGCCCCACGCCGGCGGCAAGGGTGAGCGTCCGGCCGGTCCGCCCCGCGGCGGTCCGCGCCCTGGCGGTCCCTCCCGCGGGCCGGGCGGCCCCCGTGGACCCAAGTCCCGGGGCTAGGCTGTGCGGATTGTTTCGGGAGAGTTCCGCGGCAAGAGCCTGGTCGCGCCGCAGGGGGTGAACACGCGCCCCACTTCTGATCGCGCCCGCCAGGCGATCTTCAACATCCTCGAGCACGCCCCCTGGTCCGAGGGCCTGCGGGATCTCCGGGTCATCGACCTGTTCGCCGGTTCAGGGGCGCTGGGCTTCGAGGCCCTGTCTCGCGGGGCGAAGTTCTGTCTGTTCGTGGAGACCGACGAGGACGCCCGCGGCGCCATCCGGGAAAATGTGGACGCCATGGGCCTGTTCGGTCGCACGCGGGTCCACCGCCGCGACGCCACCCAGCTGGGGGTCCGCCCGGGAGCGGACGGGCCAGCCTTCGACCTGGCCTTCCTGGACCCGCCCTATGGCAAGGGCCTGGGCGAGGCCTGCCTGCCGTCCCTGGCGGAGGGGGGCTGGCTGGCGCCAGACGCGGTGATCGTCTGGGAGCGGGGGGCGAGCGAGCCGCCGCCTGCGCTCACAGGCTTCCAGGAGCTGGACGCCCGCGACTACGGCGCCGCGCGCGTCCATTTCCTGAAATACTCACCAGAGGCGTGAGGTTGTCCGGTTGTCCTGCCGGCTGCGCAGGTTCACCAGGCCCTCCCGGGTGATCCGGTAGGGCCCGCCATTGCGACTGGCGATGAAGCCCCGCCGGCGCAGGGCCTTGAAGACGGTCAGGTCGCAATCGGTCAGGCGCCAGCCCTCTCCGGTGATGCAGTCGACGTCGATGATATGGCCGCGGTCGTCGCGGACAGGGCGAAGAATGGCCCCCTGGGCGAGGGCGTGCAGCGTCCTTTGCTGCGGTTTGGGAATGTTCAAGGAAGGTCGTCCGGTGGTCAGGCATAGCCATGCCGTCCGCGCGCCGACGCGACGCAGACTGCGGGATTCGCGCCTGAAACCCGGCCGGACGTTCAACACGTCCGCCCCGATGACTCAAGCTCGGCGGCTCATCACAACGGGAGACATAAAACCCTCTTCCAGAGACCTGGAGGCTAGCAGACTCAGCGCCGGCCGAACAACCGCTCGATGTCGGCGAGCTTGAGCTCCACATAGGTGGGGCGGCCATGGTTGCACTGGCCCGAATGGGGGGTGGCCTCCATCTGGCGGAGCAGGGCGTTCATCTCCTGGGCCGTCAGCCGTCGGCCGGCCCGGACTGAGCCGTGGCAGGCCATGGTGGAGCAGACCTCCGCCAGACGTTCCTTCAGCGCCAGGGCCTGGTCGGTCTCGGCCAGGTCGTCGGCGATATCGCGCACCAGGCCTGCCGCATCCGTCGTCCCCAGCAGGGCCGGCGTCTCGCGGACCAGCACCGCGCCCGCGCCAAAGGGCTCGATGATGAGGCCGAGCGCCGCCAGCTCCTCGGCCCGGGCCACGACCCGTTCGGCCTCGGCCGGGTCCAGCTCGACCACCTCGGGGATCAGCAGGGCCTGACGGGCGACGGCGCCGACCGCCATCTCAGCCTTCATCTTTTCATAGACCAGCCGCTCATGGGCCGCGTGCTGGTCGACGATGACCACGCCGTCGCGGGTCTGGGCGACAATATAGGTCTCGTGCACCTGGGCCCGGGCCGCGCCCAGGGGATAGTCCACCATGTCCGGCGCCGGGGCGGGGGCCAGGTGGCCCTCGGCGAAGCCAGACGCGCCCGGGGATGGCGGCTGGTAGGCCGGCTCGTGGCGGGCGGAGGTTTCGCTGAGGCCCGGGATCGCCTGGGCGAGGGCCGGACCCCAGCCGCCGCCGCTCCAGCTGGAAAAGCCCTGGGCCGAGGGTCCAGGGCGATAGGCGGGCGCGGGCGTCATGCCAGGCCGCAGGCCTTGCAGCGCGTCGGCGGCCACGGTGGTCGAGGCCCGGTGTCCGGCGCCGGCCAGGGCGTGGCGCAGGCCGCCGACGATCAGACCGCGCACCAGCGCCGGGTCGCGGAAGCGCACCTCGGCCTTGGCCGGATGGACGTTCACATCCACCAGGGCTGGATCGAGCTCCAGGAACAGAGCCGTCAGCGGATGGCGGTCGCGGGCCAGGAAGTCGGCATAGGCGCCGCGCAGGGCGCCCTGCAGCAGGCGGTCGCGGACCGGCCGGCCATTGACGAACAGGTACTGGTGGGCGGCGTTGCCGCGGTTCAGGGTCGGCAGACCGGCATAGCCCGACAGGCGCACGCCCTCGCGGACATGATCGATCAGCAGGGCGTTGTCGGAAAACTCCCGCCCCATGATGGCCGAGAGGCGGGCCAGCCGGCCCACATCGCCCTCCGGCTCGGCGGGCAGGCGCAGAACCTTTCGCCCGTCGATCTCCAGGCTGAAGCTGACGGCTTCATGGGCCATGGCCTGGCGCTTGATCTCCTCGGCGATGGCCATGGCCTCGGCCCGCTCGGACTTCATGAACTTCAGACGGGCCGGTGTGGCGTAGAACAGGTCGCGCACCTCCACCCGCGCCCCGTGGGGGCCGGGGAAGGCGGCCGGCGACACCTGGCCCATCGCCCCGCCGTCGACCCGCAGGGCGTGGGCGTCAGAGGCGCCGCGCGCGCGGCTGGTGATGGAGAGCCTGGCCACCGAGCCGATGGACGGCAGGGCCTCGCCCCGGAAGCCCAGGGTGGCGATACGCAGCAGGTCATAGTCGCCGGCGTCGTCGGGCAGGAGCTTGGAGGTGGCGTGGCGCTCGACCGCCAGCAGCAGTTCGTCCGGCGAAAGGCCAAAGCCGTCATCGGCCACCAGGATGCGGGACAGGCCGCCGCCGTCCACCTGCACCTCGATCTGTCGCGCCCCGGCGTCCAGGGCGTTCTCGACCAACTCCTTGATGGCGCTGGCCGGCCGCTCGACCACCTCGCCGGCGGCGATGCGGTTGACGGTTTCGGGGGGAAGGCGATGGATGCGCATGTTCGAGCCTGGGTCCAAAAGGCGTTATAGGACGATTCAGGCTGCGGGGGCGGCTCTTGAGGAAAGACATAATGCGCCTGACTGCGCTCCTCTGCGGACTGCTGCTTCTGGCCACCCCCGTTGGCGCGGTGGCTCAGGCGCCGCCCGGCCTGCTCGAAGACCCCGACGCGGTCCTGGTGGAGGAGCTGGTGGTCACCGCGCGCGAGATCGGCCCCGCTTGGTGGCGGGTCTCGGACGGGGACTCCACCGTCTATGTGATGGGGGTGCCCTCGGTGATCCCGAAGGGCTCCGGTTGGGACCCGAGCGTGCTGGAGCGGCGTCTGGAGGGGGCCAATCTGGTCATCCTGCCGTTCAACAACGCCAGCGTGAACCTGCTGACGGCGCCGGGCGCGGTGGTCAGCCTGGTGCGCCTGCGGTCCTCCGCCCCTTTTGAGGAGACCCTGGAGGGCGCCTTGAAGGCGCGCTTCGTCGCCGCCCGCACCCGTGCCGGGCAAGAGGCCGACCGCTACAAGACGCGCAACGGCATGGCTGCAGCCCTGCTGCTGGTCAGCGACTATCGAGACGCCGCCCGGCTGACGGCGGCCGATCCGGCCAAGACCATCGGACGGATGGCGGCGTCGCGGGGGATCCGTGTGGAGGCCAAGACCTATGACGCCGCCCCCCTGCTGGCCGCCGTGGTGCGCACGCCGGCGGCGGCTCAGCGGGCCTGCGTTGTGGAAGCCCTGGCGGCTGTAGAGGCGGGCCCGGCTTCAGCCGAGGCTGCGGCCCGGGCCTGGGCCTGGGGCCGCGTGCGCGAGGCCCTGGGGGGCGAGCGGAGCTATGAGCGGTGCATCGCGGCGGCGCCTGGGGCTGCGGACCTGGACGCCCGGCTAAAGGCCGACCAGACCGCCGCCATCGTGGCCGCCCTCAGGCGGCCAGGGCACAGCATAGCGGTGGTGCAGCTGCGCCCCCTGCTGGCGCAGGGGGGTGTGCTCGATCGCCTGGGCGCGCTGGGCTACGAGATTCGCACGCCAGCCGAGGACTGACGCCTGCGCTTAGAGGCCCGGCAGCTTGATGCGGCTGCCGGCGTCGCGGCGGATCACGACATTGCCGCCGCCGGTGATGGCGTTGATCCGGGCCTGCTCAGCCTCGGCGTCCACGGGGCCGGACAGGTCGGGACCGCCGGCTTGAGCCGGGGCGGCGCTTCCCCGCCAGAACATCACCCGGTCGGCGAAGCCCTTGTCCTTGTGGGCGATGTCGCCGAACTCGTCGTCGACCACATAGCGGATCAGCGGGTCGGCGCCGGCGAGGCCGGCCTTGGCCACCAGGGCCTGTTCACCCTGGCTGCGGTTGAGGCCTTCGCGCTCGCCCACCAGGGCCGCCCGGGCCGCGCTTTCGGGGCGCAGCTCCTGGGGTTGCGGCTCGCCAGGCGCCGGCGGACGCAGGGAATAGTCAGGGGGCACCACCAGCGGGGCCTTGGTGACGACCCGGAATTCGTCAGGGGTCACCTTGGTCATGCCAAGGGCCTGGCGGGTGGAGCTGCAGCCGGCCAGACCGACGGCCGCAACCAGGGCGCCGGCGAGGATCACGCGGTTGAGGGTCATGACGAAACGCTCCCAAAGGCCGCCCCCGGCCGGAAAGTCCATTGCATTAGCGCAAACACAGGCCCGGCGCCAACGCCCTTAGGTCTTGGCGTCGCGGCGAAAGCCATCGAGCAGTAGCAGGACCACCCCCACAGAGATGGCCGCATCGGCGATATTGAACACCCACGGGAAGTAGAGCCTGGAGACATCGATGAAGTCGACGACGGCGCCGAACCGCGCCCGGTCGATGGCGTTGCCGACGGCGCCGCCCATCACCAGGCCGAGCGCCAGGGCCATCAGGGTGCGGTCGCCCCGCTGCGCCCAGATCGCCAGGGCGATGGCCACCAGGACGGAAAAGGCCACCAGCAGCCAGCGGCCCAGGTCCTGGTCGGCCCGCAACAGGCCAAAACTGACCCCCTGGTTCCAGACCATGGTCAGGTAGAAGGGGCCGACCACCTGCTCGCTCACCCGGGTAGGAAGGTCATAGACGAACAGGATCCAGTGCTTGGACAGCTGGTCCAGCACGATGACCGCCAGCGCCAGTCCATAGGCGGTCCAGCCGTGACGATTGATCAGGGGCGAGGCGGTCATGTCCGGGGCGCCTCAGGCTGCGCCATGGGCGGCGTCCCAGGCCGCCACGGCCTCGGCGTCGCGCAGGGACAGGTCGGGATAGCGGGGATCATCCCCCACCTCGAGCAGGATCCGCCAGGAGCGGGCGCATTTGCGGCCCTGCGCCCGCAGGGGCTCCACGGCCACGGCGGGGCTGTCGGCCAGGCGGAAGGCGCCGGCGGGGCCTTCGCCTGCGACCAGGGTCGCCTGGCTGGTGCGGAACACCTCAGCCGCATCCAGACCCTCGAAGGCGGCCAGCAGGGCCGGATCGCTGATATGGACCACCGGCGCGGCCTCAAGGGCGGCGCCCAGACGCTTTTCGCGGCGTTCCACCTCCAGGGCGCCGGTGACCACGGCGGTCACCGCCTGCACCTTGGCCCATCGGGCGGCCTCTTCCGGGCAGGCCCAGGCCGAAGGGGTCTCCGGGAAGACCCGCAGGGCGTTGGAGCCGGCCTCAGGGAAGCGGAGCGTCCAGGCCTCTTCGGTCGTGAAGGGCATGAGCGGGGCCAGCCAGACGGTCAGGCGCTCGAAGGCCAGATCCATGACTGTGCGGGCGGCCCGGCGGCGGAGCGCCGTGGCCTGGTCGCAATAGAGCGCGTCGCGGCGCACGTCGAAGAACAGGGCCGAAAGGTCCTCCTGACAGAAGGCGATCAGCGGCCGGATCACGTCCTGGAAGGCGTAGCCGGCATAGGCGTCGCGGACCTCGGTATCCAGCGCCTGCAGCCGGTGCAGGATGTAGCGCTCCAGCGGCGGCATGTCTTCCAGCGCCACGGCCTCGCCCGCGTCGTAGCCGGCGAGCGCCCCCAGCAGATAACGCAGGGTGTTGCGCAGCTTGCGATAGGCGTCGGCGGTGGTGGCCAGGATCGTCTTGCCGATCCGCTGGTCGTCGGAATAGTCGACCATGGCCGCCCAAAGGCGGATGATCTCGGCCCCGGACTCCTTGATCACCTGGTTGGGATCGACGGTGTTGCCCTTGGACTTGGACATCTTCTCGCCGTTCTCATCCATGGTGAAGCCATGGGTGAGGACGCCGTTGTAGGGGGCGCGGCCGCGGGTGCCGGAGCTTTCCAGCAGCGAAGACTGGAACCAGCCGCGGTGCTGGTCTGACCCTTCCAGATAGAGATCGGCGGGCCAGCGGGTGTCCTCCCGGCCTTCCAGGGTGAAGGCGTGGGTGGAGCCGGAGTCGAACCAGACATCGAGGATGTCCTCGACCTTCTCGTAGCGATCCGGATCATGGGCGCCCAGGAAGTCGGTGACCGGACGGGTGAACCAGGCGTCGGCGCCTTCGGCGGCGATGGCCGCGATGATGCGGGCGTTGACCTCTTCGTCGTGCAGGGGCTGGTTCGTCTCCTTGTCGACGAACATGGCCAGCGGCGCGCCCCAGGCCCGCTGACGGCTGATCAGCCAGTCCGGCCGGCTTTCCACCATGGTGCGGATGCGGTTGCGTCCGGCCTCGGGATAGAAGGCGGTGGCCTCGATGGCCTCGAGCGCCGTCTCGCGCAGGGTCCGGCCCCCGTGATGCGGGGTGTCCAGGGGCTCGTCCATGCGGATGAACCACTGGGGCGTATTGCGGAAGATCACCGGCGCTTTGGAGCGCCAGGAGTGCGGATAGGAATGCTCCAGCCGGCCGCGGGCCAGCAGGCCGCCGGCTTCGATGAGTTTTTCGATCACCGCCGGATTGGCCGCACCGAACTTGCCGGCCTTCTTGCCCTCGGTCTCCAGGACCTTCAGCCCGCCGAACAGGGGCACATGGGGATAGTAGGCGCCGTCGGCGTCCACCGTCTCGGGGATCTCCCGATGGCCGTGGGACATCCAGACCACATAGTCGTCGGCGCCATGGCCCGGCGCGGTGTGGACAAAGCCCGTGCCGGCCTCTTCGGTCACATGATCGCCGGCCAGCAGGGGGACGGAGAAGCCATAATGGCTGTCCAGCGCCGCCAGCGGGTGGGCGCAGACCATGCCCTGGCAGTCGATGGTCTCGATCCTGCGCCACTTGCCGATCTTGGCGGCCTTGAAGACCTCCTCGGCCAGCTTGTCGGCGACGATCAGCTTGTCGCCCGGCTTTGCCCAGGGCTCAAACTCCAGCCCCTCTTCCAGGGCCTCCACCTGATAGGCGCCATAGGCGATGGACTCGTTATAGGCGATCGCTCGGTTGGCCGGGATGGTCCACGGCGTGGTGGTCCAGATCACGACGCTGGCCCCGCGGGCGGCGTCGGAGCCTTGCGTCACCGGGAACTTCACCCAGATCGTGGGGGAGACGTGGTCGTGATACTCCACCTCGGCGTCGGCCAGAGCCGTGCGCTCCACCGGGCTCCACATCACGGGCTTTGAGCCGCGATAGAGCTGGTTCGAGGCCACGAACTTGTGGAACTCCGCGACGATGGCCGCCTCGCTGCCATAGTCCATGGTGGCGTAGCGGTTCTCCCAGTCGGCCAGGACGCCCAGGCGCTTGAAGCCGTCCCGCTGGACGTCGATCCACTGGCCGGCATAGGCGCGGCACTTCTCACGGAACTCGGCCTTGGAGACCTCGTCCTTGCGGCGGCCCTTGCTGCGCAGCTCCTCCTCGATCTTCCACTCGATGGGCAGGCCGTGGCAGTCCCAGCCGGGCACGAAGTCCACGTCGTAGCCCATGGCGAAGCGCGAACGGACCACGAAGTCCTTCAGGGTCTTCTGCAGGGCGTGGCCGATATGGATGGCGCCATTGGCGTAGGGCGGGCCGTCGTGCAGCACAAACAGCGGCGCGCCTTGCGCCTGCCGCGCCTTGCGGGCGGCATGGTACAGGCCGATCTCGTCCCACTTGGCCAGGATCTGGGGTTCCTTTTGCGGCAGGCCTGCGCGCATGGGGAAGTCGGTCTGGGGCAGGAAGACGGTCTCGCGATAGTCGCGTCCCGCAGTTTCGGGGGAAGCGGTGCGCTTTTCAGCGTCGTCGGCCATGGGATTTTTCATCCAAGTCGGAGGCGGAGGAGGGCGGACAGGTCCCGGCGCGCGCTGGATCATAGGCTCCGGCGGCGTCACGCCGGGCGTGTAATTCGCAAGGATTTGCGGCCCCTCGTCATGGGGCGGTCCTAGCAGACCGTCGCGCAGCGAGCGAGCCCTTTAGGCGCGCCTCAGAAGTCGGGGATGAGGATCTGGCGGGCCTGGGCGGCGTCGCGCCGGATCTGTTCGACCATGACCTCGAGGCTTGAGAACTTCTGTTCCGGCCGCAGGAAGGTGATCAGATCGGTCTCGATGGTCTGGTCGTAGATGTCCTCATCGAAGTCGAACAGCCAGACCTCCAGCACCGGGGCCACTTCTCCCACCGTGGGATTGACCCCGATATTGGCCACGCCGGGCACCTCGCGCCCATCGGGCAGGCGGGTGCGGGTGGCGTAGACGCCGAACCTCGGCTGGACATAGTCGTCCACCTGCACATTGGCGGTGGGGAAGCCCAGTTCGCGGCCCAACTGCCGGCCGCGCTGGACGACGCCTTCGATGGCGAAGGGCCGGCCCAGGATGGCGGCGGCGGCCTCGGGCTGGCCGTCCCGCAGGGCGTCCCGTACGCCGGTGGAGGAGTATTTCTCGCCGCTGTCATCGGCCACGGCGGCGGCGACCGAGACGCCGAAGCCGAAGTCCTGCCCATAGTCTTTCATGGTCGCGGGGCTCCCTGTGCGGCCCTTGCCGAAGGAGATGTCGAAGCCCACCGCCACGTGCCGCACCCCCAGACCCTCATGCAGGACCTGCTGGGCGAAGTCGCGATCGGTCAGGCTGGCCATCTCCTGGTCGAACGGCAAGACGTAGAACAGGTCCACCCCCAGGGCCTCAAGGGCGCGGGCCTGCTGGCCGGGCCGCATCAGTCGGAATGCTGGCGCATTGGGCGCAAAGATCTGCCGCGGGTGCGGATCGAAGCTGATGACCCCCAGGGGCGCGCCGATCTCGTGAGCGGCCTTGGCGGCCAGCGCGATGACCTGCTGGTGGCCGCGGTGGACCCCGTCGAAATTGCCGAGCGCAATGGCCGCGCCACGGTCCCGGGCCATCAGGCCCTTCCATCCCTTGATCACACGCATCGGTCAGGCGTCCCGCTTGGGCACGAGGACCACAGCCTCGCCGTCGGCCACGGTCTTGCCCGCGACGGTGCAGACGGTGGCGAAGGTGGCGTGGCCCTTGCGGGGATCCAATTCGCGCACCGTGACGGTGGTGGTCACTTCATCGCCAAGGCCCACGGGCCTGCGGAAGCGCAGGGTCTGGGAGACATAGACGGCGCCGGGGCCTGGCAGGCGCGAGCCCAGCACCGCCGAGATATAGGCGCCGGTCAGCATGCCGTGGGCGATGCGGCGCTTGAACGGCGTGGTCGCCGCATAGGCTTCATCCAGATGCAGGGGGTTGTCGTCGCCGGAGACGGCGGCGAAGGCCTCCACATCGGCGGCGCTTACCGTGCGGGCGATCTGTGCGCTCTGGTCCAGACTGAGGTCCTCGAAGAATAGTCCCGGCAAGGAAACGCTCCCCTTTTTGGCCCTGCATAGACGCAACCCTGCCCAATGCGAAGGCGCTTGAGCTGCACGGGGGCCGCGATCTGCGCCGAAGATGGCCCCGACAGGCTTCCAATGGGGAGAGCGATGGAAATGTGCAAGACGCTGATCGGCGCCGCCGCGGCCCTGATCCTACTGGCCGCCTGCGACCAGACGCCGGCTGATCCGGTCCCCCCGCCGCCGCAGGCGCCGGTGGGTCAGAGCGCGTCCTGACGCCGAGGCGCGGCGACCGCTCGGGCTACCAAGCCAGGTCGGCCATGGCCCAGCGCGCCTGGGCGCCTTCCTGGCGCAGCAGGGATTCGACGGCGGCGGCGTCCAGGCCCTCAGGGGTGATCGTCTCGCCCCCATGGATGCCGGCGGCGATGAACAGGACGTCCAGACCCTGGGCGTTGGCGCCTTTGACGTCGGTGGCCACCCCGTCGCCGATGCACAGCATCCGCGAGCGCGCGACCGGACCGCCCGTCAGGCGCTCGGCCTCTGCGACGCACAGCTCATAGATCGGCGCATGCGGCTTGCCGGCCATGACCACCTTGCCGCCGAGGGTCTCGTAGAGCTGGGCCAGCGCGCCGCCGCAATATATCAGCCTGTCGCCCCGCTGGACCACGATGTCGGGATTGGCGCAGACCATCTCCAGCCCGCGGGCCGCGGCGCCTTCGAACCGGTCCTGATAGTCGCCGGGACCCTCGGTCTCGTCATCGATCGGGCCAGTGCAGGCGATGAAGGCCGCCTTCTCAAGGCTCTCGAAGGACAGGCCGAGGCCCTCATAGAGCGGGGCATCCCGGTCGGGGCCCAGGCGCCAGGCGGGTCCGGGCGCCCGCTCGGCCAGCAGCAGGCGGGTGGCGTCGCCGGAGGTGACGAAGGCTGACCAGGAGTCCCGCGGCACGCCCAGGGCGTCCAGCTGGGCCACCACATCGGCCGAGGGACGCGGCGAGTTGGAGATCAGGATCACCGGTCCCCGCTCGGCCCGCCAGCGGGCCAGGGCCGCACAGGCGGCCGGAAAGCTCTCGCGGCCATTGTGGATGACGCCCCAGACGTCGCTCAGCAGGACGTCATAGTGGTCGATAAGGTCGGAAAGGCCCTGGGGCGTCTGCGGCGTGCTCATGGCCTGCGGCGGTAAAGGTCGCCGGCTCCGCGGTCAATCGAGGTGTGCGGCGGTAAGCTTCAGCCCCGGCCGCCGGCCCGCCGGCGCAGGCCCTGGCGCAGGAAATCGGCGGGGGGATCGGCCTCGGCCAGAACGGCTTCGCGGATCGGGCGCGGCTCGCCGAACAGGTGACCCTGGCCGTAGCCGACCTCCAGTTCCAGCAGGTCGACGATCTGCCGCTCGCTCTCCACTTTTTCGACGATCACCTCGACCCCATAGCGGCGGGTCAGCTGACAGAAGTCCTCGGCGGCGAGGTCGGGCAGGGATTTCAGCACCAGTCGGCCGTCCAGCTCGACCATCTCGTCCAGCAGCATCTGGGCGCCGACCCGCACGAACTTCACGTCCGAGCGCGCCAGATCCTGCAGGTCGAAGTCCAGGTCGGTGACCTTGTCGAGGGAGAAGCGGAAACCGAGGTCGGCGAGTTTGGCCATGTTGCGCGCCTCCACCGAGCCGCGACCTTCGAAGGCGCTCTGGCCCAGTTCGAAGATCAGGGCGCCGGCCAGGTCACGATTGGCCGCCAGCATGTCGAGGAACTGCGGGAAGAAGCTTTCGTCGCCCAGGCTGGTGGCCGCGACATTGCAGAAGATGCCGACCTTGCGGTCCTGCTTGGCCAGGCGCCGGACGATCTGGACGCAGCGGAACAGCAGCAGGTTGTCGATGGCCGTCATCAGGCCCTCAGCCTCGGCCACGCTGATATATTCGGCCGGCATCAGCACCCGGCCGCTCTCGTCGCGCAGGCGCGAGAAGCTCTCGTAGAAGATGGTCTTGCGCTGGGGCAGGGCCACGACCGGCTGCAGATAGAGATCCACCCGGTTGTCGGCCAGGGCGCCGCGGACGGTCTCCAGCAGGGCGGCCTCGCGCCGGTGGTCATGTCCGGGCCGGGTATGGACCGGCGGGGCGGTCACCCGCTCCTCCAGCCGCTGGCCCATGCGCTGGACCAGATCCTCCAGCATGTGAACCTCGGTGGAGAGTTCCTCGGAGCGGCGCAGGGCGTCGTCGGTGACGGTCTCCACCACCTGGGACAGGCGGGCGTCGACCTTCTCGACCTGGTCGATAAGGATGCGATGGGCGTCGCGCAGGGCGGCGATCTCGCCGCGCAGGCCCGTGGCGGTCAGCGCGTGCTCGATCAGGCCGTGGAAGGCGAAGGCCAGGCCCAGCCCACCCACAAGGGCGGCGACGCCCGCGCCCCAGCCGCCACCGTTCCGCCACAGCGAAAGGGCGATGATCAGCGCCAGACAGAGATAGGCGCCGCAGAGCAGCGCAAGCGTCAGCCTTCGCATGAACCCGCCTGTTCGAATCGTCTCGCAGTATCGGTCACGCCGGGGGCGCAAGTCGAACGGATTAACGATTGCGCCCAGGCTGGGCGCGAAATGGCCGCAGGACGCGGCGCCCTAGCGGGTGGGGACGGGGTTTTCGCCGCGATAATCGTAGAAGCCGCGGCCCGCCTTGCGGCCCAGCCAGCCGGCCTCGACATATTTCACCAGCAGCGGGCACGGACGGTACTTGGAATCGGCCAGGCCGTCATAGAGGACGTTCATGATCGACAGGACGGTGTCCAGGCCGATGAAGTCCCCGAGTTCCAGCGGCCCCATGGGGTGGTTGGCGCCGAGCTTCATGGCCGTATCGATGGCCTCCACCGTGCCCACGCCCTCATACAGGGTGTAGATCGCCTCATTGATCATCGGGACCAGGACGCGATTGACGATGAAGGCGGGGAAGTCCTCGGCATTGGCTGTGGTCTTGCCCAGAGACCGGGCGAAGTTGACGGCGGTCTCGTAGGTCTCGGCGCCGGTGGCGATCCCGCGGATGATCTCCACGAGGTTCATGCGCGGCACCGGGTTCATGAAGTGCAGGCCGATGAACCGCTCGGGCCGGTCTGTGGCCGAGGCCAAGCGCGTAATGGAGATGGACGAGGTGTTGGAGGCCAGCAGCGTATCGGGACCGAGATGGGGCGACAGGGCCCGGAAGATCGACTTCTTGACCTCTTCGTTCTCGGTGGCGGCCTCGATGGCCAGGTCCGAACCGCCCACGGCCTGAAGCTCTGCGGCGGGCTTGATGCGGGCCATGGCCGCGTCCTTGGCGGCCGCGTCGATCAGACCGCGGGAGACCTGACGTGCCATGGCCTGGTCGATATGGGCCAGGCCCGCCTCGATCCGCTCGGGGCTGACGTCATGCAGCAGCACGTCGTAGCCGCCCAGGGCGCAGACATGCGCGATGCCGGAGCCCATCTGGCCGGCGCCGATCACGCCCACCGATCTGATCTCAACCATGTCCATTCGCCCCAAATCTGCGGGCCGCCTTTTAGGCCGCCTCTGGTCTGTGACGGCTTTCTAACATGGGCGACGGCGGCCCCGCCAAGGTCTTTATGTTGCGCCGCAATGTGAAGGGGGCGCCCCTTGTGGCGCCAAAGCCGCACTTGCAAACGAAACGAGGCGGCGCCCGGGGGCGCCGCCTCGCAAGTCGTAAGCCGGTGATCTCCCGGCCGGGCGGTCGATCAGCCGAGGGCCGACATCAGCTCCGGCACGGCGGCCTTGTAGTCGGCCACCAGGCCATAGTCGGCGACCTGGAAGATCGGCGCATCGCCGTCCTTGTTGATCGCGACGATGATCTTGGAGTCCTTCATGCCGGCCAGGTGCTGGATGGCGCCCGAAATGCCGATGGCGATGTAGAGCTCCGGCGCGACCACCTTGCCGGTCTGGCCGACCTGATAGTCGTTCGGCGCGTAGCCGGCGTCCACCGCGGCGCGGCTGGCGCCGACGGCGGCGCCCAGACGGTCAGCCAGGGGCTCGATCACCTTCTGGAACTCTTCGGCCGAGCCCATGGCGCGGCCGCCGGAGACCACGATCTTGGCGCCGGTCAGCTCCGGACGTTCCGACTTCACGATCTCTTCGGTCACGAACTTGGTGGCGCCCGCGCCGTCGCCGGCGCCGATGTCCTCGATCGCCGCCGAGCCGCCTTCGCCGGCCGCCTTGAAGGCGGTCGGACGGACGGTGATGACCTTCTTGGCCTCGGAGGACTGAACGGTCTCCAGGGCGTTGCCGGCATAGATCGGCCGCACGAAGGTCGAGGCGTCCACCACTTCGACGATGTCGGAGATGTGCGAGACGTCGAGCTTGGCCGCGATGCGGGGCGAGAAGTTCTTGCCCTGCGAGGTGGCCGGGGTCAGGACGGCGTCATAGCCCCCCATCAGCGGAACCACTGCGGCCTCGACAGCTTCGGCCAGGCCATGGCCGAGGTCGTCGCTCTGGGCCAGCAAGACCTTGCGCACGCCTTCGATCTTGGCGGCGGCCTCGGCGGCGGACTTGCAGTCCTTGCCTGTGACCAGGATGTCGATATCGCCGCCGATGGCCTTGGCGGCCGAGACGGTCTTATGGGTGTTGTCGCTGAGCGCGCCGCCGGTTTGGTCGGCGATGACGAGAACGGCCATTAGAGCACCCCCGCTTCATTCTTGAGCTTGGCGACCAGGTCGGCCGCGGTTTCGACCTTGATGCCGCCGCCGCGCTTCGGCGGCTCGGCGACCTTGACCACCTTGAGGCGGGGCGCCGTGTCGACGCCGTAGGACGCGATGTCCTTGGTATCGAGGGGCTTCTTCTTGGCCTTCATGATGTTCGGCAGAGACGCATAGCGCGGCTCGTTCAGGCGCAGGTCGGCGGTGATGATCACCGGCAGCGGCGCCTCGATGGTCTGCAGGCCGCCGTCCACTTCACGGGTGACGGTCGCCTTGTCGCCGGACACTTCCAGCTTGGAGGCGAAGCTGGCCTGGGGCCAGCCGAGCAGGGCCGAGAGCATCTGGCCGGTGGCGTTGTTGTCGCCGTCGATGGCCTGCTTGCCCATGACCACCAGGTTCGGGGACTCTTCGTCGATGACGGCCTTGAGCACCTTGGCCACGGCCAGGGGCTCCAGATCGGCGTCGGTCTGCACCAGGATGGCGCGATCAGCGCCCATGGCGAGCGCCGTACGCAGGGTTTCCTGGGCCTGAGCCGGACCGATCGAGACCGCGACCACCTCGGTGACCACGCCCTTTTCCTTCAGCCGGACCGCCTCTTCGACGGCGATCTCGCAGAAGGGGTTCATGGACATCTTGACGTTGGCGAGGTCCACGCCGGTTTCGTCGGACTTCACCCGGGGCTTGACGTTGTAATCGATCACCCGTTTGACCGGGACCAACACCTTCATGAAAGCCTCAAATTCGCATTGCGGAAGAATGGGACGCACGGGGCATAACGTTTCCCGCGCGGTTTGCAAGTCAGGGACATGGGGCATTTTGCGCCAATGTCGACCCTAGCCAGGGAGAAAAAGCCCGAATATGAGCCATCCGATGAGCCGCATCATCGATCGCCTGAAACTCGTTTTCCTGGGTGTCTTCGTCCTCTCCCTGGTCGGCATCTTCGCCTACCAGGCCTATGTGGTCTGGCCCGCCGAGCGGTGCGAGGCGCAGGGCGACTGGTGGGATCCCGATGGCCGGGTCTGCGCCCGCCCCGTGCTGATCTCCGACATCACCGGCCGGACCATTCCCGAGCGCAAGGCGGCTGAAGCGGCCGCCGCCGCCGCCCAGGCCGAGGCCGAAAAGACGGCGCCGGCCCCTTAGGGCGTCGTCAGCCACGGGTCGCCCCGGGCCGCCAGAGGACGTCCAGCGCCCCCTGGGCGTTGGCCCGCCGGGCGGCGACGAACAGCAGGTCCGAGAGTCTGTTCAGATATTTCAGGGCCGGGTCAGCGACTTGCGTGGTCTGGGCGAGGCTCACCGCCGTGCGTTCAGCCCGGCGGCAGACCGTGCGGGCCTGATGCAGGGCCGCGGCCGCGGGCGTCCCGCCAGGCAGCACGAAGGAGGTCAGCGGCGACAGATCGGCGTTGATCTGATCGATCTCCTGCTCCAGGCGCGTCACCTGGCCCTCGGTCACGCGCAGGACACGATCAGGGTCCTCCCCCGGCGTCGGGGGAGTGGCCAGATCGGCGCCCAGGTCGAACAGATCATTCTGGATCCGCTCAAGCATGGCGTGGAGCAGGGTGTCCTCGGCCGTGTGCAGGCGCACCAACCCCAGGCAGGCGTTGGTCTCATCGACAGACCCGTAGGCCTCGACCCGCAGATCGGTCTTGGAGACCTCGGCCCCATTGGCCAGGCGGGTCAGGCCGGCGTCGCCGGTCCGGGTGTAGATTCGGTTCAGGACCACCATGGCCGGCTCAGCCGCCGTAGGTGTTGCGCCACCACACGGCGGTCACAAGGATCACGACGGCGGCGGCTTGCAGCACCACGCGCAGGCGCATCAGCTTGTTCGAGTAGGACCGACCGAAATCGCCCCCCCGGAACAGCGCATAGATGCCCACCCCCAGGGTGAGCGTGACAGCGAGCAGGGTCGCGGGGATCAGCAGGGCGAAGATCTGTGTCATGGCCTGTTATCGTGATGCTTGAGCTTGATGGAAATGTAGGACTTTGTCGGCGAATTGCACGAAGGTGATTTCGCCTCGCAGTCGCGAAGCTGGTTGATCAAATTCACTGAGTCTGGTTCAATGGCTCGCGCGCCGGCTTCGCGCAAATTTCAGTCTTAACATGCCGTATCTGCATACATTTCCCTTGCGACAACCGGTCGCGCCCCAAGCTCGACATATTTCGGATATCCCCTCGAGCCCATGAACTGAGACACGGGTTGTTGAACGCATTCGCCGAAAGCGCCGTCTCCGGCCGCGCCCTGGTGAGTTGCATCGAGAGCCCCTACCCGCGTTCCGCGCTCCGTCCCCGACCGGGCGGCGCGCCGTAGCGCATGCGCCGATGGTCTCCCCCGCCGCGGCAAGCTGGAGTTGAAATACCGATGAAGCACGTCGCTGAGGTCGAAGGTCACGCCGAAACCCGCGTCCGCATGCCCACCCGCCGGGCGCTCGCCAAGCAGCAGACCCGGGCCAAGGTGCTGGCCGCGGCCCGGGAGCTGTTCAGCACCCAGGGCTACGAAGGCGCGACGATCCGCGACATCGCCGCGGCGGCAGGCATGTCCACCGGCGCGGTCTTCGCCAACTTCGCCGACAAGTCCGAGCTGTTCCGCGAGATCATGACATCTGATTTCGACGCGGTGCTGGTCGCCATGTCGGACGCTGCGGTGCGCGGTCGCACCGTCGATGACGCGCTGCTGAAGGCGTTCAGCGCCGGCTACGCCTTCTATCGCGGCCAGATGCCCCTTGTCCGGGCCGCGCTGGGCCTCTCCTGGTCCTGCGAGGATGGGCAGGCGCTGCGGGCCCTGCCGACCATGCAGGACACTATCGAGCTGTTCGCCGAGCAGTTGGCCCTCGGGGTCGAGCGTGGCGAGCTGTCCCAGGAGTGTGAGATCAAGCTCCGCAGCCAGATGCTGTTCGACAACTATCTGGCCAACTACCCGCAGGCGGTTTTCGGCGGCTGGAGCCTTGAGGCCTTGCAGGCCCGCTCCCGCGACCAGATCCGGGTGATCCTCGCTGGGGCGCGTCGCGGCTAGGGCCAGGACAGATGGTCTCCCCTCAGGGAAAGTGGCTTGCTACGGACGGGCTTGCCGGGTCTCCTGCTGGCGGGAAGCACAACAGGACGCGCCGTCAGAGCGCGCTTGGGGGGACATTGAACCTACGCCAGACGCAAAAGGAGGCGACGCGCCGACGCGTGCTCGACGCCGCCCGGGACCTGTTCGAGACGGTCGGCTACGAAGAGACGACGGTGCGCGAGATCGCCACCCGGGCAGGCGTGGCGGTCGGCAGCGTCTTCACCTGCTTCGCCTCCAAGGCCGAGGTGCTCAGCCAGGTGATGCTCGACCGGCTGGAGGACCTCTACGCCGAGCTTGACCGGATCACCCCGCACCTGAGGGGCACGGTGGTGGATCGGCTGTCCTCAATCTTCGCCCTGCACTATGCCTTTGAGACCCGGCGCACGCCGCTGTTTCTGGCCCATATCGCGGCGGCCTATAATTGGCGTCCGGGGTCGGATTCGGTGCCCTACGGGCGCAATCCCCGGCTTCGGGGCATGATCCACGACTGTGTGGCCGACGGACGCAACCGGGGCGAAGTGGCCGATGACGCGGACATTCCGCTGATCGTCGATACGCTCATGGCGGCCTATGCCTGGAACTACCGGCTGGCGGCCTGGGAGCAGGCGGGGCCGGAGCAGATGAGCGCCATCATGGAGCGCCAGATCGCCCTGGTCGCCCGGGGTTTCGCCCCCACAGCCGCCGCGGCCTGACCCCGAAGACAGGTCAGTTGGCGCCTTCGAGCAGGCGTCGGGCGATGACCTGAGCCTGAATCTCGCCGGCGCCCTCGAAGATGTTCAGGATGCGGGCGTCGGCCAGCAGCCGGCTGACCGGCTGTTCCACTGCAAAGCCGGTTCCCCCATGGATCTGCAGGGCGTTGTCAGCGCAGGCCCAGGCGATGCGGGCCGCCGTCAGCTTGGCCATGCCGGCCTCAAGGTCGCAGCGCCGCCCCGCATCCTTGGCCCGGGCCGAGTACCAGGCCAGGCGCCTCGCCCCGAGGATCTCGGCGGCCATCATGGCGAGCTTGTCGGAAACCCGAGGGAAGTGGGTGAGGGACTGGCCGAACTGCCGACGCGACAGGCCATAGTCCAGGGCCAGGTCCAGGGCGTTCTGGGCCACGCCGATGGCCCGGGCGGCGGTCTGGATCCGGGCCGACTCGAAGGTCGCCATCAGTTGGCTGAAGCCTTGTCCCTCCCGGCCGCCCAGCAGATCGGCCTCCGGCGCCGCGAAACCGTCGAAGGCGATCTCGTATTCCTTCATGCCGCGATAGCCGATGACGGCGATCTCCCCCCCGCTCATGCCTTCGGCGGGGAAGGGCGCCTCATCGGTCCCCCGCGGCTTGCGCGCCAGCAGCATGGACAGGCCCCGATGGTCGCGGCTGTCGGGATCGGTGCGCACCAGCAGGGTCATCAGGTCGGCCCGGGCGGCGTGGGTGATCCAGGTCTTGGCGCCGGTCACCTTCCATTGGCCATCCTGGCGCACAGCCCGGGTGCGCAGGGACGCCAGGTCTGAGCCCGCCTCCGGTTCCGTGAAGACCGCTGTGGGCAGTACGGCGCCCGAGGCGATGGCCGGCAGCAGCCGCGCCTTCTGATCGTCCGTCCCGTGGGCCAGGATCAGCTCAGCGGCGATCTCCGAACGCGTGCCCAGGGAGCCGACGCCGATATAGCCCCGCGACAGGGCCTCGGAGACCACACACATGGCCACCTTGCCGAGCCCCGCGCCCCCATGGGCCTCTGGAAGGGTGAGACCGAACACGCCCAGGGCGGCCAGTTCCTCGATCAGGGGCAGGGGGATGAGCTCGTCGCGCAGATGCCAGCCATGGGCGTAAGGGGTGATCTTTTCCCGGGCGAAGTCGCAGAACTGCTGGCTGATCGCCTGATGGGTCTCGTCCAGGCCGCTGGCCTCCAGGGACGGCTGACCCCGGGCGGCCTCCAACAGGGCCACGATGCGGGCCTTGGCTGAAGATGTCGCGTGGGGGGCCAGCTCGGCGATCAGCGGGGCGAGACGGGCGGAGTCGAAACCGAGGTCTGCGGGGCGGACCATCTCTCCCTGGCTCATGGGCAGGCCGCCGGCCAGCTGGCTCAGATATTCGTGCGCCAGCAGCAGGGCGGGCCGCAGGCTCGCCTCGTCCAGGGCGCCCGCGGCGGCGAGCTCGCCGGCCCAGGCGGCGGTCTGGCGCAGGGTCTCCACATAGGCGGCCGCCCAGGCCAGTCCATGGGCCGCATGCTGGCCGGCGTCCAGGGCATGGCGGTCGAGTCGGCCGTCGGGCGAGAACCGGACGGTGAGCGCCCCCTTGGCCTCGACGAGGCAGGCCTCGGCGGCCTCTGCGGCGGCCTGCAGGCGGCCTACGGAATCGGTCGGTAGTTCAGGGGTCATGGATCGCGCTCCGCCCGGCCTGTCGACGTTCAATCCCGACCCCTATACGATGTAAGCCAAACCTGGGAGCCGCCATGATCACCGTTCACCATCTCAATGAGTCCCGTTCGCAGCGCATCCTCTGGCTGCTCGAGGAGTTGGGGGCGGACTATGAGATCAAGGCCTATGCCCGCGATGCGACGACCCGCCTGGCCCCGGACGAGCTGCGTGCGGTCCATCCGCTGGGCAAGTCGCCGGTGATCACCGATGGGGACGCGACGATCCACGAGTCGGGCGCCATCATCGACTATCTGATCCGCCACCATGGGGCCGGCCGGCTGCAGCCCCCGGTGGGGGCGCCCGAATATGAGGACTATCTCCAGTGGCTGCACTATGCCGAGGGCTCGGCCATGCTGCCCCTGATGCTGCAGATGTACGTCATGCGCCTGGGCGAGGCCGGCGGACCGCTGCACGGCCGGATCGCCAGCGAGATCGACAACCACATGTCCTATGTCGACCAGGCCCTGGCCGGCCGGGACTACCTGCTGGGCCAGGCCCTGACCGGAGCCGACATCCAGATGAGCTTCGTGGGCGAGGTCGCCCGGGCCTTTGGCCTGCTGCCGAAATACCCTAACGCCGAGGCTTGGCTCGACCGTCTGCACGCGCGGCCGGCCTATAAGGCGGCCATCGAGCGCGGCGGCCCCTACGCGCTGGGGCGCTAAGCGACCCGCCGACCCCTAGAAGCGGTCGCCGAAGGGATCATCGAGCATCCCGTCCAGGAAGTCGAAGGTGGCGGCCTTGGTCAGGGCGTGGGGAATGGCCGAGAAGTGGTCGCAGCCCACGACCGTGATTCCGCGCCCGTTGGGAAAGGCTCGGGCCAGGCCGTCCGGATCGCCGGCCCCGTCGTCGCGCTGGCCGGCCACCACCAGAACCGGCGCCTCCAGCCGGCCCATGGCTTCCACGTCCAGGGGCGGATTCTTCGCCTGAACGAAGGCCGCCAGGGCGCGGCGGTCCTCCCCCTGCTCATCGGCGAAATGGCGGAAGCTGCGCAGCATCGGATGGCTGATGGTCTCAGGATCCTCGGCCAGCATGGCCTGGCTCATGGCGTCGGTGGGCGCGCCTTCCACCCGCGGCTCAAGCAGGCGTTCGCCGACGCCCCCCAGGATCAGATGGCCGATCCTGTCGGGGGCGGCCAGGGCGGCCGCCAGAGCCGTCCTCGCCCCCATGGAATAACCGAACACATCTACGCGCTCGAGCCCCAGATGATCGATCAGGGCGACCACGTCGCCACCCAGGATCTCTCGCCCGTAGGCTTCAGGATCATAGAGCTTTTCGCTCTCCCCATGGCCGCGCTGGTCGAGCGCCACGCAACGGGTCCCGCGCCGTTCCAGGGCGGCGTACCAGCCAGTTCGCCGCCAGCCTTCCTTGCGGTTGGAGGCGAAGCCATGGACCAGGATCATGGTGCGGGCGACGTCGCCCTGGGGCGGCAGATCGTCGAAAGCGATCTCGACGCCGGAATTTCGGAATGAGGGCATTAAAGGCTCGATAACGCAGTTATTCGACTATGGCCCGGAAGCCGCCGGAGAGCGGGTGATGGCAGGAGAGTGGAATGGACGATATGCGTCCCGATCAGTCGATCGAGGTCACCATGGACCGGATCGAGCGCGAGGCAAAGCGTGCGGCGCAAGCCAAGGCGGAGCAGGCGCGGTTCGGCGACACCGTCGACGGCCGTCTCGGCCCCGCCGCCGAGGCCGAGGCGCTGGCCTCCAGGGTCGCCAGCCTGATCCAGTGCCACCGCGTCCCCTACCGCCCGCGGGACTGGGCGACGGTGGCCGCCCGCCCCCGAATCAACATCGTGCGCACCCATGAACGGGAAGCCGAGGCCCGTCAGGCGTTTCACGCCTATCGTCCGGGCTGGCTGGCCCAGCTGTTCGGTTCGGACCGGGAAAAACGTCGGCAGCTTGCCGCCCGGGTGGCGGAGGCCGCGAGCGAGGACGAGCAGGCCTATCGCGCCGCCTGGCGGGACGCCCAGGCCCACAATGTAGAGATCGATTTCGCCTGCAAGCTGGCGGAACTCGACATGCGCACGATCAACGAATCCCTCGCCGAGCACACCCGCCTCGGCGAGGTCTATGGCGCTGTCTCGCGGTTCCGCTTCGCTTCCCCCGCCAAGGGCAGCTTCCAGATCCAGATCGAGGCCCTGGACCTGGCCGAGATGCCGGCCGAAGAAGCGGAACGCCTGCCCCAGGGCCGGGCGGTGTTCCGCAAGGCCCCGACGGGGCGTCGTCATCAGATGCAGGGCGCCAATGTCTGCGCCGTGGCCCTGAGGTTCGCCGTCGAGATGCTGGGCTTCCTGCCTCTGGACGCCGTCGAGGTAGTTGTGAACGGCGATTTGCGCGATCCCCAGACCGGGCTCTATGAGCGCCATCCGATCCTGCAGCTCACCCTGACCCATACCCAGGCGGCCTCGGCGCCATTCGAGCGGGCCGATCCCATGAGTCTGGCCGCCCAACTGGGCGCGCGGATCAACTGGAGCATCCAGGGGGGCTTCGCCCCCATCCAATTGATCGGGCAGCCGGCCGAGGCCGCTTAGCTGCCGGCGCCGAGCCCTAGCTGCGCCACCGCAGGCGGGCGGGCTCCACCGGATTGACGAAGGCGCGGCCCTCCCGCCGGCTCTGGGCCCATTCGCGCTTGAGCTGCTGGTACCATTTGGCCTGGCGGTCGGCGTCGTCGATCCACAGCAGGCTCGTGTCGTAGCGCAGGCCCTCGTTCTGCAGGTTCACCATGTCGCCGTCCTGCCGCAGGAAGGCCCGGGCGCCGGCCGCGATCAGCGGCTGCAGGAACCAGAAGGCCGGATGGTCGGACCAGACGATCTGGGTGATCTGTGTCTGGCTGGCGTTGAGCGGCGTCAGGCAGGTGAGCGACAGGACCTGGCGCTTGCCCACGGTCACATGCTCCCAGCGCAGGCCTGGGATCCTGAACGTGATCTCCGTCAGCGGCTGGCCGCCGAGGATGGCGTAGGCTCGGCTGTTCTTGGAGGGCTCATGCCGCACCATGGCGAAGCCAGCCTCCCGGGGCTCGAAGGGCTTGGACTTCTCGTGCTGGCTCTTGGCCGAACGCCACCACCATTGCTGATGCACATAGGGGCCGTGCGCCGGGTCCATCAGGCCCACCACCGCATGGTCGATATGGGCGTCGAAGGTCATGCGGTCGACCAGCTTGGGCTTGCCGCCCACGACGCCCGGGAACACCGGCGGATCGATGTCTGGCTCCCCGTCGAACCGGGGATCGGCGCTGATCCAGATGAAGACCAGGCCCTGGCTCTCGCGCACCGGAAAGCGCCGGACCTTGATCTTGCTGACGTCCATGGCCTGGTCGGCCACCAGGGAGGGAATGGCGGTGCAGGCGCCGTCCAGGCCAAAGCGCCAGCCGTGATAGGGGCATTCGACGCTTTCGCGCCCATCGGCCTCGGCGGTCAGCTTGCCGGCCGACAAGGGCGCAGCCCGGTGGGGGCAGATGTCGCGCACGGCGTAGGCCTCACCCTTACGGCCCCGGCCGATCAGGATCGGTTCGCCCAGGATCTCGAAGCGCTGCAGCTTGCCGGGCTTCAAGTCCGACGACAGGGCGGCGAAGTACCAGATGTCGGTGAGAAAGCCCTCACCGAAGCGGGGCCCTTTCGCGGGGGAGGTTTTGCTGTCGCCTTCGGCCATGGCGTCTTCTAGCGGGGCTTTGAGCGCCCCGCACCTGTCATGAGGGATGTTTGAGGAACCGGCAGGCATAGGGACCCAGGGCCAGCCCGCCCGGGAGCGCCTCGCAGATCCCTGAAGCGACCGGCAGCATCTCGCCACCCGTCAGGCTCGGGTGTTCGGCCCGGGCGGTGCGGCCGCTCATGTTGAAGACGCAGGCCACGGTCTGTCCCTCATGGCGGCGCAGGAAGGCCAGGATGGGCTCGGGCGTCTCCAGGAATTCGATCTCCCCGTGGGTCAGGGCCCGGGAGGCCTTGCGCAGGGTGATCATCTGGCGGGCGAAGGCCAGGGTGGACTTGGGATCCAGCTCCTGCCGGTCCACCGCCAGCGGGCGGTGGGTCTCGGCGGCCGGCAACCAGGCCGACCCGTTGGAGAAGCCCAGATGGGCGGCTTCAGACTGCCAGGGCATGGGGGTGCGCGCGCCGTCGCGGCCCTTGGCGATGGGCCAGTAGAGATCCCCCACCGGATCGCGCAGCTCGCCGCGAGAGAGTTCGGCCTCAGGCAGCCCCAACTCCTCGCCCTGATAGAGCAGTATGGTGCCGCGCAGGGCCATCAGCAGGGCCAGCATCAGCTTGGCCACCGGCGCTCCGGCGTCTGGCCCGCCAAACCGGGTCGCGGTGCGGGCGACGTCGTGGTTGCAGAACGAGATGGTCGGCCAGTGGCCCGGATGGGCGCCCAGGGTCTGGTAGTGGTCCTTGAACACCTGGGCGGCCATCCGCCGCGCCTTCAGCAGGACGAAGGTATAGGCCGAATGCAGCCCCTCATCGGGGGCGCAATAGGCGCCGCAGCGCTCCTCTTCCTCCGAAAACTCGCCGAAGACGAAACGGTCGGGACCGTGGGCTTCCACCCGGCGGCGGACCTCGTCCAGCAGGGGGATGTTCTCGGGCAGGTTGGAGTCGAACAGGTGCCGCTGCATGTCGCTGGCGTGGCCCCAGTCGGCCTTGGTGCGCTCGGCCGGCGGGACGGCCGGATTGTCGGTCAGGGCGTCGTCGTGGAGAAAGGCGTTGGCCACATCCAGCCGGAAGCCGTCAGCCCCACGCGCGAGCCAGGTGTCGAGCACCTTCAGGGCGGCGTCCTTGGCCTGGGGCTGGCGCCAGTTCAGCTTGGGCTGCTGGCGTAGGAACTTGTGGTGATAGTGCTGGCGCCGCGCCGGCTGGTAGGCCCAGGCTGGGCCGCCAAAAACACTCAGCCAGTTGTTGGGCGCTGTCCCGTCTTCGGCCGGATCAGCCCAGACATACCAGTCGGCCTTGTCGCCGCCAGCCCCCTCGTCGCGGCTGGCGGCGAACCAGGGGTGCTCGTCGGAGGTGTGCGACAGCACCTCGTCCAGCAGCACCTTCAGGCCGCGGGCGTGGGCGGCCTCCGTCAGGGCCTGGAAGTCGGCGACCGAGCCATAGTCGGGGTGAACGTCGTCATAGTCTGAGACGTCGTAACCCCAGTCGCGATTGGGCGAGGGGTGGATGGGAGAGAGCCAGATCGCATCGACCCCGAGGCTCTTCAGATAGTCCAGCTTGGCCATGACGCCCGCAAGGTCGCCATGGCCGTCGCCGTCGCTGTCGAAGAAGCTGCGGACGTAGATGTGGTAGACCACCGCCCCCTTCCACCAGGGGCCCATCTCAGACCGCCGTCGCGTTCTCGATGACCTTCGAGACCAGCCCGTACTCGACGGCCTTCTCGGCGTTCATCCAGAAGTTCCGCTCGGTGTCGGTGACCACCTTGTCATAGGGCTGGCCGGTCTCGCGGGCGATGATGCGGTTGACCCGCTCGCGCATCTTCACGATCTCCTCGGCCTCGATCTGAATGTCCGAGGCCTGGCCCCGCACGCCGCCCATGGGCTGGTGCAGCAGGAAGCGGGTGTTGGGTAGGCAGAAGCGGTTTTCCTTGGTGGCGCCCAGGAAGATGTGCGCGCCGGCGCTCGCCACCCAGCCGGTGCCGATCACCTTCACCTGCGGTCCGCAGTAGCGGATCATGTCGTGGACGGTGTCGCCGCTTTCCACGTGGCCGCCGGGGGAATTGACGAAGACCTTGATGTCGCCCTTGCCGTCCGAGGCCAGGGCCAGCAGCTGGGCCGAGACGCGCTCGGCCAGCCGCATGTCGATCTCGCCGAAGATGAGGACGGTGCGCGACTTGAACAGGGCGTTCTGCACCGGCCCGGCGCTCATCGGCATGTCGGGAAGGCGGCCCTTATCGTCGTCGTCTTCATCTTCGAGACGGAAACCCATTACGCTCTCCTAGATTCATCAGTGGGGCGGAACGTGCGACTTGCAGCGCCCCGCCGCAAGGGGTCAGCGCGCCGCTGTCGCGATCAGCCGCGCATAGAACTGCACCATTCGTTCCAGATTGGTGAGCGTCATGCGTTCATCAACCCCGTGGATCATCGCCGTCTCGGCCATGCTCAGCGTGATCGGCTGGAAGCGATAGGTGTCCTGCGCCACCTCGGCGAGGAATCGGCTGTCGGTGCCGGCGGTGACCAGGCCCGGCGCCACGGGCGCGCCGGTGACGTCGGCGGCCAGGGCGGAAATCACCTTCCATCCCTCAGAGTCGGTGGAGGAGACCGCCGAGGGCTCCTGCGGCGGGCGCGCCCAGGCGAAGGTCACCGGCAGGTCGCCGACAGCGGCCTTGGCCCGTTCCAGGACATCCTGCGAGGTGTCGCCCGGGGCGATGCGGTAGTTGATCCAGGCCCGGGCGTCCCGCGGCAGGACATTCTCCTTTGGACTGCCCTGCAGCATGGTCGGCGCAATCGTGGTGTGGAGCAGGGCCGCGCCGGCCGGGGTGGCGGCCATCTGGCGCACGATCAGCGGCTCGGTGGCCCACGTGTTGGCGAGCGCCGCGCGCATGGGCAGGCCCGACCCCGCCCCCAGCACATGCAGCATGTCGGCGCCGGGTCCCTGAAGGCGCAGGGGGAAGGGGCGCTCGGTGATCTGGGTGACGGCGCGGGCCAGGGTGGAGACGCCGGTCTGCGGCGGCGGGGCGGAGGAATGTCCGCCCTCGGACGATGCCGTGACTACGAGGGTCGCATAGCCCTTTTCCGCCACCCCGATCAGGGCGGCCGGGCCGCCGGTGAGGGGATTGTCGGCGACCACCAGCAGGCCCTCATCAAGGACGAACTGGGCCGAAAGACCCCGTGATTTCAGCAGGTCATTGGCCGCGGCTGCGCCGCCGCCGCCGACCTCTTCGTCATGGCCGCTGACCAGGATCACCGTCCGGCGGGGCTGGAAGCCGGCCGCTGTCAGGGTCTCCACCGCCTCGAACAGGCCGATCAGCGAGCCCTTGTCGTCGACGGCCCCGCGGCCCCAGACCGCCCCGTCGGCGATGACCCCTTCGAACGGCGGATGGGTCCAACCCTCAGCGGCGTCGGCGGGCACCACGTCCTGGTGGGCCATCAGGACGATGGGGTCCAGGGCTGGGTCGGAGCCCGCCCAGGTATAGACCAGGGTGTGGCTGGCCACGACGTCGCGGCTCATGGCGGCGTGGGCGCGGGGATAGGTCGCCTGCAGCCAGGCGTGCAGGTCGTCCCACTCGGCCAGTTGATTGTCGGCGGCGTCCTGGTGGCTGACCGTCTGGAAGGTGATGGCCTGGGCGAGGCGTCTGGCGGCGGCCTGTAGGTCGAAGGCCGGGGCCGCGGCCAGCTCCAGATCCGCCGCCACCGCGGGAACCGGGGGTTCATAGAGGGCGGTGCGCACCGCCACGACGGCGATGAGCGCCCCAAGGGCGACCCCGGCCCCCAGCGCCGCCTTGCTCAGAAGTCCCATGGAATTCCCCCGTCTGCTCCGGTCCGACCATAGCCACATTGAGGCGGCGCGGGCGCCGAATTGCACCGCCCCTTGAACCTGGGCCATTCCTGGCCGTTGCTCAATTCGTGACGCGTCCTCCCTGGCTCCCCCAACTCAAGCCGGCCTCGGCCGAAGCCCTCGCCTTCGGCGGCCTCTGGGCCTTTCTGCTGGACGCCGCCCTGGTGGGGATCGTCCTGGCCGTTGTCATCGACGCCTTCGCCCCGCCCCAGGACCTGCCCTGGAAGCCCCTGCGGCTGGACGATCCCCCGGGCCTGGCCACAGCGGTGAAGTTCCACCGCGCCGCCAGCGACCCCCTGCTCTGCCGGGAAGTTCTGGACGCCGGCGGGGTGGACTTTACCGACGAGCCGGACCGGCTGACCGGCGACTGTCCTCTGACCAACACCCTTCGCCTGCGGGGCGGGGTGACGCCGCTGGCGCCTGCGGCCCCGGTCATGACCTGTCCGGTGGCGCTCTCCTACGCCTTCTGGGACCGCCATGTGCTGAATCCGGCGGCGAAGGCGGTGATGGAGACCGAGGTCGCCCGGGTCGAGCACTATGGGGTCTTCTCCTGTCGCAACGTCTATGGCCGCAGCGAGGGCCGCCGCAGCGAGCACGCCAGCGCCAACGCCCTGGATGTGGCGGCTATCGTGCTGGAGGATGGCCGGCGGCTCAGCGTCATCGGCGACTTCAACGATGAGAACGATCGCGGAACCCTGATGCGGGCCCTGCGCACCGGCGCCTGCGACTATTTCCGCGCTGTGCTCAGCCCGGACTACAACGCCGCCCATGCCGATCACCTGCATCTAGATTTTGGGCGGTTTGGCATCTGTCGTTGAGATGGCGGTGCGGGGGGCGGTCCAAGGGGCGAACCTTGTGGTCGCGTCGGCCTGGCGCTGCGGTTAAGGTCCGGAACAGTCCCAGGCGTCCTACCGAAAGTTCATGGCCGGCTATCGCGTTCCCCGTCACCCGCAGGTGGAAAACCATGCGCGGCGCCAGACCCTGGTGGCCCGCGTGGTGGGACTGGCCGTCCTCTGGGTGCTGGTCGCCGCCCTGGTCCTGGTGGCCGAGCGGGCCATTCCTGACGAACATCTGCCCTGGAAGCCCCTCAGCGTCATCGATCCCGTCGGGGCAGCCACCAAGGCCAAGGCCGCCCGCACCGGCCAGGATGTGGCGGCCTGCCGCGCCGTGCTGGCCAAGGGCGGGCTGACCTATCAGATCGCGCCGGAGACCGAGGACGGCTTCTGTTCGGTGAAGGACGCCATCCAGTTCACCGGTGGCATGGCCCCCTTGGCGCCGGCCGATGCGGTGATGACCTGCAAGCAGGCGCTGGCCGTGGCCATCTGGGAGCGGCAGGTGGTGCAGACCGCCGCCTTCGAAACCCTGGGCCAGGCGGTGGTGGCGGTGGAGCATTTCGGCTCCTTCTCCTGCCGGCGAATCTACAACCAGCAGGCCGGTCCCCCCAGCGAGCACGCCAGCGCCAACGCCCTGGACGTCTCGGGCTTCCGGCTGGCCGACGGACAGGTGGTGCGGCTCAAGGACCATTGGGACGATCCCGGGCCCAAGGGCGTCTTCCTGAGGCAGGTCCGGGACGGGGCCTGCAAGGTGTTCCTGACCACCCTGTCGCCCGACTACAACGAGGCCCATCTGGACCACTTCCACCTGGACATGGGCGGCCGCCCCCTCTGCGCCTGAAGCCCCAGGCCGCGGCTTGACCCCGCCTTGAGGGGCGCCGCAAATGGCGGCCATTCAAACAAGCATTTCATTCTGGGAAAGACGCGCCATGGAACTGTTCGATCTCACCGGCAAGGTGGCCGTGATCACCGGATCCTCCCGCGGCATCGGCAAGGCGATCGCCGAGCGCATGGCCGATCATGGCGCCAAGGTGGTGATCTCCTCGCGCAAGGCCGGGCCCTGCGACGAGGTGGCCGCGGCCATCAATGAGAAGCACCCGGGCGCCGCCATCGCCGTGCCGGCCTCGATCTCGTCGAAGGAGGATCTGCAGCGTCTGGTGGACGAGACCAACAAGGCCTTTGGCAAGATCGATATCGTCGTCTGCAACGCCGCCACCAATCCCTATTTCGGCCCCATGGCGGGGATCGGCGACGACGCCTTCCGTAAGATTCTCGACAACAACATCATCGCCAACAACTGGCTGATCCAGATGGCCGCGCCGCAGATGCGCGAGCGCAAGGACGGGGCGGTGATCATCATCTCGTCCATCGGCGGCTTGCGCGGCTCCACCGGCATCGGCGCCTACAACATCTCCAAGGCCGCCGACTTCCAGCTGGCCCGCAACCTGGCCGTCGAGCTGGGCCCGGACAATATCCGCGTCAACTGCATCGCGCCGGGCCTGGTGAAGACCGACTTCGCCAAGGCCCTGTGGGACACCCCAGAAGCCGAGAAGCGCTCCAGCGCCAACAACCCCCTGCGCCGCCTGGGCGAGCCCGACGACATAGCCGGCGCAGCGGTCTTCCTGGCCTCCAAGGCCGGCGGCTGGATGACCGGCCAAGCCATCGTGGTCGACGGCGGCGCCACCTGCTGATCATGAGCGTCCCGGCCTTCGCATTCGCCCCGGCGAAGGCCGGTGACCTTTCGGCCTTGACCGAGTTGCGCCTGACGGTCATGGCCGAGAGCTTCAACCGCATCGGCCGCTTCAATCCGGATCGGGCGCGGGCCTGGTTCGCCGACACCTACCGACCGGAGACCACCCGACTCATCGAGGTGGAGGGGGAGACGGCGGGCTGCGTCGCCTTCTACGAGGTGGAGCCCGGCGTGCTGAAGCTGGAACACTTCTATCTCGACCCCCGCTGGCAGGGGCGGGGCCTGGGCAGCGCCATACTGGACGGCCTGCTGGCCGAGGCGGACGCGGTCGGCGCGCGGGTGATCCTGACGGTCCTGCGCCAGAGCGACGCCCAGCGCCTCTATGACCGGCGGGGCTTCGTGGTCACCGGCCGCGACGACCTCGACGTCTATATGGAGCGTGTCGCTCAACCTACCGCGCCAGCCTGACGGCTTCGGCAAAGAGCGGGCTGGCGAGGTTGCTTCCCGCCGCCCTCAATCTGGCGAGGCCGTAGGCGAGCCGACCTTCCCAGGCGTCGAGTTCAAAGCGCCCCTCTGACAGAGCCTGGTGGATATCGGCCAGGTCCGCTTCGACGGCTTCTGGGGCGATCCGTGCTCCGGGCCGCTCAGCCGCCGCCCCAGAGAGAAACATCACGCCATAGAAGACGTGGTTCACCTGCCGCGCGAGGAAGAGACGCGCAACTTCGGCCTCGGTGGCCGCGCGCCCGAAATACGCGGCCGTCAGGAGGTCAAGCTCGGTGACGTCACGAACCATGACATTGGCCAAACTCGCCAGATCCACATAGCGATCTGCCAAAAAAGCGGACTCCCAGTCGATCAGCCAGAGCTTCACCCCATCATGCAGGATGTTGCGGGGGTTGAGGTCGTTGTGGCTCGAGACCTGTTCCGGGCGCAGGCCACGATAGGCCCGGTCGAGGGCGTCATAGCCAGCGAGCTCCGTTTCAAGCGCCCCCTCTGCGATGAGACCTGTGGTGCGGAGCTCGCCGATGACGGCGGCCATGCCATCCATGTAGTCGACCAGCGGCGGGAAGGGCGGAGTCGCATGGAGCCGGCGCACCAGATCGCCAGCGGCGCAGATCATCGTCGCCCTCGGGACCTCGTAGCCCTCGGCGAGGGGGCGGCCCTCCACAAAGGCTGTGATAGTGACGCCGCTGTCAGGGTCGGCATGCCGCACAGCCGGGGCCAGCCCGGCCTCCGCGGCGATGTGCATGCACTGATGCCAGCGGACCGGATCGCGGAACACGTCGCGCGCGCCATCTATGCGCAGAAGCCAAGGGAAGCCTTCGGCCTCTAGGCGAAAGAGGCGGGCGCCAGAGAGACCGCCCGTCACCGGCGACAGCGGGGATGTCTCAGCCTTGCCGAAGGCGGCGCGGAGGGCCGAGGAAACGGCTGCGGAGTCGAGGTTGGGAACAGCGGTGAGGGACATGCCCGCTTTATGACCCGGGTAAAAATTCGCGTCAATAATACCCGGGTATAATTATCGGCGGTGCGCCAGGTCGCGGGCGCGGGCCAGCCGATGTGAGCCCTCTTGCAGGGTGGCGTCGGCCTTGGCGAAGCATAGTCGCAGGATTGTGGTCACGGGATCAGTCTCGTAGAGGGCAGAGACGGGGATGGTGGCGACGCCGGCCTGCTCGACCGCCAGACGCGCGAAGTCGCGGTCGCCCATTTCAACGCCCGAGGCCGCCAGATCCACATTGAGGAAGTAGGTCCCCTGAGAGGCCAGGACCGCAAATCCCTCTCGGGTCAGGGCCTCGGCCAGGCGTTGCTGGCTGGCGGCCAGGGTGGCGGGCATCTCTGTCCACCAGTCATCCAGGGTTTCCAGACCGAAGGCCACGGCGACCTGCAGATTGGGCGGGGTGGTGAAGGTCAGGAACTGGTGGGCCTTGGCCAGGTGACGGGCCAGAGGTGCGGCGGCGCAGACAAAGCCTACCTTCCAGCCGGTCAGCCCGAACATCTTGCCCGCCGAGCCGATCTTGACGCAGCGCCCGGCCATGCCGGGATAGGCCATCAGCGGGCGATGGACGGCGGGCGCGAACACCACCTGCTCCCAGACCTCGTCGCAGATGGCGATCAGGTCGTGGGCCACGCAGAGCCGCGCCAGCTGGGCCAGGTCCTCGTCGGGGACCACCACGCCCGTGGGATTGACCGGGTTGTTCAGCACCACGAAGCGGGTCTTTGGCGTGACCGCCGCCTCCAGCATGGCGGCGGTCAAGCGCCAGTGGGGCGGGGACAGCGAGATGAGCTTAGCCACGCCGCCGGCCCGTCGGATCAACGGCAGATAGGCGTCATAGAGGGGCTGGAAGACGATGACCTCATCGCCGGGTTCGATCAGGGCCAGGAAGGCTGCGGCCAGGGCCTCGGTGGCGCCCGAGGTGATCACGACCTCGCTGGCCGGATCGAACTCAAGCCCCTGGGTCCGGCGATAGTGGCCGGCGACCGCGGCCCGCAGCTCCGGCAGGCCGGCCATGGGCGGATACTGGTTGTAGCCGTCCAGCACCGCCTCAGCCGCCCGGCGCCGCAGGACTTCTGGCCCCGGATCGTCGGGAAAGCCCTGGCCGAGATTGATCGCCCCATGCGCCCGCGCCAGGCCGCTCATCTCTTCGAAGATGGTGGTCGGCAGGGCGGCGAACACAGCGTCGGGCATGGAACGATCCTGGAGCCCTGACGGGCTGGAGCGCTAGTCTTCCTTGACGCGCTTCTTGCGGAAGCTCGGGTTCAGGACCTTCTTGCGCAGGCGGATGTTCTTGGGCGTCACCTCGACCAGTTCGTCTTCCTCGATATAGGCGATGGCCTGTTCGAGGGTCAGGCGGCGCGGCGGGGTGAGGCGGATGCTCTCATCCTTGCCCGAGGCCCGGACGTTGGTCAGCTGCTTGGCCTTCATCGGGTTGACGTCCAGGTCGTCTGCCCGGGCGTTCTCGCCGATGATCATGCCCTGATAGGTCTTCTCGCCAGCGCCGACGAACATGGTGCCGCGGTCTTCCAGGTTCCACAGGGCGAAGGCGGCGGTCTCGCCGTCGGAATTGGCCACCAGCACGCCCTTACGGCCCGCGTCGATGGCGCCCTTGTAGGGCTCATAGTGGCTGAACACGCGATTCAGCACGCCCGAGCCGCGGGTGTCGGTGAGGAACTCGCCCTGATAGCCGATCAGCGAGCGGGACGGCGCCATCAGGCTGATCCGCGTCTTGCCGGCGCCCGAGGGGCCCATGTCCTTCAGCTCGGCCTTACGGGCCGAGAGCTTTTCGATGACGATCCCGGAGAACTCGTCATCCACGTCGATCATCACCTCTTCGATGGGCTCCAGACGCTCGCCGGTTTCCGGATCGTTCTGAAAGACCACGCGGGGACGGCTGATGGACAGTTCGAAGCCTTCGCGGCGCATGCCTTCGATCAGCACGCCGAGCTGCAGTTCGCCGCGGCCGGCGACCTCATAGGCGTCCTTTTCGGCGGTTTCGGTCACCCGGATGGCGACGTTGGACTCCGCCTCCTTCAGCAGGCGAGCGGCGATGACGCGGCTCTGGACCTTGTCGCCTTCGCGGCCGGCCAGGGGGCTGTCATTGACCGAGACGGTCATGGAGATGGTCGGCGGATCGATGGGCTGGGCCGGCAGGGCCTCGGTCACGTCCAGCGCGCACAGCGTGTCGGCCACGGTGGCCTTGGACAGGCCCGCAATGGCGACGATGTCGCCGGCTTCGGCGTCGTCGATGGGCTGGCGCTTCAGACCGCGGAAGGCGAGCACCTTGGTGATGCGGCCGCGCTCGATTTCCTTGCCGTCCCGCGACAGGGCCTTGATGGCCAGGCCCGGCGTCGCCTTGCCCGACTCGATGCGCCCGGTCAGCAGGCGGCCTAGGAAGGGATCGCTTTCGATCAGCACCGACAGGATTTGGAACGGCGCATCGGCCCGGGCCACGGCCTTGGGCTCGGGCACGTGCTCGACGATCATGTCGAACAGGGGGGCCAGCGTGTCATTGGGCTGGGCCATGTCCAGGGTCGCCCAGCCGTTCTTGCCGCTGGCGTAGATGTGCGGGAAGTCCAGCTGCTCGTCGGTGGCGCCCATGGCGGCGAACAGGTCGAAGGCGTCGTTCAGGATGCGGTCGGGATCGGCGTGCGGCCGGTCGACCTTGTTCAGGCAGAGGATGGGCTTCAGGCCCATCTTCAAGGCCTTGCCCAGGACGAACTTGGTCTGGGGCATGACGCCCTCTTCGGCGTCCACCAGCAGGACGCAGCCGTCCACCATGCCGAGGATCCGCTCCACCTCGCCGCCGAAGTCGGCGTGGCCAGGGGTGTCGATGATGTTGATCCGCGTCTCGCCGGCCTTGCCGTTCCAGAGCACGCTGGTGCACTTGGCCAGGATGGTGATCCCGCGCTCGCGCTCCTGGTCATTGGAGTCCATGGCGCGCTCGACGGTCGCCTCATTGGCTCGGAACACGCCCGACTGGGCGAGAAGCTGGTCGACGAGGGTCGTCTTACCGTGGTCAACGTGGGCGATGATGGCGATGTTGCGCAGCGACATGGGAAACCTTTTCCGGAAGCGGCGGCTTTTAGGGGACAAGACGCCCCAGGGCTAGCGCGAACTGGTGACAACCCCTCAGATGGGCGGTCGCGACTTGTGCGTTGCAATACGAAATCTTGCGTGATGGTCACCCCTCAGGCTGTTGAAAAGACAGGGGAAACCGACGTATCGGGGTTCACCTTCGCAATTGCGACAATTTATCCCTTGTTCTTTTGTGCGCCGCACCGTAGATTTTCACCGTGAGGCGTCTCCGGACGTCTCTGCCCTTCCTGGGCGTTTCCTCCCTAATGAACTGGCCGCGCTTTCGAGCGCGGCCTTTTTTTTAGCCGCGGAACGGGCCGGCCTCAGCGCAGCGCCGACCAGTCGTGCGCCGTCAGCGCCACGGTCAGGGCGGCGATGTCGGCCTTCAGGCGGGCGAAGCCGGCGGTCGGCGACAGGGTGTTTTCGTCTAGATAGAGGCCGCGGTTCAGCTCGATCTGCAGGGCGTGGACCTTGCGGGCCGGGCGACCATAGTGCTCGGTGGTGTAGCCGCCGGCATAGGGCGTGTTGCGCACCACCCGGTAGCCGCGGGCCTCCAGCTCCACCTCGGCCAGTCGGGTCAGGGCGTTGGCGCAGGCCGAGCCGAAACGGTCGCCCAGGACCATATCGCAGCCGCCGGCGCCGGCCGCCCTGGCGGCGGCGGAGGGCATGGAATGCCAGTCCACCAGTATGGCGACCCCATGGGCGGCCTGGGCCTCGGCGATCAGGCCGCTCAGGGCCTCATGATAGGGCCGGTGGGCGCCTTCGATGCGGCTCTGGGCCTCGGCGAAGGTCAGCTTGCGCGCATAGATCTCCTGGCCTTCGGAGACCACCTTGGCGATGGCGCCCAGGCCTGCGGCCACCCGGGCGGTGCGGCTGCGGGCGAAGTCCGGCAGGGCGTCGGCGAACATGGCCGGGTCGAGTTCGAAGGCGTCGCGGTTCACATCTATATAGGCGCGCGCATAGTTGGCGGTGATCAGGGCCGCTCCGGCCTGCGGCGCGCTGTCCACCAGCTGGTCGACAAAGGCGTCTTCGGAGCGGCGGATGGCCTGGGCGTCGAGCCTGGCCGCCGACATCATGTCGTCCGGATAGAGCCGGCCCGAATGGGGCGAGGCGAAGATCACGGGGGTCCGGGGCGGGGCGCCGGGCTCCGCGGTGCGGCGCACCTCGAAGCCCGCCGGCGCCAGGGCGGCCGGCTCTGCGACATCAAGGGGCTCGACCGCGGACATGGCGCGCATATGACGATGCGCCGGGCGCGGGGTCAAACGGATCGGGGGTCAAACGGACCTGGTCAAAGGTGGGGCGGTTCATCGGGGATTTACAAAGCCGTCCCTATGGTCGCTCCATGAAAGACGACGCCCTGGAATCGCCCATGCCCCGCATTCTTCTCGCCGAGGACGACGACTCCCTGCGCGGCTTCCTGGCCCGCGCCCTGGAGCGCGCCGGCTTCGAGGTGCGCGCCTGCGCCGATGGCGAGGAGGCGGCCTCGGTTCTGGATCAGGACTGGGACCTGCTGCTGACCGACATCGTCATGCCTGGCATGGACGGGATCGAGGTGGCCCGCCTGGCCGCCGCCCGCAATCCGTCCCTGCGGATCATGTTCATCACCGGCTTCGCCGCCGTGGCGCTGGCCGCCGGGGATGCCGCCCCGGCTGGGGCCAAGGTCCTGTCCAAGCCCATCCACCTGCGCGAGATCGTCGCCGAGGTGGAGCGGATGATGGCCGCCTGAGGCGTCGGCCCTGCGGGCGCCTTTCAGCCCTTGCACAGGGGCGGGCCGCCCGTTATACCGCCGCCCTTCCCGTCCCCAAAAGGGGCCGCCCTTATGGACGCGTAGCTCAGCGGGAGAGCACCTCGTTGACATCGAGGGGGTCACAGGTTCAATCCCTGTCGCGTCCACCATCCCTTTCTTACCTACATCCGCCGGCCGCCCTTGGCGCGCTGGCCTGATGGCTGCGGCCCTGCTAGCCTGCGCGCCATGATCCTCGCTTCGCACCGCGGCAATTGTTCCTATCGTCCCTCCCGGGGTCGTACGGACGTTCGCCTGCGCGCCTAGCGCAAGATCGATCCCCGACCCCCGCCGCAAGGCCGGGGTCGTTCGTCCTCGGATCCCTGCGGCCCAAGCCCCTGGAGAAGAGACGTGACCACCCCCGCCGCCGATCTGGCGCCTCAGCCCGAACGCCCTGACAGCCTGGAGACCGAACGCCTGATCCTGCGGGACTTCCGGCTGGAGGACACGGAGGCTGTGCACGCCTATGGGTCCGATCCCGAGGTGACCCGGTACATGCCCTGGGGACCCAACAGTCCCGAGGACACCGCCGCCTTCATGGCCCGGGTTCTGGAGCAACAGGCGACCTGGCCCCGTCTCGACCTGTCCCTGGCCATCGAACTGAAGGCCGAGGCCCGTGTCGTCGGCTCCATCGCCCTGCATTTGCGGGACATTCCGAACACCGCCGTCGAGATGGGCTACGTCCTGCGCCGCGATCTCTGGGGGCAGGGGATCGTCAGCGAAGCGGCCGCGGCCATGATCGACTTGGGCTTCCGGCTCGGCCTGCACCGCATCGCCGCCACCTGCGACGTCCGAAACACCGGTTCCTACCGGGTGATGGAAAAGCTGGGCATGCGCCGGGAGGGCTGCTTTCGGCAGGATCGGCGGCTTCGCGGGGCCTGGCGGGACACCTATCTCTACGCCGTGCTGGCCGAGGAGTGGGTCGCCGGTCGGCGGTGACGCGCGCGTCTTGGCCTGATTCGTGGCGGTGAAGCGCGGCGTGGCCTGGCGCGACGCCAGCCCCCGCCGAGTCGCTATAGAAAATACGGTATTGTCAAAAAGGGGGCGCTATCGCCTGCGTTACGCCCCGCTTCAATGGGCGCCCTTAGGGAAGCCGGGCGCGCTGGGCCCCCCGAATGTAACGTCGGAAGGGGTTACATCAAAGGTTGTAGAAGGCGGGGTACGCTCGCAACCCCTTAAGCCGTAAGGGTTTCGCTACAGAAACTTGCATGACGGTCAAATAGTCTGGATATGTCTCCCCGTTGAAAAAATTCTGGCGCTTTTGCAAAAGGTGCCGGATGATCGTTTTTGCTCACGGGTCAAAATCCCCACGCCATAAGGGGATCGGCGCCAAGAGGGGGAAGGAAACCAATGTTGAAACGTACCTATTTCTGCGGCGGCTCGGTCATGGCTGTCGCCCTGGCCATGGGAGCCGCCGGTTCGGCCGCGGCCCAGGCTCAGCCGACGGTGGTCGAGGAAGTCGTCGTCACCGGCTCATTCATCGCCGGCACGCCGGAAGACGCCGCCCTGCCGGTGGACGTCCTCGGCGCGGCGGAACTGGAGCGCCAGGGCTCGCCCAGCATCGTCCAGCTGGTCAAGACCATCAGCGCCTCGCAATCCGCGCTCGGCGAAAGCAACCGCTATAACGGCGGCGCGGGCACCGCGACCATCAACCTGCGCGGCCTCGGCGCCTCGCGGACCCTGGTCCTGATGAACGGCCGTCGTCTGGCCGACTCCACCCAGGCCGCCTTCCAGGGCGGTGGTCAGGACCTTGGCTTCATCCCCACGGCCGCGACCGGCCGGGTGGAAATCCTGAAGGACGGCGCGGCCGCCACCTACGGCTCCGACGCCGTCGGCGGCGTTGTGAACTTCATCACCCGCAAGGACCTGAACGGCTTCGAAATCGACGCCGACTACCTGTTCGTGGATGGCTCCGACGGCGACTACACCCTCGATGTCGCCTGGGGCAGCCTGTTCGACCGCGGCAATGTCCTGCTGACCGCCGGCTACCGCCACCGCTCGCGCCTGGACATCAACGAGCGTGACTGGGCCCGCACGCCCATGGACGCCGTTTACTACGGCGGCTGGTCGGGCTCCTCGAACCCCGGCTATTACGGCACGCCTGGCGGCACGACCTTCTTCCGGGACAACGGCTGTAATGAACTTGGCGGCCAGCTGACCGCGGGCGTGGTGCCCACCAGCAACACCGCCACCGGCAGCGTCTGCCGCTTCCAGTTCTCGGCCTTCAACGATCTGGTGAACGAGGAAGATCACTACCAGCTCTACGGCGAGCTGAACTTCGACGTCACCGACACCATCACCTTCCACGGGGAAGTGGCCTGGAAGCGCAGCGATGTGCCGAACCAGCGCCTGTCGCCGGCCAACCTCACCACCCAGTTCCCGACCCCGCGGACGGCGGGCGGCACCTCGGGCTCGACGGCGGTCCCCGGCTTCAACGGCCAGGTTCCGTACTTCGTGCCGGCCACCCATCCGGGTCTGATCGACCTGCGCACCCAGTGCGCGGCCCCGCTCTCCGCCGCCCAGTGCGCCGGCATGGCTGGCGGCGTGACGATGGCCAAGGCCTTCTGGCGCGCCATCGCCCACGCCGGTCACCCGACCAATCCCGACGGCGCCGACTACCAGGACATCCAGAACAGCTCTTTCCGGGTCTCCGGCGGCTTCAAGGGTGAGTTCGAGAACGGCATCGGCTGGGATGCGGCTCTGACCTACATGGAGACCGAATCCGTCATCGTGACCAACGACCTGCTGGTGAACCGCATCCAGCATGCGCTCAATGGTCTCGGCGGTCCCGGTTGTAACCCGGCCACGGGCGTCCCCGGCGTCGGCCCCTGCCAGTACTTCAACCCCTTCACCAACAGCATCGCCACCAGCGCGGTGAACGGCGCGGCCAACCCCTACTATCGCGGCGGCGCCAATCCGGCGGTTCGGAACAATCCGGCCCTGGTGGAGTGGCTCTACGGCACCTACACCAACGTCGGCACCAACAACATCCTGGTGGCTGACCTGGTGTTCAACGGTGAGACCGGCATCGAGCTGGGCGGCGGCAACATCGCCTGGGCGGCCGGCGGCCAGTATCGCTACAGCCGTTCGCGGGATGACTGGGAAAACCTGGGCGACGTCCGGGCCACCCCTTGCGTCGACTCCATCGATGACGGTCTGCCGATCTGCTCTGACCCGGTCGGTCCGTTCGTCTTCTTCGGCGCCCAGGAAGACTATGATGTCGACCGGGACGTCGAGGCCCTGTTCGCCGAAGTCCGTCTGCCCTTCACCGACGACTTCGAAGTCAGCGCCGCGATCCGCCACGAGGAGTTCGGCGGCCAGGTGGGCTCCACCACCAACCCGAAGATCTCCGCCCGCTGGCAGGCCACCGACTGGCTCGCCTTCCGCGGTTCGGCGGGCACCACCTTCCGCGCCCCTGGCCAGACCCAGATCTCGCCGGGCAGCAGCAAGGGCGTGTCCAACATCGGCGGCAGCTATCGCGCGGTGGTGACCAACAATAATCCGGGCCTGCAACCGGAAACCGCCAAGACCTATAACTTCGGCGTGCTGCTCAACACCGGCGCCTTCAAGGCGTCCGTCGACTACTTCAAGTTCGACTTCGAGGACGAGCTGGTTCTGGAACCCACCCAGGCCATCTATGACTCCCTGAACTGCTCGAACGCCGCCATCGTCGCGCGCTTCATCTTCGACGGCGCCTGCTCGCCGGCGAACGTGATCAATGTCAGCCGCTTCGTGGTCAACGGTCCCTCGACCAAGACCTCGGGCCTCGACTTCAAGGCGCAGTACGACTTCGACGACTTCTTCGGCACCGACATGGTTGACGCCCGCGTCTCCATGGGTGTCGACGGCACCTATCTGCTGACCTATGACCGCAGCGACTTCACCCTGTTCGGGGCCGACAATGTGGTCATTCAGCGGGCTCAGGACCGGGTCGGCCGCCACGAGCTGACCGGGGAATTCTATTCCTACCCCCGTCTGCGGGCGACCGGCTTCGTCAACGTCAATGGCGGAACCTGGAACGTTCGTTACCAGGTCCAGTATCGTGAAGGCACCGAGATCATCGGCGCCCCCTGCCCGGCCAGCGGCGCCAGCGCCGCCTGCCGTTACGATCGCGCCTCGGCCACCTTCATCAATGTGGGCAAGAGCGACGACTTCTGGCAGCACGACCTGACGGGTCAGATCGAACTGCCCTGGAACACCACCATCAACGCCGGCATCCAGAACATCCTGGATACCGATCCTCCCTTCGTGCAGTCGATGTACAACTACGACTACACCAACGGGAACCCGCTCGGCCGGACCTTCAAGATCGGCGTCAAGCAGCGCTTCTAAGGCGCAGACATGCAGCCCGGCGGCTTGTCCGCCGGGTTCGCACCTCTCATCGGCGTCGCCCCCGGGCGGCGCCGATTTTCTTTGGTCAGAGGGTCTGGGGCGCCCTCACGGCCGGCTGCCCCGGGGCAGGGCTTCGACCTCAGCGGGCGTCAGCTTGCGGACGGCGCGCACCATGCAGCGCTGCTCGCCTAGGGGGCCTGGCGAGATGATGGTCGCATCCATGCCGCGGCAGACGCTGGAGCCGGACCGGGAGACCACCGCCAGCCGCTGGGCCCAGTCCATGTCGGGGCAGGGGGAGAACATCTGCATCTGGTAGACGTCGCGCACGCCGACGCGCAGATACAGGGTCTCGTCGTCCGGCGCGCTGAAGCCGCTGACATTGCGGGTGAAGAAGCACTCCCTTGCCTGACCCGTCTGGCCAGACGCCGCCAGATCGCCAGGCGCGGCGGTCGGGGCGCAGGCGGTCACGGTCAGGGCGGAGAGTGTGAGGGCGAGGACTCGGCTGCGCATCAGGGCCTCCTGTGGTCCGGCTCATGGGCCGGCCTTATGCCAAGCCACAATCCTAGGGCCGGAAGATGGTTTCAATCGGGCGGGCGACCACCGCGCCGCAGCGCCCGTTTGCGAAACCGGTCAGGGTCGATCAGTTCGGCGATGTCGGCCGGCAAGGGGGAGGGCGCGCCCAGGATCCTGGCCGCCACATGTTCCGCCAACAGGGGCGCCAGGCAGAAGCCCCGCGAACCCAGACCCGACAGCAGGTAGAACCCCGCCGTCCCAGGCGCGGCCAGGCCGGCCAAGGGCAGACGGTCGGGCGTCACGGCGCGTACCGAGGCGCGACCCGAAAGGCGCGCGCCGCCGGCCTGCCGGGCGAGCCCAGGCAGGGCCTCGGCGAGGGTCGCCAGGTTTCTTCCGTGGTCAGATGATCGGAGATCGATCGCGCTGTCATCCCGATCATGGGTGGCGCCGAACACCAGGCCCTCAGGCGCTTGGGCCACATAGCCGCCCCAGGCCGCCGCCCGCGCCGTGACCCCAGGCGCAATAGAGATCTGGCCCCTCACGGGCTGCAACTGGGCGCCCGCGACCAGACGCGAGGTTACAGGACCGGCGCACACCACCACCGCGTCCCCTCGCCACAGGATCTCGTCATCGGCCCCGCCCAGGATCCAGCCCCCCTCGGAGGGCGAGACCGTCACGGCGGCCTCCTGGCGTGTTTTTCCGAGCCAGGCCAACAGAATCGCCTGCGGGCGGACCACCAGCGCGCCGTGCTGCGCCAGTCCATCGACCTGCGCCTCCCCCGTCCAAAGCCGGACCTCGGCGCGCGCCGCAAGCTGGAGCGTACCGCGATCAAAGAGGTCGGAGGTCGCGATGGCGGCGAACCGGCTGGGGTCTTTGGGCTGGCGGGCCAGTTGCATCACCCCCCGCTCGAGGACCGCGCCCGGAACCTCCGAATAGAGATCCCGCGCCCGGGTCAGAGCCTGGGCGAACAGGCCAGCCAGAGGACCCAGGCCGGCGTCCAAGCGCGGGGTGACCAGGGCCGCCGGGTTGCCGGACGCCCCATGTCCTGGCCCCCCAGGATCGAAGACCTCGACCTGGGCGCCGCCAAGCCGCAGGGCGCGCGCCATGGCCGCCCCGGCGATCCCGGCGCCGATGATCGCCACCCGTGGGGCGGGCGTCGCCGCCACGGGGGCGTCTTCTCGCCACGCCTCCAGCCGTTCGCGCTTGCGGCCGTGGCCCGGGCGCTTGGCGACGACCAGGCCTTGGCCTTCAAGACCCCGCCGCACCGCGCCGGCGACGGTGAAGGTGGCCAGTCGCCCTCCAGGCGCCGTGCGGGCGGCCACAAGCGCCAACACCTCCTCTCGCCACATCTGTGGATTGAGGGCCGGGGAGAAGCCGTCGAGGAACCAGGCGTCGGCCTGTCCGGTCCAGGCGCTCAGGGCGGCCCCGACCTCCATGACCGCCAGGTCGAGGGTGGCCCCCAGCTCCGGCAGATCGACCCGGTGAAAGCCCTTGGCCTGCCCCGGCCATCGGGGGAGCAGCAGGTCTGTGAGATCGGCCAGTTCGGGCCAGGCGCGCAGGACCGCGGCGGCGGCCTCGGCGCTCAAAGGGTGGGCTTCGATGCTGAAAATGTGCAGCCGACCGCCGGGCGGGCGCGTCTGTCGCCAGAGGTCCAGCAGGGCCAGGATGTTGAGGCCGGTGCCGAATCCCAGTTCGCCCACGGTGAAGCGGGTCCGCCCCGCCCAGCGGTCGGGCAGGCCACAGCCCTGCAGGAAGACAGCCCGCGATTCGGCGAGGCCGTCCTGCGTGGAGAAGTAGATGTCGCCATAGAGCCGCGAGCGTGGCTGGCCCTCGGCGTCGAGGACCAGGGGCGAGGCGGAGGGCTCAGTCGGCGAGGGGACAGGCGGCGGGGTCATCAGAACCATTGGCGCGCCGGGTGCGGCCCTGGCAACAGGGCGCAAAGCAAAAGGGCCGCCCCGGAGGGCGGCCCTTCATCGAAAACGCCGAGGCGTTCGCGAATGGCTTATTGAGCCGGGGCTTCAGCCGGGGCGGCAGCGGCGTCAGCGGCCGGGGCCATGGCGTCGGCAGCAGCTTCACCAGCGGCGTCGGCAGCGGCGTCGGCGGTCGCGGCGGCGTCAACGGCCGTGTCGGCGGCGGCTTCGGCGGTCGCGGCTTCGGTGGTGGCTTCCGCGGCGGCTTCGTCGGCGGTTTCAGCGGGCTGGCCGCAGGCGGCGACGGAGAGAGCGGCGACGGCGGCGCCGGCAACGAGCAGCTTGCGAAGAATTTCGGAGGTCATGTCCCTGGTCCCCTGGAATGGAGTTGATTGCGCCTGGCGCGGCTGCCGCAATCGGCCCGGGGGCTAAAAGCTTCAGCATCGCTGCGCAGTGCAGGAATATGCCGGTGTTCGCCTCGGGAGCAAGCGCCAAATCACGCCGCCGTGATCACTTTTTTACCCACAGGCTGCGGGCCTTGGTTTTTCAGGGGCCAGGCCCCGGTATCAGGCCTCGGCGGGGATGGCCGAGAGGGCTTCTTCCAGCTCCAGGAAGCTCGGCTGGGCGGCGGACGGCACATTTCCGCGGCCGATTTCCACCGAGATCTGGGCGGCGTTGCCGTGCAGGTGGGCGACGAGCACCGCCTGAATGATCCTGTAGAAGGAGCCCTCCTCCTCGACGACCGCGGTGAGGCGTGACGCAATCGGTCCCACCATGCCATAGGCGAGGAACACGCCCAGGAAAGTGCCACCAGGGCGCCGCCGATCATCCCGCCCAGAACCTCCGGCGGCTCGGTGATCGAGCCCATCGTCTTGATGACCCCAAGCACGGCGGCCACGATCCCCAGGGCCGGCAAGCCATCGGCCATGGTTTGCAGGGCGCCGGCCGGGGCGAGCGCCTCATGGTGGTGCTTTTCGAGCTGCTTCTCCATGGCGTCCTCGACCTGGTGGGGGTCCTCCAGGTTCATAGTCATCATCCGCAAGGTGTCGCAGATGAAGTCCACGGCGAAGTGGTCCTTGGTGATCTTCGGGTAGCGGGAGAAGATCGTGCTCTCACTCGGGTTTTCAATGTGACTTTCCAGGGCGATGACGCCCTTGGACTTCATGGTCTTGGTCAGCAGGAAAAGCAGGGACAAGAGGTCGCGATAGTCGGACGCCTTCCACTTCGGACCTGCAAAGGCCTTGGCGAAGCCCCCCATCACCGCCTTGATCACCCCCATGGAGTTGGCGATCAGGAAGGCGGCGACTGCAGCGCCGAGGATCGCCATCAGCTCATAAGGCAGGGAATACAGGATGATCCCCATTTTCCCGCCCGCGAGGATGTAGCTGCCGAACACCATGGCGAACAGCAGAACCAGGCCGATGATCTGAAACATGGTGGTGAACGGTCCCCGACGAATCCTGCCGGAGCATCGGGGTTAATGTTTAATGGCCGGTGAGCGGCAAACGGAATTTGCCTGCGTGGCCCGGCCGGATTAACAGCGATCAGATGTCAGTCTCGTCCCCCATGCCCGTCGTGCTGCCGAAGCGGTCGTTTGCGATCATCTTCGGCGTGTCCCTGGCGACGGCGATGGGCAATACGGGGCTGATCTCGGTGCTGCCGGCGATCGGCCGCTCCATCGGCATCCCCGACCCCCTGGTGGCGGCGGTCTTCTCGCTGTCAGCGCTGCTGTGGGCCTTTTCCTCGCCCTTCTGGGCGCGGGCGTCGGACCGCTACGGGCGCAAGCCCCTGATGCTGGTCGGCCTGACCGGTTTCATGGTGTCGATGGTCTGCTGCGGCCTCGTGGTGAATGCGGGTCTCCGCCATTGGGCGACGCCCATGGTGATCTTCGTCTTCTTCCTGTTCGCCCGGGCGCTGTTCGGCCTGTTCGGCGCAGCCTCCAACCCGGCCACACAGGCCTATGTGGCCGAGCATACCGCGCCGGAGAAGCGGACCCAGGCCATGTCCAGCCTGGCCGGCGCCTTTGGCCTGGGCACCGTCATCGGTCCGTTCCTGGCGCCCCTGCTGATCCTGCCGTTCCTGGGGCTCTCTGGTCCCCTGTTCGGTTTCGCCCTGATCGCCGCGATCATGCTGATCGTGGTCTACCGCTACCTGCCGGAGAGCCCCTTCGCTGGCGAGACCCGGGCGCGCACCGACGCTGAGGCCGAGGTCCGCAAGGCCAATCCCGGGGTCAAGGAAACGCCCATGTGGCGGGACCCTCGCATCACGCCCTTCCTGATCTATGGCTTCCTGGTCGCCGCCTGCCAGACCGCCCAGGGCCAGACCCTCGGCTTTCTGATCATCGACAAGCTGGCCCTCTCGCCGGCCGCCGCTCAGGGCTTCATCGCGATCGCCATGATGTTCGGCGCCATGGCCGGCCTGCTGGCCCAGTGGGGCATTATCCGCATGTTCGAGATGACCCCGCGCCAGCTCTTGCGCTGGGGGGTCGCCGTGGCGGCGGTGGGCAATGTGATCGTGGCGCTTTCGCCCAACTACTGGGCGGTGGTCATGGGCTACGCCATCGCCAGCCTGGGCTTTGGCTTCGCCCGCCCGGGCTTTACGGCGGGGTCGTCCCTGGCGGTGAACATGGGCGAACAGGCGCGGGTCGCTGGCGCCATCGCCGCGGTGAACGGCGTCAATGTGGTGCTGGCCCCGTTCTTCGTCTGGCTCTATCAGCTGATCGCCTGGGCGCCCTTTGCGCTGAACGCCGCCATTATGGTGGGCCTGCTCTACTACGCCTTCCGCAATCCGCAGCTGCGCAACGCCGATCCCCAGCCGGCGACCCGCGCCGATGCGGCCATGGCCACGCTGGATCGGCGCGACGAGTCCGGCCAGTAGGGAACGCGCTCAAGTCGTTGAGCTTAGCGCCGGATCAGGGCTGGCCCGCGGCCTCGGCGCGCAGGCGCCGCACCATCTCCAGAGACAGATAGCCGTCGGCCACCAGGCCGCGACTGGCCTGATAGGCCCGCAGGGCCTTGCGGGTGTTGGTCCCGACAATGCCGTCCGGCGCCCCGGGATCGAAGCCCAGAACGGCCAGGGCGCGCTGGGCGTCGCTACGGTCGGTGAGGGCCAGCGGGGTTTCCTGCGGCCAGTCACGCACCAACTGTCCCTCGCCGCCCAGGCGCTGCGCCAGCAGGCCGACGCCGAGCGCATAGGCGGTGGAGTTGTTGTAGCGGCGGATCATGAAATGGTTGTGGAAGGCCAGGAACAGCGGCCCCCCGGCCCCCGACGGGGCGATCAGCTCGGCCGGCGCCTGCTGGTCGGCCGCTGAGAACGGGCGCCCATCGGCGGTGCGGATTCCCCGCTCGGCCCACCAGGCGGGGATCTCCCGCGGCCCTTCGGTCAGGGCGTAGTCGAAGCCCCCGGGCGCGATCACCTCCCGGTGCCAGCTCTCCCCGCGCCGCCAACCGGCCTTGGCCAGCAGGTTGGCGGCGGACGCCAGAGCGTCCGGCGCCGAGTTCCAGAGGTCGCGGCGGCCGTCGCCGTCGCCGTCGATGGCGGTGGCCAGGAAGGTGGTCGGAATGAACTGGGTCTGGCCCATGGCGCCGGCCCAGGAGCCCACCAGGCGTGAGCGGGGAAATTCCCCCGAGCCGATGATCTTCAGCGCCGCCATCAGCTGGTCCTCGGCGAACTCCCGCCGCCGGCCATCGGCCGCCAGGGTCGCCATGGCGCGGATCACATCGAAGTCGCCCAAAATGGCGCCGAAGCCGGATTCCAGGCCCCAGATCGCCACCAGGATGTTCTGCGGAACCCCGTGCCGGGCCTCGATCTGGCTGAGCGCGGGCAGGGCGTCCCGACGCCGGCGGCCGATGGCGATGCGATCATCGGTGACCACGCCACGGATGTAGTCGCTGACCGGGCGGGAAAACTCAGGCTGGCGAGAATCCAGCGCCGAGATGCGGTCATTGGGGGTAAGGCCGGCCAGCTCCCGATCGAGCAGGTCCGACGGCAGGCCTGCCCGGACGGCCTTGATGTAGAAGCTCCGCAGCCAGGCGTCGAAGGTCGGGCTTCCCGAGGGCGCCAGGGGGATCACCGGCTCGGGGTTGTGAGGGGTCGGCGCAGCCGGACCCAGGGCCAGCTGCGGCGTCAGGCCCGTCGCCGGGTCGGCGCAGCCGGCCACGACGAGTACGAGGAAGGAGCGTCGATCCATCATCGAACCATAGGGGTCCTGGCTGCGGGCCTCAATCGCCATGAGGCGGGGGCCGAATGAAAAGCCCCGGACCTTGAGGGGCCCGGGGCTTTAAGGTGCTGCAGCCAGGTCGGTGGGGGGGATCACGACCTGACCGGCGCAGGAAGAATGCCCGCCGGGGCCGGGAGTTCCGGAAGACCGAAAAAGAACGCGAATCTCCGAATAAGAATTAGTCGCAATTGTGTTGCGGGGCGTTCTCGGCCTTGTTACTGCGACCCAATCTCAAGTTCGGGGTTTCTTCCATGTCCGGTTTCCAGCGCGCCGCGCGCCGTCGTCTCTTCGCCACCGCCCTGGGTCTGACCTTGGGCGCCGCTGCTGCGGCCAGCGCTCAGACCCCCAGCGCCGCCGATCAGGCCAGCGATGTGGTGGACGTCGATCAGCTGGTGGTCACCGCCTCGGCCTTCGAGCGCAAGATTGTCGATGCCCCGGCCTCGATCAGCGTGATTTCCCGTGAGGCGCTGCAGACCAAGCGCTTTTCCAGCCTCGCCGAGGCCCTGGCGGACGTGGAGGGCGTCGATGTGGGCGACGGCGTCGGCAAGACCGGCGGTCTGAACATTTCCATCCGCGGCATGCCCAGCGACTACACCCTGGTTCTGGTCGATGGCCGCCGTCAGAACGCGGCGGGCAATGTCACCCCCAACGGCTTTGGCGAAACCTCCACCAGCTTCATGCCGCCCACCTCGGCCATCGAGCGGATCGAGGTGGTGCGCGGCCCGATGTCGACCCTCCATGGCTCCGACGCCATGGGCGGCGTGGTCAACATCATCACCCGGCGCATCGGCGATCGCTGGCGGGCGGCCACCACGGTCCAGGGAACCCTGCAGAGCGACGACCAGTTCGGCGCCACCTACGGCGCGGAGGCCTATGTGGACGGCCCGATCGTCGCTGATGTCCTGGGACTCGCCCTGCGCGGCAGCGTCTTCAAGCGCGAGGCCTCCGACCTGTCCTTTGTGAACGCCATCGGTCAGCCCGTCGAAATCTCCAAGCGGGGGCCAAGCCCCGTCGAGGCCGATGTCTGGACCATCGGCGGACGGCTGAGCTTCGCCCCGGCGGCCGAACACGACCTCTGGCTCGACATCGATGTGGCCGAGCAGACCTATGACAATGCCGAGAGCCAGCTGGGCACCGGGACGGTCCAGGGCGGCTATGGCCCGGAGCTGCGCTTCGAACGCGAGCAGTACGGCTTGGCCCACGACTGGCGTTCGCCCATTGGCCTGATCACCTCGGACCTGGTGCGCAACACCACCACCACCATCGGCCGCACCATTCCGCCTGGCACGCCTGGCAAGACCGCTGGCGATCCCCGCACCCTGGAAGCGACCAATACGATCTTCAACACGCGTCTCGCCACCGAGATTGGCCGTCACGCCTTCACGGTCGGTGGTCAGTGGTGGGAGGCCGAGATGGTCGATGGCGTGGCCGTCGACACCTATGAGCACACTCAGTGGGCGGTGTTCGCCGAGGACGAATGGCGGCTTGCGGACAATCTGGCCCTCACGGTCGGCGTCCGGCACGACGACCACTCCAAGTTCGGCGGACAGACCAGCCCGAGGGCCTATCTCGTCTGGACGGCCAGCGAGGCCTGGACCGTGAAGGGCGGGGTGAGCCGGGGGTTCAAGACCCCCCGCCTTGACCAGATCGCCTCGGGCATCACCGGCTTCACCGCCCAGGGTACGGTTCCGACCATCGGAACCCCGACCCTGCAGCCGGAAACCAGCACTACGGCCGAAATCGGCGTCTATTTCGACAATGGCGCCGGCTTCAGCGCCAATCTGACGGTGTTCAACAGCGAGTTCGAAGACAAGATCGCCTCGGGTCCCGGCCTGCCCAACTGTTCGTTCGCCGGCAGCCCCAATCGCCCCGGCTGCGTGAACTATGGGAGCTTCCCGCGGGTCGATCTCTATGGCCAGACGGTGAACATCGACGAGGCGGTGACCCGCGGCGTCGAGGCGGCCGGCCGCTACGCCCTGAACGAGGCCTGGACCGTTTCAGCCAACTACACCTACACCGACAGCGAGCAGAAGAGTGGCCCAGCCGCCGGCCAGCCCCTGGTCAATACGCCCGAGCACATGCTGAACGGCTCGGTTCGCTGGCGGGCCACCGACAAGCTGAACGCCTGGGTCCGGAGCGAGGTGCGCTCCGACCGCTACCGCGGCGCGGGCGCCGCCCAGACCGCTTTGGGGGACTACAAGGGCTACGCCCTCTTCCACCTGGGGGGTAGCTATCAGGTGGCCGACAAGGTCCGGATCAATGCCACCATCTACAATCTGTTTGACCAGGACTTCCTGGACTACCTGCCCTATGCCAGCGGCGCGACCACGGCCTATGCCGGGGAATACGCCATCCAGCAGGAGCCCCGTCGGCTCTGGGTGTCGGTGAATGTCGACTTCTGAGCAGGTCAGCCTCGGGACGGCGCCTGCCGGGGCTGAGGCCGCCCAGGCCCGGGCGCTCGCCAAGCGCAAGGCGCAGCGGCGCGCAGGCTTCCTGCGCCAGATTCTGCGCTGGCATTGGATCAGTGCGGCCATCTGCCTGATCGGCATGCTGCTGTTTGCGATCACCGGCATCACCCTGAACCATGCCGGGTCGATCCCGGCCACGCCGCGGGTGACCGAGCGAACAGCTGACCTGCCCGCTGACCTGCTTCCCCTGGTTCAGGCCGCCGAGGCGGAGGAGGCGCCGCTGCCCCAGCCTGTACGGGCCTGGATCGGCGAGGCGCTGAAGGTGCGGGTGCCGGCTGACGCCCAGCCGGAGTGGTCGCCGGGCGAGCTCTATCTCGCCCTGCCGCGCCCCGGCGGCGACGCCTGGCTGACCCTCGACACCGCTGTGGGCGAGGCGATCTACGAACGCACCGACCGGGGCGTGGTCGCCTACCTCAACGACCTGCACAAGGGCCGAAACACCGGAACGGCCTGGATGTGGTTCCTCGACATCTTCGCCGTCGGCTGCGTGGTCTTCTGCGTCACCGGCCTGATCCTCCTGCAGCTCCACGCCCACGCCCGCCGGTCCACCTGGCCCCTCGTGGGGGCAGGCCTGGTCATCCCCCTGCTGCTCGCCCTGCTCTTCATCCACTGACGAGATCGCCCCCATGCGCCGACTTGCTTCCGCCGCCGTTCTCACCGGTCTCATGACCTCGCCGGCCGCCGCCGCCGAGCTGAACCTTACGGTGGAAATCCCGCGCCTCTCGGTGGCCGAGTACCACAACCCCTATGTGGCCATCTGGGTGGAGACGCCCGACCAGACGGCGGTGAAGACGCTCGCGGTCTGGTACGACTTCAAGCTGAAGAACCAGGAAGGCGAGACCTGGCTGAAGGATATGCGCCAGTGGTGGCGCCGGGCCGGCCGCGCCATGGACCTGCCCGCCGATGGGATCAGCGGCGCCACCAAAGCGCCCGGCCGTCATCAGGTGAAGTTCGTCGGCGGCAAGGCGCCGCTGGGGACCCTGCCAGCGGGTCAGTACAATCTGGTGGTCGAGGCCGCCCGGGAAGTCGGCGGCCGGGAAATGGTCCGCATCCCCTTCCAATGGCCGCCCAAGGCCCCCGCGACTGGCCACGCCAAGGGGTCGAGCGAACTCGGCGCCGTGGCGCTGACCCTGAAGCCCTGAACCCATCCGAGACCGGAGAGACGCGCCATGAAGACCCTGCTTCGCCCCCTCTGCGCCGCTGCGGCGCTCACCGCCATGCTGGCCGCCCCCATGGCCGCCCACGCCCACCGGCAATGGCTGCTGCCGTCCATGACGGTGCTGTCGGGGACCGATCCCTGGATCACGGTCGACGCCGCGGTCTCCAATGACCTGTTCATCTTCGAGCACGTGCCCATGCGCCTGGACGGCCTGGTCATCACCGGTCCCGACGGGGCGGCCGTGACGCACCAGAACGCGGCCACCGGCAAGTACCGCACGACCTTCGACGTGCAGCTCTCCAAGCCCGGCACCTACCGCATCGCCAGCGTCGGCGACGGGGTCATGGCCTCCTACAAGCTGGGCGGCGAGCAGAAGCGCTGGCGCGGGGCGCCTGCCGATCTCGCCACCGCGATTCCCGCCGGCGCCACCGAGGTGAAGATCACCCACTCCCAGCGCCGCATCGAAACCTTCGCCACCGCTGGCGAGCCGACCACGGAGTCGCTCAAGCCCACCGGCCAGGGCCTGGAGCTCGCGCCGGTCACCCACCCCAATGACCTGTTCGCTGGCGAGACGGCCCAGTTCCGGCTGCTGCTGGACGGCGAGCCGGCTGCGGGCGTCGAGGTGGCGGTGATCCGCGGGGGAGGGCGCTACCGCAATGAGCCGGGCGAGATGACCCTGACCACCGCCGCTGACGGCCTGCTGGAGATCACCTGGCCGGAGCCCGGCATGTACTGGATGGAGGCCGAACTGCGGGGCGGCAAGAGCTCCATTGAGGGCGCCGAGCGGATGGCGGTCTATGTGGGCACCCTGGAAGTCCTGCCGGAATAGGGCGCTTGCACGCACCGCCGCCGGGCGCCCGGGTCGCTGTACCTTTAAGTCTCCCGGCGGATCTTGCGCCGCCGCCGGGCGGCCTCGACGTGGAGGCGTCAGGCCTCGCCATGGGCGTGACCTGGACCCTGAAGGCCGTCACCCTGCCAGGCCTGGGGCCAGAGGTCCTGGCCCGCACGGTCCAGGGACGGCTGGACGCCGTGGTGGCGGAGATGAGCCCCTGGGAGCTGTCTTCCCATATCAGCGCCTTCAACCGGGCGCCGGCGGGCGCCTGGCTGGACCTGCCAGAGGGATTCGCTCAGGTCATGACCTGCGCCCTCGAGATGGCCCGCCTCGGCCAAGGGGCCTTCGACCCGACGATCGGCGCGCTCACCGACCTCTGGGGGTTCGGTCCCGCCGGTCCGGTGGAGGCGCCGCCGACTCCCGAATTGATCGAGGCCGCCTTGGCGCGGGCCGGGTGGGAGCGCCTGGCGTTCGAGGCCCAACCGCGGCGCCTGCGGCAGCCTGGGGGCCTGGCGCTGGACCTCTCAGGCATCGCAAAGGGGTTCGGGGTGGATCAGGCCGCCCGCGCCCTGCTGGCCCTGGGCGTCCGCCATTTCCTGCTGGAGGTGGGCGGCGAACTGCGCGGGGAGGGGCTTAAGCCCGACGGCCTGCCCTGGTGGGTGGAGCTGGAGCGGCTGGAGGGCGAGGTCGAGGGCCAGTCGCCTGTGGTGCTGGCGCTCTGCGGCCTGTCGGTGGCCACGTCTGGGGACTACCGACGCTACATTATCCATGAGGGCCGCAGGCTGGCCCATACGCTCGATCCCCGCACCGGCCGTCCCAGCGAGCGCGGCGTGGCCTGTGTGAACGTGCTGGGCCCTGAGGCCATGCGCGCCGACGCCTGGTGCACCCTGTTGTCGGTGGTGGGAGCAGAAGAGGGCCTGGCGCTCTGCGCGGCCCACGGCATTCCGGCGCGGTTTATGGTCCATACCAAAAAGGGCCTGGAAGAGCGGCTTTCGCCAGCCTTCCAGGCTCTTCTCGACGACTAGAGGAAGCCGGCTAGACCAGTTCGGACGGCTTGATCCCCAGCTCCTTGAGCAGGGGCTCGGCATAGTCCACCCGGCCGGTCATGGTCTTCGCATCGGCCTTGGCCAGCTGATAGACTGCCTCGGCGATGAACTCGATGGGCTGCACCCGGTCCTTGGTCTGTTCGTTGATCAGGCCGTGGACGGCGACGCCAGGGGTGTCCACGAGGCCCGGGGAGACCACATTGACCGCAATCCCGTCCCCCTGGACCTCAGACGCCAGGCCGGTGGTGAACCGCTCAAGCGCGGCCTTGCACAGGCCATAGACCGTGCCGCCGCGGCCGCCGCTATAGGGTTGCTTCGGGTGAATGCCGGCCGGGGATGAGATGTTGACGATAGAGCCCCAGCCCTTGGCGCGCATGCCGGGCATGACCAGCTGGGCCAGGTGGAAGGGCGCATAGACCTGCACCTCCATCATCAGCTTGAAGCGCTTTTCGGTGAAGTCCTGGACCGGCATGAAATAGGTGATGGCGGCGTTGTTGATCAGGATGTCGATGGGGCCGAAGGCGGCCTCGGCCTCCTCCACCAGCCGTTCGCGCTCAGAGGCCTGGGCCAGGTCGGCCTTGACCAGGACGGCCTCGGCGCCGGCGGCCTTCAGGCGCTCGACCGTATGGGCCAGCGTGCCGGGCAGGCGGCTCTCGCCTTCCTGGGCGGTGCGGGCCGAGACGACGACCCTGGCGCCCTCCATGGCCAGGCGCGCGGCGATGGCCTCGCCGATGCCCCGGCTGGCCCCGGTGACCAGGGCTGTCTTGCCCTTCAGGGTTCCGTTCGGATTAATGGTCGCAGACATAATGAATGATCCTCCCATGACTTTTTTCTTATGGGAGGAAGCCTCGCGCCTTTGGGCCAGCGCCGCAAGCCAGACCGGACGATAGCCCCACGCCCCGTTGACTCCGCAAGGCGTGGCCCGTATATGCGCCGGCTCTGTTGGTAACCCTCTGAAGGACGGCGCGCGGCGACGCGCGATGACAAGCTCATGAAGGTCAGAAGCTCGCTGAAGTCGCTGAAGACGCGCCACCGCGACTGCAAGCTCGTTCGCCGCAAGGGCGTGGTCTACGTCATCAACAAGACGGACCCGCGCTTCAAAGCCAAGCAGGGCTAAGCGCGGCCGGCGCCCGGAGATGCCCAAGGCGGTTCTCTGGGATATCGGCAATGTCGTGGTCCGCTGGGATCCACGCACGCTCTATGCGAAGATTTTTCAGGAACCGGCCGAACTGGACCGGTTCCTTTCGCATGTCTGCACCATGGTCTGGCACGTGAACCACGACCTGGGCGTCACCTTCGCAGAAAACCGCAAAGGCCTGATCGAGCGCTTTCCCGAGTACGAGGCGGAGATCCGCGCCTGGGAGAGCCGGTGGTGGGAGATGTTCTCCGGAACCATCCCGCAGACCGAACAGGCCATCGAGGCCCTGCACGCGGCCGGCGTGCCGCAGTTTGGCCTGACCAACATGTCCCACGAGGTGTTCGACGGGGTCATCGCCATGAGCCCGGCCTTTGCGCGGCTGGAAGGCTATGTGGTTTCGGCCGAAGAAAAGCTGATCAAGCCTGACCCGCGCATCTACGCCATCGCCTGCGAGCGGTTCGGCCACGCGGCTGGCGACATCCTGTTCGTGGACGACAGCGCGGCCAATATCGCCGCGGCCCAGGCCTTTGGCCTGCAGACCCACCACTTCACCGACCCGGCCGCCCTTCGCCCGGCCCTTGAGGCCCACGGCCTACTCTGAGGACCTGTGTCCTCCGGGCCCCAAACCGGCCTCTGACGGATTTCGTTCGGCGCGGATGCGCGGTAGGGTCCGCCGCTTCAAACCATCCCTCGACTCGGAAGACGCGTTTCCCATGGCTGACGACAGCGCCCACATCGACATCCTCAACACCACCGCTCAGGGGCAGCTGAAGAGCATCATCGAACGCATTGAACGCCTGGAGCTGGAAAAGTCCGAGATCGCCGAACAGATCAAGGAAGTCTTCGCCGAGGCCAAGGGCAACGGCTTCGACGTCAAGGTGCTGCGCAAGGTGGTCCGCCTGCGCAAACAGGACCGCGCCAAGCGGCAGGAGGAAGAGGCCATCCTCGACCTCTATCTCTCGGCGCTCGGAGAGATTTGAAGCGCAAGGCTCCCCCAGATCCAAGGGCCCAGGCCAAGCGGGCCGCGCTGAACGCGCTCAAGCGCGCCCGGCGTGAGGCCGCGCGCACCGGCGTGGAGCTCTCCGAATGGGAGGGCGAATTCCTGGGTTCGGTGGAAGACCGGGTGAAGACCTACGGGCGGGCCTTCGGCGACCCTGAAAAGGGCGCGCCGGGCCAGGCGCTCTCAGCCCTGCAGCACCGCAAGCTCAAGGAAATCTCGGCCAAGGCCAAGGGCGAGAAAAAGCCCATGGTCAGGCGAGGCTTCGGCCGTAAGCCGCGTGATACTGAGGATTCAGAAGAGTAGGACGTCGGCGCGTCCTGCCCCCACGCCGTCATCCTGGGCCTTGTGCCCAGGATCCCTCGCGACGCTTGTGCCTGCCCCCGACAGGGATGCTCGGCACAAGGCCGAGCATGACGAGATCGGGGATTTCGAGGCCCCGTCTCAGGCCGCCTCAGTCTCGCTGTCGTCGGCGCCGCCGATCACCCCATCCAGGCCCTGTTCGCGGACCTTGCGGTAGAGGGTGGAGCGGCCGATCCCTAAGCGCCGGGCGACCTCGCTCATGTGGCCGGCATAGATTTCGATGGCCAGCTGGATCAGGTCGCGCTCGATGTCCTCCAGCGTGCGCAGGTGGCCGCGCTCATCCAGGATCCGCACCGGGGCGTCCTTGGGCAGTTCGGCCATCAGTTCGCGGGCGGCCTGGGGCGAGATGGCCGCAGCGGCCAGGGGGGCGGGCTCGGTCTCCGGCGGCGGCGCGACCACGCCAGAGATGGCCGGGAAGTCGAAGGGCTGCAGATAGGGCGAATCCGACAGGACGATGGCCCGATAGACCGCGTTCTCCAGCTGGCGGACATTGCCTGGCCAGTCGTGGGTCATTAGGTGCTGCAGGGTCTCGGGCGCGCAGCCCACCACCTTCTTGCCCTCCTCCACATTGAAGCGGCGGATGAAGTGCTCGACCAGGGCCGGGATGTCGTCCTTGCGCTCGCGCAGGGCGGGCGCTTCGATCGGGAAGACGTTGAGGCGATAGAACAGGTCCTCGCGGAACCGCCCTTCGGCCACGGCCAGGGAGAGATCGCGGTTGGTGGCCGAGACGATGCGGACATCGACCTTCACCGAGCGCTTTGACCCCACCGGATCGATCTCGCTCTCCTGCAGGGCGCGCAGCAGCTTGACCTGCATGTCCAGCGGCAGTTCGCCCACCTCGTCAAGGAACAGGGTGCCGCCATTGGCCTCCTGGAACTTGCCCAGATGCTTGTCCGTGGCCCCGGTGAAGCTGCCCTTTTCGTGGCCGAACAGGATGGATTCCACCAGGTTCTCGGGTAGGGCGCCGCAGTTGACGGCGACGAAGGGCTTGCCGGCCCGGTCCGAAGCGCCGTGCAGGGCCCGGGCGATGACCTCCTTGCCGACGCCGCTTTCCCCGGTGATCAGGATCGGGATGGTCGACTTGGCCGCCCGCTCGCCCATGCGCTTGACCAGGGTCATCGGCGCTGACGACCCCACCATGTCGGCGAAGGTGAAGCGGCCGGTCTTGTGCTTTTTCAGGCGGTCCACCTCGCCGCGCAAGTCGCCCATGGAGAGCGCATTGCGGATGGAGACGATGATCCGTTCCGGGCTGGCCGGCTTGACGAAGAAGTCGCAGGCGCCGGCCTGCATGGCCTGGACGACTGTGTCGATGCTGCCCTGGGCCGTGACCACGATCACCGGCTGATGGAAGCCGCGGGCGCGCATCTCCTTCAGGGTGTCCTGACCCGAAAGGCGGGGCATGACCAGGTCCAGCAGGATCAGGTCGACCCGGGCGCCGGCCATCAGATGGGCGATGGCCGCATCGCCGGACTCGGCATGCGCCACGGCGAAGCCTTCGCGCTCCAGGACCGCCTGGATCAGCCTGCGCTGGGTCGGATCATCATCGACGACAAGGACCATCTTGGTCATTTGAAGACACCACCTGTACCGGACGCCCACCTCTCCGGGCGGGGCTCATTTGTCACGGATTGATACAGGTCGCCGGTAAAGGCGGGGTTTCGCAGACCTGAGTCAGGGGTTAACGGCCAAGGCTTGACCATGGGCCACCGCGGGTCCCTGATGAACCTCCCTGGGGAGGGACCGATCATGTTCGTGGGCCACTACGCCGCCGCCATCGCCGCCAAGGCGGTCGAGCCCCGCGGGCCGCTCTGGGCCTATGCGCTGGCGGCCCAGCTGGTGGATGTGGGCTGGGGCGCCCTGATCATCACCGGGGTGGAGCGATTCTCCGTCGATCCGGACCTGCCCGGCAGCGCCCTGGTGCTCGAGCACATGCCCTACACCCATTCCCTGCCCGCCGCGGCCGCCTGGTCGGTGCTGGGCGCCCTCGCCGCGCGGCTCGTCCTGCGCCTGCCCTGGGCGGCGGCGGGGATGGTGGGGGCTGTGGTCTTCTCCCACTGGCTGCTGGATTTTCTGGTCCACCGTCCCGATCTCGCCCTGTGGTTCGGCGGGCCCAAGGTGGGCCTTGGCCTGTGGGACTATCCCGTGCCGGAACAGGCCGTCGAGATCGGCCTGATCGCCATGGCCGGCGCCGCCTGGGCCTGGAGCCGCGGCCGCCAGGGTCTGGGGCCTATCGCCGCCCCAGCGTTCATCGGCTTTCTCGTCGCCCTGCAGATCATCGCCATGCTGCTGCCGGCCGATGGAAACCCGGTGGGGACGGGCGTCTCGGCCATCGGCGCCTTCCTCGCCGTGACCCTGGCGGCCGCCTTCGCCGACCGGCCGGCCCGAAGGTCATCCCACTAAGGCCAGGATTGCGAGACCGCCCGAGGGGGCCATACTGAATCTCAAAAGGCCGGACACACGGCCAGGCCGGGGAGGGCCGCCATGAAACTCAAGTTCACCCTGATCGCGCTCGCCTGCGCCGGTCTGCTCAGCGCCTGCCAGGAGGGAGGCGGCCCCAAGGACGTGGATCAGGCCCGCCTGGAAGCCGCCGAGACCAACGCCGAATGGCTCTCCTATGGCCGCTCCTATTCCGAGCAGCGGTTCAGTCCGCTCACCCAGATCAACACCGAATCGGTTGGGGAGCTGGGCCTGGCCTGGTCCTACGAGTTCGACACCGACCGCGGCCAGGAGGCCACGCCGATCATCAAGGATGGCGTGCTCTACACCACCACGGCCTGGTCCAAGGTCTATGCGTTTGACGCCGCCACCGGCGCGCTGAAATGGTCCTACGACCCCAAGGTGGCCGGCGAAAAGGCCTTCGACGCCTGCTGCGACGTGGTCAATCGCGGGGTCGCGGTCTGGGGCGGCAAGGTCTATGTGGGCGCCCTCGATGGCCGCCTGATCGCACTGGACGCCGACACCGGCGCAGAGGCCTGGTCGGTCCAGACCACCGACACCGCCAAGCCCTACACCATCACCGGGGCGCCCCGGGTGGTGAAAGGCAAGGTGCTGATCGGCAATGGCGGCGCGGAATACGGGGTGCGCGGCTATCTGTCGGCCTATGACGCCGAGACCGGCGCCCTGGTCTGGCGGTTCTTCACCGCCCCCAATCCTGATGGCCAGCCGGACGGCGCGGCGTCTGACGCCATCCTGGCGGAGAAGGCCGCGGGCACCTGGTTCGGCGAAGGCTGGAAGGCCACCGGCGGCGGCGCCACGGTCTGGGACTCCATGGCCTACGACCCCAAGCTCGACCTGCTCTATGTGGGCGTCGGCAACGGCACGCCCTGGAACCACGAGAAGCGGTCGGACGGGAAGGGCGACAACCTGTTTGTCTCCTCGATCCTGGCGCTCAAGCCCGACACCGGCCAGTACGTCTGGCACTACCAGACCACGCCTGGCGAGAGCTGGGACTATACGGCCACCCAGCACATCATCCTGTCGGACCTGACCATCGCGGGCCAGACCCGCCAGGTGCTGATGCAGGCGCCCAAGAACGGATTCTTCTATGTGCTGGACCGGGCCACGGGCGAGCTGATCTCGGCTGAGCCCTATGTGCCGATCACCTGGGCCACCGGCGTCGACAAGGCCACCGGCCGTCCGATCGAGGCGCCCGGCGCCCGCTATCGCGAGGCGCCCTCACTCCAGATCCCTGCGCCGTTTGGGGCCCACAACTGGCATCCCATGGCCTTCAACCCCCAGACGGGACTCGTGTATATCCCGGCCCAGGTGGTGCCCTTCGCCTATGTGAATGACGCCAATTATCGCCATCAGCCCGGCGCCTGGAACGTCGGCACGGACTTCCTGGCCAACGCCCTGCCCGATGACGCCGCTCAGCTGGCGGGTCTGAAGGCCATGGTGAAGGGGCAGCTGATCGCCTGGGACCCGGTGGCCCAGAAGGCGCGCTGGACCGTCGAACATCCCTTCTTCTGGAACGCCGGCGTCCTGACCACGGCCGGCGGTCTCGTCTTCCAAGGGGCCGCCGAGGGGACCTTCTCGGCCTATGACGCGGCCACCGGGACTAAGCTCTGGTCCTATGAGACGGTGAACGGGGTGATCGCCCCGCCCTCGACCTATGAGATCGACGGCGAGCAGTATGTGGCCCTGATGGTCGGCTATGGCGGCGCCGGCGCCCTGTCCTCGCCAGCCCTTTTGCCCGACCGCTCGCGCCTGCCTGGCCGTCTGCTGGTCTTCAAGCTGGGGGGAACCGCCACCGCGCCGGCCTATGATCTTCCCGAGGTCGAGCCGCTCGACCTCACGGGGGTGAGCTCCCGCGGGAACGCCCAGGCGGGCTTTGCGAGCTTCCAGCAGTATTGCCAGGTCTGCCATGGGGCCAACGCCTCGGGCCGCTACCTGCCGGACCTGAAACGCTCGCAGATGCTGCTGTCGGCGGAAAACTGGTCGTCGGTGGTCATCGACGGGGCCCTGGCGCCCCGCGGCATGGCCAGCTTCTCCCGCTTCCTGTCGCCCACCGAGGCCGAGAACATCCGCGCCTATGTGCTGGCCGAGGCTAGGAAGGGGCCGACCCCGTCCCCGGCTGTGGCTGGGGCGAAATAGGGCGCGCGGCGAGGGGAACGGCCATCCTGGGCGCAGGACCCAGGAGCGCCTGACTAGCCGCTAGGTGGGGTCGCGCAGGGCCGCCTCGAACTGCTCAGCGATCCAGTCGGCCTGGGCCGGGGTCAGCACCAGGGGCGGGGCGATGCGGATGGTGTGCTCGTGGGTCTCCTTGCACAGCAGGCCGCGCCGCTGGAGGTTCTCGCAGACCCGACGGGCGCCGCCGGCCTCGGCATGCAGCTCGACGGCCAGCATCAGGCCCCGGCCGCGGACCTGCTTGATGGCGTCGTGGCGGATGGAGGCCAGGGACGCCTGCAGGCGGTCGCCAACGCGGGCGGCGTTGCCGATCATGTCTTCTTCCACCAGCACCCTAAGGGCGGCGCGGGCCACGGCGCAGGCGAGCGGATTGCCGCCGAAGGTGGAGCCGTGCTCGCCTGGCTTCAGCACCCCCAGCACCGCATCGTTCGAAAGCACGGCCGAGACCGGGTAGAAGCCGCCCGACAGCGCCTTGCCCACCAGGGTGAGGTCGGCCTCGATGCCTTCGTGCTCCTCGGCCAGCAGCCTGCCCGTGCGGCCGAGACCCGTCTGGATCTCGTCCAGGATCAGGATGACGTCATGGCGGGTGCAGAGCTCGCGGGCGGTCTTCAGATATCCGGCCGGCGGGATGATGACGCCCGCCTCGCCCTGGATCGGCTCGACCAGGACCGCGACGGTGTTGGGGGTAATGGCCGCTTCCAGAGCCGACGCATCGCCGAAGGGGACGACCTTGAAGCCCGGGGCGAAGGGGCCGAAGCCGCCGCGGGCCTGCTCATCGGTGGAGAAGCCGACAATGGCCAGGGTCCGGCCGTGGAAGTTCTCCGAGCAGACAATGATCTCGGCCTGGCCGGCCGGCACGCCCTTGACCTCATAACCCCACTTGCGGGCCACCTTCAGGGCGCTTTCCACGGCCTCGGCGCCGGAGTTCATCGGGAGGGCCCGGTGGGAGCCGGTCAGGGCGCAGATCTCCTCATAGAACAGGGCCAGCTGGTCGTTGCGAAAGGCGCGGCTGGTCAGGGTCAGCCTGCCGGCCTGCTCCGTCATGGCCGCCAGGATCTTCGGATGGCAATGGCCCTGATTGACCGCCGAATAGGCCGATAGCCCGTCCAGGTAGCGCTTGTCCTCCACATCCCAGACATAGACCCCCTCGCCGCGGCTCAGCACCACATCGAGCGGTTTGTAGTTGCGGGCCCCCAGCCGCGCCTCGGCGGCGATATAGTCCTGCGGGGTCGACAGGGCGGGGCGATCGAGCACGGCGTGATCGGTCATGGGAGGCCTCATTCAGCCGCCGCAAGCGCGGCTTGGGGGTGGGAGGTGAGATCCAGGCGCAGGGTCATGCAGAAGGCCGCCCCGCCGGACATGATGAAGGGGGAGAGATCGACCTCGACCAGGCGATAGCCCCGGGCCTCCAGGGCCGCCCGCAGGGTCGGCGGCGCCTTGGCCATGATCACGGTCTCGCCCAGGTTCACCGCATTGACGCAGAGCGCCTCGGCGGCGGCCTTGTCGGCCTCGATCAGCAGGTCGGGCGCCACTCGCTCGCGCAGGGTCTTCAGGGCCTGCTCGGTGAAGGCCGGCGGGTAGTAGAGGATGTGGCCGCCGTCCAGCGGACGCATGCAGGTGTCCAGGTGATAGAAGTGCGGGGTGGCTAGCTCCAGGGCCACCACCTCCTGGCCGAAGAAGTCCGCATGGGCCTCGAGGCCCGCCAGGGTCGAGCGCTGGCCATGGCCGCCCCAGAACCAGCCGCGGGCGCCATCCCACAGGGCGTCGCCGGCGCCTTCATGCACCACGCCAGGCGGCAGTTCGGCCACCTCGCGCAGTACGCCCCGGTCGCGCAGGGCCTGGAAGGCGGCCAGGAAGGGCGCCTCTTCGCCGCGGCGCTCAGGGTGGGCGAAGCGGGCCATCAGGGCGCGGCCGTCCAGGACGGTGGCGGCATTGGCGGGGAAGACCAGGTCTGGCAGGCCGGCCTCGGCGGGGATCATCTCCACCACCCCGCCGGCCGCCTCAATGGCGTGGCGCAGGGCGTCGGAACCCGCGGCGGCCCGGGCGCAGGCGTTGTCGTCGGCCCGCCAGAGGGCGGGGTCCATCCACGGGTTGATCTGGTAGCACACCTCGAAATGGGCCGGATCGGTCATCAGATAGTGCGGGGTCGCCATGCGCGCCTCCCTCGGAATGTCACGGTTGCATCCGAGGATGAGGCGCGGCGGTGATAGCGAAAAGGCGCAGGACTTGTAGGATGTGCGGATCGTTCTGCCGATATGGCGCCCTGGAGTGACGATCTGCCATGGATGAAACCGACCGCCAGCTCCTGACCCTGCTGCGCGCCGACGCCCGCGCCTCGGTGGCGAGCCTGGCCGAGCGCCTGAAGGTCTCCCGCGGCACGGTGCAGAACCGGATCGACAGGATGCGCCAGCGCGGCGTGATCCAGGGCTTCACCGTGCGCACCCGCCCCGATGTGGAGGCCCAGCGAGTGCGGGCGGTCATGACCATCTCGGTGGAGGGCGAGGGCGGTCCGCGGGTGGTGCGCGCCCTTCAGGGCTTCGCCGAGGTGGTGGCGGTCCACACCACCAACGGCCGCTGGGACCTGGTGGCCGAGCTGGACACCGACAGCCTGGCCGCCTTCAGCGCGGCCCTGGACGAGATCCGTTGCATCCCCGGCATCGCCGCCACCGAGACCTCGATCCTGCTGGCGACGACCCGCCTGTAGATTCTTGGACCAAGGGGAGGTGGCGGCCGGCGCTTGGCGTGCTTAGATCGCCCCCATGAACGCACCGCTCAAGACCGACACCCTGCCCGAATGGCGCCTGGATGACCTCTATGCCGGTCGCGACGACCCGCAGATCGAGGCCGACCTGGACAAGGCGCGCAAGGCCGCCGCCGAGCTCCTGACCTATCAGGGCAAGCTGGTGGCCGCCCGTGGCGAGCCCGAAACCCTGGGCCGGCGGCTCGACGAAACCATCGCCCTCTACGAGGTGGGAACCAACGCCCTCTATGGCGTCGGCGCCTATGCCTCCCTGTCGTCGAGCACGGCGCGGGACAATCCGGCCTGGGCCAAGTTCGAGGGCGACTTCCGCACCAAGGCCGCGGTGATCGGCGCCGAGACCCTGTTTTTCACCCTGGAGATCAACCAGCTGGACGAGGCCGAGCTGGACGCGGCCCTGACCGCCCATGCCCCGGCTAGGCGCTGGCTGCCCTGGCTGCGGCGGGTGCGCCTCTCGCGACCCCACGAGCTAAGCGCCGAGCTTGAGCGCCTTATGATCGACCGGGGGCCAGGGGTGGCCAACTGGGTGCGCCTCTATGACGAGACGCTCGCCAAGCTGACCGCCAAGGTCGGCTCCGAAACCCTGACCCTGCCCGAAACGCTCAACCGGCTGTCAGATCCGGATGGCGCGCGCCGCAAACAGGCCGCCCAGGGGCTGGCCAAGGCGCTGGAGGCGCGGACCTCGACGCTGGCGCTGTGCCTCAACACCCTGGCCTACGAAAAGCAGGTGGACGACCGCTGGCGGAAATATCCGAGCCCCGCGGCCTCCCGCCACCTGGCCAACGAGGTGGACGCCGACGCCGTCGAGGCCCTGGTGGAGGCCGTGACCGAAGCCTATCCCGCCGTCAGCCATCGCTATTACGCCCTGAAAGCCAAGGTCATGGGCCGCAAGAGCCTGGACTACTGGGACCGCAACGCCCCCCTCGACGCCGCGGCGCCCCGGACCTACAGCTGGCCCCAGGCCCAGGAGATGGTGCTGGAGTCCTTCTCCGCGCTCGCGCCCCGGTTCGCCGACACCGCCCAGACCTTCTTCACCCAGCCCTGGATCGACGCCCGCCCGCGGGCCGGCAAGCAGTCGGGCGCCTATTCCCATCCGGTCAGCGCCGACCGGCACCCCTATGTGTTCATGAACTATATGGGCGAGCGCCGAGACGTGCTGACGCTCGCCCATGAGCTGGGTCACGCGGTTCACCAGACCCTGTGCGCGCCGCTCGGCACCCTGCTGGCCGACACGCCGCTGACGCTGGCCGAGACCGCCTCGATCTTTGGCGAAGGCCTGGTCTTCGAGCGCCTGATGGCCGGCGCCACCGACGCCGAGCGCCGCGGCCTGCTGGCCGGCAAGATCGAGGACGGGCTGAACACGGTGGTCCGCCAGATCGCCTTCCACAAGTTCGAGACCGCCTTCCACGCCGCCCGCCAGCAGGGCGAGGTCTCCGCCGAGGAGATTTCGGCCATCTGGATGGCGGTGATGGGCGAGAGCCTGGGGCCGGCCATCAAGCTGAACGCCGGCTATGAGCACTACTGGGCCTATGTCAGCCACTTCGCCCACGCCCCCTTCTATGTCTACGCCTACGCGTTCGGCGACCTGCTGGTGCGGGGCCTGATGGAGAAGCGCCGGGAAGATCCGGAGGGCTTTGCGCCGCTCTACGAGGACCTGCTTGCCGCCGGCGGCTCCAAGACCTACGTCGAGGCCCTCGCCCCCTTCGGCCTGAATCCGCGGGAAAAGGCCTTCTGGGCGGCGGGCATGACCCAGCTGGAACGTCTGGTGGACGAGTTCGAGGCCCTGGTCTGATCCTGGGGTGGTGAAGGGGCGAATCTCGCCTCAAGCCTTGTCATTTTTCAAACGGGCGTTAGTCAGCAGGGCATGTCCGATGATCTGACCCCCCTGCAGGCCGCCGTCGTTCCGGACGGCTATGTGATCAACCTCTGGCAGCGCGGCTTCGGCCGCACGGTCGGCCCCTTCTACTCCAAGCGGGACGAGGCCAATAACGAGATCATGGCCTTTCGCGTGGAGGAGCATCACGCCAACGGCATGAACAATTGCCACGGCGGCATGCTGATGAGTTTCGCCGACATGGCCTGGGGCCGGGTGATCTCCAACCAGCGCGAGATCGGCTGGGTGACAGTGCGCCTGACCACCGACTTCCTCTCCGGCGCCCAGATGGGCGACTGGGTCGAGGGCGGCAGCGAGATCGTCTCCGAGCAGGACGACATCTTCACCGTGCGGGGCAAGATCTGGTGCGGCGAGCGGCTGCTGATGACCGGCTCCGGCGTCTTCAAGGGCCTGCGCAACATCAAGCGGACGCCGGGCGATCGCCAGGCGCGGCAGGCCTGAACCCATGACCGATCAGAGCAAGACCACCCCCGCCGTCGCCGCCGCCGAGTTCGATGACGACCGTCCCGTCCCCACCAAGCCTGGGGAGCTGCCGCCGGAAATCCAGGCCCCTCTGGCGCCGTTCAAGGGCGAGAAGCCGCCGGCTCCGGCCTGGTTCGAGGCGGTCATCGCCAAGGCGCCGGAACGCAGCTTCGTCACCTCGATGGGCGCCCAGATCGAGGTGCTGACCTGGGGCGAGGTGGGCAAGCCCGGCCTGCTCCTGGTGCATGGTAACAGCGCCCATGCCGACTGGTGGAGCTTCATCGCCCCCTATCTGGCCGAGGACTATCGGGTGGCGTCGATGTCGCTGGCGGGCATGGGCGCCTCGGACTGGCGCGAAACCTACGCCTTCCAGGATTTCGCCGAAGACGCTGAAGCCGTGGCGCAGGCCACAGGACTCTATGAGGGCGGCCGCAAGCCCATCTATATCGGCCACTCCTTCGGCGGATCGCAGGTCTTCTACGCCGCCAGTCGGCACCCCGAGCGCATGGCCGCCGCCGTCCTCGTCGACACCGGCTTCGGCGGCCCGCCGCCCAAGGAGCGCGAGGAGATGGAGCGCCGCATGGAGCAGGTGCGCAACATCCCCACCGCCGACCGGCCCAAGCGGGTCTACGCGACCCTGGAGCAGGCGCTCGCCCGCTTCCGCTTCATGCCGCCCCAGGCGGCCGGCCATCTGTTCGTCGCCGACTTTATTGCGCGGAAATCCCTGAAGCGCGCGCCGCTGGAGGACGGGTCAGGCGAAGGCTGGACCTGGATGTTCGACCCGGCCATGTGGAACAAGCTCGACCGCAGCGCCATGAACGCCCTGGTCACCGAAGGCCCCCCCAAGGTCGAGGTGCCTGTCGCCCATATTCACGGGGAGCATTCCCCAGTGGTCGCGAGGCG
>NZ_JAUYAW010000011.1 GCF_030693405.1 Phenylobacterium sp.
CCGGGGCGTTTTGCATTCAGTCCGACACGGTCAGGCGTCGCGCGTGGCGCCGACCCGCTGGGCCAGGGAGGCGCCCATGAATTCATCCAGATCACCATCCAGCACGCCCTGGGTGTCCGAGGTCTCCACGTTGGTCCGCAGGTCCTTGACCATCTGATAGGGCTGCAGGACGTAGGAGCGGATCTGGTGTCCCCAGCCGATGTCGGTCTTCTGGTCTTCCAGGGCCTGCTGCTCGGCTTCCCGGCGCTGAAGTTCACGCTCATAGAGCCTGGCGCGCAGCATCTTCCAGGCCTCTTCCCGGTTGGCGTGCTGCGAGCGGCCCGCCTGGCAGGCCACCACCACGCCGGTGGGAATGTGCGTCAGCCGCACGGCGGAATCGGTCTTGTTGATGTGCTGGCCGCCGGCGCCCGAGGCCCGGTAGGTGTCGGTCCGCACGTCGGCCGGATTGATCTCGATCTCGATCGTGTCGTCGACGACCGGGAACACCCAGACCGAGGCGAAGCTGGTATGGCGCTTGGCGTTCGAGTCGAAGGGTGAAATCCGCACCAGCCGGTGGACCCCGGCCTCGGTCTTCAGCCAGCCATAGGCGTTGGCGCCCTTGACCTGCAGGGTCGCCGACTTGATCCCGGCCTGCTCGCCCGACGTCTCTTCGATCAGCTCGACGCTCATGCCGTGCTGCTGGGCCCAGCGGCTGTACATGCGCAACAGCATGCCGGCCCAGTCGTTGGACTCCGTCCCGCCGGCCCCGGAATTGATTTCCACATAGGCGTCATTGCCGTCAGCCTCGCCAGACAGCAGAGCCTCCAGCTCCGCGCGGGCGGACCGGTCTTTGATCGCCTTCAGCTCATCGCGGGCCTCGTCAAGGCTGGCCTCATCGCCCTCCTCGTCGGCCATTTCGGCCAGGGCCAGGGCGTCCTCCAGGCCACGTTCAAGCGTGCGCACAGCGTCCACCTGCCCGGCCAGACGCTGGCGTTCGCGCATCAGGGCCTGGGCCTCAGCCGCATTGTCCCACAGGGTCGGATCCTCGACCCGGGCGTTCAGCTCATCGAGATGACGAAGGGCTGGTTCCCAGTCAAAGACGCCTCCTGAGCAGTCCGATGGACTGCTCGATGTCGGCCGCCATGGCCTCGACATCCGCTCTCATGGATCGCTCCTGGCAATCGGTGAACCCCCGCGACGCAAGGCTGCGGGGGCATCAGGGGGCCGCGGGGATAACGCGGCCGAGGGGCTAATACAATCCGCTCATCTCATCGGCCGGGGCCGCGGCCTCGCCAGCATTGCCAGCCCCGCTCACCCGTCCATCGGGCCAGACCTTGTTATAGGGCATGGGACCGCTCGACCCGGGGGTCACGCTCTGGGTCGGGGCCCGGGGCTCGGTCCCAGGGCGGAAGGCCTCGCGAATGCCCCGGACGGTGGCGTACTTGGCGTTCTCAGGCGCCTGGAAGTCCGTCTCCGGCACGCCCTTGACGGCCTCCTGCATGAAGGCGGTGAAGATCGGCGTCGCCGCCGTCGTTCCCGTCTCGCCAAAGCCCAGGGGCCGGTTGTCGTCGAAGCCGATGAACACGCCGGCCACGATCTGCGGCGTGAAGCCTACGAACCAGGCGCTGCGATACTCGTTGGTCGTGCCGGTCTTACCGCCCACCGGGCGCCCCAACACCGAGACCGAGGTCGCCGTACCGCGCTGGACGACGCCCTGCAGCATGGAGGTGATCTGATAGGCGGTGATCGGGTCCATCACCTGCTCGCCGGCCAGGGGCACGCGAGGGCTCTCATCGCCATTGAAACCCGCGGCGCAGCGCGGACAGTCGCGCCGGTCGGCCCGGTAGATCACCTTGCCCTCCCTGTCCTGCACCAGCTCGATCAGATGCGGCTCAATCCGGCGGCCGCCGTTCACGAATGCGGCATAGGCCGCGGTCAGCCGGAACGGGGTGGTTTCTCCGGCGCCCAGGGACATGGCCAGGACTGGGTCCATCTTGTCGACGACCCCCATTCGCACCGCCAGGTCGCTGATCTTGCGCATGCCCACGCCCTGGGCCAGGCGAACGGTCATGGCGTTGCGCGACAACTCAAGCCCGCGACGGAGGGTCAGGGCGCCATAGTACTGGCGATTGTAGTTCTCCGGGGTCCAGGTCTCTCCTTGCCGGCCTTGAAGGGTGATCATCGAATCCATGACCACGCTGGCCGGGGTGTAGTCGTCCTCAAGGGCGGCGGCGTAGACGATCGGCTTGAAGGCCGAGCCCGGCTGGCGCATGGCCTGGGTGGCTCGGTTGAAGTTCGACAGGGAGAAGGAATAGCCCCCGACCATGGCCAGGACCCGGCCAGAATGGGGTTCGATGGCCACCAACGCGCCGTTCACCTGGGGAACCTGGCGCAGCCGGAACGGTCCGCCGTCGCCCTCGGTGGGCTCAACAAAGACCAGATCGCCCACGGCGAGCCCCTTGCCGGCCCGGGCCCAGGACACGTCCTGACTGACCAGGGGCCCGGCGGCCCCGCTTTCGGCGACTTCAACCTGGATATCGCCGCCAGCCACGCGGGTGACGGCGGCGGCGCGCCAGCGGCGGCGCTCGGCCGGCGCGGCGGCATTGCGGGCGACCGCCTGCCAGCCGTCGTTCAGCTCGACCTTGCCCCACGCCCCCCGCCAGCCATGCCGGCGATCGTAGGCCTCCAGCCCGTCCATCAGCGCCACCCGGGCGGCCGTCTGCAGGGCCGGATCGAGGGTGGTGCGCATATAGTAGCCGCCCTCATTGAGGCGCGGCCCAAGGGTTTCGAGACCCCGACGGCGGACCTCCTCGACGAAATAATCGGCATCCCGGTACTTGGCCCGCGTCGGGGCGGCCTGGACCACCAGATCCTGAGCCTTCGCCTCGGCGGCCTGGGCCTCGGTGATCCATTCCAGGTCGGCCATCTCGCCAATCACCCAGTTGCGGCGCGCGATTGCGGCGGCCTTGCGACGCTGGGGATGGTAGTTCTGCGGCCCCTTGGGCAAGGCCGCCAGATAGGCCGCCTCGGCCACGGTCAGGTCGGTGATCGACTTGCCGAAATAGTTGTAGGCCGCGGCCCCCACGCCGTAGGAGCGGTAGCCGAGCCAGATCTCGTTCAGATAGAGCTCGAGAATCTGCTCCTTGCTGAGCGTCTTCTCCAGCCGCTGGGCGAGCACGGCTTCCTTGAACTTGCGACCGATGGTGGCGTCGCTGGTCAGCAGGACGTTCTTGGCCACCTGCTGGGTGATGGTCGAGCCGCCCTCGAGGCGCCGGCCCTGAACGGCGTTGAGGACGTTCTTCATCATCGCCCGGGTCAGGCCCATGGCGTCGACGCCGCCATGCTGGAAGAAGTTGCGATCCTCCGCGGCCATGAAGGCTTGCACCATGTGCGGCGGCATCTGGTCGTAGGGCACATAGATCCGGCGTTCCCGAGAGAACTCGCCGATCAGGGTGCCATCCCAGGCATAGGCGCGCGTTGAGGTGGGCGGACGATAGTCCACCAGATCCCCGGCGTCGGGCATGTCATGGAACAGCCAGGCGGCGTAGATCGCCACGGCGAAGCCCGCCACGGCGATCAGGCTCAGAACCGCAACGCCGGCGATCGCGACCCATCTCTCTGGGGGATGCAACTGTGCTGACCTCCGCAGGCGCCCTCGCCTGTCAGACCGTCATCTAACGCGCAACAGCCCGGGCGCCAACGGCCGCGACGCTGAGCGCCGTAGAGGTCCTGCCTCAGCGGGCCGCGAGCTGGCCTTGCTGTGCGAAATAGTCGTCGATGGCGTCGCCAATCGCATTCATGAAGCGGGTCCGCCGGGCGCCGTCCAGCAGATTGGCCTCGTCGTGCACATTGGTCATGAAGCCCATTTCGAGCAGGATGGCCGGGACGTCAGGCGCCAGCAGAACTACGAATCCCGCGTCCCGATGGCTGCGACGCAGCAGAGGCATGTGCGGGTCGGCCCGGGCCAGCACCAGCTCGGCGAAGGTCGCTGAGCGGTTCTTGGTCGCCCTCTGGGTGAGATCGAACAGGATGTCACGAACACCCTGATCACCGCCGCTGAGGCTGGTGTTCATGAACCAATCGTCCTTGGACACGAACTTGGCCGCCCGGCCCGAGGCCTGTTCCGACAGGGTGTAGACCGAAGTGCCGCGGGTGGTGGCGTCGGCGCCCGCGTCAGCGTGCAGAGAGATAAAAAGGTCAGCACCGGCCCGGCGCGCGATCTGCACCCGGCTTTCCAGGGGCACATAGACATCGCTACTGCGAGTCATGACGACCTTGTACTTGCCGCTGCGCACCAGTCTGTCCTGCAGGGCGAGGGCCGCGGCAAGGGTCACGTCCTTCTCGAAGCCCCGGGCGCCGCGGGCGCCAGGGTCACGTCCCCCATGGCCAGCGTCGATCACAACCACCTTCTTTAGCGGCAGCGGCTTGGCGGCCGTGGGTGTCGGGCGTCGGGCGGGGCGGGAAACGAAGGTCGCGGTGGGCGGACCGACCGCGGCGATGTCGATCACGTAGCGATAATGGCTGACGCCATCGGCGGGCGGCAGCAGGAAGCGCCGCTTGATGACACCAGCGCTTGTCAGGTCCACCTGCAGCCGGGCGGCGCCCTGCGAATTGTCGATCATCCACGCCTTGACCAAGCCCCGGCCAGAGCCCTGAAGGCTGGCCCCGGCCTCGACGCCCGGCAGGGAGAGAACCACACGACCGCCCTCGCCATCCTGGCTCACCTTGCCGGTGGCCCCGCGATCCAGGTCGATGACAAGACGGGTCTCGGCGCCGTCGCCGCCCAAGCGTACGCCCAGCACCCCAGCCCCCGGGGCCGCAGCGTGGGACACAGCGACAACCGCCAGGCCGCCCAGGGTCGCCACGGCGACACCGGCGCACAGCAGCCGCGCCTTCCGGAAGACCCTGCCCAGCCTTGCGAGCATACGCTTACACACCCACCAAACGTTTCTGCGACGTTGAACCTCTCTTAAAGCCCATCCCCGTGGAAAAAGGGTTAAGCGCCCCTGCGCCACGAGGACGGCTTTCCTTTTTTCCTTCGGTGTTGCAAAGTCGCCCCGCGCAAGGAGGGGCCTGACTCACATGCCCGCCATTCCGCGCGAACACCTGCGTCGGCCCGACCGAAGTTCGGCGACGACGCTCCACCGATCCCCGCCTTGCAGGCGTGACTAGGACACACCCATGGGCAGCGTCGCACGAGCCCCATTCCGGCGTCTGGCCGGCCTCGCGGCCGCCTCCGTCGCTGTGAACAGAGACCCTGCACGCGCCCTCATGATTAGCCGGCAGCGCCCGAACGCAAGTTTCGTGGCGCGCCGTGGAGACTCACTAAATGTCGAAGAAGATGCTTATCGATGCGGCCCACGCCGAAGAGACGCGTGTGGTTCTCATCGACGGAACGCGCGTTGAAGATTTTGATTTCGAGAGCAAGAACCGGAAACAGCTCAGAGGGAATATCTACCTCGCCAAGGTGACCCGTGTGGAGCCCAGTCTCCAGGCGGCCTTTATTGAGTACGGCGGCAACCGTCACGGGTTCCTCGCCTTCAATGAAATTCATCCGGACTACTATCAAATCCCGGTCGCCGACCGGGAAGCGCTGATGCGTGAAGAGGCCGAGGAGGACGACTCCTTCGAGCCCGCAAGCCGCAGCGCCGATCCGGATGATGAGGACGCTGAAGCCACCGTCGATGAAGACGATGTGATGGAAGAAGAGGTCGCCCGTCGTCGCCGGCGCCTCATGCGCAAGTACAAGATCCAGGAAGTGATCCGTCGCCGGCAGATCATGCTGGTTCAGGTCGTCAAGGAAGAGCGCGGCAACAAGGGCGCGGCGCTGACCACCTATCTGTCGCTGGCCGGTCGTTATGGCGTCCTGATGCCCAACACCGCCCGGGGCGGCGGCATCAGCCGCAAGATCACCACGGCCACTGACCGCAAGCGCCTGAAGAGCGTCGTCCAGGGCCTGGACGTGCCGCAGGGCATGGGCCTGATCGTCCGCACCGCTGGCGCCAAGCGCACCAAGGCCGAGATCAAGCGCGACTACGAGTACCTTCTGCGTCTGTGGGAGAATATTCGCGAGAACACTCTGCACTCCATCGCGCCCGCCCTCATCTATGAGGAAGAGGACTTGGTGAAGCGGGCGATCCGCGACCTCTATGACAAGGATATCGACGGCGTGTTCGTCGAGGGCGAGGCCGGCTTCAAGGAAGCGCGCGACTTCATGCGCATGCTGATGCCGTCCCAGGCCAAGAAGGTGCAGCTCTACCGCGACCCTGAGCCCCTCTTCGTCAAGTACAAGGTCGAGGACCACCTTTCGCAGATCTACAGCCCCGTCGTGCCCCTGCGGTCTGGCGGCTATCTGGTGATCAACCAAACCGAGGCCCTGGTGGCCGTCGATGTGAACTCCGGCAAGTCGACCCGTGAGCGCAACATTGAAGCCACCGCGCTCAAGACGAACCTGGAGGCCGCCGAAGAGACGGCACGGCAGCTCCGCCTGCGCGACCTCGCGGGCCTGATCGTCATCGACTTCATCGACATGGATGAGTCGAAGAACAATCGCGCCGTCGAGAAGAAGCTCAAGGACGCCCTGAAGGACGACCGCGCCCGCATCCAGATGGGCAAGATCAGCGGGTTCGGCCTGATGGAGATCAGCCGTCAGCGCCGCCGCACCGGCGTGCTGGAAGGCACGACCCATGTCTGCGAGCACTGCAATGGCACCGGCCGGGTCCGCTCCGTCGAGTCCAGCGCGCTGGCCACCCTCCGCGCCCTGGAGATCGAGGCCCTCAAGGGCGGCGGCGAGGCCACCCTGAAGGCGCCCCGCGCCGTGGCCCTCTACATCCTCAATGAGAAGCGCGCCCATCTGGCCCGCATCCACGAGACCTTTGGCCTGTTCGTCACCGTGGTGGTGGACGACGCCATGCCCCACGCCGATTACGAGATCGAGCGCACGGCCAGCGAGACCCGTCCCGACCACGCCATCCCGATCCCCTCGGCCAGGTCGCGCCTTGAGCCCCTTGAGGACGACGGCTTCGACGATTCCTTCGAGGATGAGGACGAAGACGAGGAAGACGAGGACGAGGACGAGGGCGAGGACGAAAGCCCGGCCCCCGCCCGCTCCGCTGTCGTCGCTGATGACGATGATGACGACGATGAGGGCGAGTCCCGCGAGGAAGCCTCCGGCGAGGATGACGCCGATGGCCGAACCCGTGGCCGGGGTCGCCGTCGCCGCCGCCGTGGCGGTCGTCGCGACGAGGAAGAACGGGCGCCCGCGCCAGAGGCCGACACCCGCCTAGAGGACGAGAATGGCGGCCGTCGCCGTCGCCGCGGTCGCCGCGGCGGCCGGCGCCTGCGCGAGGATCGTCCCGGCGAGGCTTTCGCCTGGGTCCGTCCCTGGGTCCCCTATGGCGAAGACCCCTTCGTTTGGTTCGACCTCTCGGAAGACCCCCGTATGGCGGTCCCCGAGGTCACGACCGGCGCCATCGCCGCCCAGGCCCCTGCCCCGGAGCCGTCCGCAACGGCCGAACAGTCTGAGGCGCCCATCACCCGCGCCCCGGTCCACGCCTCCGGCGAGGACGATGTCTGGGTCGAGCTCCCCGAGCCCGAGGACAAGCCCAAGCGGCGGCGCAGCCGCGGCAAGGCCAAGTCCCCGGCGGCCGAGGCCGTAGAGGCCGCGTCGCCGGAGGCCGCCATCGAGGCTCCCGAAGGTGTTGCGGAGGCTGAAGCCCCCGTCATCACCGCCGAGGAGACGCCCGCCGCCGAGCCGGCCAAGCCCAAGCGCACCCGGACTCGCCGCAAGGCCGAGCCCAAGGCCGAAGCCGATGCCGTGGCCGAAGTGATCGCCGAGGCGGCTGAGGAATCCGCCCCGGTCGCAGCGCAACCTGCACCGCAACTGGAGGCTCAACCGGAACCGCAGCCCGCGCCCGCGCCCGCACCCGTGGCTACGCCGGCCCCGCAGCCGGTGGAAACCGTCGCGGCCACCGAACCGGCCGGGCCCGATCCGGCTGAGATCACCGCTCCGCCCGCCAAGCCCCGCCGTGGCTGGTGGCGGCGCGGCTGACGGGTTAGTCTGCAGATGGGCAGGGGGGAAGCGAGCAAGAGAGTGTGCATGGCCTCCCCCCTGCCTATCCCGTTCCCAGGTGCGTTTCTTCGCCAACTGAAGCCGGTTCGGCGCCTCGCCGGACGGCTCGCCCTGGCCGCGACCCTGGCGCTCGCCCCCCTCGCCGCCCAGGCGCAGCAGGGGAAGGGCCTGTCCCTCATCCGGGACACCGAGATCGAGGCGATTCTCGAAGCCGATTCCCGCCCGATCCTAGAGGCCGCCGGCATCAATCCCGACAGCATCGAGATCCTGCTGATCGGCAGCCGCGAACTCAACGCCTTCGCCGCACCCGGCACCATGGGTTTCTTCACGGGCCTGATCCTCGAGTCGGAAAACCCCAATCAGCTTCAGGGCGTCATCGCCCACGAGGTCGGTCACCTGGCCGCGGGTCATAGCGCGCGTTCTGGAGAAATGCAGAGGGCCGGCATGCAGCCCTTCCTGCTGACCATGGGCCTCGGCGTCCTGGCCGCCTTCGCCGGCGCCGGCGACGCCGCCATCGCCCTTATGGGCAGCGCCAGCCAGTTCGGAACCCTGGCGGCCCTGGGCTACAGCCGCGAACAGGAAAGCCGCGCCGACCAGGCGGGCCTCAACATCCTCGACCGGGCCGGCCTCTCAGGCCGGGGCCTGGTCGAGTTCTTCGACAATTTCCGCTATCAGGAGGTCTTCCAGGAAGCCCGGCGCTACGCCTATTTCCGCAGCCACCCCCTGTCGTCTGAGCGGATCGACACCCTGCGCCGCAAGGCCGAAACCCTGCCCGACTGGGACAAGGTCGACAGCGATGAGGCCATGGAGCGGCACCGCATCATGCAGGCCAAGCTGCAGGGCTTCCTCAATCCGCAGCGGGCCATCGTCGACTATAGCGAAGCCGACAAGAGCTATCCGGCCCGCTACGCCCGGGCCATCGCCTACTACCAGATGAAGGAGCCGGACCAAGCCCTGCGGTTGATCGAAGCCCTGCTCACCGAGCAGCCGGAAAACGCCTATCTCTGGGAGCTGAAGGGCCAGATTCTGTTCGAGTTCGGACGCACCGCCGAGGCCGAGGCGCCTCAGCGCCGGTCAGTTGAGCTGATGCCCGAGGCCCCGCTGCTGCGGGTCAATCTCGGCCAGACCCTGATCGCCATGAACGACGACGCCAAGCTGGACGAGGGCATCAATGAACTGCGCAAGGCCCTGACCCAGGAGAACGACAACGCCGTGGCCTGGCGTCTGCTGGCCGAGGGCCATGATCGCCGGGGCGAGGACGGCGCGGCGCGACTGGCGACCGCGGAGTACAATTTCCATGTGGGCGATCGCCAGCAGGCTCGCGTCTTCGCCATGCGGGCCAGGGATCTGTTGACCCGCGACACCCCTGAATGGCGCCGCGCGACCGATATCGTCCTGACCTCGAACCCGTCCCGCGACGACCTGCGCGAGCTCGCCCAGGAAGGCGCGATCCGCTCTGGCTCCGTTCGCTAGCCGGCGACCTTGGCCAACAGGGTCGCAACCGGCGCCAAACATCCCTATCTGGTTTCCCGATGAGAAAATCCTTGCCTGTCCTCGCGGCGCTCTGCGCCTCCACCCTGGCGCTGGCCGCCTGTGACCGCACCGGCGACGACGCCTTTGGCGAAAAGGTTCGCGCCTATCTGATCGAAAACCCCGAGGTGATCGAAGAGGCGGTGCAGGCGCTCGGAAAGAAACGCGAGACCGAAGCGGCCCAGGCGGCCACCTCGGCGATCGAGACGCACCGGGCGGCGTTGGAACAGGATCCGCGGGACTTCGTGGCCAATCCCAACGGGACCATCACCGTCACCGAGTTCTTCGATTACCGCTGTGGCTACTGCAAGATCGCCGCGACCGAGATGGCCAGCATCATCGAGCAGAACCCGGACGTACGGGTGGTGTTCAAGGAGTTCCCGATCTTCGGTGAACAGTCCGACGAAACCGCCGCCATCATGCTCACTGACCTGGCCAAGCCCAAGACGCTGGAGCTGCACGAGCGGCTGATGGCTGAAAAGTCCCTGGACGATGCGGCGCTCGACCGCCACCTGCGCGCCGTCGGGATCGACCCGGCCGCCGCCCGCAAAGCCGCCCAGGCGCCGGCCATCCAGCAGCAGCTGGTGGACACCCATGAACTGGCCGCCAGCCTGGGGATCAACGGCACCCCGGCTTTCGTGATCGGGAACCGCCTGATCTCCGGCGCGGACATGGAGGCGGTCAAGGCCGCCATCACCTCCGCCCAGGCCGAGAAGATCGCGGGCTAGATCAGTCCGGCCAGGGGCGAAGACGGATCGGCGTACATCCGCTTAGGCATGCGCCCGGCCAGGTAGGCCTCGCGCCCAGCGATGACCGCATGGCGCATGGCGCTGGCCATCAGGATCGGATCGCGCGCCTCGGCGATGGCAGTGTTCATGAGCACCGCATCGCAGCCCAGCTCCATGGCCACGGCAGCGTCAGAGGCCGTGCCCACCCCGGCGTCCACCAGCACCGGCACCTTGGACTGCTCGATGATCAGGCCGAGGTTCAGCATGTTCTGGATGCCGCGGCCTGAACCGATGGGCGCGCCCAACGGCATGATGGCGGCGGCGCCTGCCTCCTCCAGCTTCAGCGCATAGACCGGATCATCGCTGCAATAGACCATCACCTCGAAGCCGTCGGCGATCAGCAGCTTCAGGGCCCGCAGGGTCTCCTCCATGTCGGGCAGCAGGTGTTTTGTGTTGGACAGCACCTCGAGCTTGACCAGGTTCCAGCCGCCGGCCTCCCGGGCCAGGCGCAGGGTGCGGACCGCATCCTCGCCGGTGAAGCAGCCGGCGGTGTTGGGCAGGAAGGTGAAGCGGTCAGGCTTCACATGGTCCACCAGCATCGGCTGGCTGGGGTCAGACAGGTTCACCCGGCGGATCGCCACCGTGACGATCTCGGCCCCGGCCGCCTCGGCGGCGGCGGCGTTGGTGGCGTAGTCCTTGTATTTGCCCGTTCCGACGATGAGCCGCGAGGTGAAGGTGCGGCCGGCGACGCTCCAGGTGTCTGCGGCGCTCAGGGTCGGGGTCCCGATGTCGTCCATGTCAGCCGCCTCCGATGAAGTGCACGATCTCGATCCGGTCGCCGTCGGCCACCGGGGTCTGCTCATAGGCCGAGCGCGGCACGATCTCCAGATTACGCTCGATCGCCACCTTTCGGGGATCAAGCCCCAGGGTCGTGACCAGCGCGGCCAGATGCGGCAGGGGCGCCATGGCGCGGGCTTCGCCGTTGATGGTCAGGTTCATGCTCAACTCTCGCCGCGCCTTGGGGCTTGCGGTGCTTGTGACCCCCGCCTGCGACCGTTACAAGACAGCGGAATCGCCGGCGGAGCCGAATGTCCAAACCGATCTATGTGCTGAGCGGCCCCAATCTCAACCTCCTGGGCGTCCGCGAGCCTCAGATTTATGGCAAAGAGACCCTGGACGACGTTCGCAAGGCCTGCGAGCGCCGGGCGCAGGCCCTTGGCCGGACGATCGAGTTCCGTCAGTCCAATCATGAGGGTGTGCTGATCGACTGGGTGCAGGAGGCGCGAACCGCCGCCAGCGCCCTGGTGATCAATCCTGCAGGCTACGGCCACACCTCCATCGCTCTGCTCGACGCACTGAAGACTCTCGAGGTCCCCATCGTCGAGTGCCACCTTTCGAACCCGGCGGCGCGCGAGACGTTCCGCCGCCATACCTATGTGTCCCTCGCTGCGACGGGAGTCGTGTCCGGCTTCGGCGTGGCGAGCTATGAACTGGCCGTCGAGGCCGCAGCGCGTCTCAGCGCCTGACGCCTCCCAGCAGCAAGGGTCCTATCCATGGCTAGCAGCCCCAAGGCTTCCGCCGATCCGCTTGACGCACGTCTGGTGCGCACACTGGCCGACATCCTCAACGAAACGGGACTGTCGGAGATCGAGGTCGAGCGCGACGGGCTGAAAGTCCGCGTCGCCCGCCAGGTGTCGGTCACCGCCACGGTCGCCGCCCCCGCCCCCGCGCCTGCCACCGCCGCCGCGGTTGAAGCCCCCGCCGCCCCTGCCGCGCCGGTGCGTGCGGCTGGTGACGCGGTGAATTCGCCGATGGTCGGCACCGTCTATCTTCAGCCCCAGCCGGGCTCCCCCAGCTTCGTCAAGGTCGGCGACACGGTCACCGCCGGCCAGACCCTGATGATCATCGAAGCCATGAAGACCATGAACCCGATCCCGGCGCCGCGCGCCGGCAAGGTGGTCGAGATCCTGGTTTCCGACGCCCAGCCCGTCGAGTTCGGCGAGCCGCTCGTCATCATCGAGTAGTTCGATGTTTGAAAAAATCCTGATCGCCAACCGGGGCGAGATCGCTCTGCGTATCCACCGGGCCTGCAAGGAGATGGGCATCTCCACGGTCGCGGTGCATTCCGAGGCCGATTCCGGCGCCATGTGGGTGCGGCTGGCCGACGAAAGCGTCTGCATCGGCCCGGCCTCGGCGGCCAAGAGCTATCTCAACATCCCGGCCATCATCGCCGCGGCCGAGATCACCGGCGCCCAGGCGATCCATCCGGGCTACGGCTTCCTGTCGGAGAACGCCCGGTTCGCCGACATCGTCGGCGCCCACGGCTTCACCTTCATCGGGCCCAAGCCCGAGCACATCCAGATGATGGGCGACAAGATCACGGCCAAGCAGGCGGTGATGCGGGCCGGCATTCCGGTCGTCCCCGGCTCGGCCGGCGCATTGACCACCGAGGAAGAGGCCATCGCCGCGGCCGACGAGATCGGCTTTCCCGTCCTGATCAAGGCCGCCGCTGGCGGCGGCGGGCGCGGCATGAAGGTGGCCCTCGACCGCGAGAGTCTGGCCGAGGCCGTGTCGACCGCCAGGTCAGAGGCCAAGGCGGCCTTTGGCGACGATGCGGTCTATATGGAGCGCTATCTCCAGAAGCCCCGCCATATCGAGATCCAGGTCATCGCCGACTCCTTCGGCAATGTCTGCCACCTGGGCGAGCGCGACTGCTCTCTGCAGCGTCGCCACCAGAAGGTGCTGGAGGAGGCCCCTTCCCCCGCCATCGACGCTGCGACCCGCAGCAAGATCGGCAAAGTGGTGGTCGATGCGATCAAGGCCATCGGCTATCTCGGCGTCGGCACCATCGAGTTCCTGTATGAGAACGGCGAGTTCTTCTTCATCGAGATGAACACCCGCCTGCAGGTGGAGCATCCGGTCACCGAGGCCATCACCGGCATCGACCTGGTGCGCGAACAGATCCGCATCGCCGCGGGTCTGCCGCTGTCCTTCACCCAGGAGCAGGTGGTCTTCGAAGGCCACGCCATCGAGTGTCGGATCAACGCGGAGAACGCGCGCACCTTCACCCCGTCGCCGGGCCGGATCACCGACTTCCACGCGCCTGGCGGCCTTGGGGTTCGCCTGGATTCGGCGGTCTATGCCGGCTACGTCATCCCGCCCTTCTATGACAGCCTGATCGGCAAGCTGATCGTGCACGGTCGCGATCGCGAGGAGTGTCTGGCCCGGGTGAACCGTTGCCTGGGCGAGATGGTCGTGGGCGGGGTCGATACGACCATTCCGCTCTTCCAGGACCTGATCCACCAGCCCGAGATCATCGCCGGGGACTACAACATCCATTGGCTGGAAAAGTGGATCAAGGCGCAGGCTGACGAAGCCTGAGGTCATGGAGACCTTCGGTCCGGCGCAACTGCTGGCCTGCTACGCCCGGGGTGTCTTTCCCATGGCTGACGCCCGGGAGGACGATCAGATCTTCCTGGTCGATCCGGATCGCCGAGGCGTTCTGCCTCTGGTCGGCTTCCACGTCCCCCGGCGGCTCGCCCGGACAGTGCGGGCCGAACCGTTCCATATCCGCTTCGACAGCGCCTTCGACCAGGTTGTGGCGCTGTGCGCCGAGGCGGCGCCCGACCGCCGCGAAACCTGGATCAACCCGATCATCCAGGACCTCTACGGCCAGTTGTTCGCCATGGGGCGCGCCCACAGCGTCGAGTGCTGGCGCGACGGTCGGCTGGTGGGCGGACTGTACGGGGTATCGCTTGGCGGGGCCTTCTTCGGGGAAAGCATGTTCTCCCGGGCCACGGACGCCTCAAAGGTCGCCCTGGTGCACCTTGTCGCCCGGCTGATCCTCGGCGGCTACCGCTTGCTGGACGCGCAGTTCATCACCGACCATCTCAGCCAGTTCGACGCTGAGGAGATACCGAGGGCCGCCTATCATCGCCGCTTGGCCGAAGCCCTGCAGACGACGGGGGACTTTGGCGATCAACCCGCCCTGGCCGGCGTCGCCGCCCTGCAGGTGATCAGCCAGGCGTCGTAGACCGGATGTTCCAACGGGTTCAGGCCAGGCGCTGCGGCATACATCCAGCCACGAAAGATCTGCCGGGCCGGCGGGGTCGGCCGCCCAGCGACCGCTCGGGGCTGTGAGTCGACGGTCATATAGGCCATGGCGTCAGGGGCGCGCTCGTCGGGCGCCGACAGTTCGCAGGCCCGCACCGTGAAAACGAGGCTCTTGTAGCGGATGGGCTGCCCCACCGGCGCCTCAAAGCGGATTGTCTCGGCGCTCACCTTGTCCAGGGCCTGAATGATCGCCACGTCATAGCGCGCGCGCTTGATCGGCGGCTTTGGCTCTGGCGGAGGTTCCGGCGCGCGTGGGGTCTTGGGTTCAGGCTCGGCGGCGATTTCCGGCGCAGGCTCCGGCGGGGGCACAGGCAACGGCGCGATCGCCTCCGGCGCCGGCGACGGAGCTGCGGGCGGGGCGGTTGCAGGAGGCTCGGGCGCGGTTTGCGCCACGACGGCGCCCGCCGCCACCAGGGCGGTCAGGCTGACGCCCAGGATCAGGGGCCGCAGGCGGCGCATGGGCCCTATTCCGGAGTCCAGGGAATATAGTCGCCCGTCGCCTTCTGACGCTCCCCGCCCCGGGCCAGGGAGCCCTGCGGACGATAGGCATGGACGGTGCCGGTCAGGTTCGGGCGATGGTCCTTCTCCCAGGCCTGCCGCAGCAGGGGCTGAACCGTCGGGGGCTCATCGAAGGTGTAGTGCAGCCAGCCGTGCCATTCGGCCGGCACCTTGGAGGCCTCGGCATAGCCGGAATAGATCACCCAGCGGCGTTTGCGGCCATCGTAGGAATCCGAGGCGTCCTTGGCCTCGTAATAGCGGCTGCCATAGTCGTCCTGCCCGACGAAAACGCCACGGCGGCCGATGTGGAAGCGGGCCCCGAGGGTCGCGCCGTTCCACCAGGTGAAGATCGCTTTGAACACGTTGGACTGACCCGGCTGGCAGGAATTTCGCGCGGACTATAGGTCTCCGCCCCCAAACCGTCCAGCACCCCGCGCAAGTCAACATCTTGGGGATGAACGCGTCTCCAGACCCAACATCTATTGCCGGGCGGGACTCACCTTCCTAGGCTCGCCGATGAGGGAGTCTGTCATGAGTCTGGAGAGCGGCAAGATGGAGCGTCGGACGCTCGAGCGCAGCAGCAATGTTGTCGAGGTCCTGGCCCCGGCCGCCTGGCCCAACGCTCAGGTCGAGGCCTGGCTCGACTGGGCCGGCGGCGAGCCGGATCTGCCCGCCGCCATCTTCCGCTTCGCCGAGGAGCTGGTTCAGGCCGGCCAGCGTCAGGGCCTGTTCGAGGGCGTCGGCGCCCGCGGCCGGTTCCGGCGGGAGCTGGGCGCAGCCCTGATGGCTGGGCGAATCGCGCTGCGTCCGGTGGCGAGTCCCGAGCCGATCGCCCTGACCGAAGACGATGACCTAGCGGAGCGACTGGGTCGACTGCGCGCCGAACACAGAGGTGCCGCCGCCGCCCGGGACGCCGTCCTGGCCATGGCCGCCTGCCGTCAGGGGGTGGTGGACGCCGTCCACCGGTGCCAGGGCGATCCCGACGCCTGCGCCGACCCGCATCGCAATCCCAGCCTCGCCCGGGCCGCTGAGGCCGCCCGCGCCACTGGCGCATCGGACGCCGCCATCCTTGACGCCATCGCCCTGGCCAGGGCCGGTGAAACCCGCCTCGCGGTCAGTCTGCCGGACCAGGCCGACACGCCCCAGGCCCTGGCCCTTGTCGGTCGGCAGGCTACGGCTCCGCTCCACCGCGCCCTGGGTCTCACCGCCTGGGAGACCGGCCGACTGACCGTGGCCTTCGACGCCTCCGTTGAAGGCGCGGCCGCGCACGGCGCCGTCACCCTCATGGCCTTCGGAACCGGTGAGGACTTCGACGACGACGCCTTCCACCGCACCATCGGCCTGCTGGCCACCGCTTTGGCGGCCATGACGGACGGCGCGCCTGCGGCCCTTGGCCTGGCAGGCCTCGCCGACTGGCTCGCGGCCCATGGCCACGCCTATGATTCGGAAGCCGGCCGGGGCGCCGCCCTGACCCTGTTCGAGGGCGCGGCCCGCACCGCGCGGCTGGCCTGTCCGCGCCTGACCGGCGGCCTGACCCTGTTCGACGACCCGGAACTCACCCTAATGCTCGGCGGGGCGAGCCCGGCCGGCGAACCCTGGGAGGGGCCGGTCACCTTCGCCGAAACCGCCGATGGCCAGGTGGTCCGCGTGATGAGCGAAGCCGCCCTTTGCGGCCTGCGGGCCGTCGGCGCTGACCTGGACGCCGCCCGCTGGCGATTGCTGGGCCATGGCACCCTGGAAGACGCGCCGGGCATCGATCACGCCGCCCTGACCGCCCGCGGCTTCACCGAGCATGAGATCGGCGCGGTCGAAGCCGCCCTGCCCTATTGCGCCACGCTCAGCGAAGCCTTCCGGCCCGAGGTGATCGGCGAGGGCTTCCTGGCCGACGTGCTGGGCGCGCCGGGCGAGGATCTGCACGATCCCCGCTTCGACGCCCTGCGGGTCATGGGCTTCACCGACGCCGATATCGATCAGGCTGAGGCCTACGCCCTGGGATCCAGCCAGCTGGATGGGCCCGAACTCGCGCCCGATCAGCGCAGCATCTTCCTCACGGCCGATGACCTGGGCCCTGCGCCCTATCTGACCATGCTGGCGCATCTGGGACCTGTGCTCGCCCGTCCGGCGCAGGCTGACTTTACCCTGCCCTGGGACGCCACGCCCCAGGATGTGGAGACCCTGCTGACCCAGGCCCGGGATGCCGGCGTTCCGCTGGTGCGGATCGCCCGGGCCGAGCCAGCCGCCTACCAGCGCCTCGACCTGCCGCCGCCCCGCGAGGCGGCCCGCAGCGAATCTGGTCCCCGCCCGCAGGCCGCCCCGGAACCTGTCGTCGAACGGGTTGTCGAGCGCGTGGTGGAGCGCGAGCGGGCGCGACGGAAGCTGCCGGACCGCCGCAAGGGGTACATCCAGAAGGCCTCGGTCGGCGGCCACAAGGTCTATCTGCATACCGGCGAATACGATGAAGGCGAGCTCGGCGAGATCTTCATCGACATGCATAAGGAAGGCGCCGCCTTCCGATCCTTGATGAACAATTTCGCCATCGCCGTCTCCATCGGCCTGCAATACGGCGTACCGCTGGACGAGTTCGTCGAGGCCTTCGTCTTCACCCGCTTCGAGCCTGCCGGACCCGTCACCGGAAACGACTCCGTGCGCTCGGCCACCTCGATCCTGGACTATGTGTTCCGCGAGCTGGGCGTCTCGTACCTGGGGCGCGACGACCTCGCCAACGCCGATCCCGATGAGCTGAACGCCGATGGTCTGGGTCGGGGCAAGGCCGATGAGAACAGCCTGTCGGCCGGCGAGCCGCAGCCGGCCTCGCGCTACATTTCCAAGGGCTTCTCCCGGGGTGCGGCGCCGGACAATCTTGTCGTCCTGTCCCTGGCCGATCACCGGGCCGCCCGGGCGGCCAGCGCTCAGGCGGCCGATGTCTGCCCCGCCTGCGGCGACATCGCCGTGGTCCGAAAAGGGGCCAGCATGATCTGCGAAACCTGCGGGGCGCGGGCTGGTCGATTCGACGACGCCACAGGTTGAGCGCTGTTTGGGCGAACACCTGGCCTTAAGCTTGCAAGGGCTAGGCCCTTAGCTCCGTATGATGCAAGGCGCCGCCATGAGACTGTCTGGACTTCCCGCCCTTCTCGTCGCCCTCGCCCTGGCTGCGCCTGCGGCGGCCCAGAACGCCGGACAGATTAGCCAGGTCCGGGCCGGCGCCAACTGCCCCAAGTGCAACCTCTTCCAGGCTGAGCTCAGCGGGCTGACCCTGAAGGGCAAGAACCTGGCCGGCGCCCGCCTGCGCCAGGCCGATCTCAGCCTGACCATCATGAACCGCACCAATTTCGCCGGCGCCGACCTGCGTGACGTAGAGGCCTATGGCGGCGTCTTCTCCAGCGCCAGTTTCGCCGGCGCCGACCTGACCAACGCCAGCTATGTAGGCACGCACCTGGACGGCGCCAATTTCCGCGGCGCGCGGCTGACCGGCGCCAACTTCTCTGGAGCGGAGATGGCCCGGGCCGTGGGACTTTCCCAGGCGCAGCTGAACCAGGCCTGCGGCGACGCCGCCACCCGCCTGCCGGGCGGGCTGCGCATCCCGCCGTGCTAAGGTCGCAAAATTACTAGGAATTAAGTGGTCTTTCCGGCCGCCCCGTCCCAGATGAAGCCTTGGACCAGGAGCACTCCGCCGCAATGACTCGGCTTTCTTGCCTGCTGACATTCCTCGCCGTGCTCACCGGCCTCGCGCCAGGCATGGCGAGCGCCATGACCAGCGACAGGTCCGTGGCCAAGATGGTGGCCTTCGGCGGCTCCTGCGCCAAATGCGAACTGTCGGGCCGCAAGCTGGCCGGCGCGCGATTCATGGGCGCCGATTTCACAGCTGCGGCCCTGGTGGGCTCGGACCTGCGCGGCGCCCTCTTCCAGGGCTCGGTGTTCGACAAGGCCGACCTGACCCGCGCCGACCTGTCCGAGAGCCAGATGATGGGGGCGAGCTTTGCAGCCGCCACCCTCACCGACGCAGACCTTCGCAACGCCGAACTGAACGGGGCCAATTTCAGCCGCGCCGATCTCAGCCGGGCAGACCTGCGGGATATTGAGGGGATGGGCGCGACGTTCGCCGCAGCCAATCTGCGAGGCGCCCGACTGGACAAGTCCGAGCTCAATGGGGCGGACTTCAACCGCGTCAACGCCCAGGGCGCCAACTTCGACGATGCTGAACTGACGGCGGCCAACCTTAGCGGCGGTCGGTTCGACGGCGCCTCGTTCCGGGAGGCAGACCTGGACATGGCCAACCTGCGGGGGGCGGTGTTCGCCGGCGCAGACCTGCGCAGGGCGAGCCTAGACCGCACCAACATCGGCGGGGTCGATCTCTCCAAGGCCCGCGGCCTGACCCAGTCGCAATTGAATGACGCCTGCGGCGACAGCGCCACCAAGCCGCCGCCGGGCCTTTTCGTCCGGGCCTGCGGCGGTCGGCGGATCACCGTCCAGATCGCCGCGCCCCCGGCGCCCCCGGCGCCGCCTGCGCCGCCTGCGCCGCGCCGGCTCGTGTCGGTGGACTGAACGCGGGCCCAGAGCATTTTCCGATAAGTGTGACGCCGTTATCGGATCAAAAACGCTCTAACTTTGTGATTTAGAGCCCCCTTTATCCGATCTGATTGAAGCCATCAGATCGGAAAGGGCTCTAGGCGGGCTTCAGCGGCAGGGCCAGGCGCAGGCTGAGTTCCTTCAACTGCTTCTCCTCGACCTCAGACGGCGCGCTCATCAGCAGATCCTGCCCCTGCTGGTTCAGCGGGAAGGCGATCACCTCGCGGATGGCGGTCTGGCCGGCAAGCAGCATGACGATACGGTCAATGCCCGGCGCCAGGCCCCCGTGCGGCGGCGCGCCATAGCGGAAGGCGTTCAGCATGCCGCCGAACTGGTCCTCGACCACCTGCTGGCTATAGCCGGCGATCTCGAAAGCCTTGAGCATCACATCGGCCCGGTGGTTCCGCACCGCGCCGGAGCACAGCTCATAGCCGTTGCAGACGATGTCATACTGGTAGGCCAGGATGTCGAGCGGGTCCTGGGTCTCCAGGGCCTCCATCTCGCCCTGGGGCATGGAGAAGGGGTTGTGCGAGAAGTCGACGTGGTTCGACTCTTCGTTCATCTCGAACATTGGGAAGTCGACGATCCAGACGAATTCGAAGCGGTCCTCGTCCACCAGTTTCAGGTCGGTCCCGACCTTCGTCCGCGCAGCGCCGGCGAACTTGTAGAAGACCTTCGGATCGCCCGCGACGAAGAAGGCCGCATCGCCCTGGCCAAGGCCCAGCGCGCCCATCAGAGCGTCGGTCTTCTCGGCCCCCAGGTTCTTGGCGATGGGGCCGCCCCAGCCGCCCTGGTCCTCGCTCCAGAAGATATAGCCCAGGCCCGGCTGCCCCTCGCCCTGCGCCCAGGAGTTCATCCGGTCGCAGAAGGCGCGGCTGCCGCCCTTGGGGGCGGGAATCGCCCACACGGCGTTCTTGGGGTCTTCCAGGATGCGGGCGAACAGACCAAAGCCGCCGCCGCGGAAGTGGTCCGAGACCGCCTGCATCTGGATGGGGTTACGCAGGTCGGGCTTGTCCGAGCCGTACTTGGCGATCGCCTCCCGGTAGGGGATGCGCGGGAACGGATAGGGCGTCACCGGCTTGTCGTTCGAAAACTCCTCGAACACCCCGTGCATCACCGGCTCGATGGCCGCGAAGATGTCTTCCTGGGTGACGAAGCTCATCTCGACGTCGAGCTGGTAGAATTCCAGGCTGCGGTCGGCCCGCAGGTCTTCGTCGCGGAAACAGGGCGCGATCTGGAAATAGCGGTCGAAGCCCGCCACCATCAGCAGCTGCTTGAACTGCTGCGGCGCCTGGGGCAGCGCGTAGAACTTGCCCGCATGCAGGCGCGAGGGCACCAGGAAGTCCCGGGCGCCTTCCGGCGACGACGCCGTCAGGATCGGGGTCTGGAACTCGTTGAAGCCCTGGTCGGTCATCCGCCGCCGGATCGAGGCGATCACCTGGCTGCGCAGCAGGATGTTGCGATGCAGGGTCTCGCGCCGCAGATCAAGATAGCGGTGCTTGAGGCGGATCTCCTCCGGATAGTCCGGCTCGCCAAACACCGGCAGGGGCAGCTCGGCGGCTTCCGACAGCACCTGGACGCCCTTGACCTGCACCTCGATCTCGCCCGTGGGCAGGTTGGGGTTCACGGTCTCCGGCGTGCGCGCGACCACCGCGCCATCAATGCAGATGACGCTCTCAGCCCGCAGGCGCTCCACGGCCGCAAAGCCCGGCGTCTCCGGCGCCAGCACCAGCTGGGTCAGGCCGTAATTGTCCCGCAGGTCCACGAAGACGAGACCGCCATGGTCGCGCTTGCGATGAATCCACCCCGAGAGGCGGACGGACTGCCCTGTGTCGCCAGCGCGAAGCTGACCGCAGGTGTGGGAGCGATATGGGTGCATGAGGAGTCGCAGAAAAAGCAGGGAAATCGAGGCGCGGAAGGGCGCATGCGGGGCCTGCCTTGTCAAGGCGAAGGACCGGCGCAGGGCCGGCCCTCCGGCCCTTGAACCTACTTCGCTGGATCGACCAGGGCCTGGTAGACCAGGGTGCGCGTCGCCGTGCCCAGGTCCGAGCCTCCCGTGCCGCCAAACCGCTGGATCATGCCGACGAAGACCACATCATTGGTCGGATCGACCCAGAACCAGGTGCCGGCCGCCCCGCCCCAGCTCATGGTCCCCTCGCCCTCAAGACCGCCGGCCTTGCGCGGGTCCTTGATGACCATGAAGTCGAGGCCAAAGCCCACCGCCTCATTGAAGCGCAGGCCCACCGAACCGTTGGACGAGACCAGGGCCTTGGCGGGAATCATGTCGGTCCCCATCAGCTCCACGGTCGCGGGCGCGAGGATACGGGCCCCGTCCAGCACCCCGCCATTGGCGATCATCTGGGCGAAGCGGGCATAGTCGGTGGCGGTGGAAACGAGGCCGCCGCCGCCGGATTCGATGGCCGGGGGCCTGGTGAAGTCCTGGGCCGGCGCGCCGGCCAGCTCAAGGGCCTCGACCAGCTGGCCGCTCCTGGGGTCGCCCACATAGACCGCCGCCAGGCGGCTGGCCGTACCGGCCGGAACCTGGAAACCGGTGTCGGCCATCTTCAGCGGCGTGAAAATCCGCTCGGACATGAACTGGCCCAGGGTCTGGCCGCTGAGCTTCTCGACGATGCGGCCCTGGAGGTCGACGGCGATGGAATAGCTCCAGTCGGTTCCCGGCTGGAATTTCAGCGGGATGGCCGCGGTCTTCTCCACCATCTCCTGAAGTGAACTCGATCCCAGGACGCGGGCCTGCTGGAACATGCGGTCGAACGCGTGCTCGTCCGACAGGCCATAGCCGAAGCCGGCGGTATGGCTCATCAGCTCGCGCATGGTCGGTTCGCGGGTCACAGGCTCAAGAATCGGCGCCCCGTCGGCATCGACCCCGGTCATCACCTTGAGATCCTTCAGTTCCGGCAGGTAGCGGCTGACCGGATCGTCCAGGCGCCAGCGGCCCTCCTCGAACAGGATCATCAGGGCGACGCCCGTGATCGGCTTGGTCATGGAGTAGATGCGGAAGATCGCGTCCTTCTCCATGGGCCGCCCGTCGGCCAGGCTGGCCTGGCCATAGGTGTTGAAGGCCACCACCCTGCCGTGGCGAGCCAGCAGGGTTGTCATGCCGGCCACCCGGCCATCGCTCACCGCCTTGGCCATGGCCGCATCCAGCCGTTTCAGCCGCTCTGACGAGAAGCCGACCGACTCAGGGCTGGATGCGGGTGAAAGGGCCGCGGGCGCCCGCTGGGCCAGGACTGGCGCAGGCGCGAGTGCAAGGGCCACGGCGGCGGCCGCCGTGGCCAGATGATGACGTCCAAGCATGTGATGGCTCTCCCCAAGCGTTCGGCGCAGAACCTAGCGGAGAACGCTCCTCCGGCAATGGCCAAGCTGGCCAGGGCCGCAGCCTATTTGGGTTTGAACCGCTTGCTGGTCGGGAAGCCCTTGGGCGCCAGCTTGCCCGCCCCGGCGCGGCGGCCCAGCCAGTCGCGCCACTCGCCCCAGACCCGCGTGCGGCCGGCCGGATCGATCCAGGTGGCGCCGGTTTCGGCTGTGAACACCGCGGCGTCGCGCAGTCCCCCCTCGCGGTAGGCCTGCAGCTTGACCCCCTTGCCCCGGGGCATCTCCGGCAGTTCGGCCACGGGGAAGATCAGGATCTTTCCGTTGTCGCCAATGACGGCCATATGGTCGCCGTTCACGGCCAGGGTGGGAACCGCGCCGCGCTTGTCCACGGTCAGCACCTGCTTGCCGGCCCGGCGGGCCGAGACCGCATCGTCCTCATTAAGGATGAAGCCGTAGCCGGCCTTGGAGGCCAGCACCCGGCGCACGCCGGGCTTATGCGCAAACACATCGATGATATCGACCTGGTCTTCCAGGTCGATCATCAGGCGCAAGGGCTCCCCATGGCCCCGGGCCGAGGGCAGCTTGTCACAGCCGATGGTGAAGAACCGTCCGTCCGAGGCCAGGATCAGCAGCTTGTCGGTGGTCTCGGCCGGGACAATGAAGCCCAGCTTGTCGCCCTCCTTGAATTTCAGTTCGGAGGGGTCGTCCACCTTGCCCTTGGCCGCCCGGATCCAGCCGCGCTCCGACAGGATGACGGTGATCGGCTCGCGGGGAATCATCGCCTCCATGGCCGCCTCGGCGTCCACATCAGGGGCGTCTGCGAAGATGGAGCGGCGGGCGCCCAGCTTGGTCTCCTGACCGAGCACCTTTTTGACCTCCTTGAGGCCCACCCCCACCAGCTTCCACTGGCGCGGTTCGGATTCCAGCAGCTTCAGCAGGCCGTCACGTTCTTCCGACAGCTCGCCATGCTCACGGCGGATCTCCATCTCCTCCAGCCGGGCCAGTTGCCGCAGGCGGGTATTGAGGATGGCGTCGGCCTGCAGCTCGGAGAGCGTGAAGGTCTCGATCAGCTTGGCCTTGGGCTCGTTCTCGTGCCGAACGATGCGGATCACCTCGTCCAGATTGAGGTAGGCGATCAGCAGGCCATCAAGAATGTGCAGCCGGGCCTCGATCTTGCCCAGACGGTGCCGTGCCCGACGCACCAGGACCTCGCGCCGATGATCGAGGAAGGCGCGCAGGGCCTCTTTCAGGCTCATCACCCGCGGCGTGCCCCGGGCGTCCAGCACGTTGAGGTTCACTGGAAACCGGGTCTCGAGGTCAGAGAGCTTGAACAGGCTCTCCATCAGGACCTCGGGCTCGATATTGCGGCTCTTGGGCTCCAGGATGAGGCGGACGTCCTCGGCCGATTCATCGCGCACATCGCCGAGCAGGGGCGCGCGCTTGTTCTCGATCAGATTGGCCAGTTGCTCGACCAGATCGGCCTTCTTCACCTGATAGGGGATCTCGGTGATGACGATCTGATAGGTCCCGCGGCCGGTGTCCTCCCGCGTCCAGGTGGCCCGCGTGCGGATGCCGCCCCGGCCGGTCTCATAGGTCTCGACCATCGAGGCGTGGGGCTCGACGATGACCCCGCCGGTGGGGAAGTCCGGCCCCTTCACATGGACCATCAGGTCGGCGGTGCTCACGTCTGGGGCGTCCAGCATCAGCAGACAGGCGTCGATCAGCTCGCCGGCGTTGTGCGGCGGGATCGAGGTGGCCATGCCCACGGCGATGCCGCTGGAACCATTGGCCAGGAGGTTGGGGAAGCCGGCCGGCAGGACCACCGGCTCTTCGTCCTCGCCGTCATAGGTCGACCGGAAATCGACGGCGTCCTCATCGATCCCGTCCAGCAGGAGTTGGGCGGCCTCGGTGAGCTTGCACTCGGTGTAGCGCATGGCCGCGGCGTTATCGCCGTCGATATTGCCGAAGTTTCCCTGGCCATTGATCAGCGGGTAGCGCTGGGAGAAGTCCTGGGCCAGTCGGACCAGGGCCTCATAGACCGCCGAGTCCCCGTGCGGGTGGTACTTACCGATCACGTCGCCAACCACCCGGGCCGACTTCTTGGCCGAGGAGTTCGGATCCAGGCGCAGCTGGCGCATGGCGAACAGCAGGCGCCGATGAACGGGCTTCAGGCCATCGCGCACATCGGGCAGGGCGCGGCCGGTGATGGTCGACAGCGCATAGGCCAGGTAGCGCCGCGACAGGGCCTCGGTCAGCGGCTCATTGATGATGCGGTCGCCGTCGTCGTCGGACGGCGGAGGAACGTGCTTGCTCATTGATTCTCCGTCGGCGCGATTCTAGCGCGCCGCGCCCTCGCCGTCACAGTCGGTTCGCATCCGACAGCCGGTCGATCATCCAGACCCGGGCCGGCGGCAGCGGCCGGTTCAGGGGATTGAAGACGAAGGCCTCCAGAAAGTGGCCGGTCAGATCAAGGCCTGAGCCGATATCGCCGGCCTCCAGCCCCCATTGCGCTGACAGCATGAAAGGCGGCAGACGCAGCAGCTTGTCCTTATAGGGCTCCCCAGCCTGAGCGCTCACCGCTCGCCCCGTGCGGGGGCTGACATAGATCAGGTCGTCCATGGAGCCGGTGGCGGCGCATTTGGACAGGTCGAGGCCAAAGCCCAGATCCTGAAGCAGACCCGCCTCGAACCGCACGAACACCGCCGGCCAGATGTCGGGAGCGGCCAGGGCCGAAATCAACGCCTCCAGGGCCAGGTAGGCGCCGTGATGGGGCTCGCGCTCAGGCAGGGCGCCTGCGGCCACGGCGGCGGCGGCCGAGAGGCCGTGCAAGGCCAGCGGATCGTCGAACAGGGCGCCAGGCCCCTCCCCCATGGGCTCCAAGGTCACAGCGCCCAGTTGCTCGGCCACCCGCGCCCGGAACCTCACCCGCACCTGGGCACCAGGCTGCAGGAAGGGCTTCAGGCGTCGCGAGGCCCCGCCCGCCACATGGGCGGCGTAGCGGCCGTGCTCAGAGGTCAGCAGATCGACAATGGCCCCGGTCTCCCCATGAGACCGGGCCGAGAGCACGAAGGCGTCGTCTTCGAACTCCATCAGACGTCGAAATCGAGGCCCACGTCGCCGTAGAACTCGCGCTTGTCGGCCCAGGTCTCATCGACCTTTACGTGCAGGAAGAGGTGCACCTGACGATCGAACAGCTCGGTCAGCTCCTCCCGCGACTTCTGGCCGATCCACTTCAGGGTCTGACCGTTCTTGCCCAGGACGATCGGCCGCTGGCTGTCGCGCTGCACATAGATGGTCTGCTCGATCCGCACCGAGCCGTCGCGGCGTTCTTCGAAGGCCGTGGTGTCCACCGCCGCCGCATAGGGCAGTTCCTCATGGACCCGCAGATAGAGCTTCTCCCGGGTGATCTCGGCGGCCAGCAGGCGGGCCGGCAGATCAGCCGTCTGCTCGGCCGGATAGAGCCAGGGCCCCTCCGGGACCAGCTCGGCCATCCGACGCTTGAGGTCGTCCACGCCTGAGCCGTCGGCGGCCGAGATCATGAACACCTCGGAATAGACGCCGGTGTCGAACAGGCGCTGGGACAGGGCCAGCAGACGCTCGCGCTTGACCCCGTCGATCTTGTTCAGAGCCAGGATCGCCTTGCGGCCAGAAATCTTCAGGCCCTCGATGATGGTCTGGACGTCGATCACCGCCCGCTTGTCCGCAGGACTGCCTTCGGCCACGCCAACGGCGAGCTCGGCCTGGACATCGATCAGATGGACGACCGCGTCAGCCTCCTCGGCCCCACCCCAGGCCGACCGGATCATGGCCCGGTCGAGGCGGCGGCGCGGCGCGAAGATGCCGGGCGTATCGACGAGGACGATCTGGCTCTCGCCCTCGATGGCGACCCCGCGCACGGGGAAGCGGGTGGTCTGGACCTTCTGGGTGACGATGGAGACCTTGGCCCCCACCAGACGGTTGGTGAGGGTGGACTTGCCCGCATTGGGCGCTCCGATGATGGCGACGAAGCCGGCGCGGGTCATTGTGGTCCTTCGTGTTTCAACAGCATGGCCAGGGCGGCGGCCTTCTCGGCCTCCTGTTTGGAACGCCCCTGGGCGGCTTCGGGATCATAGCCCTGGACCCGCACCTCGACGGTGAAGGCGGGCGCGTGGTCGGGGCCCTCACGGGCGACCATGCCATAGGTCGGCAGAGGCAGGCCCTGGCCCTGGGCCCATTCCTGGAGCTGGGTCTTCGGATCCTTGCCCCGGGGCGCGTTGAGACCCGCAAAGGCCTCGGCCCAAAACCGCAGAAAAAAGGTCCGGGCGGTCTCAAAACCTCCGTCGACATAGAGCGCGCCGATCAGCGCCTCGCAGGCGTCCCCCAGCACGGTGTCTGAGTCCCGCGCCCCGATCTTGGTGGCGCTGGCCGAGAGCCGCAGGGCGTCCCCCAGACCGATGTCCCGGGCCACCGTGGCGCAGGCCTGGTAGTTTACCAGATTGGCCAGCCGCCGGCTCAGCTCCCCCTCCCGGGCCTCGGCGTCGAGCCCCATCAGGCGCTCGGCGGCCAGCAGGTTCAGCACCCGATCGCCCAGGAACTCAAGACGCTCATAGTGGCGCACCTTGGTCGCGCCCTCGCCAACGCTGGCGTGGGTGAGCGCCCGCTCCAGAAGGTCGCGATCCGAAAACTGGTGTCCGATCCTCGCCTCGAGCTGAGCGACCGCCGCAGCACGCCGGTTCATGGGCGAAGGATCACTGGAGGATGTTGAAGAACCGACCGGGCCGGGCTTCGGTGACCCAGGTCCAGGGCTTGAACAGGGACGCCCCGCGCTCCCACGACAGCAGGATCACCTGCGCCTTGCCCACCAGATGGTCGGCCGGCACATAGCCTACGCCGATCTCCATCGGCGCGCGGCTGTCGAGGGAGTTGTCCCGGTGATCGCCCATGAAGAAGTAATGCCCCTCGGGCACCAGGAATGGGCCCTTGTTGTCCATCTCGCCGTCGGGGCCGAGGTCGTAGGTCACATAGGTGCGGCCGTCGGGCAGGGTCTCGCGATAACGCATGACCTCGCGGGTGAAGCCGTATCCCGTGTCGATAATCCCCGGCGACATGGCTTCGCGCGGAACCGGCTCACCGTTGAGGATGATCTGGCCGCCGCGGATCTCGATCCGGTCGCCGGGCATGCCGATCAGCCGCTTGATGTAGTCTGTGCGACCATCACGGGGCAGTTTGAACACCACGATATCCCCGCGCGACGGGTCACGCGCCATCAGCCGTCCCTCGAACAGCGGCGGGCTGAACGGGATGGAGTGGCGGGAATAGCCGTAGGAGTACTTGGAGACGATGATGTAGTCGCCTTCCAGCAGGTTCGGTTCCATCGAGGCCGACGGAATGGTGAAGGGCTGGAAGAACAGCACCCGCAGGACCAGGGCGATCAGAAGGGCGTAGACGACCGTTTTCACGATCTCGACGATCTCCTGGATGGCGTCAGGCTTCTCCGAAGCCGGCGCGCTCTGCACGTTCTCGCTCATGCGGTGTCCTTGGGGCGCGAAAAGAGCGCGCGGAATGGGATTAGCTATCGCCTGGACCGTCCCGTAGCAAGCCAAGCCCCCCAGAAGCGGCCCGAATGGCCCATTCCCCCGCGTCCTGATGCTATTCGGGCACGGCCTCGATGATCACAAAGGCCTGAGCGTAGGGGTGGTCGTCGGTGAGCGTCACATGCACGACGGCCCGATGACCGGCCGGCGTGATCTCCTGCAGCCGCTTCAGGGCGCCATTGGTGAGCGCCATGGTGGGGGCGCCTGACGGCATGTTGGCCACCCCCATATCGCGCCAGAAGACGCCGCGGCGGAAACCGGTGCCTAGGGCCTTGGAGCAGGCCTCCTTGGCGGCGAACCGCTTGGCGTAGCTGGCGGCCTTGTCGGGCTTGCGTTCTGAGCGACGACGCTCGGTCTCTGTGAAGATGCGGTTCGTGAACCGCTCGCCGAACCGCTCCAGGGTCTTTTCGACGCGCCGGATGTCGGCGAGGTCGGAGCCAAGGCCGATGATCACGCCGCCTTCTCCCCGCGAACCTGATCCATCAGGGCCCGCATCTGGCCGATCGCCGCCGGCAGGCCGATGAAGATGGCCTCGCCGATCAGGAAGTGGCCGATATTCAGCTCCACCACCTGCGGAATGGCCGCGATCGGCTTGACGGTCTCGAAGTCGATACCGTGGCCGGCGTGAACCTCAAGCCCGATGCGCCCAGCCTCAGCGGCGGCGGCGCTCAGTCGCGCGAGATGTTCGGCGGCGCGGGGGTCGCCGTCGCGCACGGCGTCGCAATAGGCGCCGGTATGCAGTTCCACCACCTGGGCGCCCATGGCCTTGGCTGCAGCCACCTGGTCCAGGTCTGAGTCAATGAAGCAGGAGACGCGGATGCCGGCCGCCGCCAGCCGGCCGGCGACGGGTGCGACATTGTTGTGGCCCTTGATCAGGTCCAGACCGCCCTCGGTGGTCACCTCTTCCCGGCGCTCAGGCACCAGGCAGGCCGCATGCGGCAGGTGACGCAGGGCGATGGCCTCCATCTCGGCCGTCACCGCCATCTCGAAGTTCAGGGGCCGACCCCGGCGCTTGAGGATGACGGCCAGCGCGTCGATGTCGGCGTCGGAAATGTGCCGGCGGTCCTCGCGCAGGTGGGCGGTGATGCCGTCGGCGCCGGCCATGAGAGCGAGTTCGGCAGCCCGCACCGGGTCCGGATAGGCCGCGCCCCGGGCGTTCCGGATGGTCGCCACATGGTCGATATTGACCCCCAGACGCAGGAAACTCATCGGTTCAGCCTCTTGGAGCCGGGTTCTTCAGCCGGCAGGGCGGCCAGTTCCGGGGGAATTTCGTCAGGCGCGTAGGAGGGGAAGTCCACCGTGGCCAGCGCCACCAGCGGCCAGCCGACATTGGCCCGGCCGCCGGAGCGGTCGACGATACAGGCGCAGCACAGGACCTGGCCGCCCGCCGCCTCGATCGGCTCAACGGCCTCGCGGAACGAGCCGCCTGTGGTGATCACGTCCTCGACCACCACCACCTTGGCGCCTGGCGCGATCTTGAAGGCCCGGCGCAGCTGGAAGCGGCCGTCCTCACGTTCCACATAGATGGAGGGAACGCCCAGGGCGCGAGCGACCTCATACCCAGGGATGATGGCGCCTACCGCAGGGGCGACAATCACGTCGGGTTTGCCGAATTGCGCGACAATCTGATCAGCCAGGGCGCGGCACAGGCGTTCTGTGCGATCGGCGTACTGGAATACGAGGTTCTTCTGGAGGAAGATGGGGCTGTGGCGGCCTGAGGCCAGGACGAAGTGGCCCTCTCGCAGGGCGCCAGCGCCGCGGAATTCCTCAAGGACGTCGTCAGTGGTCATTTGGCCGCCTCCTTGGGGCGAATTATCTGAGGCCGAACTGGATGTCACCTCCGCCCGCCAATATGGGATTGGAGATTCGCAGGAGCCGAGCGCCCCATGCCTGGGATTATCACGACCGAGCGCCTGACGCTGCGCCCCGCCCAGGCCAGCGACCTTGAGGCCATGCACGAGATCCTGTCCTCGGCCCACGCCATGGCCTTCTGGTCCACCCTGCCCCACGAGACCCTGGCCGAGACCCGCCTCTGGCTGGACGGCATGATGGCCACCCGCAACGACGACTTCATTGTGGTGACCAAGGCCGGCGAGGTGGTGGGCAAGGTGGGCTTCTGGGCCGATCCGGAGATCGGCTACATCCTGCACCCCAAGGCCCAGGGCCAGGGCTACGCCCATGAGGCGGTCTCCGCCGTGATCGACCGGGCCTTCAAAGACAGGGGCCTCAACGAGGCCACCGCCGACGTCGATCCCAACAACACCAGTTCCCGGCGGCTACTGGAGCGGCTGGGCTTCGTGGTGGTGGGCAGCGCCAAGAAGACCTACCTGCTCGGCCACACCTGGGCCGACAGCCTCTATCTGCGCTGTACGCTGGAGACCTTCCCGGGGGCCAAGACCCCCTGGACCTGGAAGGCGCCTCAGCTGGCCTGAGACGGGCCAGGCCACATCCCCAGACAAGTTGCGACCAGTTTGCAACTAACGGCCCGCCAAGGCTAAGGTTGGGTCAGAGGCGTGATCGACGCCCGGTTCGACACTCGAGGAAACGGCCCATGACTCCCCCATCCCTCTCACCCCCGCCGACCGGCGGGGCGCGGCTTCTGCGCGCAGCCATGGCGCCTCTGGCCGCCATCATCCTGGCAGGGACAGCCCAGGCGCAGACGGCCGAGCGCCCGCCGGGACAGGGTGAAGTGGAGATCCGACGCACCGCTCATGGCGTTCCGCATATCCGCGCCCTGGATCGGGAGGGGCTGGGCTTCGGGGCGGGCTATGCCTACGCCCAGGACAACATCTGTCTGATGGCCGACCAGATCGTGACCCTCAGCGGCGAGCGGGCGCTGACCTTCGGCGCCGATGGACAGACCACAGTGTCCTTCCGCCCGATCCCCAACATCGAGGCCGACGTCTTCTTCCGGACGATCTTCGACATGGACGCCCTACGGCAGGCCTTTGCAGAGGTCGATCCCCGCTATGCCGACATGGTCCGGGGCTATGTGGCGGGCTATAATCGCTATCTCAGCGACACGGGCCGCGCGGCCCTGCCGGCGCCTTGCCGCGACGCCGACTGGGTCCGGCCCATCACCCTCGACGACCTGCTGCGCCTGAACGATGAAAAGATGGTCCAGGCCAGCGCCGGAGCCTGGCTGTCGTCGATCGTCGCGGCCAAACCGCCGGGCGGCTCGCCCCAGACCGCGCTGCGGGCCCCAGAGCCGGCGCAATATGCCGGTCTGGGCAGCAATGGCTGGGCCTTCGGCAAGGCGGCGACCGCACAGGGCCGAGGCCTTGTCCTGGCCAATCCCCACTTCCCCTGGGCGACCACCAACCGGTTCTATCAGGTTCACCTGACCCTCCCGGGCGAGCTGGACGTCATGGGCGTGACCATGGCCGGCCTGCCTGGCGTCTCCATCGGCTTCAACAAGGACGTGGCCTGGACTCACACCGTCTCCACCGACCGTCACTTCTCGCTCTTCCAGCTGGACCTGAAGCCGGGCGATCCCCTGACCTATATGGTGGATGGCGCACCCCATCCGATCGAGGCCGTCCAGGTCGAGGTTCCCGTCAAGGGGGAGGCCGAGCCGCGCCGCAGGACGGTCTATCGGACGGCCTACGGACCCGTCGTCGCGGCTCCGTCCAGCGGCTTTGCCTGGGACACAGCCCACGCCTACGCCCTGCGCGACGCCAACCGCGGCAATCTGCGCGCCTCGGAGGTCTGGCTGCGGTTCGGCGTGGCGAGCTCCGTCGAGGACATCCACCAGGCCCTGGTGGAGAGCGTCGGCATGCCCTGGGTGAACACCATCGCCGCCGACCGTCATGGCCGCGCCCTCTATGCCGACATCACCGCAACGCCCAATCTGAGCGACGCCCATATGCAGACCTGCGCGGCGGATGCGCCGGCCGCGGCCAACTGGCGGGCCGCCCGGCTCTTCGTGCTGGACGGCGCCCGGGGCGCCTGTGACTGGCCCGTGTCAGCCGAGACGCCCGACGGGGGCCTGATGCCCGGGAGCGCCATGCCCGCCCTGTTCCGCGACGACTTCGTGGCCAACAGCAATGACAGCTACTGGCTGACCAATCCGGCCGCGCCCCTCACCGGCTATCCGCGGGTCATCGGCGAGGAAGGCGTGCCGCAGAACCTGCGCACCCGCTCGGGCCTGCTGGAGATCACCGCATGGCGCGAGGGAAGCGATGGACAACCCGGCCGCCTGTTTGACCGCAAGGGTGTGGAGACCATCCTCTACCGCAACAAGGTCCTGGCCGCCGACCTCGTCCTGGATGACCTGCTCGCCGCCTGCGGCCAGACCCCGCGCCAGACCCTGGAGACCGGGGTCCTCGACCTCACCCAGGCCTGCGCCGTCCTGGCCCGCTGGGATCGTCGGGCCGATGCCGACAGCGTCGGAACCCACCTCTTCCTGGAGTTCTGGACCACCGCCCACAAGATCCCTGACCTCTATGCGATCCCCTTCGATCCTAGGCAGCCGGTGACCACCCCCCACGGCCTGAGCCCCTCGCCGGAGGTTCGGGCCGCCGCCCTGCGCGCCCTGGCCGAGGCCGTACGGCTGACCCAGTCCCGCGGCCTGGCGCTGGACGCACCCTGGGGTCAGGTCCAGGTCCGCCCGGTGGGCGCTGAGCGGCTGGCCGTCCACGGCGCGGACGGCGATATCGGGGTGCTGAACGCCCAGCGTTCGGTCTGGAGCGATGAGGCCAAGGCCTATCTGCCGGTCCATGGCTCAAGCTATGTGCAGGTGGTGGAGTTCGAGGCGGACGGCCCCAAGGCCGAGGCGGTGCTCAGCTATGGCCAGAGCGCCCATCCGGCCTCGCCCCACTATGGGGATCAGACCCGTCTCTATGCCGCCGAAGCCTGGTGGCCCTTGCCCTTCACCGAGGCCGAGATCGCTGCTGATCCGGCCCTGACCGTGACTCGACTGACCCGTTGACCATAGCGACCGGGCGGCGGGTTCAGCCCTTCGCCCGGTCCACCGTCTCGACGCTGGGATTGGCGCGCAGGGCTGCGGCGATGTGGGTCAGGTGCTTGGCGTCCTTGACCTCGAGGTCGAAGTCCACGTCGAAGAAGTCCCGCTGCCGGTGGTGCATGCGCAGGTTGACGATGTTGCCGCCCGCCTCGCCGATCACCGTACAGACCTGGCCCAGCATGCCCGGCGCGTTCTTGATCGTCGCCACCAGGCTCGACCGGGAGATGGTGTTGCGCTCGGCCTCCGGCGTCCATTGCAGGTCGCGCCAGACCTCCTCGCGGTCTTCATACTCGGCGAGGGTCGCGCAATCGATGGTGTGGACCGCCAGGCCGCCGCCTTCCGGATCGAGGATGCCGACGATCCGGTCCCCGGGCACCGGGCTGCAGCAGGGGGCGAAGTGCAGGGTCATGCCTTGGGTCAGGCCGCTGCCGCGCACATAGAGCCGGGCGCCGGCCCCGCCCTCGATCCGGCGCTGGGCGGTGGCCGCCTCACGGTCCTGGGCGTTCAGGCCGGGGAAGACCACGTCCAGCACCTGGGTCGGCGTGACCCGGCCCCGGCCGACAGCCTCATAGAGATCATCCTCAGTGGCGGTGGCGAACCGGTCGAGCGCCGGCCGCAGGGAGACGTCGGCCAGTCGCTTGCCGGCCCGCTCGAAGGTCTGCTCCACCGTGGCGCGACCGAGCCTTGTGAACTCGTCCTTCTCGCTCTGGCGGATATGCCGTCGGATGGCCGAGCGGGCCCGACCCGTCACGGTCAGCGAGCGCCAGTCCGGCGGCACCACGGGCTTGGCGCCGCGGATAACCTCCACCACGTCGCCATTCTGCAGCAGGGTGCGTAGGGGGCGCAGCTCGCCATTGACCTTCACCCCGATGCAGGTGTCGCCCACATCGGTGTGGACCGCATAGGCGAAGTCCAGCGGCATGGCGCCCCGGGGCAGACTGACCAGCCGGCCCTTTGGCGTGAAGACGAACACCTGGTCGAGGAACATTTCGAGCTTGGCGTGCTCCACCAGCTCGTCGACGTCGCCGCCATGCTCCAGCAGCTGCACCAGGTGGCGCAGATTGACCAGCGGGTCGCGCCCGCCGGCCGCGGCCTGGGCCTCGGCGTCGAAGCCATAGCTCTCGTTCTTGTAGCGCCAGTGGGCGGCGACCCCGTCCTCGGCCACCCGGTCCATGGCCTCGGTGCGGATCTGCATCTCGATGCGCATGCCGCGCGGCCCCACCACCGTGGTGTGGATCGAGCGGTAATTGTTCCGCTTCGGGGTCGAGATGTAGTCCTTGAACCGCTCGGGCACGCTGGACCAGGCCCGGTGGATGACCCCCAGCGCCCGGTAGCAGTCCTCCTCGGAGTCGACGATCACCCGGAAGGCGTAGATGTCCGACAGCTGGGAGAAGCCGATCGATTTGCGCTGCAGCTTGCGCCAAATGGAGAAGGGATGCTTCTCGCGGCCGAACACCCGGGCCGGAACCCCGCCCTCGGCCAGCTTGCCCAGCACCTCGTCGGAGACCACCGAGACCGCCCCGCCCTGCTCCTGACGCAGCGCCGACAGCCGCCGACCGATGGCGTCCCGGGCCACCGGGTTCAGGTGGATGAAGGCCAGCTCCTCCAGCTCGGTGCAGATGCGGTGACAGCCGATGGACCTCGCCAGCGGCGCATAGATGTCCAGGGTCTCCCGGGCGATCCGCTCGCGCTTGGCGGGGTTCTTGATGAACTCCAGCGTGCGCATGTTGTGCAGCCGGTCGGCCAGCTTGACCATCAGGACGCGCACGTCCTTGGAGATGGCCAAGATGAACTTGCGCAGGTTCTCCGCCTGGCGGGTATGTTCGGAATTGCCCTCCAGCTGCGAGAGCTTGGTGACGCCCTCGACCAGCTCGCCGATCTCTTCGCCGAACAGCTGGTCGATATCGGCCCGGCTGACCGGACAGTCCTCGATCACATCATGCAGCAGGGCCGTGACGATGGTCGCGGTGTCTAGCCGGTAATCGGTGAGGATGCCCGCCACCTCGATGGGGTGGGCGAAATAGGGGTCGCCGGACGCGCGCTTCTGCGAGCCATGCATACGCATGGCGTAGACATAGGCGCGGTTCAGCAGCGCCTCGTCGGCGGTGGGGTCGTAGGAGCGGACCTTCTCGATCAGCTCATATTGGCGAAGCAGCTTGGGCGGACGCGCCGGAACAGGCGCGTCCTTGAGCTCGGCGACGGGTTGGGCCGCCTGGACGGTTAGAGGGTCTGCGCCTTCGGGGCTCAGTACCGCTCCTCCTGACCGCCATCCCGGTCGCTCTGCAGGGCCCGGATCAGTTCCAGCTCGCTCATCTGGGCGTGGGTCGGGTCGGCCAGCAGGGCCAGGGTTTCGGCCTCTTCCTCAGCCTCGGTGTGCTCGTCCACACGCTGCAGGCTGGAGATCAGGTTCTCGCGCAGCTCCTCGGCGTCGACCACGTCATCGGCGATCTCGCGCAGGGCGACCACGGGGTTCTTGTCGTTGTCCCGGTCCACCAGCAGCTGGGCGCCGGCCGAGATGCCCCGCGCACGATGGGCCGCCAGAAGAACCAGGTTGAAGCGGTTCGGAACCTTCTGGATGCAATCTTCGACGGTGACGCGGGCCATGAAATCCTCAGATCTGATCTAGAACCCGCCAAAATAGGCGGTTTGCACCGATTGTGCAACGCCGCAGAGAAGGAGCGCCGCATTCGAGCGCGCGTTTCCGGCGGCGCTAGCCATTGGCCCGGTCGCCCTACGGCACGCAAGCCTGATCCGCGCAGGTCCGCTTCGAGCGTTGGCGCATTTCCCCAGCTACGAGCACAAAGACGACAATCGCGAGTCTCCGGGCAAGCCCCGCACTCCACTCTTCCGGATTGCTGACGCCCCCTCCATTGGGCCGCGATGAGTGCTAGACGTTATTATTGAAATCCGGGATGAATACTGCGTCTATTATCGCCCTAGCAGTCAACAGACAAATCATGGAGTACGAACGAAATTGCGCAACAATAGACCCCCATCTGATCGCGATCAGGATGCGAATCTTGAGGAGTACGAAATCATCATATCTCGGGCAGATATCGATGAAACCGAAAGAATGACCCTCATGTCGCGGCTTGCAGATAATGGGTCAATATTAGCAATGAATTTTATGGGAGATCGATTTTATCTTCAGCGAGGCCATCAGCTGGATCTGGATACAGCAAAGGGGTGGTACGAGCGTGCTGCGTCAAACGGGTCTCTTTTAGCTTTAACAAACCTGGCGATTATATCGACAATGCGCGGAGATACGAAGCAGGCAGTTGAAATGTTTGATCAGGCCTCTCGCATGAACTATGCACCGGCAATGTATTCGCTTGGTATAGCGTATGCGTATGGTGAATTAATTGAGGCCGATTTGAGTAGGTCCGGAGAGTTGCTTGAGGGCGCCGCCGGAATGGGATTTCTCTCAGCGGAGAGGGAGTTGAGGGTGCTTGAGCTGAGAGGAAGATTCGGGGTTGTAATGTGGTTTAGAGCGCTGCTGGCGATTTTTCCGCTGATGAGTAAACTTGCGGATGCTAAAAAGCGGGGCGCCTGGCCGGAGAAGGTTGGAGACTGGTAGGAAAGTCGGGCCACGCACCGCTATCAGGTCTGTTGACGCCCAACGCATTGCGGGAACGTTGGGCCTGCAGGGTTTTACCGAGGGGACCGGTCACGGCGCGACAGGCGCGTGTCGTCTTTCCCGGTGCCCCGCAGCACACTACCCGAGGTAACCGGCGGCAGCAGACCCTTTTCAGCGACGCCGATCATCGAACGAAAGTTCAGCCTAGCCTCGAATTCTAAATGTAGTGCGCTTCCCACCTCCAGGATCTGTCTTACCCTGCCCGCGCGTCGCACCCCACGCTCGCCCCCACCGCCAACGCCTGCGCCGTCTGCCCCGACACCGGATGGCGCCAGTCCGGTGCGATTTCGGCCAGGGGTCCCATGACGAACAGGCGGGTGTGGGCGCGGGGATGGGGCAGGATCAGGTCTGCGGCCTCGATCACCGCCCGCCCATGGGCGATCAGATCGAGATCCAGTGTCCTGGGGGCGTTCCTTTCGCCCCGATTGCGGTTGAATTCCGCCTCGATTGAAAACAGGGTACGCAGAACCGAACTCGGTTCATTCGGCGTCTCGACAATGGCGACGCCGTTGCGATACTCCGGGGCTGAGGGGTCCGGCCAGGCGGCCGAGCGCCACCAGCGGGACCGATGAAGAACAGGCAATCCCGCCTGATCCAGACGCGCCAGGGCGGCTTCCAGAAGGGCTTCCGAGGACGAGAAATCTCCGGCGAGATTACTGCCCAGGGCGATCACTACCGCTCCGTCCCAGCCCGACCCCGCGCCGCTTTCAAGGAATTCCACGCTTATGACCTTCTACCCCACCGATCGGCTCGCCCTCTTTATCGACGGCGCGAACCTGTACTCGGCGGCCAAGGGACTCGGCTTCGACATCGACTACCGCAAGCTGCTGGAAGAGTTTCGCAAGCGCGGCGTGCTGGTGCGGGCCTACTACTACACCGCGCTTGTCGAGGACCAGGAGTACTCCCCCATCCGCCCGCTGGTGGACTGGCTGGACTACAACGGCTTCCGCCTGGTGACCAAACCCGCCCGGGAATATACCGACGCCCAGGGGCGCAAGCGCTGGCGCGGCGACATGGACGTGGAGATCGCCGTCGACATGATGGAGATGGCCGAGCACGCCGACCATCTGCTTCTGTTCTCCGGGGACGGGGACTTCCGCTGCCTGGTCGAAGCGGTGCAGCGCAAAGGCGCGCGGGTGACCGTGGTCTCCACCGTCAAGTCGCAGCCGCCGATGGCGTCCGACGACCTGCGCCGCCAGGCCGACGCCTTCATCGATCTGGCCGACCTGTCGGAGATCATCGGCCGGCCCTCGCGCCTGCCTAGGTTCATCCAGGAAAGCCGGATGACCAGCTCCAGCGAGACCGAGGCGGATGCCGAGGCCTGAGCCGGCCGTGAGCTCCGCCGAACCGCCCCGCGACTGTCCGCTTTGCCCAAGGCTGGTGGCCTACCGACAGGTCAACCGTGACGCCCATCCCGACTGGTGGAACGGCCCTGCGCCCTCCTTCGGCGACGCGGGCGCCCGCCTGGCCGTGGTGGGGCTGGCGCCCGGACGCATGGGCGCCAACCGAACGGGGCGGCCCTTCACCGGCGACTTCGCCGGGGTGCTGCTGTTTGAGACCCTCATCAAGCAGGGCTTTGCGCAGGGGTCCTATGAGGCGCGACCCGACGACGGGCTCAAGCTGGTGGACTGCCTGATCACCAACGCCGTGCGCTGCGCCCCGCCGGGCAACAAGCCCGAGACCAGCGAAGAGAACACCTGCCGGCCGTTCCTGACCGCGCGGCTCGACCAGTTGCCGAACCTCAAGGTGATCGTCACCCTGGGCGATGTCTCACGTCGCAATGTGCTGAAGGCCCTGGGGCTGAAGGCCAGCGCCGGCGTCGGCGGCCACGGGTCAGAGTTCCAGGCCGGCGCCTACCGGGTGATCAATTCCTACCACTGCTCCCGGCTGAACACGAACACCGGCCGGCTGACGCCGCAGATGTTCGAGGACATCTTCATCCGCGCCCGCGAACTGCTCACGGACTAGAGGCTGGTCCGCCCCCACTGCAGACGAAGGTCACCTCGCCTCTTCCGTCAGAGTCGGACTTGATCCGACCATCCATGAACACTGAGGCCAGCCCGGTGTTCATGGACCCTCGCGTCAGGCGCGAGGGGGACGGGAAAAATGAAGGTCTAGGCGAGCCGCCAATAGTGATAGCGCCAGAGCGGCGTAAAGCCCGCCCGGGCGTAGAGGGCGAGCGCCGGCGCGTTGCCCGTCTCCACCTGCAGGAAGGCCTTGGTCGCCCCCCGCTCCAGGGCCGCGTGCGCCAGACGCGCCATCACCTGGCCCGCCAAGCCCTGCCCGCGGCGATCGCGGCGGGTGCGCATGCCATGCAGGCTGGCCCAGCCCTCCGCCAGGCTGAGCACACCCACCGCATGGGTCCCCTCCCCGTCGCGCACGGCGGCGAACACCGCGCCCGGCGAATTGGACAGCACCGCCACGCGCTGGGCGCCGTCCTCGGGATCAAATCCCTCGCCCAGGAACACAGATGCCCAGGCCTCGTCCGGGCGGTCCAGCAGGACGACCTCGTCCGGGTCCGCGACTGCAGCCACCCTGGCCAGGTCGGCGCGCATCACCTGGGTCGGCTGGGTCGGGACATAACCCCGTTCGGTCAGGGCCTCGGCATGGCTCGACAGCCCCTCAACCTCGGGCAGGCGAAAGACCGGCGACATGGACCGGACGCGATAGGCCGCCTCGATCCGGGCGATCAGGCCCTCATCGCGCACCAGGGTGTGGGTCAGGGGCGCAGCCGAATGGGCCCGGCCGATGGAGCCAGGGCGCAGGCCAAGAATCCAGGGTCCGATCACCTCATGGACCTCATGGGCCACCGCGGCGATCGTCGCCCGCTCGATGGCCTCGATCTCGGCCGGGCCTGGCGAGGTCGCGCTCACCCCTTGTCGCGGAGCAGGCGGGCCTTGTCGCGGGCCCAGTCCCGCTCGGCGGAGGTCTCGCGCTTGTCGTGCAGCTTCTTGCCCTTGGCCAGCGCGATCTCCAGCTTGGCCAGGCCCTTGTCGTTCCAATAGAGCTTGGTGGGGACGATGGTGCGCCCCTCCCGCTGCACCGCCCCGATCAGCCGGTCGATCTGCTTGCGATGCAGCAGCAGTTTCCGCGGCCGGCGCGGCTCGTGGTTGAAGTGGCTGGCCTTGGCGTAGGGCGGGATGTCGGCGTTGATCAGCACGATGTCGCGCCCCTCAACGGCGGCATAGGACTCGGCGATATTGGCCTTGCCCGCGCGCAGGGACTTCACCTCGCTGCCGGTCAGGGCCAGGCCCGCCTCCATGGCGTCGTCGAGGAAATAGTCGAACCTTGCGCGCCGGTTCTCGGCGATGGGTTTTCCCGCCATGAGGTCCTCAGATCAGTCCGGCGTCATGCATGGCCGCCAGGACTTCCTTGCGCGAGGCCTCGGACGCTGGGGTGATCGGCAGGCGCGCCTCCTCCGAACACAGACCCAGATGGGCCATGGCGAACTTGGTGGGGCCAGGGGATGCGTCTGTGAACAGGGCCCGATGCAGGCGATAGAGCCGGTCTTGCCAATAGAGGGCGGTCTTCCAGTCGCCGCTGAGGGCGGCGTTGTAGAAGGTGGCGCAGAGATCGGGCGCCACATTGACGCTGACCGAGATCGAGCCATGGCCGCCGTGGGCCATGTAACCCAGCGCGCTGGGATCATCGCCCGACAGCATCACCCAATCCGATCCGCACAGCAGCCGCTGCATGGTCGGCCGCGTCATGTCGCCGGTGGCGTCCTTGACGCCCACGATGTTCGGCAGCTTGGACAGCCGGCCAAGCGTCTCGTTGGAGATGTCCACCCCGGTGCGCGAGGGCACATTGTAGACGATCACCGGCAGCTGCACGGCCTCGTTGATCGCCGCATAGTGGGCGTACATGCCCTCCTGGCTCGGGCGGTTGTAATAGGGCGTCACCACCATGGCCGCATCGGCGCCCACGGCCTTGGCGTGCTTGACCAGCTCGATGGCCTCGCGGGTCGAGTTTGACCCGGCGCCGGCGATCACCGGCACCCGGCCAGCCGCCGTCTTGATGCACAGATCGACCACCCGGCGGTGTTCGTCATGGGAAAGCGTCGAGGTCTCGCCGGTGGTGCCGACGGGCACCAGACCGTGGACGCCGCCGGCGATCTGGCGCTCGATCAGGGCCACATAGGTGTCCTCGTCCACCGCGCCATCGCGGAAGGGGGTCACCAGGGCCGGCATGACGCCCCTGAATAATGGTTCGGACATTGTCTGCAAAAAGCCGTGAAAGCGCCGCATGTTGTTGCGGCCTATGATGTTGCGCGGACAATATGTCCGGCGCGGCCCTGGCCGCAACCGCCCGTATCGTCCCTGATGGGCGAGAGCCTGGAGTTCCTGTTTGCACGTCCTTGCGCCGAAGACCCTTCTGACCGCCGCCGCCCTGTTCCTGGTGGTGGGCGTTCCCCATGCGCAGACGCCGCGGGCCACGACGAACGACCCGTTTCCCCGCCCCATTGAACTGCAGCCGGTCAACCGCGCGCCGCTGGCGCCGCTGTCGGTCAGCGAGAACCAGCTGCTGCGCCAGGCCCTGACCGCCGCACGCCGCGGTGACGTGGCCGGAACCCGCAGCCTGATCGACGCCATGTCGGACGACATCGCCAAGAAGATCGCTGTCTGGACGCTGGTCGATGCGGCCGGCGAATCGATCGGCTTCTTCGAGGCCGACCAGGCCAGGCGTGATCTGGCCGCCTGGCCCCGCAGCGCTAAGCGGCAGGAAACCGCCGAGAAACTCCTGGTCACCTCCGGGCTGTCGCCCCAACAGACCATCGCCTGGTTCGGCGGCGAGGCCCCAGTCACCGCCCGCGGCGCCATGGCGCTCGCCAGCGCCCTGAACGCCACCGGCCAGCAGGCCGAAGCCACCGCCCTGATCCGCCGGTTCTGGCGTGACGAAACCTTCGAGGCCGGGGATCAGGCCTCCATGCTCGCCCAGTTCGGCGGCTATCTGCGGCCCGAGGACCATATGGAGCGGGCCGACCACCTGCTCTATGGGCAACAGGGCCCCGCCGCCCAGGCCATGCTCGGTCTTCTGCCCCCCAGTGAGCGGGCGATCGCCGAGGCCCGTATCGCCCTGCGCAACCGTTCGGCCGGGGCCGAGGCGATGATCGCGCGCCTGACGCCTGATCAGGCCGCCCATCCGGGCATCGCCTTCGAACGCGCCGCCTTTTATCGGGCTCGCGGGGACGAGGCCCGCGCCTATGACACGCTGGCGCCCCTGCCCCCCGGCCAGGGGCAGGTGACCGCCGCCGCAGCGCGCGTCTGGCGCGAGCGCTATCCGATGACCCTGGCGGCCCTGCGGGCTGGAAACTACCGCAACGCCTATCGCGCCTCGGCCAATACGGGCCTGACCGTGGGCGCCTCGGCCGCTGAGGCGGAATTCTACGCCGGCTGGATCGCCCTGCGTCGGCTCAACAACGCCGAGCTGGCCGACCGCCACTTCGCCGCCATCGCCGAGATCGGCTCCTCGCCCATCACCCGGGGCCGCGCCCTCTACTGGCGGGGCCGGGCGCATGAAGCCATGGGCGACGCCGCCGGCGCCCAGCGCTTCTACGCCGCCGCCGCCGAGCACAGCACGACCTTCTACGGCCAGCTGGCCGGCGAGAAGGTGGGCGACGGGACCATGACCCTGCCGCCCGAGCCGGAGATCACCGAGTTCGACCGCGCCCGCTTCGAGGGCCGCGACGTGGTCCGCGCCGCCCGCCGGCTGAACGAGATCGGCGAATCGGGCCTCTTCCGGACCTTCGCCCTGCACCTGAAGGACACTGTGCCCAACAGCGCCGAGCAGGCCCTGATCGTCGACATGGCCCGCGGCTACGGGGATCAGACAGGCTCCATGCTGGTAGTCCGCGGGGCGGCCACCCTGGGCCATGTCCTGCCCCTGCGCGGCTATCCGAATCGAACCCCGCCGCAGGTGCCCAATGCGCCGGAGCTGGCGCTGACCCTGTCGATCACCCGGCAGGAAAGCGGCTTTGATCCGCTGATCCGCTCGCCGGTCGGCGCCCGGGGCATGATGCAGGTGATGCCGGCCACCGCCCAGATCGTCGCGCGCCAGATCGGCGTCTCCTACTCCCCGGGCATGCTGGATGACCCGGACTACAATATGCGCCTGGGCCAGACCTATATTTCCCAGATGCTGAACCAGTTCAGCGGCTCCTACCCCCTGGCCATCGCGGCCTACAATGCGGGCCCCGGACGTCCCAGCCAGTGGATCAGCTTCTGCGGCGATCCCCGTGGGGCCGGGACCGATCCGATCGACTTCGTGGAGTGCATCCCGTTCTCGGAAACCCGCAACTACGTGATGCGGGTCATGGAAGGCGCGCAGGTCTACCGCGCCCGTCTCAACAACGGCACGGCCAAGATCACGATCTCACAGGACCTCGCCAAGGGCGGCTACGCCTATCCCCGACCGGCTGCCGCGCAATAGCCGCGATCAGTCGATAGTGATGCCGCTGAGCAGGCCCTCGATGGTCACCTGGATCAGCTCGTCCTCAGGCTGCCAGGGGAAGTTCGGGCGTGACAGCCGCAGGGCCACAACCCCATGGCAGGCGGCCCATAGCGCCTGGGCTGCGCTGTCGCCGTCGCCGAGCCGTAGCCGGCCCTCGGCGGCGATCTCGCGCACCACGCCGCTGAACTTGTCGTAGCAGGCGGCGGCCAGTTCGGCCGTGGCGTCCGTCCCGTCGGCGCCCTGCGGGAAGGGATGGGTCCCGGAAAACACCAGCTGGTAGGCGTTGGGGTGCTCAAAACCCCAGCGCATATAGGCGTCAAGCATCATGCGGGTGCGGTTGACCGCGTCCAGGGGGCGCTCGGCGATCTGGCTGTTGCGGTCGAGCAGCTCCTGCATCACCCCCTGACAGATCTCCAGCAGAATGCAGGCCTTGTCGGGAAAGTGCATGTAGAGGGCGGTGGAAGAGACTCCCACCTCCTCGGCGATCCGCCGGATGGTGGCGCCCTCGTAGCCGTCAGCCACGAAGATGCGCTCGGCCGCCTGCAGGATCTCGGCCCGCCTCAGATGTCCGTCGCCCTTGGCCTTGCGGGCCGACCGGCGCCGTGTGGTGCTGACGCTCACCAACTCAAACTCCCCCTCGTACACAGCAGGTCAACGGAAACCAATTTCCGTCCTGTGACAACCCCGCGCCCGATTGCCGAGGCTTTTCAGCCGCCATGGACCATACCGCACCCTATAGAGTTTCATCCTCTGGCGCGCCGGGCGGGTTTTTCGTAATCGAGACCCCATGACAACCCGACGCCCCACCGTCGCCGAGACCCCCGGCGTGATGCGCACCACCGGATGGGCGGACTACGCCCTGCTGGATTCCGGCGACGGCAGGAAGCTGGAGCGCTACGGCCCCTACACCGTCGTGCGCCCCGAGCCGCAGTGCCTGTGGGCGCCGCGCCTGGACACCGAAACCTGGGCGGCCGCTGACGCCATCTTCGATCCCAGCGACGAGGAGGACGCCGGCCGCTGGCGCTTTCAGGACAAACCCCTTGAGGCCTGGGCCATGTCCTGGCGCCAGGCGCGGTTCAACGCCCGCTTCACGGCCTTCCGTCATCTCGCCTTCTTCCCCGAACAGGCGGCCAACTGGGAGTGGCTGGAGTCGCGCATCCGCAGCGAGGTTCAGGCCAAAGCCGAGCCGCCTCGGGTCCTGAACCTGTTCGGATACACCGGCGTCGCCAGCCTGGTCTGCGCCGCGGCCGGCGCGGCGGTGACCCATGTGGACGCCTCCAAGAAGGCCATCGCCATGGCCCGGGAGAACGCCGAGTTGTCCAACCTCGCCGACCATCCCGTCCGCTGGATCTGCGAGGACGCCCGCCGCTACGTGCAACGGGAAGTCCGCCGGGGTTCGCGCTATGAGGGGATCATCCTTGATCCGCCCAAATACGGTCGCGGCCCCACGGGCGAGGTGTGGCGTCTGTTTGAGGATCTGCCTGAGCTTTCGGGCCTATGCGCTGAACTTCTTTCGGAAAAGGCGTCCTTCCTGATCCTGAATGCCTATGCCGCACGCATCTCCGGCGCGGCCCTGGCCGGACTGCTGTCCGATCGGCTCGCCGACCGTGGCGGCACCATCGAATGGGGCGAACTGGCCCTGGCCGAGGAGGCTGGCGAGCGACAGATCGGCCTGTCATTCTATGCCCGGTGGGCCTCGTGAGCGGTCGCACCGTCACCTCCCTGACCAATCCCACGGTCAAGGCCGTGCGCGCCCTGCACCAGCGCAAGACTCGGGACGAGACCGGCCTGTTCGTCGCCGAGGGGCTGAAGAACGTCACCGAGGGCGTCGAGACCGGCCATGCGCCGGAGATCCTGCTCTATGGCCGCGACGCCGCCGACCACCCCCTTTTGCAAGCCGCGGCCGAAGCGACGGAGGACGCCGGCGGCGAGGTGATCGAGGTCACGGCCGAAATCCTCGCCAAGGTCTCCCGCCGGGACAATCCCCAGGCCGTGGTTGGCGTCTTCCCGCAGGTCTTCACCCCCCTCACCGCCCTGCAACCTCGCCTGGCCAAGGCCTGGGTCGCCCTGCACAGGGTGCGTGATCCCGGCAATCTGGGGACCATTATCCGCACCGCGGATGCGGCTGGCTGCGGCGGCGTGGTGCTGGTGGGGGAATGTTGCGACCCCTATTCGGTGGAGGCGGTGCGGGCCACCATGGGCTCGATCTTCGCCGTCCCTATCGCCAAGGCCACCGAAGCGGAATTCGCCGCCTGGCGCCGCGACTGGCCAGGTTCAGTGGTCGGCACGCTCTTGAGCGCAGAGGTCGACCATCGCAACGCCGACTATGTGCATCCGGCCCTGATCCTGATGGGCAATGAGCAACAGGGCCTGCCGCCGGAGATGGCCAGCCTTTGCGACGTCAACGTCAAGATCCCCATGCGCGGTCGGGCCGACAGCCTGAACCTTTCGGTGGCCACCGGCGTCATGATCTACGCCGCCAGCTAGCTTCGCGGCTTGGTCCGGGTGGTCGGGTCGGCCACCGATGGGTCTTCGGGCCACGGGTGACGGGGATAGCGGCCGCGCATGTCGGCGCGCACGTCCCGCCAGGAGCCCCGCCAGAACCCCGGCAGGTCCTGGGTCAGCTGGATCGGCCGCCTCGCCGGCGACAGCAGGGCGAGGGTCAGGGGTCGACCTGCCACCGTCGGGTGCTCGTTCAGACCGAACACCTCCTGAACCCGGATCTCCACCCGCGGACCGCCCTCGGCCTCATAATCGATCTGCGCCCGGTTGCCGGTCGGCGCGGTCCAGTGGGTGGGCAGCTCCGCCTCCACGCGCCGCTGGAGATCCCAGGGAATGAGGCTGCGCAGGGCGCCGTCCAGCAGGTCGGGCGTCAGGTCGGCGAGCCCGCGAACGCCCGACAACAGGGGCGTCAGCCAGTCGTCGAGGACCGCCACAAGCGCCTGGTCCGACAGGTCCGGCCAGGACTGTGGGTCCTGCTCACGCAGGAAGCCGATGCGTTTGCGCAGAGCCGTCGCCGCCGCCCCCCAGCGCAGGGCGCCTAGCCCCTCCCGCCGCAGGCGCGCGGCCACGGCCTGGGCGACAACCTCTGCCTGCGGATTGTCATCGACACTCTCATGCAAGGCGAGCCGGCCAAGCCTTGTCAGGCGGCGCACGCGGATTCGGCCGCCGGGGCTCTCCTCGATCCGGTCCTCGGTCTCCAGGATGGGCGCAAAGGCGTCGAGGATCTCGTCCTGGGTCAGGGGTGCGGCAAGCAGGATGCGGTCGCGGCGATCCCCGCCGCCGAGCTCGGCCACCGCCAGCCAGGGCTCGCGAGCCAGGACGTCGCCCGGCTCGATGAAGGCGCCGCGCCCCGTGGCCAGCTGAAACTCCCCTTGCGGCCCGCGGGCCTTGGCCACCCGCTCAGGGTATGCGAGCGCCAGGATCTGGCCGTCGCTGAGGGGCGCTCCACGGCCTTCCCGCACGCCCCGGCCCCAGCGTTCGGCCAGGGCGCGGGCGTCCCGGGCGCGGGGCGAGCGATCGCGATCAAAGGCCTCCAGCCTGTGGGTCAGGTGCGCCTCCCGCCCGCCAATCCCCCGCTCGGTGACGAGGGCCGCGATCCTGGCGGCCCGACCGGCCTGTCCATGCTCGGCCGCCCGCAGCACCATATGGGCCAGCCGCGGCGGTAAGGGCATGTCGGCCAGGGCCTCGCCGTGCGGGGTCAGAACGCCGGCGGCGTCCACCGCCTCAAGTCGGCGCAGCAGGGCCTGGGCCTCGGCCAGGGCGGCCTTCGGCGGCGGATCGAGGAAGGCGAGATCGTCGGCCGACTTCGCCCCCCACCTAGCCATGTCGAGCGCCAGACCCGACAGGTCGGCGTCCAGGATTTCAGGGTCGGCGAAGGCCGGCAGGGCGCGGGTCTCGGCCTCGTCCCACAGGCGGTAGCAGACGCCGGGCGCGGTCCGGCCCGCCCGCCCCCGTCGCTGGTCGGCGGCCGCCCGGCTGACCCGCACGGTGGCCAGTCTCGTCAGACCGCTGGCGGGATCAAAGCGGGGGACACGGGCCTGGCCTGAGTCGATCACCACCCGCACGTCTTCCAGGGTCAGGCTGGTCTCGGCGATGGAGGTGGCCAGCACCACCTTTCGGATTCCAGGCGGCGGCGCGGCCACGGCCAGGTCCTGCGCCTTGGGATCGAGCGCGCCGTAGAGCGGCGCCACCCGCACATCGTCCCGGCGCAGGCGTTCGCGCAGGCGCTCGGCCGTCCGCAGGATCTCCCCCTGCCCCGGCAGGAAGACCAGCACGCCACCGGACTCCTCAGCCAGGGCCCGCTCGATGGCCCGGACCACGGCGTCTTCCAGGCGCAGGGCGTCGCTCCGCCCGAGGTAGCGGGTCTCCACGGGAAAGGCGCGGCCCAGGCTCTCGATCACCGGGGCGTCGCCCATCAGCCGGGCCACAGCGGCCCCGTCCAGAGTGGCCGACATGACCAGCAGGCGCAGGTCCTCCCGCAGAAGGCTCTGGGCGTCCAGCGCCAGGGCCAGACCGAGATCGGCGTCCAGGCTGCGCTCATGGAACTCGTCGAAGATCACGCAAGCCACGCCGGCCAGGCCCGGATCGCCTAGGACCATGCGGGTGAAGACCCCCTCGGTGACCACCTCGATCCGCGTGCGGGCTGAGACCTTGGACTGCATCCGCACGCGAAAGCCGACGGTCTCGCCCACCGCCTCCCCCAGGGTGGCGGCCATCCGCTCAGCCGCGGCCCGGGCGGCCAGGCGGCGGGGCTCCAGCATGATGATGCGCCCGCCAACGAGCCAGGAGGCGTCCAGCAGGGCGAGCGGGGTGACCGTGGTCTTGCCGGCGCCCGGCGGGGCGACCAGCACCGCGCGCGGTCCCGCGATCAGGGCGTCCTGCAACACCCCCAGCACATCGTGGATCGGCAGCAATGGGGTCGCAGGCGGTGGGACGGCGGCCGCTCCCTAGCTGATCAGCTGCGGGAACAGGCCAAACAGCAGGATCAGGAAGACCGCAATAGGGCAGAGCCAGGCCACCAGGAAGCGCCACAGCGGCAGCAGCGGCCCGCCCTTCAGGCCCGTCTCCTCATCCACCAGCTTGCGGTCAGCGATCCAGCCGATGAACACCGCCGTGATCAGCCCCGAGAGGGGCAGAAGGATGCGCCCGGTCACCCCGTCAAACACATCGAACCAGTTGGCGTTGGTGAAGCCCGGGACGAAGGCCAGCGGTCGATGGTCAGACCAGACATTGAAGGACAGCACCGAGACCATGCCGATCAGGAAGAAGCTCCCGCCCAGCAGGCTGGCGGCCAAGGCGCGACCCATCTTGAACCGCTCCACCAGATAGGCGGTCGAGATCTCCAGCAGGGAGACCGACGAGGTCAGGGCGGCAAACAGGGCGAGGACGAAGAAGGCGAAAGCCACCATCGCGCCGCCCGGCATGCTGTGGAAGGCCGCCGGCAGGGTCTGGAACATCAGGGTCGGGCCAGCGTCCGGCGTGAGGCCCACACTGAAGACGATGGGGAAGATGGCCAGGCCTGCGATGATCGCCACCGAGGTGTCGGCCGCCGAGATCATGCCCGAGGTCTGTCCAAGGTTCGTGTCCCGGGACGCATAGGCGCCATAGGCGACCATGGCCCCGCCCCCCAGGCTCAGGGAGAAGAAGGCCTGGCCAAGCGCTGAGTTCAGCACCTGGGGCTGCAGGGCGCGCTCGAAGTCCGGGGTGAACAGAAAGGCGACGGCGGCGGCGAAGTCGCCGCTGATCCCCGCATAGACCGTGATGCCCAGGAGCAGCACGAAGAAGGCCGGCATCAGCCAGGTGGCCGCCACCTCGATGCCGCCCTTGACCCCGCGCGCCACCACGAAGGTGGTCGCCGCGGCGAAGATGAAGTGGGTGATGCTCATCTTCACCGGATCGGCGAACAGGGCGGGCATCTGCTGGCGGACCTGTTCGACCGAGAGGTTCGAATAGGCGCCCGCAAAGGGCTGGCCCGCCGCCACAGTGCGCACGACATCCGCGCCCGAGGTCCAGATGAAGTAGAGCACCCAACCGGCGACGACGCTGTAGAAGGTCAGGATCAGGTAGTTGGCGATCATGCCGATCACCGCCAGAGCCGCCCAGCCGCTGCTGGCGTTGGACTGTTTGGCCAGCAGCGTGGTGCTCGTCACCGTGGAGCGCTGGCCATGCCGGCCGATCAGGGTTTCGGCGAGCAGCAGCGGCGCCCCGATCAGGGCGACACAGAGGATGTAGATGAGCACGAAGGCGCCGCCGCCATTGGCGCCGGCCTCCGACGGGAACCGCCACAGGTTCCCCAGGCCGACGGCCGAGCCCACGGCCGCGAGTACAAAGGCGGCCTTGGAGGACCAGTGAGCCTGACCCGGAACAGCGATACTGGCGACCATGACGTTTCTGCCCCAGGGACGGCGTCACCCCGACGCCAAAACCCTATCCTTGGCCAGCGTCGCCGGAACAATCAAGCGTCCGCCATGAGCCCCGCGCCCTTGCGGGAAACCGTCGCCCCGATAAGCTCCCGCCATGTCTGAGACCCACGACCCGCCCATCCGCGCCCTGATCGCGCCCGTCACACCCCTGGCGCAGAACTGCACCATCGTCTGGTGCGTGAAGACGAAGAAGGCGGCGATCATCGATCCGGGCGGCGAGGTCCCGCGCCTGCTCCAGGCGCTCAAGGACAACGGCCTGACTCTGGAGAAGATCTGGATCACCCACGGCCACCTGGACCATGCTGGCGGAACCGCGGCGCTCAAGGCCGCAACCGGTGTCCCCATCGAAGGCCCCCATCGCGACGACGCCTTCTGGATTGAGCAGATGGACGGCGACGGCGCTCGCTGGGGCATGCCTGAGGCCAGGTCCTTCACCCCCGACCGCTGGCTTGAGAATGGGGATGTGGTGACGCTGGGGGAGACCGAGTTCGAGGTCTATCACTGCCCCGGACATACGCCGGGCCATGTGGTCTTCTTCCACCGTCAGGCCAGGTTCGCCCAGGTGGGGGATGTGCTGTTCCAGGGGTCGATCGGCCGCACCGACTTTCCGCGGGGCAACCATCAGGACCTGATCGACGCCATCACTGGCAAGCTCTGGCCCCTGGGCGACGACGTGCGCTTCGTCTGCGGCCATGGCCCCATGTCCAGTTTCGGCGCCGAGCGGCGGACCAATCCCTTCGTGGCCGACCAGGTGCTGGCGCGCTGATCGGTCCCAGACGCCTTTGCAGGCGTGAAATCTGACCGTTACCCGGGAGGCCGAAGATAGCCCGCATGCAGACCTCTCCCACCGAAGTCCTCGGCCCCACCGCCAGGATCCTCATGGTCGACGACGATCCGGGCATCCGCGACGTGGTCTCCGACTTCCTCGGCCGGCACGGCTATGCGGTGACCACCGCGGGCGACGCCCGGGAGATGGAGCAGGCGCTGGAGCGGGACCCGGTCGATCTGATCGTTCTGGACGTCATGCTGCCTGGCGAGGACGGCCTGGCCATCTGCCGCCGCCTGGCCATCGGCGACGCCCCGCCGATCATCATGCTCTCGGCCATGGGCGAGGACACTGACCGGATTGTCGGTCTTGAACTGGGCGCCGACGACTACCTGTCCAAGCCTTGCAATCCCCGGGAGCTACTGGCCCGCATCCGGGCTGTGTTGCGTCGGGCCGAACAGACCCGCCACGGGGGCGGCGAGGATCTGGGCGCGGCCTGCGAATTCGCCGGCTGGCGGCTCGACCTTGTGCGCCGCGAACTGCGTTCGCCCCAGGGTGTGGTGGTCAACCTCTCCAGCGGGGAGTTCTCCCTGCTGCGCGCCTTTGTCGAGCGGCCTCAGCGGGTGCTGACCCGCGACCAGCTCCTGGACTTCGCCCGTGGCCCCGACTCCGACGCCTTCGACCGGGCGATCGACGTGCAGATCAGCCGCCTGCGCCGCAAGCTGGATGACGGCGGCGGCCACGACCTGATCCGCACCATCCGCAACGAAGGCTATATGTTCACCCCCAAGGTGAAGCGGCCTTGAGCCCCGCCCGCGACCGGCGCGCTACCGCCTCCCTGTTTGTGCAGGTGTTGATGCTGGTCGGCGTCAGCCTGATCACCGCCCAGGCGATCAGCGTCTTCCTGCTCTTCAACCTGCCGCCGCCAGTCCCGGACTTCTATCGCTTCTCCGAGATCGCCCAGGCCCTGCAAGGCCGGCCCGGCGACCTGATCGAGCGGCGGGACCTGCAGTACGAGCTGACCCGCAGCCCGCCGGAGGGCCAGTCCACCGCCGACAGCATGATCTGGGCCCGGGACCAGCTTGCGGAGGACCTGGGGGTGGCCCAGAGCGATCTGGTGATCGCCAAGACTTATCGCCTGCCGATTTCAGACCGCCGGGTGTTCCGCATCGTCCGCGACCGCATGGAGCGCGCCGGCGGCGAGGGACAGGAGGACCGGTTCCTGGTGGCGCCCTTTGAGATCGCCATGAAGCGCCCAGACGGCCAGTGGGCTGTGGTGCGCCCTGAACGGGGCCTTGGCCTGAACGTCTGGCAGCAGCGGGTCCTGCTGTGGTTTCTGCTCTCGGCCCTGGTCATGGCGCCGATCGCCTGGATGTTCGCCCGGCGCCTGTCTAAGCCCTTCCGCCTGTTCGCCGAGGCCGCCGAGCGGTTGGGACGCGACCCGGAGGCCCCGCCCCTGGCGATCCACGGCTCTGCGGAGATCTCGGTGGCGGTGCGGGCCTTCAACCAGATGCAGCAGCGGCTGCGTCTCTATGTCCAGGACCGGACCGCCATGGTCGGGGCCATCGCCCACGACCTGCGCACGCCCCTGACCCGCCTGCGGTTCCGGATCGAGAACGCGCCTGAAGACCAGCGGGCCAAGATGGCGTCGGACATCGACCAGATGGAGGCCATGGTCGCCGCAACCCTGGGCTTTGTCCGGGACGCCACCAAGCCGGGCCAGCGGACCCGCCTGGAGCTGGCCTCCCTGGTGGAGAGCGTCTGCGACGAGATGGCCGAAACCGGGGCCGCCATCGAGGTGGAGCGCGCCGAGAAGGTGGTGATCGAAGGCGATCCCATCGCCCTGCGCCGTCTGGTCACCAACCTGGTGGAGAACGCCGTCAAGTTCGGCGACCGCGCTCGGGCCAGAGTGATTATCGAGAACCGTGGCGTCGTCATCGAAATCGAGGATGAAGGACCCGGCATCCCAGAAGAGGAGATGGAGCGGATCTTTGAGCCCTTCTATCGCCGCGAGCCTTCTCGCAGCCGCGGCACGGGCGGCATCGGCCTGGGCCTGGCCGTCGTCCGCTCCATCGCCCGCAGCCATGGCGGCGACGTCACCATGATCAACCGCGCCGGTGGCGGCCTCACCGCCCGGGTGCTCCTGCCGGCCTAACCGCCCGCGAAAATTCAGAGATTCGGGGACGCAACTCCTGGTGAGGCTCGCGGGTTGCTAGAGCGGAGCCTTATGGAGCCGTCCGGATTCGGAAGGTCACCCGGGGCGCCAACGCCGCCTATTAGGAGTGACCCCCATGAGCATTGCCGATCAAGATCCCCCCCGCGCCCGTCGAGGCTTCGCCGCCATGAATCCCGAGCGGCGCCGTGAAATCGCGCGCAAGGGCGGCGCGAGCGTTCCGGGGGAAAAGCGCAGCTTCGCCAAGGACCGTGATCTGGCCGCATCGGCCGGTCGCAAAGGCGGCGAAGCCTCCCGTGGCGGCGGCCGCCGCGAGGGCGAAGACACCCCCGAGTCCTGACGCCATGTCCCAAGCGAAATCTGATCCGCCCGGATCGGATTTCGCTTCGGACGCCCCTGCGCGCCTGGCGCGACCGCCCCCGGCCTTCCGCCATCGCCTCAGTTCACGAGCAGGAATAGCCCAAAGGCCGGCTCACCACTCACCCACTGACGCTCAAGCGCCCACCCCGCCTGGCCCGCCAGACGAGCGATCTGGTCTGGGGTGAACTTGTGGGAGTTCTCGGTGTGGATGGTCTCCCCCGCCGTGAAGTCAAACCTCCGCCCCGCTACCCGGACGGACTGATCGCGCAAAGCCTCCAGATGCATCTCTATCCGTGACATCGGGCCATTCCACACCGCCCGATGGGCGAAGGCCTCCACATCGAAGTCGGCGCCCAGTTCGCGGTTCATCCGGGCCAGTAGGTTCAGGTTGAAGGCCGCCGTGACTCCTTGGACATCGTCATAGGCCGCCACCAGCACCGATTCCGCCTTCACGAGATCGGCGCCGATCAGGAAGCGGGCGCCCTTTCCGAGCAGATGCCGGGCGTTGGCCAGAAACTCCACAGCCTCCTCCGGCAACAGGTTGCCGATGGTGGACCCCGGAAAGAAGCCGAACGCCGCGCGTCCCTCGGCCACGTCAGGCAGGTCAAGCGCGATGGTGAAGTCCTCCAGCAGGGGGGCGAGCATCAGGTCCGGATAGTCGCTGCTGAGGCTCTCGACCGCGGCCTCCAGAGCGCTGGGGCTGATGTCGATAGGGGTGTAGACCGCGATCTGCGGCGCATGATCCAGCAATTGCCGGGTCTTCAGGCTGGCGCCGCTGCCGAACTCCACCAGGGCCGCACCTTGGGGGACATAGGCCGAAAGCTCGGGCGCCACCTCCGCCAATAGGGCCAGCTCGGTGCGGGTCGGATAGTATTCCGGGAGGTCACAAATATCCTCGAACAGGCGCGAGCCCGGCGCGTCATAGAAGTACTTGGGCGGCACAGACTTCTGCCCCCGGGACAGGCCCGCCAGGACATCGGCCTCGAATGCGCTGCGGCGCGCGGGCGGCGCGACGCCGTCCCGCGCCAGTCTGAGGCCCGAGAACATCCAGCGCTGATGGGGATGGAAGAAGTTGCGATAGGTCGTCCGTACATGGCCGGGCGGCGTCACGCAGGCGCCGCCGCGCAGCACCATCTGCCCGCTCATGAACTTGCCATTGTACTCGCCCACGGCGCCCGGGGCCGAGACGAAGCCGGGATAGGGGCTGTAGGCGCTGCGGGTCCATTCCCACAGATCGCCGAACATCTGCCGCAGCGTACGGGCGTCGCCCTCCGCCGGTGAGGGCGCAGGCGTGCCGCGGCCGAGAAAGACGCCCTGGACAGGCCCCTGTGCGGCGGCGTGCTCCCATTCCGCCTCAGTCGGCAGGCGCGCCCCGGCCCAGGTGGCGTAGGCCTCGGCCTCATAGTAGCTGATGTGGCTGACCGGCGCGGCCGGATCGACCGGGCGAAGGCCATGCAGGTCCATGGCGAGCCAGCCCTTCGGCCCTGGCTCCCAGTAGAGCGGCGCACGCCAGGCTTCCGCCTGGACCCTGGCCCAGCCGTCGGAGAGCCAGAATTCAGCGCGCTCATAGCCGCCATCGGCCATGAAGTTCAGCCACTCCCCATTGGTGACCAGCCGGTCGGCCAGGCTGAACGGCGCCAGATAGACCTGATGGCGGGGGCCCTCATTGTCGAAGGCGAAACGCTCACCGGCGTGACCGATCTCCACCAGGCCGCCCTCAAATCCCACGAATCCCGCAGGCGAAGGCGCGGGCGCTGGCGCCGGCGCGGGTCCCCGGCCATAGGCAGGCTTCAGCGGCGACTGGGCGAACAGGTGCAGCACATCCATCAGGATCAGCTCCTGATGCTGCTCCTCATGGGCGATCCCCAGATCCAGCAGCCCGGCGAACGAGTCGTCCGGCGACGCCAGAAGGCGGCCCATCGCCTCGTCCACATGGGCGCGATAGGCCATCACCTCCTGAAGGGACGGCCGGGTCAGCAGGCCACGCTCCGGACGAGGCTGCCGGGGTCCCAAGGTCTCGTAATAGGAGTTGAACAGGAAGCCGAACCGCGGATCGAACGCCTGATAGCCGGGAAGATGCGGCGTCAGCAGGAAGGTCTCGAAGAACCAGGTGGTATGGGCCAGATGCCATTTGGTCGGACTGGCGTCGGGCATCGACTGAGCCAGCTGATCCTCGGCTGACAGGTCGCGCACCAGATGTTGCGAGCGAGCGCGAAGGGTCAGGTACCGGTCGAGCCGGTCGTCGGCGACCTCGGCGCGCGGCCGATGGGTCATGGTTGCGTCGTCCGAAGGCGCCATTCCACCCCTCCCCTGTAGATTGGGCCCTGTCCATGGAGGACCCGACCGACACTGCCCGCCTGCGAAAGCGCGGGCCGAGGTTCAACGCCAAGCTGGCGCCTCGTGTTCCTAAGGTCGGGGCCGGCGCCCCTCGGCGCAACCCGGAACGGAAAAAGCGCGGCCACGTTGGACGTCGGACCGGGGCCGAGGCGCCCCGTCGGAGGGTCACGAGGGCGCGATGACTGGGTTGGACAGCTGGCGAGACTCGGTCATTTCCATGATCCCTGCCCTGCGCGCCTTTGCGTGGTCACTCTGCCATAACGGCGCCGACGCCGATGATCTGGTGCAGGACACGCTGATCAAGGCCTGGAGCAACCGCGACCGGTTCGAACCCGGCACCAACCTGCGGGCGTGGCTCTTCACTATCCTGCGGAACACCTACTACACCCAGCTCAATCGCCGCCGCCGGGAGGTGCGGGACGAGGACGGCGAGTATGCCAAGCTGCTGCCCAGTCCGCCGAGCCAGGACTGGAGCCTGGCCATGCAGGACCTTCAATCGGCCCTGGCGCGGCTGCCGGACGAGCATCGTGAAGCGCTGATCCTCGTGGGCGCAGCAGGCCTGAGCTACGAGGAGGCGGCGGACATCTGCGGCTGCGCCGTGGGCACCATCAAGAGCCGCGTCAACCGCGCTCGGATCAAGCTTCAGCGACTCTTGGAGCCGGATGACACCCCGGCGACCAACACCCCGGGAGCCGCCTCGATCTAGGCCTCGGGGCCGCGAGCCTGGGAACGACTTTCCCGCCCTGAGGGTTCAAGCGGTCCCGCCACAAGCGCTGGAGCTTTCATGTCCGACCATCCCAAGCCCCCCGCCTCATCCACCGATCGACTGGCGGACGAATCTGGCCAGACCAAGCCGGGCGCCCAGGCGTATGGGCTGGGCGCCGAAGAGTCGCATTCCGAGCCCAGCGCCCTGGTGAGTGAGCACAAGGCCTATGTGAAAAAGCTCGGCCACAATACCGCGCCGGAGACGGATCTCGGCGAGCCGGCGGAGGCGACCCCCGACCCCACTGAACGCCCCTAGGCCCCCGTGGGCGGCCTCGCCGAGCGGCTTGCCGCCCTATTGCAGAGCCATCCAGAGCAGGCCGGCCTGATCGTAGGTCTCCTGGTCTTCGCCGAAAGCCTGGCCTTTGTCGGGTTCTTTGTGCCGTCGACCCCCCTGCTGCTGGCCATCGGCGCCCTGGTCGGCGCCGGGGTCGTGACGCCTGGCCCCATCCTGGTCTTCGCCATCGCTGGCGCGGTGGCCGGGGACGCCATCTCCTATGAGCTCGGCCGCTGGATGGGGCCATCGGCCCTGCGCCACAGGACGTTGCGGCGGCATCGACGGGCGGTGGCCCGGGCGCGGCTGTTCATCCATCGCGCTGGCGTTCTGGCCATGATCCTGGGCCGGTTCACCGGGCCTGTGCGCTCATTCGTGCCTCTGGTGGGGGGCATGCTCCGCATGGGTCGCGCGCGATTTCAGGTCGCCAACGCGATTGGCGCCGTGCTGTGGATCCCCATCATGTTGGCCCCAGGTTATCTGGCCGCGCGGGGCCTGACCCTCCTGCCGCCCGGCGTGGTGGAGCCGCTCCTGATCGCCCTGGCCGTCATAGGCTTTGCGGTCATGGCCTGGCGCTGGGGACGTCGACGGGCGTGAACGCCTGCGTTCACGTCTCCTCGGGCGACCCGTGCGGCGCCTCAGCTCGGCGGCGTCGAATCTCGGCCGAAATCTCCTCATGGCGCAGCCGGCCCACCGCATAGGGGGCAAACAGAACCATGGCGATCAGAGCCACCACCGCTGAGCCCGGGCCCCAGGCCAGCAGCAGGCGGGTCAGGACGTCGGCAGGCAGTTCGATCCCAACCGCGCGGCCAGCCTCCCGCGGAAACCGCATGGCGTCCAGGGCGAGGCCGGCCACCAGGACCCCCACCCCCGAGGCCGCCTTGGCCGCAAAGCCGAGGCCCGCGAAATAGAGCCCCTCCCGCCTGCGGTGGAACAGGAATTCATGCTCGTCGGCGGCGTCGGCCATCATGGAAGGATAGGCGATCATGGCGAAGCCAACCCCGACGCCGGCCATGGCGCTGTTGGCGGCCAGGGCGATCGTCGCCGCCGCCCCCTCTGGCCGGTAGAGCCCGCTCACCCAGACGAGCGGCAGGACCACCCAAGACACCAGCACCAGGCCAAGCCCCACCAGCACCACCGTGCGTTTCTCCAGCCGCCGGGTCAGCTGCGGCGTCAGGGGAATGCCGGCCAGGATACCGGCCAGATAAGCATAGCCGACGAACTGCATCATCTCGGGCCGCAGCTTCCAGACGAAGAGCTGACTATGGGTGTTCAGCGTCCCGTTGGCGCCGACCGCGGCGTAGAAGATCACGGCCGAGAAGAAGAGAATCCGGAACGAGCGATTGCGCAGGATCTCGGCCACTTCCCCAGGCAGGCGCCTGGCCATTGAGACGTCCACCGAGGCCACCTTCGGCAGGCTGGCGGCGAACCGATAGACCCCCAGGCAACACAGGGTCATGGCCGCCAGCACCAGAGCCGCCACCGACCAGCCAAAGGCCGGATAGCGGTCAGGGCTTTGCAGGCCGCCTTCGCCCGCGAAAAAGACCGAATAGGCCAGGGCGGTGATCAGGATGCTGGTGAGAATGCCGACCACCACCCGCCAGGCGACGATGGAGGAGCGCTCCACATAGCCGTCAGCCATCTCCGCGCCCAGGGCGAGATAGGGCACCCAGAAGACCGAGATGAAGGCCCGGACCGCAACCGATGTCACGGCCAGCCAGACAAACAGCAGGGTCGGCGACAGGCCGCTTGGCGGGGTGAACAACAGGCCGAGCGCCAAGGCGGTCAGCGGCGCGCCGATGAACATCAGGGGCGCGCGCCGGCCAAACCGGGACTGGAGATTGTCCGACCAGGAGCCGATGAACGGATCGACGCCGGCATCAGCGCACAGGCCGATGAACAGGGCCGCCCCCACCAGGGACCCCGAAAGCCCCAGGACCGCGGTGTAGTAGAAGAAGATGAAGCCCGCCGCGGTGGTGAACAGGGCGTCGCCGGCTCCGCCGAGGCTGTAGGCGAACTTGACCTTACGCGGTGGCCGCAGAGGCGTGGTTTCAGCGAGGCTCGGCGTGGGAATGGCGGTCATGCGCGCGGTCCGCCGAAATGATCCATGGCCTGCCGCAGGGCGCCGACGGGATCATCCCGGGGGATGAATTCATGTCCCACCCAGCCCTCATAGCCGAGGTGGCGCAGGAGGCCGGCCACGGCGGGCCAGTGGATTTCCTGCCGGTCATCCAGGTCCCTGCGGCCTGGCGCCCCGCCGGTATGGATGTGACCGATCAGAGGGAGGTTGGCGCGGATCGTCCGCAGCAGGTCACCCTCCATCAGCTGCATATGATAAGCGTCGTAGAGCAGGCGAAGGGCCGGCGAATTCACCTGCTCGACCACCTGCGCGCCCCAGGCGGTGTGGTCGCACTGCTGGTCGGGGTGATCGACCTTGGAGTTCAACAGCTCCAGGAGCAGCATGACGCCGGCGGCCTCAGCTTGCTGAGCCAGGGGCGCCAGGCCTTCGACCGTATTGGCGATCCCTTCAGCGTCGGCGCGGCCCTTTCGGTCGCCTGAAAAGACGATCACCTTCTCCACCCCATGGGTCTGGGCCAGCGCGATGGACGCCCGGACCTTATCCTGCAATTTCAGATGATTGGCGCGATCATTGAACCCGATTTCCAGGGGCTGATGCCCCGTCAAGGTCACCAGGGCGAGGCCGGCGTCCCGGGCGGCGGGCCAGAGGTCCTCGGGCGCCATCTCGACGCCTTGAGCGCCGGCGGCGGCCATCTGCGCCAGGAAGGCTGGGCCGTCCACCTCGCGGCCGGCGGTGAACGCCCACCACGCGAAGGACTGGCGAAAGCCGCTCATGCTGAAATCCCTGTCCAGGCGCCGTCGGCGGCGTGGCTCTTTACGACGGCCTCGATGAAGGCCACCCCCTCGACCCCGTCCTGGACGCCCGGGACGAGGCTGGCCAGGGCGTCGGGCGCCCGCCCGTCCCGATGGGCGCTCACCAGTTCGGCGGCGTCGGCATAGATCTGGGCGAAGCCTTCCAGATAGCCCTCCGGATGGCCGGCAGGCAGGCGGGTGGCGGCGGCTGCGTCCGCCGAAAGCCCCGGCCCGCCCCGGCGCAGAATGCGCGGCGCCTCGCCCAGCGGCGTCAACCGCAGCAGGTCTGGCTCCTCCTGGCTCCATTCGAGGCCGGCGTCCTGCCCGAAGACCCGTAGGCGCAGGCCGTTGGTCGCGCCCACGGCCACCTGGCTGGCCCAAAGCTGACCCCGCGCCCCACCCTCGAAGCGCAGCTGGACCCGCACGTCGTCATCCACCCGGCGCCCGGGCACGAAGGTCGAAAGATCTGCGCTCAGGGCCTCCAGTGGCGCGCCGGTGACAAACCGGGCCAGGTGGAAGGCATGGGTGGCGATATCGCCGAGCGCCCCGCCCGGCCCCGCCCGCTGCGGATCGCCCCGCCAGTCGGCCTGTTTGTTGCCGGGCAGATCCCGGGCCAGCCAGTCCTGGGCGTATTCCACCTGAACGCCGCGCAAGGAGCCCAGGCGTCCCGTCGCCACCAGCGAACGGGCCTCCCGCACCATGGGATAGCCGGAATAGTTGTGGGTCAGGATGAAGGGCAGGCCGCTCTTCGCCACCTGCTCGGCCAGCGCCCTGGCGCTCGCCAAATCGGTGGTCAGCGGCTTGTCGCAGATGACCGGAACGCCGGCTTCGAGGAAGGCCTCGCAGATCGGCGCATGCAGATGGTTGGGCGTGACCACGGCCACCGCATCGATGCCGTCATCTCGTCCCGCCTCGGCCCCGGCCATAGTCGCCCAGTCGCCATAGGCCCGTTCTGGCGAGAGCCCCAGGGACCGGCCAAACTCAGCCGAGGTCGCCGGATCGGCGGAAAAGGCCCCCGCCGTCAGGACCCAGCGGCCGTCCAGCCGCGCGGCCATGCGATGGACCCCGCCGATGAAGGCGCCGGGACCGCCGCCCACCATGCCCAGACGCAAGGTCCTCAACGATCGAGGCCCAGCAGCCGGCGATTGGCAGCCTGATCGACATCTGTGGCCACGAAATCATCGAAGGCGCGATCGGTGACCCGGATGATGTTGTCGGCGATGAAGGCCGCGCCTTCCCGGGCGCCGTCCTCCCAGTGCTTCAGGCAGCACTCCCACTCCAGCACCGCCCAACCCGTGAAGTCATAGGCCGCCAGCTTGGAGAAGATGCCCATGAAGTCCACCTGGCCGTCGCCCACCGAACGGAAGCGCCCGGCCCGATTAATCCAGGGCTGATAGCCGCTGTAGACCCCCTGACGCCCCGTCGGATTGAACTCCGCGTCCTTGACGTGGAACATTTTGATCCGCTGGTGGTAGATGTCGATATATTCAAGATAATCAAGCTTTTGCAGCAGGAAGTGGCTGGGATCATAGAGGATGTTGCAGCGGGGATGGTTGTCCACCCGCTCCAGGAACATCTCAAACGTCGCCCCGTCGAACAGGTCCTCGCCGGGATGGATCTCATAGCAGAGATCGACACCGGCCTCGTCGAAGGCGTCGAGGATCGGCCGCCAGCGCCGGGCCAGCTCATCGAACGCGGTCTCGATCAGGCCCGCCGGACGTTGCGGATAGGGATAGATGTAAGGCCAGGCGAGCGAGCCGGAGAAGGTCACGTGGGCGTCCAGACCAAGCCGCCGTGAGGCCTTGGCCGCCAGCATGAGCTGGTTCTCCGCCCAGGCCTGCCGGGCGGCGGGGTTCCCCCTCACCTCCCGCGGCACGCCGCTGTCATAAAGCGGGTCATAGGCCGGATGGACCGCCACCATCTGGCCCTGGCTGTGGGTGGACAGCTCGCTGATCTCCACCCCGGCGTCGGCCAGCATTCCCTTCACGTCGTCGCAGTAGGTCTGGCTCTCGGCGGCCAGCTGAAGGTCGAACAATCGCCGGTCCCAGGTGGGAATCTGCACGGCCACGAAGCCCATCTCGGCGGCCCACCGGGCGATCCCAGGCAGGGTGTTGAACGGCGCCTCATCGCTGGCGAACTGCGCCAGGAACAGTCCCGGTCCCTTGATGGTCTTCATGAGTTTCCGCCTTTCAGGTCTCGCCCGGCTGATCCGGGTCTTTGGGGTTCAGGCCGCTTCGGTCAGCTTCCGCAGGTGACTAAGGCTTGCGGCCACGCTGTCCCAGGGCTCAGTGGGCCGGTCATGCTCGACGATGAAATGCTCGGCGCCGGCCGCCTTGGCCGCCGCCAGCAGGGCGCCATAGTCCATGATTCCAGACCCCACATCGGCCATGTCGCCGTCCTGCGCCATGTCCTTCAGGTGAACCAGCTTCAACCGCCCTTTCAGCCGATCCAGCATGGCCAAGGGATCCTCCCCGGCCTTGCGGGTCCAGTAGAGATCGAGCTCCAGCCCCACGAGATCGGGATCGGTTTCGGCCAGGATACGGTCATAGGGCCGCTGGCCCACCGCCCCCTCGAACTCGAAATCATGGTTGTGATAGGCGAAGCCGAAGCCCCCCTCGACCACGGTGCGAGCGAGGCCATTGAGGGCGGGGATCACCTCATCCCACTGGCGCTGGTCCGGCGTCAGATAGGGCAGCACCAGGTAACGGCACCCCATCAGCTCGCCCATCTTCAGCACATCGGCCGGCCGCTGGCGCAGATCATCCAGCCCCACATGGGCCGAGGGACAGGCCAGGCCGATGGCGTCCATCCGCGCCCGCAGGGCGGAGAAGTCCATGTCCAGCGGCGCGGCCAGCTCCACCTCGTCATAGCCGAGCGCAGACACCTTCTCGAGGGTGTCCAGCGGATCGTCCCGGAAGGCCCGGCGCAGGGTGTAGAGCTGAAGGCCGATCTGCATGGTCAGAGCGCTCCATCGCGCAGGAGGTCAGCGGCGTGGTTCGCCGCCCGGGCGCTCAGCGCCATATAGGTGAGCGAGGGGTTCATGGACGCCGAGGAGGTCATGGCCGCCCCATCGGTGATGAACAGGTTCGGAACCTCATGGGCCTGGCTCCAGCCGTTCAGCACCGAGGTGGTCGGGTCCCGGCCCATGCGGGCGGTGCCCATCTCGTGGATGCGATCGCCGGGCGGGGTGATCTTCTCGCCGGCGGCTTCCCACGGCGTGATGTCGACGCAGCCGGCGGCCTTCAGCATCTCATAGGCGTCCCGAGCGGCCTCACGCATCATCACCTGCTCGTTGGGTCCGTGGGCCGCGTCGATCACCGGCACGGGGACGCCCCACTGGTCGGCCCTTTTGGACGACAGGGTCACCCGGTTCTTGGCATAGGGCAGCACCTCGCCAAACGGCGTGAGCGCCATGGACCAGGGCTTGCCGCCGCCGGCCTCCTCCCGCTCGGCGCCGCCCATGGCGCGAGCCTCGATCCGCCGGGTGCGTCCGGCTCCGCCCTGCATCCCAAATCCCCGCAGATAGGGCTTCTCCCCCTCGGTGATCTGGGCATAGCGCGGGATGTAGATCCCCGTCGGCCGGTCGGCCGGGTCGTGCACGTCGTTGAAGCCCGGATAGCGGCCGGTGATGCTCTCGCAGCTCACATGGTCCATCAGGTTGCGGCCCACCTGGTCGCTGCCATTGGCCAGCCCCCGGGGATGGGCTTCCGAACAGGAATTCAGCAGGATCGCCGCGGTGGCGATGGTCGAGGCGTTCAGGAAGATGATCTTGGCCTCGAAGACCTGCCCGGCCTTGGTCAGCCGGTCGACGGTACGCACGCCGGTGGCGCGGCCCGTGGTGGGATCGTACTCCACGGCCGTCACGATGGTGTCGGTCATCACCGTCAGATTGCCGGTCTTCCGCGCCGCCGGCAGGGTGGCCGCGAGCGTCGAGAAATAGCCCCCCAGGGGGCAGCCATGGACGCAGCGCATCCGCTGCTCGCATCGGCCGCGACCCAGGTCCTGGTGAATCTTGGTCACCCGAGACAGCTGGGCGGCCCGACCGATAATCATCCGGCGGCCGGGAAAGGCCTGCTCGATGGCCGCCTTGGCCGCCTCCTCCACCACATTCATCGGATAGGGCGGCAGGAAGTCCCCGTCGGGCAGGTGTTCGATCTCGTCATAGTCGCCCGACACGCCGGCGAAGGCCTCCACATGGTCATACCACGAGGCCAGGTCTTCATAGCGGATCGGCCAGTCCACCCCGTGCCCGTCCTTGAGGTTGGACTCGAAGTCCTGCGGCGCCAGCCGATAGGACTGCCGCCACCAGGTGATCGAGCGCCCGCCCAGGTGATAGCCGCGGATCCAGCGATAGGGCTTGCCCGGCGCGGTCTCATAGGGGTGGTCGTGGTCGCTAGCCCAGAACTTCCGGTTGGAGTTGAACAGGGCGTAGCTGACGCCGGGATAGTAGGGATGATGCAGCTCCCGCTCATCCACCGGGACCTGGTCCTGGCTTCGGCGCAGCTGGGCCGCCAGATCATGGCTGTAGTCGGCGCCGTGCTCGATGTGCGGCCCGCGCTCCAGCATCAGGACCTTCAGGCCCCGCTCGCAAAGCTCCTTGGCCGCCCAGCCGCCGCTGATCCCTGAGCCGACAACGATCGCATCGAACCCCATGCCGTTTCCCCATGCTTTTTTCTGAGCATGTCAGGGGGGCGAAGGCCGCGCAAATCCAACCTGGAACCTGGGGCGAAGCGACCAAGGGTGACGCAGGGGCGATATGGGGCGCTCGCTGGGGCAGGCCTCATCTAAACGACAGGGGCCGGCCTTGCGACGACCTAACGGGGCTCAGTTTCGGTGTGGGCCACCGAGACGATCGTGCCCGGATGGGCGTCCGCCATCTCCACCACCGCGTCCAGGTGGTTGGCCAGGGCCTCGACAATGCTTGTGCCCAGTCCCGGGGTGGAACTGGCCGCGTCCTTGGGCATGCCGACCCCGTTGTCGGCCACCGACAGGGTCCAGTTGGGCCCCTTCGACTGATAGCCGACCTCGATCTTGCCGAGGCGTCCGCCGGGAAAGGCGTGCTTGAGGCAGTTGATCACCAACTCGGTGACGATCAGGCCCAAGCTCACCGACACGTCGGCGTCACTGGTGCTGTCGTCGGCCTTCACCTCCAGCACCAGCTGGTCATGGTCGCGGATCATGGAGGCGCCGATGCTGTCGCACAGCTTGCGGAAATAGGCGCGCAGCTCGACCTCGCCCAGGCGGGAGGCCGATAGCTGTTGCTGCAGGGCGGCCACCGACATCACCCGGTTATGGGCGTCGGTCAGATGCAGCCGCGACTCCTCGGACGACACCTTGCGCGCGCTCTGCAGGATGACGCTGGCGATGATCTGCAGGCTGTTGGCCACCCGGTGCTGCAACTCCTGCAACAGGATGGCCTTCTCTCGCAGCAGGTCATCCTTCAGCTTGGCCGCCAGCCGCGCATCGGTGACATCGACCACCGACAGCAGGATTAGGGGTGCTGTGGCGTCGCCAAAGGCGAGCTTCTGGGCGTTCAGGACCAATCTGTGCGGCTCACCCGAACCGAGCGCGAGATCCATCTCATAGGCCTCGATCTCGGCGTCGCCTGCCGCTGTGGCCTGAAGCAGGGAGCGGAGCTGGCGGATATCCCACTCCCCGCCCCCCAGCTCAAACAGAAGCCGCCCCGGCGCAGCGGCCGGATTGATCTGGAAAGCCCGGCAAAATGTGGCGCTGGCGCCGACAACCCGGAGATCCCCGTCCAGCAGAACCAGCGGCGAGGTGGATGAGGCGACAATCGCCAGACCCAGGCTCTGCATTGCGTCGGGATGGACCGCCATAGCCGGCCTTTCAACACGCCGGAGGCTCGCGATGCGCAATCCATAGCCGGAAGGCCGGTCGCAAAGGTAGAATTCACCACCCGAAAACCCGCCCATATTCCAGAAGCTTAACATAGCGCGGTCCCCGGCGTGGGAATATCTGCCCACCGAATCCACAACCATAAGGCGAACCGCCATCGCCGCCTGCAACGAACTGGTTCGGGGCGCGTTTCTGAACCTACAGGGCGAAGCTTGGGCGCTCTGCCGAGCGTCTGGCGACTTTCTGATGAAGCGCCCGAGCCCCTCCCGCCCTTGCGCGAAAGATCGCCATGACCCGTTTGCTCACCCTCGCCGCCCTGACGGCTGGCCTGTTCGCCGCCTCGGCCCCCGGAGCGCAGGCTCAGTACCGCTCCCCCGCCGCCAGCCTTGGCGCGTCCTGCCAGAACATCCAGACGCTGCAGACCGGCTATGTCACCGCCGAGTGCCGCGACGATCAGGGCCGCTACCGCTGGAGCAGCATCTACGCGCCGCAGTGCCGTAGCGATCTCACGAACCGCAGCGGCGTGCTCGCCTGCCAGGGCGCCACCGGCAACGCCGGCGGTTATGTCGATCAGCCGAACAGCCAGGGCTCTACCGCCGCCAGCGTCATCGGGGCGATCGCCCAGGCCCTGCTGGGCGTCGAGAGCGATCCGTCAGCCAGCAGCCTCGGCAATCCTGTCTGGGGCCAGCCCGGCTATGGCGAACCTGGGTCAGGCCCGTCCTATGGGGAACCGGCGTGGGGTTATGGAAACAATGGGCAGTGGGTCCCCATCGCCAGCCGGCAGACCTGGCTTGAGGATCGCATCAGCGCCGGCCAGCGTGACCGCAGTCTGACCAGCCGCGACGCCACCCGCCTCCGTTCAGAGTTCCAGACGATCGCCCGGCTCGAAGTCCAGTATCGCCGGGGCGGCCTGACGAGCGCCGAGCAGGCCGATCTCGACCGTCGCTTTGAGGCTCTGCGCGCCCGCCTGCCGGCCGAGCGCCAGGACTATCAGTACGGCGGGCAGAGCGTCGCCCAGCGCCAGATCGCGTTCGAGGGGCGCATCGACACCGCCCTGCGCAATCGCACCCTCACATCTCAGGACGCGGGTCGGTTGCGGGCCGAGTTTCAGGCGATCGTACGGCTAGAGACCCAGTATCGCGCCAACGGCCTGACGACCGCGGAACAGGCGGATCTCGACCGCCGGCTGGACGCCCTGGAGGCCCGTATCCCCGGCCAAGGCCAGGCTGGGCAGTACGGCTGGCGCGATATGAGCCAGCGTCAGGCCGAGATCGACGCGCGCATTGATAACGCCCTGCGCGATCGCGCCCTGACGACCCGCGACGCCGCCCAGCTTCGCGCCGAATTCCAGGCGATCGTCCGGCTCGAGACCCAGTATCGCCAGGGCGGAATGACCGCCGCCCAGCAGAACGACCTTGATCGCCGCTTCGAAGCCCTCAGCGCCCGCATTCCAGGCCAGGGCCCGTATGGTCAAAATGACCAGTATGGCGGCTACGGCTGGACCAGCATCAGCCAGCGTGGCCCGCAATTCGAGGCGCGCATCGACGCCGGCCTGCGCAATCGCAGCCTAAACAGCTGGGACGCCACCCGCCTTCGGGCTGAGTTCAATGAGATCGTCCGGCTGGAGAGCCAGTACAGCCAGGGCGGCCTCACGAGCGCCGAACAGGCCGACCTCGACCGCCGCTTCGACGCCCTCAACGGCCGCATCCCAGGCGCAAACCCGTACTAGCGCGCAGAGACTGCGGCGCAACTTAGGCCGGGCTGGGGCCCATCAAGCATGGGGCTCTGCGTTGCAAAGGGGCGGGGCTGCACTACCATTCGGCTCCGGTGCGATGGCCGGGGGAAGGGCGCGGGAGTCCGTTGGGTAGAGTCAGCAACTGGGAAATGGCGGACGGCGAGTTGGCCTACAGGATCGAGGCGCTGAACCTCGTCGGGCTGAGGAGTCTGCTGGTCGCCCTCATCGTCTCGTCCCTGGGACGCAAGGCCGATGGAGACACCCTGCTCGCCATGCCCGACGAGCGGGCGCTGTGCGCCCTGCACAGCGCCGCGACCGTGTTCCTGCTGGAGAGGCCGGGCGCCTATCGCAAGTCGAACGTAAAGCTACGGCAGGAGGACGGATCCCTGCTCAGGCCGCCGCCCTGGAGCGAGGTCCCCGCGCTGATGGCGGCGTTCTTCGTCGAGCTGGAGCGCATCTGGACCGAGGGCGACGCCCTGGATGTCGCGGTCTACGCCCTTTGGCGCATCACCTGGATCCACCCCTTCCGCGACGGCAACGGGCGCACGGCCTTCGCCTTCGCCTATGGATGCCTGTGCCTGAAACTCGGCGCCCTCCTGCCTCAGACAGAGACCGTGCTAGACCAGATGCTGGCCGATCCGGCGCAATGCAATGGGCCGCTGGGAGCGGCGGACGCGTCGGTTCAGGGCGATGCCGAACGGACACCGGACCTCACGGCCCTTAAGCGCTTCTACGACCAGTTGCTGTTGCGACAGATCCAGGCCGCCGAGGGGCAGGCCGTGGCGCCCTGACCTCGGCGCCAGGGGTCACTCGAAAGGGGCGCGCCAGCCGCCTTCCGTCACCCTCGCCAAGGCCAGCCCAGCGACGCTCTTCCCCTCGCGCCTCTTGTCGCGATGCGGACCACAGGCAAGGGCGTGGCGATACAGGCAAAGGCGCCGTTGCGTAAGGTGACGCTACCGGTCCTGAGACTGCATTTGGTGAGCACGCGCTGAGCGGCCGGACCCAGCGCCGGGACCTTCAGGCCCCTGACCGGCGCTGCCTTGGCAGCGCGCCAGCAGCCCAGCGAGCGGGTTTTGACAATGAATGTGATCGCGCCGCCACTGAGCAGACACTTGGCGCCAGGACCGCCGGCTCCATAAAATCTGAGCACGACACCTTGGGCGTACGGCGCGCCCATATGATTCATCGCGTTGTCCGTATCGACGACATCTTGCCAGCCGTTCCCATAGAAATTCTGCTCGTGCGGCAGGGTTTCATAGTGGAAGGCGCCAAACTGGTTGTAAGCGTCAGACTGGTTTCCCTCGTCGCAACCCTGCCCGGTGAAATCCAAGCACTCCCCATTGTCCTCGCCCTGGGTGCTTTGGGCTAGGCGGAAGCTCCCGCCGTTCCCGGCGTCCGACTTCGCGGGCGACGAGGCTAGGCTCGCCTCAAGCGAAAAGGTGTCCTGGCGGAACTGATCGGCGCTTCTTTCCGTCACGGCGGCGGCGGAGGGGCCAGCGGCGATGAAGGCAAGGGCGGCGACCAGGCCGACAAACTCCGTAGATGGACGCGGAGCGACGGCAAGGGCCGGGTCTTCTGGCTTACGCGTCATCTATTGGCCTCCAGGCGGGCGAGCTTCGCGGACTTGGTTGACACGCCTGTTTTCCTTCACCTCGCGGTCGAGGCACATCTTGCGTGGCCCCAGGTTACTGACCATTCCCGCCGGGACGGTGACATTGTAATTTACCGAGGTGTTGCCGCCCGGCGCCGTCTGATTGCTGATCCGCAGGGTATAGACGCCGGGAGAGACTGGAAGGGTCACGGCCTTAGTACTTCCCGCCGGCATCGGAATGGCCTGGGGGGCGCCCGTTGTGTTGGGCGTGAAGTGAAAGACAAGAGATTGGCCGTAGAAGTTGTAGGTGGTGTTGTTCAGGGTCACGGTCACCGTCGCCGCCGTGCCGTCAGGCAGGATCGTGCACTTGGCCGCTACATTGTCGGCGATGATCAGAGGGGCGGCGGTGGCCGCGGCGGGAAGCCCCACAAGCATCGCCCCTGCTATCGCAGCTACAAGTCCATACCGCATGGTGGTCAGGCCCCCCTGGCCCTTCAATGGTTGTGGGGGAAAGCGGCCCACCAGCGGGGAGCGCCGTCCCGAGAGCAAATTCGGAGAACAATGATTTCTCGCGATCATGCGCACGGGTTGTGGTGATCAGCAAGGCACATGCTTAACACTCAGGGATTGGCCCGCATTCACCGTCCTATGGTCCTGGGAAAGGGCTGAGGTGGCGCCAGAAGTCGGACAGGCGGCTAAGGTGGGTTCGCCACCTTTTGATGGACGGACTCTCTGCGGAGAGGCGGAAGCCTACTCGGCGAACACCAGGGGCAAGGGCGCGCTTTGACGGGTGAGCTGACCGCGGCCCAGCTACCGCCATAAGGCTCTTTTTCGGCGAAGGTGGCGGTGACGGAGGGATTCGAACCCTCGATACCCTTTCAGGTATGACGATTTAGCAAACCGTTGCCTTCAGCCACTCGGCCACGTCACCATTGTTTAGAGCCGGGTTGTCTCCCGCCCCTCGCGGCCGGTCGGGAAGGTGAATCCCCGGGGCGGTCTCGAAGGAGGGACTGCATAGCCGAAACCCTGGCCCCGGGGCAACGGCTCAAAATCATGGGCATGGCAAACAGGGGCAGGCCAGCGGTTAACCTGTCGATCAGAGGCGCGGCCCATAATGGGCGGGAACCTGAAGGGTCCCTCGCGCAGAATGTCCAACCTTGTTCGCCTTCCCCGACGTGATGACGGGGCGCAACCCGCCCCGGCGCCGGAGGCGTGGACGCCCTCCCAGGACGATCCTGACTTCGCCGCAGGCCATGATCACGCCCTGCCCCCGGCCGAGGCTGCGCCCACCCAGGACAGGCGCGGCCCCATGCGCCCCGAACGCCTCAGCCCCACCCGCCGACGGCTGGACGGCCAGGCCTATGCCTGGGCGTTTCAGGGTATCGACGGCCTGTGGCTTGGCGCCTGCGCCATGGCCGCCTTCCTGGCCGGCGGCGGCCAGGCCGGCGTCTATGCCGCGCCGGCCCTGGCGGTGCTGGTGACGCTCAGCCTGTTCGACCTCTACGCCTTCCGCAGCCGGCAGGGCCTGTCCTATCACCTGGCCAAGACCTCGGTGGCTGTGGCCGCAGGCGTGGGCGCCGCGATCCTGATGCTGGCCGCCTTCCTGCCCGTGACTCTGGTGCTTATGCAACTCGCTGTCTGGACGGTGGCCGCGTTCCTGGGGCTCTACGCGCTGCACGCCGTGTGGTGGCTGCGGGTGCGTCGCTGGCGCAGCGAAGGCCGTCTGACCCCCAATGTAGTCATCGTCGGCGCCACCAAGGCCGCCGAGCGGTTGATCAGCCAGGCGATGAAGTCTGGCGAGGTCAACGTCCTTGGCGTGTTCGACGACCGGCTGGCCCGGGCGCCTGACGCTCTGCGTGGCGTCCCCGTGCTCGGCGACACCCAGGCCCTGCTGAGCCACCGGATCATGCCCTATGTGGACCGGGTCATCGTCGCGGTGCCCACCGGCGCCCAGGCGCGCGTACGTCAGGTGATCGCCGCCCTGCGTCCGCTGCCCAATGAGGTCAGCCTGCTGCTGGAGGATGAGCTTGTCCCCGCCGACGCCATCTCCCCCCATCACACCGCCCCGATCAGCGACCTGCCTCTGGCGCGGGTGTCTGGCCTGCCGCGGCATCTGGGCCGCGCCATCGTCAAGCGGACCCTGGACCTGCTCATCGGCAGCCTCGCCCTCTTGGTCGCCCTTCCGGTCATGGCCCTGGTGGCGCTCGCCATCCGCCTCGACAGCCCCGGTCCCATCCTGTTCACCCAGCGCCGCCAGGGCTTCAACAACGAAGAGATCGTCGTCTGGAAGTTCAGGTCCATGCGGCATGACGTGGCCGACGCCCATGCGCGCCGCCAGGTCCAGGCCGATGATGACCGTGTCACCCGGGTCGGCCGGCTGATCCGCAGCACCAGCCTCGATGAGCTGCCGCAGATCTTCAATGTGCTGAGCGGCGAGATGTCCCTGGTCGGCCCCCGCCCCCACGCCATCGGCATGATGACCGGCGATGTGGAGTCCGCCCGTCTGGTGGCCGAATACGCCCATCGCCACCGCATGAAGCCCGGCATGACCGGCTGGGCGGCCATCCACGGCTCCCGCGGGCCGGTGGACACGCCTGAGGATGTTCGCCGCCGGGTCGAGCTCGACATCGAGTACATCGAGCGCCAGTCGGTGTGGCTGGACCTCTACATCATCGCCATGACCATCCCCTGCCTGCTTGGGGATCGGCAGGCCGTGCGCTAGGCGGCGAGACATGTTCTGGCGCGGCGTGGTCGGCTATCTGCCGGTCAACATCATTCAAGGCCTAGTGGGTCTGGCGACCATCGTCACCTTCACCCGCCTGCTCACCCCGGCCCAGTTCGGCGACTACGCCCTGGGCTTTTCGGCCATGAGCCTGTTGCACACCGCCATCTTCACCTGGAACGAGGCCGCCATGGCCAGGTTCTGGGTCGGCGAGGCCGACAAGGGCCGCGGCGGCGACCATTCGGCCACCATCTATCGCACCTGGCTCGCCCTGCTCGTGGTCCTGCCGGTGGCGCTGGCCATCGCCCTGCTGTTGCCCCTGTCTCCGGGTCTCAAGCTGGCGGTGGTCTGCGGGGTGCTGGCCGTCCTGCCGCGCACCTTCGCCAAGCTGGCCCAGGAACGTCGCCGGGCGGCGGGCGAGGTGGCCGGCGCGGCCTCCATCGACATGATCCAGACCCTGGGCGCCTTCGGGGTCGGCGCCGTCCTCGCCTGGCAGGGCTTTGGCGGGGCCGCCCCCCTGATTGGCTTCGGCGTGGCCGCCGCCGTCTGCATGGCCTGGACCCTGCCCTCGGAACTCCGCCACAGCCGCCAGGGACGCTTCGAGTCGCCCCGGGTGCGGACCTATCTCGGCTATGGCCTACCGGTGGCCATGTCGCTGATCCTGGCCCTGGTGCTGTCGACCACCGACCGCTTCCTGCTGGCCGCCTTCCTTGATGAGGCCTCGGTCGGCCTCTATCACGCCGGTTACAGCCTCGCGAACCGCACCCTGGATGTCCTCTTCATCTGGCTGGGCGCCGCCGGCGGCCCGGCTCTGATCGCAGCCCTTGAGCGCGGCGGTCCCGGCGAACTGGGTCGGGCGGCACGGGAGCAGGCGAGCCTGATGCTGCTCCTCTGCGTGCCCGCCGCCGTGGGCCTGGCCCTGGTGGCCGCCCCGCTCGCCCAGCTGATGGTGGGACCCGATCTCGCGGCCGGCGCGGCGCATGTCACCCCCTGGATCGCGCTCAGCGGCCTGCTGGCGGGCCTGACCACCTACTACTTCCACCAGGCCTTCACCCTGGGCCAGCGGACCCAGCTCCTGCTCGCCGCCATGGCGATCCCGGCCCTGGCCAACCTGGTGCTGAACCTGATCCTTATTCCGCGCTTTGGCCTGGACGGGGCGCTCTGGGCCACCCTGGCCAGCTACGCCCTTGGCCTGGCCGCCTCCATGGCGCTGGGCGCCCGCAGCCTCGTCCTGCCCATCCCCTGGCTGCCGCTGGTCCAGACCCTGGGCGCCACCGCCGTCATGGCGCTCGCCGTCAGCCGCGTGCCGGCCCTCGGGGGCTGGGCCGAGCTGCTGGTGAAGGCGGGCCTCGGCGGCCTGGTCTTTGGCGCCATCACCTTCGTGCTGGACACCGGCGCCCTGCGCAGCCGTGGCCTGACCCTGTTGCGCGACTTAAGGGCGAGGCCGGCATGAGCGCGACCTTATTCGAGAATGCGCCCTGGGCGGCGGCCCAGCCTCGCCTGTCGGTG
>NZ_JAUYAW010000034.1 GCF_030693405.1 Phenylobacterium sp.
GGTCTTCCTGATCGACACCTCGGGCTCGATGGAGAGCGCCGACCGCCTGCCCCTGGCGCGCAAGGCGATGAATGTCCTGATCGACCAGCTGAGGCCGGAGGACCGGGTGGCCATGGTGGCCTATGCCGGCTCGGCCGGCGCGGTCCTGGCCCCCACCGACGGGCGGCAGAAGCTGATAATGCGGTGCGCGCTCACCGCCCTGTCGGCGGGCGGGTCCACCGCCGGGGGCGAAGGCCTGGCGCTGGCCTATGATCTGGCCCAGCAGAACTTCGATCCGAAGGCGATCAACCGGGTGATCCTGATGACCGACGGCGACTTCAATGTCGGCCTGTCGGACCCCGCGCGCATGGAAGACTTCGTGGCCGAGAAGCGCCGATCGGGCGTCTATCTCTCGGTCTATGGCTTTGGCCGCGGCAACTATAACGACCAGATGATGCAGACCCTGGCCCAGAACGGAAACGGGACCGCGGCCTATATCGACACCCTGGCCGAGGCGCGGCGGCTGTTTCTGCGCGACCTGCCTGCGGCCATGTTCCCCATCGCCCAGGATGTGAAAATCCAGGTGGAGTTCAATCCCGCCCGGGTCAGCGAGTACCGGCTGATCGGCTATGAAACACGGCTTCTGAATCGCGAGGACTTCAACAACGACCAGGTGGACGCCGGCGAGGTCGGGTCGGGCGCCTCGGTCACCGCGCTCTATGAGATCACGCCAGCCGGGGCGCGGGGCTCAGTCGATCCTCTGCGGTACCAGACCGAGCCGCGACCCCAGGGCCAAGGGCAGGAACTGGCCTTCATCAAGGTGCGCCACCAGCCCCCAGGAGGCGGAACCTCGGAGCTGATGACCCGGCCGGTGACCAGCCGCGATCGGGCCACCAGTCTGTCGTCGGCGCCGGAAGCCACCCGTTGGGCGCTGGCGGTCGCGGCCTTTGGCCAGAAGCTGCGGGGCGACCCGTGGGTGCCAAACCAGTTTGGCTGGGAAGAGGTCGAGGCCCTGGCCCAGGGCGCCCGCGGGCGAGATCCTGACGGCGACCGGGCCGAGTTCGTCACCCTGGTGCGCAGCGCCGCCGACGCCCATGTGAGACCGCAGGGACGCTAAGGACCGGGATCGAATGCCCCCAACCGTCCGTTGTGTCCCCAGTCAAGGCTGGTGTGTCACGCGAGGAAGCAAGGGTGTTTCAGGAACGGGTGTCGGAGCAGGTTCAAGGGATCTGGAGCGGGCGCGGACCGGCCTTGCCTGTCGAGCAGCAAGAGCTGCATCTGGTGGACGTGACCATGATGTACGCGCCGCGCTCGGGCGGGGTGAAGCGCTACCTGCTGGCCAAGCGCGCCTGGCTGGACGACCACCGGCCAGACGTCACCCATACAATCGTCGCCCCTGGGCCGCGCACGGGTCGCGGCGCTGAAGGACATGTGACCATCGCCGCCGCCCGCCTGCCCTTCGGCGACGGCTATCGGATGCCCGCCAGCCTGACCAAGTGGGCTGATCTGATCACCGCCCTGTCACCGGACGTCATCGAGGCCGGGGACGTATTCGTCCCGGGCCTGGCCGCCCTGGAGGCTGGACAGGTCCTGGGTCGCCCGGTGGTTGGGTTCTGTCACACCGACGCCGCGGCGCTGGCGGCCCTGCATCTGGGCGAATGGGCCCGCGCGCCGGCGCGGCGGCAGTGGGCCGAGACCTTCGCGCGGTTTGACGCCGTGGTGGCGCCCAGCCGCCACATGGCCGGCAGGCTGGCCGACGCCGGTGTTGGGGACGTCCTGGTGCAGCCGCTGGGGGTTGATCTCGACCGCTTCCATCCGGCGCTGGCCGACCGGGCCGGCCTGCTGCGCCGACTGGACCTGCCGACGGCCACTCGCCTTCTGGTCTTCGCCGGCCGCGCGGCGCGGGAAAAGAACATCGAGGCGATGATCGAGGCGGTGGAGCGGCTGGGCGATCCCTATCGCCTGCTGCTGGTCGGCGCCGGGCGGGACGCGCGGACTTCTGACCAGGTGATCGCCCTGGACTATGAGCGCGACACCGGCGCCCTGGCCCAGATCATCGCCAGCGCTGACGCCTTCCTGCACGCCAATGAGAACGAACCCTTCGGCCTGGCGGTGCTCGAGGCCCTGGCTTCAGGGACCCCGGTGGTCGGGCCGCGGCGGGGCGGGGTGGGCGAACTGATCGACGAGGAGGTGGGGCAAAGGGCTCGGACGGCGAGCCCCGTGCATCTGGCCGAAGCGATCGAGGCCCTGTTCGCGCGCGACCTGGACAGCGTCTCGCGGGCGGCGCGCCTGCGCACGGAGGCGCGCCATGGATGGGGGGCGACCTTTGAGGGCCTCACCACCCTCTATGATGGGCTGGCCAAGGGGTTTGTCTCGGCCGGCCCGTTGGCCCTGAGCGCCTGACCCGAAGATGGCGGGACCGCGCAGCGGCCCCGCCCTTCGTCGTTTAGCGCCCGGTCGGCAGGTCCTTGAACGCCACATCCTTGTCCACCCGGATGTCGCCGGGCAGGCCGAGAACGCGCTCGGCGATGATGTTGCGCAGGATCTCGTCGGTGCCGCCGGCGATCCGCATGCCCGGCGCCGACATCAGCGAGGCCTGGAAGGCGCCCCGTAGCGGAGCCAGCGACGGGTCGTTGATGATCCCGTACTGGTCCAGCATCTCGACGGCCGAATTGGCCAGCTCCTGCATCTGCACGGCCGAGATGATCTTGCCGATGGAGCTTTCCGGCCCAGGGGTCTCACCCTTGGAGAGGGCGGTCATGGTCCGGTTGCGGGTGTGCTTGAGCCCCTCGGCCTGAACGTACCAGTCGGCCAGCTTCTCCCGCAGAGCCTGGTCCTTGATGGCCGCGCCGCCGTCCAGACCGGGGGTCTGGCGGGCCGACTCGAGGAAGGCGCTCCAGCCGGCGCCCGAGGCGCCGCCCACCGCGAGACGCTCGTTCATCAGGGTGACGAGCGAGACCCGCCAGCCGTCATCGACCGCGCCGAGGCGCTGGCTGTCCTTGACCCGCAGGTCGGTGAAGAAGACCTCGTTGAAGCCAGAACCGCCGGACATCTGGTGGATCGGCCGCACCTCGACGCCCGGATCCTTCATGTCGATCCAGAACATGGTCATGCCCTTGTGCTTGGGCGCGTCCGGATTGGTGCGGCAGATGACAATGCCGAAGTCGGAGAACTGGGCCCCGGTGGTCCACACCTTCTGGCCATTGATGATCCAGTCGCCGGACCCGTCTGGCGCGCGCTCGGCCCGGGTGCGGGCGCCGGCCACGTCGGAGCCGCCCGACGGTTCAGAGAACAGCTGGCACCAGATTTCCTCGCCGCGGATGGCGGGGCCAACGAAGCGCTTCTTGGTGTCTTCGTCGGCGAAGGTCATCACCGTGGGCACGCACATGCCCAGGCCGATCTGGAACGGGTTGCCTGGAGTCGGGAAGGCGGATTCCTCCTGACCGAAGATGACCTGCTGGATGGGGTTGCCGCCCTGGCCGCCCCATTCCTTGGGCCAGGTGATGCAGGCATAGCCGGCGGCGGCCTTCTTGGCCTGCCAGGCCTTGGAGGCGGCGAGGCCGTCGCTGGATTCGCCCAGCGGATCGGGGTCGCCCTCACGCTTCTTGGGGGCATTGGCGGCGAGCCATTCGCGCACCTGCTGGCGATAGGCGGCCTCTTCAGGGGTGTCTTTGAAGTCCATGATTAGAATCCCTTTCAGGCGGCGGCGTTACGACGTTCGAGCTGGCTGACCAGCCGTTCCTTCCAGACCCGCGGCGCGCCCGCCACGAGGGAAAGCTGGCGCGAGCGCCGGTAGTGCAGATGGCAGTCCATCTCCCAGGTGAAGCCGATGCCCCCATGGGTCTGGATGTTTTCTTTCGAGGCGAACCAGTAGGCCTCCGAGCCGGCGATCCGCGCGGCGCTGGCGGCCACCGGCAGCTCAGGCGCATCGGTGTTGAGCGCCCAGGCGCCGTAATAGGCGTTGGACCGGGCCAGTTCGTTCTTCACATAGATATCGGCCAGCTTGTGCTTGATGGCCTGGTAGGAGCCGATCACCCGGCCAAAGGCGTAGCGCTCCAGGGCGTAGGACTTGGCCATCTCCAGGCAGCGGTCGGCCCCGCCGCACTGTTCGAAGGCCAGCAGGACCGCGGCGCGGTCATTGATCTGCTCCAGCAGCTCGAAGCCCTGACCGGCCTCGCCCAGGCGTCTGACCGGCGCGTCCTTGAAGGTCAGGCGCGCGGCGTCGCGGGTGGGATCCAGCGTCTTGAGCGCGTCGCGGGTGACAGACGCGTCGGTGAGATCGGCGATGAAAAGGCCCGGCTTGCCGTTCTCCTTGGCCAGCACCAGGGCGACGTTGGCGATGTCGCCGTCGGTCACCGGCAGCTTGACGCCATTGAGCGTGCCGCCCTCGACCGTGGCCTGCAGGGTCGAGGCGCTGGTGACGCCCGGGCCTTCGGAAACGGCCATGGCGCCGATCACCTCACCGGCGGCGATGCGCGGCAGCAGATAGGCCTTCTGCTCCTCAGAGCCGGCCAGCATGACGGCTTCTGCAAGGAAATAGACGGTGGAGGCGAAGGGGATCGGGGCCACGGCGCGGCCGAGCTCCTCGGCGATCACGCACAGCTCCAGCCGTCCCAGGCCCAGGCCGTTATACTGCTCGGGAATGGCCGCGCCGAGCCAGCCCTGCTCGCCCACCGCCTTCCAGAGATCCTCGTCAAAGGACTTCGCGTCCTCGTCCAGGACCTTGCGCACCCGGCTTGTGGGGCACTGGGCCTCAAGGAACTTTCGCGCCTCGTTCTTCAGAAACTTCTGGTCGTCGGAAAAATCGAAATTCATGCCCGTCTTGTCCCGCCGTGTTCACGGCGTCTGCGTTTCCCTGGAAACCCCACCATACGCATCGTAGCGGGCGTGGAAAGATTGACCTCGCGTCAAGGATTTCAGGGTCTTATGGGCGGAAATCAGTATCGGTGGGTGCGTATGGCCAAGGCTGTCTTCCAACGTAATCAAAAGGTGTGGGTCGAAAGCGTCGGCGCCTGGGCGGTGATCGAGAAGATCGTGCCCGTCTGGGCCCGCGGATTCGATGAGCCCGTGCGGGTGACCTACGACGTCGGCCTGGGCCGCGACTTCCACGCCCATGAGCTGCGCGCCGAGCAATCGAGCCACGAACTCGTGAACGACGACGAGCCGAGCTGGCGTCTCCTGCGGGCCCGCAACAAGTGGCAGCAGCCCGACGACTGCGCCCATCACCCCTACCCCGGCACCTATCCGGTGGTGGTCACAGACGCCAATGACTGGGGCGGCTGGCGGGTGCCCGGCGCCGAATATGATCGTGACCCGCTGAAGATCGAGTTCCAGGCCCGGCTGATCACCTCGTCCCGCAGGCTCTTGTCCATCGCCCGACACCTGTCGGCCCTGGTGGACGAGGCCCCGGACGATGCGCCGCCGGAGATCCGCCGCCTGGCCGAGGAAGCCCGCAAGGTCGACCGGTTCCTGCAGCAGATCCCTGCGGCGGGCGAGACGCCGCTGGAAGTCGCAGAAGACGCCGCCTGAGGCGCTTCCCGCCCTGCGGCCCCTGGCGAGGGACCGCTGGCGGGGTTACATCGGTGACATGCGCACCGAAACGCCCCAGCCGATCCGCCTGTCCGACTATCGCCCGCCAGCCTATCTGGTGGACGAGATCCATCTGGACTTCGACCTCAAGCCCAGCGCCACCCGGGTGAAGGCTAGGCTCAGCCTGCGCCGCAACGGCGACCACGCCGAGCCCCTGGTCCTGAACGGCGAGCGGCTGACCCCGATTTCGGTGGCCGTCGACGGCCGCGTCCTGGCTCAGGACGACTACGCCATCGACGCCGAATATCTGACCATCGCTGATGTCCCGGCGGAGTTCATCCTGGAGACCGAGGTCGAGATCGATCCGGCGGCCAACACCTCGCTGGACGGCCTCTACATGTCCGGCGGCCGGTTCTGCACCCAGTGCGAGGCCGAGGGCTTCCGCAAGATCACCTGGTTCCCCGACCGGCCTGACGTCCTGGCCCGCTATACGGTGCGGATGACCGCAGACAAGGCGTTCCACCGCCTCTTGTCCAACGGCAATCTGATGGAGTCCGGCCAGACGTCGGACGGACGTCACTACGCCGTCTGGAACGACCCCTTCCCCAAGCCCTGCTATCTCTTCGCCCTGGTGGCCGGGGAGTTGGACGTGCTGGAGGACAGCCTCGTCACCATGAGCGGGCGCAAGGTGGACCTGCGGATCTATGTGGATCCCGGCATGGCCGACCGCGCCGTCTACGCCATGGACGCCCTGAAACGCTCGATGAAGTGGGACGAGGAGGCCTTCGGCCGCGAATACGACCTCGACCTGTTCATGATCGTCGCCGTGCGCGATTTCAATTTTGGGGCCATGGAGAACAAGGGGCTGAACATCTTCAACTCCTCGCTCCTGCTGGCCGATCAGGCGACCGCCACCGACTTTGACTATGAGCGGATCGAGAGCGTCGTCGCCCACGAATATTTCCACAACTGGACCGGCGACCGCATCACCTGCCGCGACTGGTTCCAGCTGTGCCTCAAGGAAGGCCTCACCGTCTTCCGCGACCAGAGTTTCTCGGCCGACATGCGCGGCGCCGCGGTCCAGCGGATCAAGGACGTGAAGGCCCTGCGCGCCCGCCAGTTCTCCGAGGACCAGGGTCCGTTGGCCCACCCGGTGCGGCCGTCGAGCTATCTGAAGATCGACAACTTCTACACCGCGACCATCTATGAGAAGGGCTCCGAGGTCATCGGCATGCTCAAGACCCTGATCGGCGCCGAGGCGTTCCGAAAGGGCATGGACCTCTATTTCGACCGCTGGGACGGCCACGCCACCACGGTGGAGGCCTTCATCGCTTGCTTCGCCGAGGCCTCGGGCCAGGACCTGTCGAACTTCTTCGACTGGTACGAACAGGCCGGCACGCCGCGGGTCGATATCCGCCGCACCTACGACGCCGCCGCCCAGACCCTGAAGCTCGAGGTCACCCAGACCACCCCGCCGACGCCGGGCCAGCCGAGCAAGAAGCCCCTGCCCATTCCAGTGCGCCTGGGCCTGCTGGACGGGGAAGGCCGCACGCTCGCCTTCGAACGGGACGGTCAGGCCGTTGATGAGACGGTGGTGGTGCTGGACGCCGCCAAGGCCAGCCTCACCCTCACCGGCGTGGAGCGGGAGCCGGTGCTCTCGGCCCTGCGCGGATTCTCGGCCCCGGTGGTGCTGACCACCGACGCCGCGCCCAAGGACCGCTATGTCCAGCTGGCCGCCGATCCGGACCTGTTCAACCGCTGGGAGGCCGGCCAGGACCTGGCCCGGGACCTGATGCTGGCGCGCAGCGCCGGGACCCCCGATGAGGTCGGCGAGGAACGCTATGCCGAGGCCGTCGGCCGCGCCCTGTCGGACCAGGCGGCCGATCCGGCCTTCAAGGCGCTGCTGCTGTCCCTGCCCAGCGAGGCGGAGCTGGCGCTCGCCCAACAGCCCGCCGACCCGGCCGCCATCCATCTGGCCCGCAACGCCCTGCGCGGGCGCCTGGCGGTCCATCTGGCCGAGGAGCTTGGGCGACTGCACACTGGCCTGCAGGACCTGGGAGAGTTCTCCCCCGACGCCGCCGGCGCCGGCCGCCGGGCCCTGCGCAACATGGCCCTGGAGATCCTTGCGGTGGATCCCCATGCCGAGAACGCCGAGCGGGCTTATGGCCACTACGAGGCGGCCGGCAACATGACCGACGCCATGGGGGGCCTCTCGGCCCTCATGCAGATCGGTGGCGAGCCGTTCGAAAAGGCCCTGGCCGACTTCTACGAGCGCTGGAAGTCCGAGCCCCTGGTCATCGACAAGTGGTTCGCCCTCCAGGCCCGGGCGCCGGACGAGGGCGCTCTGGGTCGAGTTCTGGGCCTGACCGCCCATCCGGCCTTCGACGCCAAGAACCCCAACCGCCTGCGGGCCCTGGTCGGGACCTTCGCCGCCGGCAATCCGGTGCGGTTCCACGATGAGAGCGGGGCGGGCTACCGGTTCCTGGCCGACCAGATCCTGTCGGTGGACGGCTACAACCCCATGACGGCGGCCCGTCTGCTGGAGCCCCTGGGCGGCTGGCGGCGTTATCGACCCGATCTGGGCGCCCTGATGCGCGCCGAGCTGGAGCGGATCGTCGGGCGCGAAGGCCTGTCCAAGAACGTCTACGAACTGGCCTCCCGAGCCCTGGCGCAGGACTGAGCCGCCAGGCGGCGGAGGTTCGCAGCAGACGCGACGGTATGACTCGTGACGTGGCGAGTCCGCCCGCCTAGACTCTGCTTCGCGGGTGACTCGGATTTGAGGGTAAGGGAGCGGCGGGCTTGGCCGGACGCGGAGGCAGAGGCGCGGCTCGGACCCAGGGTCAGAAGCGCGGGGGGGAGACGAGTCCCGGCTCCCGGCCGCCGCCGACCTTCGCCTTTGCGCGTCTGGCGATCCTCACCACCCTGCTGCTCATGGCGGTCTATACAGCCTTCGCCGTGGCCCGCATCCAGGCTGAACCGACACGGGCCGGCCAGCTGGGCGCCGTCCTGCCCGGCGAGGCCCAGGCCCTGGCCGCACGGCTGGACGCCGAGGCGGCCACCCTGCGCGGCGGCGTGCTCGCCGCCCGCGAGGTGCTCGAGGCCAGCCCCGATAGCCCGCTGGAGGCGGCCGAGACGGGGCTGAGAGTGGCGTCCGGCTCGGCCAGCGCCGTCATCGTTCTCAACGGCGCCGAGATGCTCGCTGTCGCTGGCGACGCCCCGCCCCTGAACTGGGGCGCCCTGACGGCCGAGACCGATCGGGCCCCACGGGAAGTCTGGTTCGGCACAGGCGCCGCCGAGGGTCAGGCGCCCGCCCTGCTCGTCTCGGCCACGGCCTCAACCCCCCAGGGCCGGCGCACCATCATGGTGGTCGCCGCCCCAGCGCGGCTCACCACGCTTCTGTCCAAGGCGGGGATCGGCGCCATCGCCTCGGCCCGGGGCCAGATCATCAGCGCCGTGGGCGCCGGCGGGATCGCCCAGGCCGACAGCCTCAGCGCGGCCTTCGAATTGACCCCGGGCGAGTTGCGGCCAGGCCGCCTGACCCGAGCGCGCAGCCCTGAGGGCGCCAGCCTGCAGATCGCCGCCCAGCCGACCTCGGCCGGGGCTTGGATCGCCGTGGTCGGCGCGGACGCCGATCCCCTGGAGATCCTGTCAGCCCGCGAGCAGCTGGGGTGGGTGCTGATCCCCCTGGGGGTGGCCTTCCTGCTGGGCCTGCTGCTGTTCACCCAGAGCCGCAAGGTGGAGGCCGCCCAGCAGGCCTTCTACGACAGCGAGCAGCGGTTCCGTATGGCTGTGGAGGCCGCCCGCTGCGGAATCTGGGAGTGGGACCTGACCACCGACGAGGTGTTCCTGTCAGACGTCACCGGCGGGATGCTGGGCTGGGGCGGCGGCGGCGTGGTCGGCGGCCAGGACGTGCTGGACCGGGTGTCCCCCGATCATCGGGAGCGGGTGCGCCAGGCGCTGTCGACAGCGGCCCTCTATGGCGCCTTCGACGTGTCCTTCCGTGTGCCCGGCGCGCCGGGCGAGCGCCCCCTGTGGGTGGACGCCCGCGGCCAGGCCTTTGGCCGCGCCCCCGAAGGCGGTTTCGCCCGGATCATCGGGGTGGCCCTGGACGTCACCGAGGAGCGGATGGCCCAGGCCCGGGCCCAGGCCGCCGAGAACCGCCTGCGGGACGCCATCGAGAGCGTGTCGGAGGCCTTCGTGCTGTGGGACCGCCACGGCCGCCTGCTCATGTGCAATCGCAACTATCGCAGCGTCTTCTCCCTGGAGGCCCGTCTGCTGAAGCCTGGCGCGGCCCGCGACCAGGTCAACCGCTTCGCCCAGCTGGCCATCAAGCGCGAGGCGCCGGCGGTGGACGGCCAGCGGGGCGTGCGCGAGGCAGAGCTCAACGACGGCCGCTGGATCCAGATCTCCGAACGGCGCACCGCCGAGGGCGGCCTGGTGATGACAGCGGCCGACATCACCGCCATCAAGACCCAGGAAGAAGCGCGACGGGTCAACGAGGAGGCCCTGCAGAAGGCCGTGGTCAGTCTGGAGCGCAGCCAGGAGCAGCTCTCTGAACTGGCCCGCAAGTACGAGGCCGAAAAGGTCCGGGCCGAGAGCGCCAACACCGCCAAGAGCGAGTTCCTGGCCAATATGAGCCATGAACTGCGCACGCCGCTGAACGCCATCAACGGCTTCTCCGAGATCATGGTCGGCGAGATGTTCGGCCCCTTGGGCGACCCGCGCTACAAGGAATATTGCGGCGATATCCTCTCGTCAGGCCAGCACCTGCTGGCCCTGATCAACGACATCCTCGACATGTCGAAGATCGAGGCCGGCAAGATGAACCTGAAGTTCGAGCCCCTGACCCTGGAGGACGTGGTCGAGGACGCCGCCCGGCTGATCCGCAACCGCGCCGACAGCGCGGGTCTGGCCCTGGAGCTGGAATTCCCCCGCGACCTGCCCGAGGTCGAGGCTGACTACCGCGCCATCAAGCAGGTGCTCCTCAACCTGCTATCCAACGCCATCAAGTTCACCCCCCGCGGAGGCCGGGTCACGGTGCGGGCGGACGCCCGCCCCGATCCCCAGGGCGAGCGGGTGCGGATCACTGTGCGCGACACCGGCATCGGCATCGCGCCTGATGATCTGGCCCGGCTGGCGCGGCCCTTCGAGCAGATCGAAAACCAGCACTCCAAGACCCAGCAGGGCACCGGCCTTGGCCTGGCGCTCACCAAGTCGCTGGTGGAGATGCATGGCGGCGCGCTGGATATCCAGAGCGCGCCCGGCGAAGGCACGACGGTCGGCTTCTCCCTGCCCGTCCGGCAGAGCGAGCCCCTGCAAGCTCCCGTACGGCGCACGGGGACTGCGGCTTGAGCTGAAGTCGAGGTCCAGGACCTCCTGCGGGACAAAATTGATCCCGCGCATAGGCGTCTCCGACGACGCCGCTAATGTGCTCAGATGCTCGAATACGCCATACAGGCCCGCAGGACTGACGCCCACGGAAGCCTTGCCAGCGCCAAGGACGCCACCCTGGTTCTGGACACAGACCTTCAGGGACGCCTGGACGCATTCAATCCCGTTGAGCTCCTGCTGGCTGCGGTAGCCGCCTGCATGATCAAGGGGATCGAGCGTGTCACACCCTTGTTGAAATTCGACCTGCGGGGCGTTGAGGTCAGGCTGAAGGCCGCCCGGCAGGACAGTCCGCCGATGATCACCTCCATCGACTACGAGCTGATCATCGACACCGACGAGAGCGATCAGCGCCTGGAGCTGCTGCACAAGAACATCCGCAAGTACGGGACGATCTCGAACACCGTGGCCCAGGCGACCACCCTGGACGGGCGGGTCACCCGGCGGACCTCGCCTTAAGCCGTCAAGCCTGCGCGGGCGCCGCTAGAACCGATCCCGGCGGCTTTCTCCGCCGCCCCGTCCGTCCCCATGCCGGGCCGGCGGGCGTGAGAGCGCCTGCGCCAGGGCCTGACGTTCCTCCGGGCTCAGGTCGGCGGCGAAGTCGACGATGCGGCTCTCCAGGCGGCTCCGGGCCTGGGCTTCGATCGCCTGGGCCTCGGTCAGCGCCTGACGGACGGCTGCGGGATCATAGGGGTCAGCGGCGATGTCGCCCCAGGCCGCCCGCCGAGCTTCGCCGGCCCGCATCAGCGAGCGCCGGACTTCGCGGGCCTCGCCGCGCAGCGCCTCTCGATAGGCGTCCTGGCGGGCTTCCGGCAGGGCGGACGCGGCGGAGAAGATCGGTGGCGGTCCCGGACGCATGGCGCTCTCCCGCCCTTCGGACATGCGCACGCCGATCACCAGGCCGCCCACCACCGCGCCAATGGCGAACAGGTTGACGGCCAGGGAGACGAACAGGGCGATGGTCAGGCTCCGTTGCGACATCACACGTCTCCGACCAATTCCACATCCAGGCTGTCATAGGCGCTCACCGCTGCGGTGATCACCTCAAGGTCGCCCACCGGGGCGATGGCTCCAGACACCACGACCCCGGCCATGACCCCAGCAGCGCCAGCGGCCATGAGGCCCGCGCCCAGCCCCGTGCGCCATACCCAGCCCCGCCAGGCAGGGGGCCTTCTTTGGGTCGGAGCGCTCGCCAGGATCGCCGCCTGCAGAGTCGCGCTGGCGGCCGGCGTACGCCAGGAGTCCAGCGCCCAATCCAGGTCGCTCTGGGCGGCCAGCAGCGGCGCGGTCGCCGCTGGATCGGCCGACATCAGCACGGCGGCGGCCTCCCGGACATTCTCCGGCCAGCGGGAGACGTCGCCGCCATAGGCCTCGGCGAGGGCGGCGAACCTGTCCAGGTCCATGATCGGTCCTTCCTTCATTCGGGCGGCCTCACCGCATGTCCGCCAGGGCCAGGCGAAGCGCCCGGCGGCCGCGGGACAAAAGACTCTCCAAGGCCTCGACGCTGACCCCCATCAAACCAGCGGCCTCGATATTGCCGAGCTCCTGATAGTGGCAGAGCACGATGGCCTCCCGCTGGCGATCCGGCAGGCGGGCCATGGCGGCGGCGACCCGTCCTCCCACATCGGCGGCCTCCAGACCGCGATCGGGCGCCGGCCCCTCGTCGGTCTGCTCCGGCGGCGCCTCGGTAGGAATCTCCCGGCGTCGGCGCAGGCGGTCGTAGCAGAGGTTGAGCGCCACCCGGTGCAGCCAGGTGTCGAACCGCGCCGCGCCGGGGGTCCATTTGGGCGCCTGGCGCCAGGCGCGCAGGAACACCTCCTGCGTCACGTCCTCGGCCTCGGCCGCGTCGCCCAGCATGCGCACGGCCAGGCCGTTGATCCGGGTCAGCTTGCGGCCCATCAGGGCGCGCACCGCCGCGGGATCGCCCTGGGCGATACGGCCCAGCAACTCGTCGTCGGGGTCCTGCGCAGCGGCCAAGCCTCACCTCGCCCGCGCCGCAGCCGGGCCCTGGGTCAGGATCACGAGCCGCCACTCGAACGGCTCTGGCGAAGGCTGGTGAGTTCGGCCCGGTCGAGAACGCCGTCCCGGTCCGCATCACTGGCGGCGAAACGACGATCAGCGCTCGCCTCGATCTCGGCGCGGCTGATTACGCCGTCGCGGTTGGCGTCAAGGCGGGTCCAGACCTCGGCCGCCCTGGCGGCGCCGCCCGCGCCCCGGAACCGCCGGGCCATGTCCTCCATGGGTTTGAACTCAGCCTTGGTGATCTGGCCGTCCCGGTTCTTGTCGAAGGCCTCCAGGAGGGCGTCGGTCTGGCTCTTGCGGAACTCGGCCTGGGTCACCTTGCCATCCCGGTTCAGGTCCGGGTCAGGGCCGCGGCCCATCATCTGGGCCTGGGCAGGCCCGCTGATCAGGACGAACGCGAGCGCGCTAAACAGGATCGGACGGAGCATGGCGACCTTCTGGCGGGATGGGTTCAAGGGTTTGAACGGCGTCGCCGCCAGTTTCCGTCGCTCAAGGTTGCACCAGCATTTCATAGGCGTTGCGAGCCGCCTTGCGGGCCGCCTCAAGTCTGGGCCGGACCTTGCGGAAGTCGCTCTCGCCGGCGGCCCGCGCCATCAGCCGACGGAAGGCGGTGGGCTCCAGTGAGGGGTCTGCCCCCTCCTCCAGGGCCACCTTGATCAGCTGGGTCAGGTTCTGTTGCAGCCGCCAGGCGTCCTCCAGCACCTCCAGGGGTTCTGCCGCGCCGAGGCCGGCCTCCCGAAGGGCCGCCAGCGACCGGGCGGTATGCGGATGGAGGGGCCCGCCCTCGGCGGCGTGGGCCAGTTGCAGGAACTGGGCGGCGAACTCCACGTCCACCAACCCCCCGCGGGCGAGCTTCATGTCCCAGACGTCCTTGGCCGGGCGTTCCTTGTCGAGCAGGGCGCGCATGGCGCGCACGTCCCGGGCCAGGATCTTGCGGTCCCGCGGACGGCGCAGGGCCGACTCGATCAGGCCCGTCGCGGTTTCAGCGAACGCCGGGGTGCTGGCCCAGACAACCCGGGCGCGGGTGAGCGCCAGGAACTCCCAGGTTTCGGCCTCCCCCGCGTAGTAGGCCTCGAAGGCCGACTGGCTGACCGCCACGGGCCCCTGGGTCCCGGAGGGGCGCAGCTGCATGTCCACCTCGTACAGACCGCCCTCGGCGGTCGGCAGGGACAGGGCGGCGATCAGACGCTGGGTGAAGCGGCCATAGAAGGTCTCCGCCCCCCAGCCCTTCAGGCTCGACATGGCCCGGGGGTCGTCGGCCAGGTAGAGGGTCATCAGGTCCAGGTCCGATGAGGCGGTCATCTCGCGCGAGCCGCACTTGCCGAGCGCCACCACCGCGACCTGCCCCGGAAAAGCGCCCCCCAGCCGCTCGGCCTCCGCCAGGGCCGCCGGCGCGAGGGTGCGGATGCAGAGATAGGCCAGGTCCGCAAACCCCCGACCCACCCGCTCGGCGCTGGCCACCCCGCTCATCACCTGCACGCCGAGCCGGAAGGCCTGTTCCCGGTGCACCCGGCGCACGGCGTCCATCACCTCCTCGAAGCCCTCGGCCCGGGAGATGGCCATGGCCATCACGGCCTCGTCCTCGGCGGGGTCGATCTCGGCGAAGAAGTCCCCGTCGATCAGGGCGTCGATGGCGGCGGGCCGCCTGGCCAGCGTCGCGGCCAGCTTGGGCGCAAACGCCAGGACCTGGACCAGCAGCTCGAACAGCTGCGGGTTGGCCAGGAACAGGGACTGGATCTGCACGCCGGACGACAGGCTGGCGAAGAAGTCGCTGAACCGGTTGAACGCCGCATTGGGCGCCCCGGTGGCGTTCGCCGCCTCAAGCAGGCGCGGGGCGAGCCGGGTGAAAAGTTCGCGGCCCCGCTCGGTGCGGGTGGCCGGAATACGTCCGTGATGCCAGGCGCGGATGGTCTGGGAGACCTGCAGCGGGTTGTCGAAGCCCATGCGCGCCAGGGTCTTCAGGGTGGCGGGGTCGTCGTCCACGCCGGTGAAGATCAGGCTGCCGAAGCTGGACGACAGGGGCTCTTCGTCGGGGAAGAGTTCGCCATACCGGCGGTTGACCGTCTTCAGCACCTCGGTGATGGCGGCGTCGAAACCCTTGACCTTGTCGTGGCCGAACAGGGCCGCGACCCTGGCCCGCTCTCCGTCCGCCTCGGGGAGGCGGTGGGTCTGTTCGTCGGCGATCATCTGGACCCGGTGCTCGACGGCGCGCAGCGTGTGATAGGCGCTGGTCAGCTCCTGGGCCGCCTCGGGCGTCACGTGGCCGGCCTCGGTCAGGGCCTGCAGCGCTTCCAGGGTGCGCATGCCCCGCAGCTCCGGATGGCGGCCGCCGAGGATCAGCTGCTGGGTCTGGACGTAGAATTCGATCTCGCGAATGCCGCCCCGGCCGAGCTTCAGATCAGCGCCCTTGGCCGTCAGCCGGTCGTCGACCTTGTGGACATGGATCTGGCGCTTGATCGAATGGATGTCGGCGATGGCGGCGAAGTCGAGGTTCTTGCGCCAGATGAAGGGCGCCAGCTCGACCAGGAAGGCTTCGGCCCGGGGCAGGTCGCCCGCGCAGGGCCTGGCCTTGATGAAGGCCGCCCGCTCCCAGTTCTGGCCCACGGTCTCATAGTACTCGAAGGCGGCGTTGACCGACACGGCCAGCGGCGTCGAGGAGGGATCAGGGCGCAGCCGGAGGTCCACCCGGAAGACATAGCCCTCGTCGGTGCGGTCATGGATCAGGGCGGCCACCGCCTGGGTCAGCCGCACGGCGAAGCCTCGGGGCTCCACGCCATCGCACACCGGCAGGCGGTCGGGCTCGTAGAAGACCGAGACGTCGATATCGCTGGAATAGTTGAGCTCGAAGGCGCCCTGCTTGCCCATGGCCAGGCAGAACCAGCCGGGCACGGGGCCTTCGGGACCCTCCCCCACCGCTTGCAACCGGCCGGCCGCCACCTCGGCGCGGGCGGCCACGCGGAGTCCGGCGGCCAGGGCGGCGTCGGCGAAGCGGGTCAGGGCCCCGGTGACCGCGTCGAGGTCCCAGACCCCGCCCAGATCGGCCAGGGCGATCAGGAGATGCGCCTCGGCCTTCAGCCGGCGCAGCTCCGGACCGGCCTCGGCCGCCGTCTCCAGATCCCCGGCCGCCGCCGTCCGGGCCAGCAGGTCGGCGAAGCGGGCGTCGGGCTCATGCTCCAGGATCGCCCGCAGCCGCGCCGGCGTCCGGCGGGCGAGGCCCGACAGATAGGGTGAGGCGCCGAAGACAGGGGCCAGGGCCGGCCAGGCGCGCTCAAGCAGATCCTCCCACCCGTCCCGGGCTGCGGCGGGCGCAATCATCTCACGGGTTCGTTCAGCGGCCTTCCCATCAGCCACGGGGCCGCAGGGACGTAGCGAGTCAGCAAGCACGGTCATGGGGGCAGTCTGCGGGGTCAGGCCGGCCTGTGGCAAATCTCAGGCCGGCGGCAGGATGACCGCCACCCGCAGGCCCGGGCCGATCTCGCCCACCTTGCCCGGTCCCTCGGACAGCTCCACCCGGCCCCCATGGGCCTCCGCGACGGCGGCCACCAGGGACAGACCAAGCCCGGCGCCTGGCAGGTTGCGGCTATTCTCCAGCCGGACAAAGCGCTCCACCACCCGGGTCCGATCCTCCTCCGGCACGCCAGGACCGGTGTCGGTCACAGAGAACTCCACCTCGCCCGAGGAGCGGCGTCGGACCCGCAGCATAATGGCCCCGCCCTTGGGCGTATATTTGATGGCGTTGTCCATCAGGTTGGCCAGCGCCTGGGCCATGAATTCCCGGTTGGCCCGGATGGCCATGCCGCGGGCGAGCTCGGCCTTGAAATCCAGGCCGTCATCCTCGCAGAGCGGCTCGTAGAGTTCGCAGATATCGGCAGCCAGATCGGCCGGATCGAACAGCACCGGGTCGGGCGCCGCGCCCGCCGCCTGCAGCCTCGCAATGGCCAGCACCGCCCCAAAGGTCTTCAGCACACCATCAGTGTCATCCAGGGCCTGGGCGAAGGCGGCCTGGGGATCGCCGCGACCGGCCTCCAGGTCGAGAAATGAGGCCTCCAGCCGCGCCCGCAGGCGGGTCAGGGGCGAGCGCAGGTCGTGGGCGATGGCGTCGCCGGTGTGCTTGTGGCCGGCCATGGACCGCTCCAGCCGATCGAGCATCTCATTGAGGCCCACGGCCAGTTCGTCCAGCTCGTCCCGTGTGCCGCGCACCGGCGCCCGGGCGCTCAGATCGCCATTGCGCACGGCGTCCACCACATTGGTGAGCCCGGTCATGGAACGGCTGACATTGCGGCTGACGACGACCCCGCCGGCCAGGCCCAGGACGATAATCAGGGCGCCGGCGCCCCACAGGGCCCGGACGATCTTGACAACATAGGCCTCGTCCTCGGCGATATCGGCCCCGACGAACAGGATTTCGCCGCCCGACAGCCGCTCCTGAAGCCCGCGGGCCGGTCGGTCGATCTCGCGGCCCTGGACGTCGAACTCCGTCACCTGGAAGCTGGTCCAGGTGGCCTCGCCATTGAACGACTCCAGCGGCGACTCCTCGATGGAGCCGGAGATGCGCGCCCCGTCAGGCTTCATCAGCAGATAGAGATAGGGCCGCTCGCTGGCCGCCCGTTCGATCAGGGCCTGGTTGAGGGCGTCGGTCCCGGCGCGGCCATAGGCGCTTTGCAGGGTGCGCATCTCGCGGGTGATCAACTGGTCGACCCGCCGCGTCGCCTCACCGGCGGTCGCGATATAGATATAGGCCAGAAACGCGCTGGCCGAGGCCGCAAACAGGGCCAGGAACAGCAGGGTCAGCCGGAAGGGCGTGGTGCGGAAGATGCGCGGCAGGCGCATGTCGGCGCCCCCCTATGCGTCGAGCCGGTAGCCCGCGCCGCGCACCGTCTGCAGCATCGGCCGGTCGAAGCCCTTGTCGATCTTGGACCGCAGCCGCGAGACGTGGACATCGATCACATTGGTCTGCGGATCGAAGTGATACTCCCAGACCTTCTCCAGCAGCATGGTGCGGGTTACCGCCTGACCGGCATGGCGCATCATGAACTCCAGGAGCTGGAACTCCCGCGGCTGCAGGTCGATCTCCCGTCCCTGACGATGGACGGTGCGCCCGATCAGATCCATCTCCAGCTCGCCGACCCGCAGCAGGGTCTGGACTGAGCCGGTTTCCCGCCGGCGGGCCAAGGCCTCGACCCGGGCGATCAGTTCGGCGAAGGCGTAGGGCTTGACCAGATAGTCGTCGCCCCCGGCCTTGAGCCCGTCAACACGGTCGTTGATCTCGCCCAGGGCTGAGAGGAACAGGACAGGCGTCTGGTCGCCCTCCCGGCGCAGGGTCTCCACCAGGGTGACCCCGTCCATCTTCGGCATCATGCGGTCGACGATCATCACGTCGAACTCGCCCTGGCGGGCCTCGCCGAGCCCCGCCTCCCCGTCGGCGGCGGACAGGCATTCATGACCGCTTTCGGTCAGGCCGCGCACCATGACGGCGGCGGCCTCCAGGTCGTCCTCGACAATCAGTATCCGCATCCCCGCCCCCGTGACTGTGACGTCAGCCTACTGCGCGATATCCAGCGGAAGGAAGAGGGTGCGGCCATCGCGGCTGACCCCCACCAGGACGCTGGGCCGACCAGCCTTGCGGGCGGCTTCAACCTCGGCGGCGAGGTCGCTGGCGGCGGCGATCGTGCGGCTGTTGGCCCGCACGATCACGTCGCCCCGGCGCAGACCCTTGCGGGCGGCGTCGGAGCTGGAGGCCAGAGCGGTGACCACGACACCGCGCACCTCGGCGGCGATGCCGAAACTGCGACGGGCGGCGTCATCAATGGGGGCCAGCGTCATGCCCAGCACCTGCGGCGCCGCTGGCTGAGCCGGGCTCTGGCCGCGGGGGGTCGAGGGGCCGCCGCTGTTGTCATTGGCGGCCAGCTCACGCTCGTTGGGGCGGACGCCGGAGCGGACCTGGATCGTGCGGCGGGCGTCGCCGCGGATGATGTCCAGGCGCAGGGTGTCGCCGGCCGTGGCCTTTGCCACTTCGCGGGTCAGTTCCGAGGAGGTGCGCACCGACACGCCGTTCACCGCGATGACCACGTCACCGGGCTGCAGCCCCGCCCGGGCCGAGGGGCCGCCGGGCACGGTGTCGGAGACGATGGCGCCGCGCTGGTCGCCCAGGCCTTGGGCCAGGGCCATCTCGCGCGTGTAGTTCTGGATGGTCGCGCCGATATAGCCGCGGGTCACGCTGCCGCTGGCGATCAGCTGCTTGGTGATCGTGTCGGCGGTGGCTGCGGGGATGGCGAAGCCGATGCCCACCGAGCCGCCGGACGGCGAGAAGATGGCGGTGTTCACGCCGATCACCCGGCCATAGATGTCGAAGGTCGGGCCGCCGGAATTGCCCCGGTTGATCGGAGCGTCGATCTGGATGAAGTCGACGAAGGTCTCGCCGATGTCGCGGCCATAGGCCGAGACGATGCCTGACGTAGCCGTGGCGGTCAGGCCGAAGGGGTTGCCGACGGCGATCACCCAGTCGCCGACCCGCGGGACAGCGTCGTTCTCGAAGCTCACATAGGGGAAGTTCGCGCCCTTGACCTTGAGGACGGCCAGGTCGGTGGCCTCGTCGCGACCGACGATTTCGGCCACCAGCTCGCGCTCGTCCTTGAGGACGACCTTGATCTCCTCGGCGTTCTCGACGACGTGGTTGTTTGTGACGATGTAGCCGTCGGCCGAGATGAAGAACCCGGAGCCGGCCGACATCTGGGTCGGGCCCTGTTGCTCTTCCTCGCCCTCCTCGCCGCCGCCGCCAGGGGCGCGGGGGATGATTCCGAAGGGCAGGCCTTCCAGACCAGGGATCTGGCGCAGCACATTGGCGTCGGCCCGGGACTTGACGTTCACCGAGACCACGGCCGGCGACACCTGCTCGAAGATGTCGGCGAACGAAAGGGGCGCGCCTGGGGGCGGCGCGAAGATCGGCGCCGTGGAGGCCCGGATCACCGGCATGGTCGGCCCGGACTTTTCAGCCAGGGTGATGCCGACATCTGTGGCCGCCAGGGCGGCGGCGGCGACGCCGATACCGGCGACGGCGCCGAGAAGATAACCGGTCTTCTTAGAAGTCATGGGCCTTCGATTCCTTGCGGGCTCTTGGGGTCATAGCACATGCCCGCCTTCCCCTAGCTAGGATGGATGCGCCGATGCGCAACGGATCACAACTTACCAATTCGCAAGCTATGGCGCCGGTTCACGGCGGCTATGAGGCCGAGCCTCGGTCCGCCCCAGGATCATCGGCGAGCCTCGCCAGGGCCTCGGTCTCTTCACTGGAGAGGGCTGCGGACTCGGCCTGGGGCGATCGCCAGCGGCCGACCAACAGGCCCGCCCCGCCCAGAACGACCAGCAGAGGAAACAGCCAAAGGGCGGCGTTGGCCCAGCTGAACCGGGGCTTGAGCAGCACATACTCGCCGTAGCGGTCGGTGAGAAAGCGGCGCACCTCCACGTCGCTGCGGCCCTGGGCAACCTCCTGACGCACGATGGCCCGCAGATCCTGGGCCAGTTCAGCGTTGGAGGCGTCGATGGACTCGTTCTGGCAGACAAGGCAGCGGACCTCCTTGAAGAGGGCCCGCGCCCGGGCCTCCTGAGCCGGGTCCGCCAGCCGCTCGCCGGGGTCAGACGCTGCGCCCAGGCAGAGGACGGCGCAGGCGATGGCCAGCCAGCGGCCCAGGGCGGTCATGCCGGCTCTCCCACGGGCTTGGACGCCGGTTCCGGCCCCGCGGGCATGGCCGGCGTCGCACGACGTCCGGCCGCCAGCCGCAGGCGGCGATCCGACAGGGACACGACGCCCCCCAGGGCCATCAGACCAGGCCCCAGGAAGATCAGCAGGGCCCAGGGATTCCAGTAGCCGGTCACCAGCCAGACCGGCTCGCCATCGGCGCCCGTCCGCCGCTCGCCCAGGACGACATAGAGATGGCTGAGGCCGCGGGTGCAGATGGCCACTTCCGAGGTGGTCTGGCCGCCGGCCGAATAGAGCCGCCGCTCAGGGCGCGCCATGCAGGCCAGGGTTCCGTTCGGGGCGAAGGCCCGCAAGGTGGCCTGCTCGGCCTCAAAGTTGGGCCCCTGGACCGGCGCCACGTTCTCCAGGGCCACCACATAGCCCGCCACCTCCAGGCGCTGGCCGAGGGCGAGGACCTCGGCGGTTTCGGCCTTCCAGGTGGTCTCGAAGACCGCGCCCAGGACGAAGACCCCCAGGCCGGCGTGGGCCAGCGTCATGCCCCAGGTCCCCCGGGGCAGCCCGCCCAGACGGCGAAGCACCTCGCCGCGGGGGGCGCGGAACAGACGGATGCGTTCAGCGACCTCGGTCGCCGATCCAACGATCAGCCAGACCCCGAGCGCCAGGCCCGCGGCGCCGAACAGGCTGCGGGGCTCGGCCAGCGCCAGGGTCGCCACCGCCGCCACGGCCGCCAGCAGAGCTGCGACCCACAGCCGCTGGAGGGCCGCGCCGGCGTCCGCCCGCTTCCAGGCGAGCAGCGGCCCGGCCGGAAGCAGCAGCAGCAGAATGAACATCAGCGGGGTAAAGGTGAGATTGAAATAGGGCGGCCCCACCGAGATGGCCTCACCGGCCATGGCCTCGCGGATCAGCGGATAGAGGGTGCCCAGCAGGACAGTGGCGGTGGCCGCCGCCAGCAGGATGTTGTTCAGGACCAGGGCGCTCTCGCGGCTAATGGGAGCGAACATGCCGCCCCGGGCCATGGCCGGCGCTCGCCAGGCGAACAGGGCGAAGCCGAGCCCCGCCGTCACCCCAAGGATGGTCAGCAGAAGGACGCCGCGGGTCGGATCGACGGCGAAGGCGTGCACCGAGGTCAGCACGCCCGAGCGCACCAGGAAGGCGCCCAGCATGGAGAAGGTGTAGCCCCCCAGCGCCAGGAAGATGGTCCAGCCCGGCAGGGCGCCGCGGCGCTCGGTCACCACGGCCGAATGCAGCAGGGCCGTGGCGATCAGCCAGGGCATGAAGCTGGCGTTCTCCACCGGATCCCAGAACCACCAGCCGCCCCAGCCCAGCTCGTAATAGGCCCAGAAGGCGCCAAGGGTGATGCCCACGGTCAGCCCGCTCCAGGCCGCCAGGGTCCAGGGCCTGACCCAGCGGGCCCAGGCGGCGTCGGCGCGGCCTTCGACCAGGGCGGCGATGGCCAGGGAGAAGACCACCGACAGGCCCACATAGCCCACATAGAGGAAGGGCGGGTGCAGGATCAGGGCCGGGTCCTGCAGCAAGGGATTGAGCGAACGCCCCTCAACCGGCGGATCGGTCAGCCGCCAGAACGGATTGGAGGCGAACACCGTATAGGCCAGGAAGGCGATGCCCAGGGCGCCCTGGGTCGCCACCGCCACGGCCTTCAGCCCGGCGGTCAGGCCCCGCCCGTAGCCTGCCAGCAGGGCGCCGAAGCCGGTGAGGGCCAGACACCACATGAGCATGGAGCCCTCATGGCTGCCCCAGGCGCCGCCGACCCGGTAGAGCAGAGGCTTGGCGCTGTGAGAGTTGGCGGCCACGTTGGCGACGCTGAAATCCGACACCACGAAGGCGTAGATCAGGGCGGCGAAGGCGACCGCCAGGGTGAAGAAGGCCGCGATGGCCGCCCCCTCCCCCACCGCCGCCAGGACCGGCCCGCGACGCACGCGAGCGAGAGCCGAGGCGCCAGTCTGCAGCACCGACAAAATGAGCGAGAGAATGAGGGCGAAGGCGCCGATCTCGACGATCATCGGCCGGCCGCCCCGCCATACGGCGCCCCCGCCGGATCCTGGGCGTCGGGCACCCGCGGCGCACCATCGGCGCGCCATTCCCCCTGTTCCTTCAGGGCGTTCTGAAGGTCGCGGGGCATGTAGGTCTCATCATGCTTGGCCAGCAGGCGACGGGCCTCGAAGACGCCGTCCTCGCGGAAGGCGCCGGTGGCCACCACCCCCTGGCCCTCCCGGAACAGGTCCGGCGGATCGCCCTGGAACACCACCGGCGCAGCGGTGATCTGGTCGGCGACCACGAACTCAAGCCGGCCGTCCGGATGCTTGACCACGCTGCCGCCCTGGACGAGCCCGCCGAGCTGGATGGTGCGGCCAGGCTCCGGTTTCGTCTCCGCCGCCTGGGCCGGGGTGTAGAAATAGGAGATCGAGTCCGAAAGGCCCCAAAGCGTCAGACCGACGGCCAGCGCCAGCACCGGCGCCACCGCCGACAGGACCACCAGCCGACGCCGGGCCTTACGGGACTTGGGCAACCAACCGCTCATCTCATGGGCTCCGCTTTCGCCGCCTGGGCGAGTTCGCGCAATATCTGGGGGTTGTCGGCGTAGCGCGCCTTGGCCTGGGTCAAGGCCGCGTCTCGACGGGCGATATCGCCCAAGACGCTGTAGGACCGGACCAGCCGCACCCAGCCCTCTGCATCGTCAGGCTCGGCGGCGAGCCGCGCAGCCAGTCCTTCGACCATGGCGGCGATCTCTGGCGCGCCGACGGCGCCGGCCGCCGGGGCGGCGGGCTGCCGTGGGCCGGCGGCCACATCAGCGATGGCGGCCTGCAACACCGGCCGACGGGGATCGGAGGTGGGCAGGTCGGCCAGCAGGGCGCGCCATTGGGTCAGGCCTGCCTCAACCTCGCCAGCCTCAATCTGGGCTCGAGCCAGATGGAACCTGGCGGTGGCCGCTGTGGGATCCTGCTCCAGGGCCCGCTGGAAGGCCGCGGCGGCCTGAGGCGTGACCTCGCCCTCCGCGGCGACCATCAGGGCTTCGCCGAGGGACTCCCAGAGGTCGGACCGGTCAGGCGCCAGGCGCAGGGCTTCGCGCAGGGCGCGGGCGGCCGCCGGAGCGTCGCCGGAGGCCATTTCGGCGATGGCGAGAAACCGGAAGGGCTCCGGGTCGCCGGGGCGTTCGGCGGTCACCGAACGCAGGACGGCGGCCATCTGCGGGGCGTCCAGCTGAGTCGGCGGCGCGGCGCGCCACTGATCGAGACGCTGGGCGTAAGGCCGGTCGCTGTACCCCGGGGAGCCGAAGGCGAGATAGAGGCCAAGGGCCGCCACGGGCGCCATGACCGCGAGGCCGACGAGAAGGGGGCGAGATGTGGCCGAAATGGTCCAGGCGGGGCCAGCGGAGTCTGCGGCCGACAACAGACGACGGGCCGCCTCGGCATGGGCGCTGCGGCGTTCGTCGGCGGCGATCAGCCCCCGCTCGGCGAGGTCCTCGATCTCGGACAACTGGCGCTGATAGAGGGGCAGGGTCGAATCGGCGTCGCCGCCCCCGGCCGCCGCGCGGGCGGCGCGGCGCAGGATGAGACCCGCTACGGCGGCAGAGATCACCCCAACCGCAATCCAGAAGACGATCATGGGCGCCATTTAGCCCAAAGCCCCGCCTCGCGCGAGGGGCAACCGCCAGCGCGACGGGAGGTCGCGCTAGAGGGCGGCCAGGCGCCGGCGCAGGATGTCGGCGGCCTGGCGATCCCGGGCCAGACCGACCAGTTCAATGGCGGCGCCCATCAGGGCGCGCGCAATGGCGGGGTCCGGCGCATCGCCCTGTTTGAGATGGTCCAGGGCGTCGTCGATGAACAAGTCCAGATGCGCGTCCAGCGCCTCCATCACCTTGGTCCGGGCCGCGGCGAAGCCGCCATAGTTGGCCGCTCCGCGCACTTCCTGGGCGAAGGCGACCAGGGTCTTGGCCTTCTGAAGCGCCACAGGGTCCAGCGGAGTGGTCAGGCGGGCGGCGTCGCGGGAGACGCGGCCGATCCACACTTCGGTCAGGGGCAGGGTCTGGGCCACAGCCTTGTCGATCTCCCGCAGCCGGGCCTCCACATGGCGGGCCAGGGCGGCCTTCTGTTTGGCCAGCCGCGATCCCCAGGGACCCTGGCGGCTAAGCTCGACATTGCCCTCCAGCTCGGCGATCTGCGCGGTGACCCGGTCGATGGCCTGAGCGGCCGCGCGAACCGCGGGCATGCCGCCGCTCGAGTCGAACTGTTCGATTTCGGCGAGGCCAGCATCCACGCCGTCCAGCACCCGAAGGCCGAAGTCGGCCAGCTCGGAGCCCGCCAGATAGGCCTCTGGCGGCTTGTCCATCACCGCGCTGATCAGACGCAGGACCATCCAGGGATGGGTCAGGTGCGCCGACAGCATCTCAAAGAACCGGGGGCCGGCGTCCTCGGCGATGGCGACGGAATCCTTGTAGGCGATCCGGGCCAGGGCGGCGTCTTCCTCGGTCACCCGCTGGATCCAGCTCGGCAGACGTCCCACCGCGGCGCGAACCACCGGCGTCATCTGCAGGCATTCGGCCAGCAGCCGCGCGCCCTCGGGCCGGGCGGCGTCGGCCAGTTCGGCGGCCGCGGCGAATTTCGGGTGATTGCGTTCACGCACGCCGCGGGCGGCGCGGCGGGCCAGGATGTCAAAGGGCTCGGGCGAGCTCTGATCGGCCTGGAATTCCTCGAACAGGGCCGCGGCCCGGCCCACCTCATGGGTCGCCTGATCCCGCAGAGCGCGCCAGACAAGCGCCAGGGCCCGGGCGGGAAAGGTCAGTCGGTCCGTCCGTCCGTCGCCCACGCACAGGGGCGCGAGCGGATGCAGGACCGCATTGCGCAGCTGGCGGTCGCGGGCCTCGGTCTCGACGAGCATGCGCACATCGACCAGACCCGAATCGCCGTCGGCGCCGGACAGGGCGCCGCGCAGGTCGCCGACCACCCGATCCGGGGCGGACTCAACCATATGCCTCAGGATGGCCAGCTTCTGTTCGGGCAGACCGCCCATTCGTTCCCCTCGACGCCGCAGGCTTGCGGATCCCCACCCTGCCCATGGCCCGGTTAAGGTTTCCCTTAACCCTGTGCGGGGACTCAGAGGTGACGTGGCCCGCGTGCTGTGAAATCCTGAACCCGATGATCGGGAGCCCGCCCATGGATCGCCGCCAGGGCTGCGCCTTCTGGCTCAAACCGGCCCCGCCCACGGCGGCCGATGGCCCGGCCGGAGAAGCCAAGGCCCGGCTCCAGGCGGCCTATGGCGAGCCGCACCGGCGCTATCACAACCTCCAGCACATCGCCGATTGCCTGGATGAGCTGGCGGCCGCGCCGGGGCTGGAGACCGAGGTCCGACTGCGGCTCGCCTATGCGATCTGGTGGCACGACGCGATCTATGACCCGACGCGCCAGGACAATGAAGCCGCGAGCGCCGACCTGGCGCGCCGGGATCTCGCAGCCCTCGGGGAGTCAGCCGAGACCTGCGCCGAGATCGCCCGCCTGATCGCCCTGACGGCAGGCCATCAGGTCGGCGGTGGCGACCCCATAGGCGCCCTGCTGGTCTCTATCGATCTGGCGATCCTGGGCCGGCCGCCGGAGGCGTACGACGCCTATGCTCGCGACATCCGCGCCGAATACGCCCATGTGCCCGACGCCTTTTTCCGCCCCGGCAGGGCTGACGTCCTCAAGCGGATGCTCCAGGCCTCGCCCCTCTATCCGGACCTCGCCTACCGGACGCGGCTGGAAGACCAGGCCCGGGCCAACCTCGCCCGCGAGATCGCCGCGCTCAGCTAGGGCTCAGGTCTCGGCCCGGGGCAGCTCTAGGATCACTGAGAGGCCGCCCAGGCGGGCGGCGTCCAGGCGCAGGTCACCGCCATAGGCCCGCGCCAGTTCATCAATGATGGACAGGCCAAGGCCCGAGCCCGGCGCGCTTTCATCCAGGCGCGCCCCGCGGCGCAGAACCTCAGGCCGACGCTCAGGGGGCAGTCCTGGTCCGTCGTCATCGACGGTCACGCAGAATCGCTCGGCTGACAGCGGGACGGCCCGCACGCGGACCCGGCCGCGGCACCACTGGGCGGCGTTCTCCATGGCGTTGCCGACGATCTCCAGCAGGTCCTGGCGCTCTCCCTGGAAGACCAGGTCCTCGTCACAGTCCCAGTCGATGTCGACGCCCTTGTCCTGGAAGATCCGCGACAGGGTGCGGGCCAGTTCATCGAGCACCTCGGCCACATCGGTACGCTCGCCCCGGCCGGGGGTGCGGGCCGCGGCCCGGGCGCGACGCAGGTGGTGATCGACCTGCTGGCGCATCACCTCGGCCTGTTGTTCGACGATCGTCGACAGGGGGCCTCCGGTCTGGCGGGCCTCGGTCAGCATCACCGAGAGCGGCGTCTTCAGGGCGTGGGCCAGATTGCCCACATGGGTGCGCTGGCGTTCGACGACTTCCTGGTTGTGACTGACCAGGGCGTTCAGTTCCTCGGCCAGGGGCTCCAGCTCCACCGGCCAGGCGCCGGCGATCCGCTCAGCCTTGCCGCGGCGGACGGCGGCCACTTCCCGGCGCAGGGCGAACAGGGGACGAAGGCCGAACCGCACCTGGAACACCACCGCCCCGACGAGCCCGATCCCCAGCAGAAGAAAGGCCAGGGCTGTGGCGGTGATGAACCCGCGCACGTCCTGGTCGATGGGCGACCGATCCTCGGCGGCCATGAAGATCAGCGGCGTCTCACGCCCCGGCAGGGTGGCGCGGCTGGCCCGCGCGCGCAGGGGCTGGTCCAGAGGACCTGCGGTCTCATAGGTCACCGGCTGGCCGGGCTCAGCCTCCAGGCGGGTGACCAGATCCTCGGGCGCGGCCAGCTCGGCGTCCCACAGGGAGCGGGAGCGGACAATGATCCGCCACTGACCGTCGGGCAGGGGCTCGACCACCTGCCAGTAGCGGCCCGAATAGGCCCGCAGGGCGCGCAGGTCGGTCAGGGCTGGCGCCAGAACCTGACCCGTGGCGTCCACCGTGGTGCCGGCCAGCAGGTTATCGATCAGCTCGGCCAGACCTTCATCGAACCGCCGCAGGGCCGCCTGCTGGAACAGCAAGGACAGAACCACGGCAGAGATGAGCAGGACCGTGAGGCTCCAGCCGGCCGCCAGGATCACCAGGCGGCGGACCAGGGAGGCGCTCTGCAGGGCCGCCAGCTTCACGGCCGTGACGGGCCCCGGCTCAAGAGGCGCTCGGCTCGGTTTCGTCGGCCGGACAGGTCAGCCGGTAACCCAGGCCGCGGACCGTTTCGATCCGGTCGGACCCGATCTTCTTGCGGATCCGGCCGACAAAGACCTCGATGGTGTTGGAGTCCCGGTCGAAGTCCTGATCGTAGAGGTGCTCGACCAGTTCGGTGCGGCTGATCACCCGGCCGTGGTGCATCATCAGATAGTGCAACAACCGGTATTCCAGCGAGGTCAGCCGCAGGGGCTCGCCATTGACCGAGGCCCGGGCCGCCCGGGGGTCCAGCCGCAGGCCGCCGCAGGTCAGGTTGGGCGCCGCATGGCCGGCCGAACGGCGCAGCAGGGCGCGCAGCCGGGCCAGCAGCTCCTCGGTATGGAAGGGCTTGGTCAGATAGTCGTCGGCGCCGGCGTCGAAACCCGCCACCTTTTCGCTCCAGGCCCCGCGAGCGGTGAGGATCAGCAC
>NZ_JAUYAW010000040.1 GCF_030693405.1 Phenylobacterium sp.
CCTGATCGCGGCCGGGGCGCTGTTCATCTTCAAGGGGCCGATCCGGGTCTGAATTGCGCCGCCGCGGTCACGGCTTTTGGCAAGCCGGACGCGGCGCCATATAAGCCCGCCCTCACGACCCTCTCATACGAGCCGGCAGACCCATGTCCCGCATCCTCATCACCTCGGCCTTGCCCTACATCAACGGGATCAAGCACCTGGGGACGCTCGCGGGCTCCATGTTGCCGGCCGATGTCTATGCGCGGTTCCAACGCTCGAGGGGTCGGGAGACCCTCTACATCTGCGCCACCGACGAACACGGCACCCCCACCGAGCTGGCGGCGGCCGAGGCGGGCATCGATCCGGCGACCTTCTGCGCGAGGCAGCATGAGGTTCAGGCCGAGCTCGGCGCGAAGTTCGGTCTCTCTTGGGACCATTTCGGTCGGTCGTCGTCGCCGCAGAACCGCAGGATGACCCAGCGTCTGGCTCAGACCCTGTGGGAGGCCGGCCTTATCGAGGAAAAGGTCACTCAGCAGGTATATTCCAACGCCGACAAGCGCTTCCTGCCTGACCGCTATGTGATCGGGACCTGCCCGCACTGCGGCTACACGGCCGCCCGCGGGGACCAGTGCGAGAACTGCACCCGAGTGCTGGACCCCGCCGACCTGATCGCCCCGCGCTCGGCGGTCTCGGGCTCGGAAGACATCGAGATTCGGCCGTCGAAGCACCTGTTCCTTCGGCAGAGCCTGTTTTCCGACAAGCTGCGCGCCTGGATCGACGGCAAGAAGGGCGACTGGCCGCTGCTGGTCACCTCCATTGCGCTGAAATGGCTGGACGAAGGCCTGCAGGACCGGGGCATCACCCGCGACCTGGAATGGGGCGTGCCGGTCAACGCCGCCGATTGGGGGCCCAATCCCGATGGCGTCACGCCGGACGTCGATGGTCTTGCGGGCAAGGTCTTCTATGTCTGGTTCGACGCCCCCATCGAATATATCGGCGCCACCTGGGAATGGGCGGACGCCAAGGCCGCCGCCGAGGGCAGGGTCCAGGCCGAAGAGGCGGAATGGGAGCGCTGGTGGCGCGAGCCGCTCGCCGCCGACGTCACCTATGTGGAGTTCATGGGCAAGGACAACGTGCCCTTCCACACGGTCGGCTTCCCCTGCACCCTGATCGGAGCCAATGAGCAGCGCGGTCCCGACGGCGCCTGGCGGGCGGTCAATAACGCGCCCTGGAAGCTGGTGGACCGGCTCAAGGGCTTCAACTGGCTGGACTACTACGGCGGCAAGTTCTCCACCTCGCAGAAACGTGGCGTATTTATGGACCAG
>NZ_JAUYAW010000048.1 GCF_030693405.1 Phenylobacterium sp.
TGCTGCAGGACGTCAAGGACATCGCCGCGGCCAGCACAGGCGAAGGCTGGCGGGGCCACGTCCTCACCGGCCCCATCTATGTGGAAGGCGCCGAGCCCGGCGACATGCTGGAAATCCGGGTCATCGATCTGGAGCATCGCGTTCCCTATGGGGTCAACAGCCCTGGGACCGGCGGGGTGGTCCCGGGCCTGCTCACTGAGCAGGTTCAGAAGATCCTGAAGTTCGACCTGGAGCGGAACGTGGCTCTGTTCTCCCCGGAGATCGAAGTGCCCCTCGGCCCCTTCCTGGGGATCATGGCGGTGGCGCCCGATCCGGCCATCGGCTCGGTCGGGTCACGGGCGCCGGGGATCTTCGGCGGCAACATGGACCTGAAGCGCCTGGTGGTCGGCTCAACCCTCTACCTGCCGGTCTTCAACCCGGGCGCCCTGTTCTACACGGGCGACTCTCACGCCGCCCAAGGCGATGGGGAGGTTTCAGGCAACGCCATCGAGGCCTCGCTGACGGGCACGCTCCAGTTCATCGTCCACAAGGGCAAGGGCGCTTCCATGCCCGCCCCCTTCGCCGAGGACGCCGAGAACTTCTATGTCATGGGTCTGGATGAGGACCTGGACAACGCGCTGCGCAAGTCGGTGGAAAACACGGTGGCCTTCCTGCAGGCGCACGCTGGCATTCCCAAGGCGGACGCCTACTCGATCTCCAGCATCGCGGTCGACTTCGCGGTCGCCGAAGCCGTGGACGGCGTGGAGATCATCTACGGGACCGTGCCCAAGAAGCTGTTCCTGAAAACCACCCCCTACTGGACCGAGTAGACCGACCGGAGGCGGCGCCCCACGCCGCCTCCGCGATCACGCGTCGAGGCCGTGCTGTCGTTTGGCGGCGGTGACGGTGTTCTGCAACAGGCAGGCCACCGTCATCAGGCCCACCCCACCGGGCACCGGGGTGATGGCGCCGGCCACCTCGCGGGCCTCCTTGAAGGCCACGTCCCCCACCAGCTTGGTTCTGCCCGCCGCGGCCTTTTCGGGATTATCGAAGGGCACCCGGTTGATCCCAACATCGATCACCGTCGCGCCGGGCTTGATCCAGTCGCCGCGGATCATCTGAGGCCGGCCGACGGCGGCCACCAGGATATCGGCCTGGCGGCAGACCGCCGGCAGGTCGCGGGTGCGGGAATGGGCGATGGTCACCGTGCAGTCGGCCTGCAGCAGCAGCTGGGCCACCGGCCGGCCCACCAGAACCGAGCGGCCCACGACCACTGCGGTCTTGCCTGACAGGTCCCCCAGGGTCTCGCGCAGCATGATCATGCAGCCCAGTGGCGTGCAGGGCGTCAGGGCCGGCTCGCCGCTGGCCAGTCGTCCGGCGTTGACCACATGCAGGCCGTCCACATCCTTGTCCGGATGGATAGCGGCCAGCGCGGCGCGGGTGTCCAGATGGTCCGGCAGGGGCAGTTGCAGCAGGATGCCGTGCACCCGCGCGTCCTCGTTCAGCCCGGCGATCAACAACAGCAGTTCGTCCAGCTTGGCGTCGCCGGGCAGGCGGTGGGTGACCGAATGCATGCCTGCGGCCAAGGACTGCTCGCCCTTGGACTTCACATAGACCTGGCTGGCCGGATCATCGCCGACCACGATGACGGCCAGGCCCGGTTGCAGCCCGTGGTCCTGGCGCAGGCGAGCGACCTCCTCGGCCACGCCGGCGCGGACGCGTTCGGCATAGAGCTTGCCGTCGATGATCTGGGCCTGGGACATGACGACTCCTGCGCGTTTCGTATGCGCCTGCCACTAAAGCGTGGAGCCGGTTCGCGCAACGCGCCGCCCTGGGCGCGCCGGTGGGTCAGCCCCGCCGCAGCCAGCAGGTCAGGGCCCAGGCGTGGCTGTCGCGGCTGAGCAGACGGAGCGCCGCCTCAGGCGGTCGCCAGAACAGGGTGTGATCAGCCTCGATCTTCCGCTCCGGGCGCTCGGCGATGACCTCCGCCACGAAAAAGACGCCGCGGGTGTTGAAGCTCTCGACCGCGCCATTGACGAAGTAGTGGTCAGCCCGCATCAGCAGGCTCAGGGGGCGGACGTCTAGGCCGGTCTCCTCCAGGAACTCCCGGGTCATGGCCGCCTCGGGACTCTCGCCAGGATCGATGCCGCCGCCCGGCAGGTCGATGCGGGCGGGTCCATCGGCGGGCTCCACCCGCACCAGGGCCACCTGCCCGTCCCGCAGACCTACGCCAAAGGCGACGGGCCGGTCGGGATAGGGACGACCGGGCTGAGGAACGCCGAACTGCGGAACCGTGGCCATCAGTCGATGGAGAACAGGGCGTCGAACGGATCGACCCGGCCGGCCTCCACATCGGCGACCTTCACCGGACGCCAGCCCACCTGGGAGTCGGCGCTGTCGCGCCAGGCCTCGACGATCACGTCCCGCAGCTCCGAGGCGCCGGCGCTGGTGCGGGTCAGGACGAAGGCGACGCCCCGCGGATCGGCCGCGGCGAAACCCCCCGCCTTTTCCAGCGCGTAGAAGGGCTCCACCTCGGCGAACCCCGCCAGGATGTAGTCGACCGTGCGATCCTCAATGGCGCAGTCACACAGCCGCAGGGGCGACATGGCGGCCTTCAGCTCAGCCAGGTCCACATTGGCCCGGGTGAACTCGCCCTCGAACAGGCCGTGGATCCTGGCCGTGGTGTAGCCCTTCGGGTTGGGATAGTCCGCGTTCCAGCCGTTGTAGTGCACGGTCGTATGCAGGGGTTGGGCGCCATCGGCCACATAGTGCGACAGCGAGCCGATGGTCATCTTCAGCAGGCCCTCGCGCAGGGCCCGGTCGGCGGCGTACCAGGCGCGCCGGCCCGGATCGGTCTCGCGGGCCTCGGCGGCGACCAGAACGCGCCAGTAGGCGAAGTCCAGGGTCAGCTGCTGATACTGATCGACGATGGAGTACTGCAGATAGCCGGCCTTCCAGCTGTCGGTCCCGGCGGCCTGAAGCTGCGCCTCATAGTCGGCGCGGGTGGGCGCCAGGGGCTTTTCGAACCGGGGGCCGCCCATGACGAGGCCAGCGTCGTCGATGTCCACGAAGTGGGCGGAGTCGCGGTTGCTGTCGTGGATCTTCCCCGCCCCTTTGGAGCGGTCAGGCTCGCGGCTAAGCTCGCCGATCTGGCTGATGGCGGTGGGATCGCGCAGAAAGGCGGGAATCTCTTCCGGCAGGGCCTCCATCGCCGCCACGCCGATGATCCGGTGTCCATGCCCGCCCCAGGCCAGGGCCGAGCTGGGCGAGATGATGGCGAGGGCCGCCAGGACGAGGGGAAGCGTTGCGATCCGCATCGCGGAGACTCCTAGGACGTGATGGGCAGGGCCGCCTCCACCCGCGCGATCCAGGCCTGCACCTTGGGATAGCGCGCCAGGTCGAAACCGCCCTCGCCAGCCAGCCGGGTATAGGCGACCAGGGCGACATCGGCGAGACTGAGCTGGTCACCCACGAGGAATTGAGCGCCCTCCAGCCCGTCCTCGAGCCGTTGCAGGGCGCCTGCCCCCCTGGCCACCAGCTTGGGATCGAGGTCCGCCACCGCCCGGCCCTGATAGATCACATGGAATCTCGCCACGGCCACATAGGGCTCGTGGCTATACTGCTCCCAGAACATCCATTCGAGCATCCGGGCCCGGGCATAGGCGTCGCTCGGGATCAGGTCGGAGCCCTCGGCCAGATGGAGGATGATGGCGTTGGACTGGGCGAGCGGCCGCCCGTCCGCCAGAACGACCACCGGGACCTGGCCCGCGGGATTGATCGCGCGAAACTGCGGCGTCTGTGTCTCGCCCTTCAGCAGGTCGATCTCGATCCACTCATAGTCCAGACCCAGCCGCTCGGCCGTCCACTTCACCTTCAGGCAGTTGCCCGAGATGGAGTCCCCGTAAATCTTCAGGCGCATATGAATCCCCAGGTCGATACCGGCCTGTTGATAACTGAGCAATGCCAGGCGCCAAGCCAGATAGACTCGTAGCGCCGCGAGAAGACCTCAATTGAACGGCTTGCGATCCCGCGCCAGGGCGGCTACCCACGCCCCTACCAGTTTCACGACGCAGGATGACGCCGCCATGCGACGCCGCCTCGCCGCCCTGGCGGCTCTACCCTTCCTGGCCCTGGCTTCCAGTTCTCAGGCCGAGACGAACGATCCGATCGGCGACCTGATCGTCGGCGCGATGACCGGCGGCCTTCCGGGCACGCCGGCCTTCAAGATGCGGGCGACCCTCTATCATGCGGGCGCGGTGGGCGTCGGCGCCCTCGACTCCCTGGGCTGCAAGGTGGTCGCCATGCGCACCGCGGCCATCGACAAGAGCCTGATCCCCCGCCGCACGGTCCTGTTCATCAAGGAAACCGTCGGCCTGCCCCTGCCCGACGGCGGCGCCCACGACGGCTACTGGTACGCCTCCGATGTGGGCGGCGCGATCAAGGGCGAGAAGATCGACCTCTTCACCGGCCATGGACGCGCCTCCATGAAGCCGATGATGCCCCTGAATCTGTCCGAGCTGACGGTCACCAAGGTTGGTGAGTTCAAGGGCTGCCCCCCGGCGAAATAGCGCCGGGGTCCTGACCTTCGGGCTACAGGCGCGGCCTCAGGTTTCGACGAAGGCCTTTTCCAGCACGAAGTCGCCGGGCTTGGCGATTGAGCCTTCCTCGAAGCCGCGTTCGACCAGCATGGTCTTCAGGTCGGCCAGCACCGAAGGACCGCCGCACAGCATCAGCCTATCCACGGCGGGATCCAGCGGCGGCACACCCAGGTCTTCGAACAGCTTGCCCGAGGCGATCAGGTCGGTGATGCGCCCTTGCGTCTTGAAGGGTTCGCGGGTCACGGTGGGGTAGTAGCGCAGCTTGTCGCCGATGACTTCGGACAAGATCTCGTCCTTGGCCAGATCTTCCTCGAACAGCTCGCGATAGTTCAGGTCGGCGACATTGCGCACCGTGTGGGTGACGATGGCCTCGTCGAACCGCTCATAGACCTCAGGATCGCGAGCCAGCGACAGCCAAGGCGCGAGGCCAGTGCCCGTGCCCAGCATATAGAGCCGCTTGCCGGGCTTCAGCCCGTCGAGCACCAGGGTGCCGGTGGGCTTGCGGCCGATCATCACCTGATCGCCGACCTGGATCTTCTGCAGGCGCGAGGTCAGAGGGCCGTCGGGCACCTTGATGGAATAGAATTCCAGCTCCTCATGCCAGGCGGGGCTGGCGATGGAATAGGCGCGCAGCAGCGGCTTGCCGTCCACTTCCAGGCCGACCATCACGAACTGCCCGCTGGAGAACCGCAGGGACGGGTCACGGGTCGTGCGGAACGAGAACAGGCTGTCGGTCCAATGCTGGACCCAGGTCACGGTCTCCAGGTGGAAGGCGCTGGCCTTCTTCGGGGCCGGCGCGGCCACGGTCACGTCAGTCATTACGTCGTCTTTCTATTCAGGCGCCCTATTCAGGCGCCGATCAGATTTAGGCGCAGATCAGATGTCGCCGCCGACATTGCCCGAGCCGCCGCCAATCATCGAGACGCCGGGCGCGCGGGCGACATGTATGCCGCATTCGCTCTTTTGCGAACCCTGCCAGCGGCCGGCCCGGACATCCTGCCCATCCTCCACCGGCGAGGTGCAGGGCCAGCAGCCGATGGACGGAAAGCCCTGCGCCACCAGGGGATGGGGCGGCAGGTCATGGGCCACGACATAGGCGTCCAGGTCTTCCTTGCCCCAGTTGGCCAAGGGATTGAACTTCACGTGCGGGTCGGCCTCCTCGACCACCCGCATGGCCAGCCGGTCGCCCCCGTGGAAGCGCTTGCGCCCGGTGATCCAGGCGTCGAATTCGCCTAGCGCCCGGTCAAGCGGCAGGACCTTGCGGATATGGCAGCAGCCGTCCACGTCGGTCTGCCAGAGCTTGGCCTGCGGGTCAGACACCGCCAGATCCTGATAGTGCGGACGCAGGTCGCGGACATCGGTCAGACCCAGGCGCTTGGCCAGGCCGCGCCGGTAGTCCAGCGTCTGGCCAAACAGCATGCCGGTATCGAGAAACAGGACCGGGATGTCAGGGCTGACCTGGGCGGCCAGATGCAGCAGAACCGCCGATTCCGCACCGAAGGACGAGACCAGGGCCAGCTTGTCGCCGAACTCGCGGTGGGCTGCGGCGATGATCTCGGTCGGCTCTGCATGACGCAGCTCGCCGTCCAGCCGATCGGCGGCGGAGAGGTGGTCGGTCTGGTCATAGGCCATGGTCACCCTCCCTCGCGCTCCACATAGGCGGGCGTCCGCAGGTCGGCGGCCCGCTGATAGACGTGGCGGTGGCGATGGACGGCGTGGGCCCAATCCTGCGGGCTTGCGCCATCAGCCGGGGCGAAGGCGTCAAAGCCGCAACGGACCATGAAGCCGGCCTGCTCGCGCAACACCTCGCCTACGGCGCGGACTTCGCCGGCGTAGGCGAACCGCTGCCGCAGCAGCCGGGCGGCGGTATAGGCCCGCCCGTCCCGGTACTTGGGGAAGGCCAGGGCCACTACCGCGATCCGCGGCAGGTCATAGGCGAGCGCCTCCACCTCCTCGGCCGGCTCCAGGCGCACGCCCACGGCGCGTCCCTCGGCCAGCAGGCGGTCGCCCTCGGCCTGGAAGCGGGTGAAGGAGATGATCACATCGCCGGGCGGCAGGCCTTCGTCATCGGCCACCGCGGTGAAGGGATCATCGCCCAGGATGAACTGGTCGTCGTCCTGTCGCCTAATGAGCGTCGGCATAGACGGCCTCCTTGAAGGGTTCGACGCCGGTGCGGCGATAGGTGTCGAGGAAGCGCTCGCCCTCGCGGCGTTCGCGCAGATAGACCTCGACCAGGGTGTCGATGGCGCCGGCCACCTTGTCGTACGGCAGGGCCGGGCCGAGCATCTTGCCCACCGAAGCGTCCTCGGCGCCCGAGCCACCCAGGGTCAGCTGGTAGAACTCCTCGCCCTTCTTATCGACGCCCAGGATGCCGATGTGGCCCACATGGTGGTGGCCGCACGCGTTGATGCAGCCGCTGATCTTGATCTTCAGCTCGCCGATGGCCTCGGCGCGATCGGGATCGGCGAAGGTCTGGGCGATCTGCTGGGCCACCGGGATCGCGCGCGCGTTGGCGAGCGCGCAATAGTCCAGCCCCGGGCAGGCGATGATGTCGGAGATCAGGTTCACATTGGCGCTGGCGAGCCCTGCGGCCTGCAGCTGGGCGAACACCTCCGGCACGTCGTCGAGACGCACATGGGGCAGGACGAGGTTCTGCTCGTGGGTCACCCGGATGTCGTCCTGGCCATAGCGCTCGGCCAGGTCGGCGATCACGTCCATCTGGTCGGAGGTGGCGTCGCCGGGGGTGTCGCCGATGGTCTTCAGCGAAACCTCGACGATCGTATAGCCGGGCTTCTTGTGCGGCCGCAGATTGTTGCGCGCAAACCGCGCCAGGGTCGGGTCAGACGCCTTGGCCGCCTCGAAGGTCGCCGACACCGCCGGCAAGGGATCAAAGACGGTGGTGGCGAAGGCGCCCCGGATGCGGGCGAGCTCGGTGTCGGGCAGATCGCCCTCCGGCCCGATCTTGGCCCACTCCTCGGCCACCTGACGGGCGAACTCCTCAGCCCCCAGGGCGGCGACCAGGATCTTGATACGCGCCTTATAGATGTTGTCCCGACGGCCATGGCGGTTATAGACCCGCAGGATCGCCTCCAGGTACGAGAACAGCCGGTTGGCCGGCAGGAACTCGGTGATGGTCGGGCCCACATAGGGCGTGCGGCCAAGGCCGCCGCCGACGATCACCTCAAAGCCCAGCTGGCCGTCGCGGCCGCGGCGGATCATCAGGCCGATATCGTGGACCTTGGCCGCCGTGCGGTCCTTGGGCGCCGCGGTGATGGCGATCTTGAACTTGCGCGGCAGGAACGAGAATTCCGGGTGCAGGCTCGACCACTGGCGGATCGCCTCGGACCAGACCCGCGGATCGTCCAGCTCCTCGGCCGTGGCGCCGGCATAGGGGTCGGATGTCACATTGCGGATGCAGTTGCCGCTGGTCTGGATGGCGTGCATGTCCACCTCGGCCAGCTGGTCGAGGATGTCGGGCGCATCCCGCAGCTTGATCCAGTGGAACTGCAGGTTCTGGCGGGTGGTGAAGTGGCCATAGCCCCGGTCATAGACCCGGCCGATATGGGCCAGGCGGCGCATCTGGCGCGCATTCAGCGACCCATAGGGAATGGCGATCCGCAGCATATAGGCGTGCAGCTGCAGATAGAGGCCGTTCATCAGCCGCAGCATTTTGAACTGGTCTTCGCTCAGCTCGCCCGACAGGCGCCTGGCCACCTGCTCGCGGAACTCCCGGGCGCGGTCAGCGACGAATTCCTGGTCGACAGCGTCGTACTGGTACATTCGGCGCTCCTTACTTACGCTTGATCAGGTTGACGCGACCGCTGGAGCGGGCGGCGCCGTCGGCATGCAGCAGGGCTTCGATCACAACCCCGCCCACAGCCTGCTTGCCATGGGTCGGGTGGTTGGTGGGGCCCAGCGCCCGGATCCGCTCCCGATAGCTCAGCGGCGCCCAGAGGCCGTCGGATTCCATCAGGTCGATCAGATAGGGGTCGATCACCACGGTGGGCTGGGACTTGGCCTGGCCCTCGGCGGCCTCGGCGGCTTCGGGATCATCAAACAGGTCGGCGTCCCCGAAGCCTTCGACCCACTGGCCGGACTTCCAGAACACGACATCGCCATCGATCAGGCGATTGGCGGTCAGGGCCTTCATCTCACTTGCCTCCCAGCTCGGCGGCGCGAGCTTCAATCTGTGTCGCCAGCCCGGCGTCTCCCGCCTGGGCCAGGGCCATGGCCTCGCCGACGATCAGCAGGGCCGGCCCCTTCAGGGTGGCGGCGGCCTCGGCCAGCCCCGCCAGGGTGGTGACCAGCCGTCGCTCATCGGCGCGGCTGGCGTTCTCGACAATAAGCGCCGGCGTGGCCGGGTTACGGCCGGCCTGTGTCAGCCTGCGGGCGATTCCGGACGCGGTTGAGACGCCCATATAGATGACCACAGTCTGGTTGGGGCGCGCGAGACTCTCCCAGTCCAGGTCCGGCTCGCCATTCTTGGCCGCGTGGCCGGTGACGAAGGTGACCGCCTGGGCCATGCCTCGATGGGTCAGGGGAGCGCCGGCGCTGGCCCCGGCCGCCAGGGCCGCAGTCACGCCAGGAACGATGACGCATTCGACGCCCGCCGCACGGCAGGCTTCCAGCTCCTCGCCGCCCCGGCCGAAGATGAAGGGGTCGCCCCCCTTCAACCGCACGACCCTCAAGCCCTGCAGGGCGAAGGCCACCAGCATGCGGTTGATCTCTTCCTGGGGGTAGGCATGACGCGACTTGCGCTTGGCCACACTGATCCGCTGAGCGCCGGCTGGGGCGAGATCGAGAATTTCGTCAGACACCAGTCCGTCGTGCACCACCACCTGCGCGCCCTGCAGGGCCTTCAGGGCCTTCAGGGTCAGAAGCTCCGGATCGCCGGGGCCGGCCCCCACCAGCCACACCATCCCGGCCGCGCGGGCGCTCGCCCCGTCCAGAAGGACGAGACCGCCGGGTCGCCGGGTGGATCGGTCGCTGGTCGCCATGGTTTTAGCTTCTCTATCACGCTTGAGCCCGAAGGCCGACGGGGCGGGATTGCGCCCGCCCCGTCGAATATCCGGCGACGAAAGGGCCATGACGCCGCCGGATGCTTGCAAACTGGGGAAAACCACCCCACTTCGCAACCCAAGGAGTTCTGCCCGGGGGTTCAGGAAATCTTATGGAACGACAGGCTGAACGCAGCGGCGACCGACGGCGTTTGCCGCCCCTCAACGCCCTGCGCGCCTTCGAGGCCGCCGCCCGCCACCTGAATTTCAGCCGCGCCGCCGATGAGCTATCGGTGACGCCCGGCGCAGTCAGCCAGCAGATACAGAACCTTGAGGATTTCGTCGGCGCAGCGCTGTTTAAACGCACGCCGAAGGGCCTGCTGCTCACCGATGCGGCGCAGACCGCCCTGCCCGCCCTGCGCGAGGCCTTCGACCGGCTGGCCGAGGCCGCCTCTCTCCTGACCGCGGCCGTGGACGGCCGCCGACTCAGCATCACGGCTGCCCCCTCCTTCGCCGCCAAGTGGCTGGTGCCCAGGCTCGGCAAGTTCGAGGAAGCCCACCCCCAGGTGGATGTCTGGCTGTCGGCCGGCATGGAGCTGGTGGACCTGAGCGCCGGCGAGGTGGACCTCGCCATCCGCTATGGCTCGGGCCGCTATCCCGGGCTCGAGGTCACCCACCTGATGAGCGAGACGGTGCTGGCGGTGGCCAGCCCCGAACTGATGGCCCGCATCCCGCTCAATGAGCCCGCCGATCTGGTCAATCACATCCTGCTGCACGATGGTTCGGCCGAGCTGGACGCCTCCTGCCCCGACTGGGCCATGTGGCTGGCGGCCCGGGGCCTGAAGACGGTGGATGGCTCGCGCGGCCCGCGGTTCAACCAGTCGAGCCTGGTGATCGAGGCGGCCGCCAACGGCCGCGGCGTGGCGCTGGCCAAGCGCACCCTGGCCCAGGCGGATCTGGAGGCCGGACGCCTGGTGGCGCCGTTACAGATCGCCACGGCGGTGGACTTCGCCTATTACCTCGTCCATCCCAAGGCCAAGGGCCGACTGCCGCAGGTCAAGGCGTTCACCGCCTGGATCACGGCCGAGGCCCAGGCCCATGAGGCCGCCCTGCGGGCGATAGACAATGGGGCCGGCATCTAACGAGCGCCGGCGCACAAGCGACCAGAGTGCTGAATGCTGATTGAGATCGACGACCACAAGGCGCCTGCCGACTGCACCTCCATGACCGAGGTCCGCCAGGGGGTGGACGCCCTGGACCGGGCGCTGGTCAAGCTGCTGGCCGAGCGGCAGGACTTCATGGACGCCGCCGCCCGGATCAAGCCGCACCGTGGGGTGGTGCGGGATGAGGCCCGCATCGAGGACGTGGTCGCCAAGGTCCGCGCCGCCGCCCGCGAGGCCGGCCTCTCCGAGGCCATCGCAGAGCCGGTCTGGCGCACCCTGATCGATCGCTGCATCGCCTATGAGTTCGGCTCCTGGGACCGGAACCGGACCTAAGAACGCACGCGCCGGATCTGGAGCGGCTCGACGAGATACGGCTCAGG
>NZ_JAUYAW010000050.1 GCF_030693405.1 Phenylobacterium sp.
GGCTTCACCCGGGTGAAGCCCCCGTCCAGACCGTCGACGGCAGGGCGCTGGAATGTGGTGAAACCGTCCGCGTCAGGCGGGGGAATGTCGGCCACGGGACGACACCCGAAGACCTGAATCCGGTCGCCGGCCGGATCGACCGCCCAGGCGGTGCTGGACAGGCAGGCCGGGTCAAGGGGCGTTGCGCCGGGCTCAGACAGGGTTGTGGTCGCCCCTGCGGCTGATCGAAGCCCCAGCACCACCGTGAAGGCCAGCGCCGCCCCCCGCCCCGTCTGGTTCACTGAGACTGCCAGTTGCTCCCCGGGGCGAATGTATCCCGCGGCCGTGCCCTCAGGTCCGTCGGCGTCAGCATTGATGTCCCGCGTCCAGCCCGCCCCGAGAATCGCCTGATCCAGCTTCGCCGCCACCGAGGCGAAGCTCGACCCCATCTGTGAATTCCCGTGAACCTGGAGGACGCAGCCCGGCGCGTCGGCCGTCCCCGGATAGCCAACAGATCCGACAGTGACCTCACCGGGCTGCCCAAGGACCGAGGCCGCCATGGCCTGGACGGGCCCGCAGGCTTGGGCGCCGAGACTTACAGCCGCCAGAACACCCAGCATGAATCCCTCTAATCGATCCGCGTTATCTGAGATGGCCGATACATGAGCCGCTGGCTACAGCCAAGCTCTTTGCGGAGGGCGGTCTGACGCAACGCGCCAGCAAGGGTTATTCGTTCTTCGAATAAACATGGGCTAGAGTTGGCGGCGTTTGTGACCATTTCGCCCAATTTCGCCCCGGTACATTGACTATATATTTCGAATAGCGAAGTTTCTCGCCCGACGGGCTACCGGCTCAGTCAAAAACCGGAAAGGACACCGCCATGCGCATGACGCTCACCACCCTCGCCGCCTCCGCCGCCGTCTTCGCCCTCGGGGCCACCGCCGCCCAGGCGCAGCAGACCGCGCCCGCACCAGCGCCTCAACAGCAAGCCGCGCCGCAGGCGGCCGGCGAGATCACCGATGAGAAGGTGAACAGCTTCGCCCTGGCCATGAACCAGGTCAGCAGCCTGAACCAGAAGTACGGCGCCGAAATCCAGGCCGCCCCCGAAGGGCCCGCGCGGACCGAGGTCCAGCAGAAGGCCGCCGCCGAGATGAGCCAGGCGGTGGAGCAGGCTGGTCTGACGCCGCAGGAATACAACCAGATCGCCCAGGCCGCCCAGAATGACGCCGAGCTTCGCGCCCGGATCGGCCAGGCGATGCAGGCCAACGGCGTGGCGCCTGCCGCCAACTAGGGCCGTCGATCCTCGGACGCGCAAACGAGGCGGATTGGCGACGCGACACACCGCCAATCCGCCCCTGTGGGGACCTAGCGACGCAGGCTGTAGCCGATCCGCACGATGCGCGGCGCAGCCAGGGTGATGAGCCCATCGCCGCTCACCCCGGCCTCGACGTCCGCGTCCAGGAGGTTGTCGCCCGCCAGGTAGAGTTCGGCGTCGGGACCGGTCTTCCACGCCACCCGCAGATCAAGGGTGGTGGCCGCCGCCAGACTTCGGCTGTTGAGGTCGTCCTCATAGCGCTGCCCTTCGTGCCGGACCTGGCCTGACAGACGCAGGCGCTCGCTGGCGCTCCAGTCGAGACCCAGGGTGGCGGCGAACTCCGGGGTCTGGGCCGGGCGCAGGCCGTTCAGCTGCGGCGCAGCCGAGCCGCCGTCGACCTCCGCCTGTGTGGCCACCGCATCGAAGCGAACCGCCCAGGCGCCGAAGTCGCGGTCGGCGGAGACCTCCACCCCCCAGGCCTCGATGACCCCGGCGTTCTGGCGCTGGCGCAGCACGCCGCCGGCCGGCACGAACCCGGCGATGGGGAAGGTCCTCGGCCCCTGACCGATGGTCACATTGGTGATCGGATCTTCGAGACGATTGAAGAAGACGCCTGCCGACCAGGCGAAGGCGCCCTGCCCGCCGACAGCCGCCTCAGCCCCATAGAGCTGCTCCGGTTCGAGGGCAGGGTTGGCCTCGGTGATGTCGTTGCCGACCCGGAACGGCCGGTGCAGTTCGTTGAGAGTCGGCGGCCGGAAGCCCGAATAGGCCGCGGCACGCAGATGGATCGCCTCGGTGAGCTCGAACCGCAGGCCAAGCCGGCCCGTGGGCGTCGTGCCGCTGCGGTCGGGGGCGCGGGAGTCCAGCAGGACGGCGCCGCCAGCCAGGTCACGCTCGATCCGACGGGCCTCGCTGGCCTCCCAGCCGTCGATGCGGACGCCGCCGGTGAGCAGCAGCCGCTCTCCGACCCGGGTGGCTTCCCCATAGAGGCCGCCCACCTGGGTGCGCCCGCCGGCCACCCGACCGCGGGTGAAGCCGGCGCCCAGGTCGCGGAAGAACTCCCGGGTCTCGCCGTCGCTCACCCGCAGATCGGCGCCGACCTCCCAGGTCCAGGGCCCGTTCACCGCCCGCCAGGCGGCGTTCAGGCCATAGCCTAGCGCCGGCGTGGCCAGTTGTTCAGCGGCCGGGCGGCTGGCTGAGCGATCAGCCTCCACTGCGGCGAAGCGGTTCTTCAGGTCGCTGGTCCGCAGCCAGGCCTGCAGCCGCCAGCCCCCGGCGTCGGTCGCCGAGGGTTGGGCGAGCGACAGGGTGGCCCCGCCGCCGCTGGCCTCGGAGCTGACCCCCTCCACCCCGCCGCCGCGGCGTTCTTCAAAGGCCGAAAGTCGGAAAGCGGCGTTGACGCCGGCCACCTGCCCCTGCAGCCGCGCAGCAGCCGAGACCTGGTCGAGGCCCGCGGCCTGATCAACGCCCCCACGTCCGGCGCCACGGACAGGCACATACCCCTCCTGGCTGAGGCCTGAGACCACCACCATCAGGCTATCTGTCCCGAAGGCGGCGGCCCCGCGATAGGTCCCGTACTCCGCCACCGACAGGTCCAGGGCCGAGAGGCCGGCCTGGGGCTCGAGCTCCTGCAAGGCCACCACGCCGGTCAGGGCGCCGGCGCCATAGGGTCCGGCGCCGGCCCCCTTGACGATATCGGCGCCGGCCAGTCCTTCGGGCGGCAGGGCCGACCAGATGACCCAGCCGCCAAAGGGATCGTTCTGCGGCGCGCCGTCCAGGGTCACCAGGGTGCGGCCGGCGCCCGAGGGGGCGATGGCCCGCAGGGACAGACCCTGGATGGTCGGATTGGCCACCTCGCTGCCCGTCCGCCGGAAGAGCGAGACGCCGGGCTCGGCCCGCAGGGCTTCATCCAGGCGCGGACTGCGCGCCAGATCATCTGGCCCCACCCGAACGATGGAAAAGGCGAGGTCGGCGGGACTGGGCGCCAGGCGCGGCGCGGTGACCTGGACCTCGGACACCATCGGGGGCGGCATGTCAGGCATGGATCGGGGCCTCATCGGGTTCAAGCCGACGGTCAATTCCTGGTGACCGGTCGGGGGCGTTATCAATTCGTTACGGGCTCGCGCCCGATCCTAGGCTATTGAAGTCGTTCTGTTCTCACGCGTGAGCGCTCATGGCCGCCCCCGACGCCAGCACCATTATCGCCAGCCTGCTCACCGCCACCCGGTGGTGGGGCGGCTCGACCATCACCTACAGCATCCCGCGGGAAGGTTCGACCTGGCCTGGCTACGGAACGGGAGATGAGCCGACGGTTCCGGGCTATGGCGTGCTGAACAGCGCCCAGGGTCTGCGGTTCGCCGCGGCCGTGGAGACCTGGGACCGGTTGATCGCCAGCCGGTTCGTCCAGACAGACGATCTGTCCGCGCCCGGGCAGATCCGGGTGGCCTTCACCGATGTCGACGCCGTGGACGACGATGACGACGGCGAGACCTCCTGGGGCTTCGCCTATTTTCCACCCAGCTTTGGCGGGTCTGGCCAGCCCTATATGGGCGATATCTGGATCAGCCATGAGAAGGCTGGGGCCGACTTCGCCGTCGGCGGCTTCGACTACAGCGCCACGATCCACGAACTGGGTCACGCTCTGGGCCTGAAGCACCCGTTCGAGGACGGCCCTACCCTTCCCGCCGCCTATGACACCAAGCGCTACACTCTGATGTCCTATACTGAGGCTGTGGACAGCCTGCACTGGCAGGCGGTGTCAACGGCCACGGGGGTGAGGATCACGCCCACCCGGGTGTCCCCCGAGACCCCGATGGTGTTCGACATCATGGCCATCCAGGCCCGCTACGGCGCCGATCCGGCCACCGGGGCTGGCGACACCACCTACAGCTGGGATCCGAACCGGCCCTTCTTCCAGGCCATCTACGACGCTGGCGGGATCGACACCTTCGACCTGTCGAACCACAGCCGGGGGTCGGTGATCGACCTGACGCCGGGGGCCTATTCCTCCATCGCCCAGTTTTCAGCCCAGGCGCAGATCGCCGAGATGCTGGTTCGCTTTCCGTGGGCGCAGGCGTTCTTCAACGAGCACATCCTGAAGCCCGAGACCTATACCTGGACCGACAATCTGGGGATCGCCCACAACACCGTCATCGAGAACGTCATCGCCGGGCCGGGCGCCGACACAATCCTGGGCAACAGCGCCGACAACCTGATCCGCGGCGGCGATGGGCGCGGCTTCCTGCGCGGGATGGACGGCGCCGACCAGATCTGGGGCGGGCGCGACTTCGACGACATGCACGGCAACGCCGGAAACGACACCCTGTGGGGCGGCGGCGGCGATGACTGGGTGGTGGGCGGCAAGGACCAGGATCTGCTGCATGGCGAGGCCGGGGACGACATCGTCTATGGCAATCTCGGCAATGACACCGGGCATGGCGGAGACGGGAACGACCTGATCCGCGGCGGCCAGGGGGACGATGTTCTCTACGGCGGACCGGGCAACGACTGGATTTCCGGCGACCGGGGCGATGATACGATCAGCGGCGGTCCTGGCGCAGACATCTTCAACACCTTCGGCGAGGCCGGGATCGACCGGGTGCTGGACTTCAACAGCGCCGAGGGCGACCGGGTGCGCTTTGATCCTGGCACGAGCTGGACCCTCGGCTTCTCAGGCGCCGACACGGTGATCAGCATGGTCGGCGGCGCCCAGATGATCCTGGTGGGGGTGACCTCATCCACATTGGGGGACTGGATGCTGGCCTGAGGGCCTTAAGCCGGCGCCAGCGTGTGCTACATACGTTCTCATGCCTGCGCCTGAATCAGTTCCCGTCCCCGCCCCGAAAATCAGCGACCTCGCCCGCGTGGGCGGGCCGGGTCATGCGCCCGGCTATCTGCAAGGCCTGAACCCCGAGCAGCGGGAAGCCGTGGAGACGGTGGAGGGTCCCGTCCTCGTCCTGGCCGGGGCCGGCACCGGCAAGACCCGGGTGCTGACGACGCGGCTGGCCCACATCCTGGCCACGGGCCGCGCCAAGCCCTGGGAGCTGTTGGCCGTCACCTTCACCAACAAGGCCGCCCGGGAGATGCGCGAGCGGATCGCCGCCATCATCGGCCCCCAGGCCGAGGGCCTGCGATGGCTGGGCACCTTCCACTCCGTCGCCGCCCAGATCCTGCGCCGCCACGCCGAGCTGGTGGGCCTGAAGTCCAGCTACACCATTCTCGACACCGACGATCAGGAGCGGCTGCTCAAGCAGCTGCTGGAAGCCGAGAACATCGATTCCAAGCGCTGGACGGCCAAGGCCCTGGCCGGCCTGATCGACCACTGGAAGAACCGCGGCTGGACGCCCGACCGCCTGCCGCCGGCCGAGGGCGCGGCCTTTGCCAACAACCGCGGCCAGGCGCTCTATCGGCTCTATCAGGAGCGGCTGCGGGTGCTGAACGCCTGCGACTTCGGCGACCTATTGCTGCACAACATCACCATCTTCACCTCGCAGCCCGACGTGCTGGCCGAGTATCACGACCGCTTCAAATTCATCCTGGTGGACGAGTACCAGGACACCAATGTGGCCCAGTATCTGTGGCTGCGCCTGCTGGCCCAGAAGCGCCAGAACGTCTGCTGCGTCGGCGATGACGACCAGTCGATCTATGGCTGGCGCGGCGCCGAGGTGGACAACATCCTGCGCTTCGAGCGGGATTTTCCGGGGTCGAAAGTTATCCGGCTGGAGCGCAACTACCGCTCCACCAGCCACATTCTGGGGGCGGCCTCAGGGCTGATCGCCACCAACAAGTCGCGCCTGGGCAAGACCCTGTGGACCGAGGCCGACGGCGGCGAGAAGGTGGTGGTCCGCGGGGTCTGGGACGGCGAGGCCGAGAGCCGGCTGATCGCCGACGAGATCGAGCGCGCCCGCAAGGGAACGACCGAGCGCGATCCGCGCCCCTACAAGGATATGGCCATACTGGTGCGCGCCTCGTTCCAGATGCGCGCCTTTGAAGAGCGGTTCGTTCTGCTCCAGATCCCTTACACGGTGGTGGGGGGCCCGCGCTTCTTCGAGCGTGCCGAGATCCGCGATGCGCACGCCTATCTGCGGCTGATCCAGTCCGAGGACGACGACCTGGCCTTTGAGCGGATCGTCAATGTCCCCAAGCGCGGAATCGGTGAGACCACCGTCCAGAAGCTGCTGCAGATCGCCCGGCTGAACGGCGTCTCGGCCGCCACAGCCGCGCGGCAGATCGTGCTGACCGACGAGTTGGCGGCGCGGACCCGCACATCCCTGGCCAACTTCCTGCGCGATCTCGACCGCTGGCGGGCGCAGGGCGAGACCCAGCACCACAGCCGCCTGACCGAGATGGTGCTGGAGGAGAGCGGCTATACCGACGCCCTGCGCCTGGACAAGACGCCGACCGCCCAGACGCGGCTGGAGAACCTCAAAGAGCTGGTCCAGTCCATGGGGAATTTCGAGACGCTCGGCGCCTATCTGGAGCACGTCTCCCTGGTGATGGACCTCGATCGTGGGGCTGGCGAGGACGCCGTGCAGATCATGACCCTGCACTCGGCCAAGGGGCTCGAGTTCCCACTGGTCTTCCTGCCCGGCTGGGAAGAAGGCGTTTTCCCCTCGCAGCGCTCCATGGACGAGAGCGGCGAGAAGGGTCTCGAGGAGGAACGGCGCCTGGCCTATGTGGGGATCACGCGGGCCCGCGAGCAGGCCCACGTTTCGTTCGCCGCCAACCGCCAGGTCTATGGCCGCTGGACCAGCCAACTGCCCTCACGCTTCGTCGACGAGCTGCCGATCGCCCATGTGGAGGCCGCGTCGGACACCGGCTATTACGGCGGCGGCCCAGGCATGCAGCAGCACGGCAGCCGCTGGGACGAGAGCCCCAGCTTCGGTTCAGGCTATTCCTCGCCCGGCTGGCGACGCGCCCAGGACCGCGGCTATCAGGGCAGCCACCCAGGCCGCCAGCAGGTGATCGAGGGCGAAGGCCGTCTCGTGGCGGTCTCGGATCCCTCCGCTTCCAGCAGCGGGTTCGCCAAGGGCGACCGGGTGTTTCACCAAAAGTTCGGCTATGGTCAGGTCCGCACCATCGAGGGCAACAAGCTCACCGTCGCCTTCGACAAGGCCGGCGACAAGAAGGTCATCGACTCCTTCGTCGAGAAGGCCCCGGCCGCCTGACCGCCCCTCAACGCCAGGGTTCGCCCTTGCGCCGCGCCAGGAAGCCCGCCAGCACCGCGACGCCGCCGGCCAGCAGGGCCGCAGCCCCACCCACCACGGCGGCGGGCAAGACCCGCTTGGCGGCCTGGGTCGGTTTCGCCTCGGGAGCAGTCGGCGCCGGCAGTCCGGCGGCGGACGCGGCCGAGGCGGCCGTCGCGTCCTGATCGCGGCCAAACACGACAGTCTCCGCTTCGCGATCCAGATCGAGCACCCGCCAGCCCGGTTCGGTCCAGGCGCTGTGATGCGGCTTCTCCCCGCCCCGCCACCAGGCGTTCTGCTCCCGGGCGCTCTTGGGCAGGGGGAAGCCCAGGACCTCTTCCAGCTCGGCGAAGCTCGCGCTCCAGCGGTCGGCGGCGTGCTGCGACAGGCGGTCGGACAGGGGTTTGTACTTGCTCATCTGACTCCTCCTTCCTGTGAAGCCTAACACGCCAAGGCCGCCGAGGGTGCGAAGGCGATGGGCCGCAGCTTGCAAGCTTGACCGTGAATCTCCGTCCCAGGCGTCCGCCTGGACCAGATCGGCACAGGCAGGGCATGGACGCGCGGTCAGACCGGCTCACGGCGATACGGCTGATGGAAGGCCTGGTGACCCTGGGCCTCATCCTGATGATGTCCAACGCCCTGATCGGACCTGTCCTCGACCCCGAGCAGACCGGCGGCGACTCCAATGCGATCCTGCGGCTCATGTGGCTGCCCGTCTATGCGGCCGCAGGCGCGCTCGCCCTGCTGCGCGCGCCTCAGATGGCCCGCATGTGGTTTCCCGCCTTGCTGCTCGGGGCGCTGGTGCTGTGGGCGGCCCTGTCAGTGACCTGGTCCATCGATCCCGGCGTCTCCCAGCGACGGGCCATCGCGGTGGCGGCCTCGACCCTGTTTGGCCTCTACCTGGTGGCCCGCTATGACGGCCGCGCGCTGGCCGAATTGATGGCTGCGAGCTTCCTGATCCTGGCCGTCGGCAGCTACGCTGTGTCCCTGGCCCTGCCGAGCCTGGGCGTGCATTCGGACGTCAACGCCGGCGCCTGGCGGGGGCTCTGGTACGAAAAGAACCAGATGGGCGCGACCATGGTTTATGGCGCACTGACCTGCGCGGCCGCCGCCGCCCTGAGCCCGGGCCGAAGGCTGCTGTGGGTCGGAACCCTGGCGCTTTGCGTCGGTCTGATCATCATGACCCAGTCCAAGACCTCCCTGCTGGCCCTGGCCCTGGCGCTCGGCCTGGGAGCCGGCCTGACCCTGATGAACCGCGGCCCAGCGGCGGCGGTGGCGCTGATCTGGCTCGGCGTCACCCTCGGCGGGGTGATGGGCGGGCTCTACGCTCTGGCCCCCGACCTCCTGTTCGAGGCCCTGGGCAAGGACGCCTCCCTGACCGGCCGCACCGACATCTGGAGCGCGGTGATGGCCGCCGCCGAGGCTCGGCCCCTGCAGGGGTACGGGTTCGCCGCCTTCTGGACCGAAGACTCCAGCCCGGCCAAGTGGATCCGCCATCAGCTCGGCTGGACCGTGCCCACCGCCCATAGCGGCTGGATGGACCTGCTGGTGCAGCTGGGCGCGGTCGGCGTGGCCCTCTTCGCCCTGGCGCTGGGCGCCGCCGCCCTCGCCGCCCTGGTCCGCCAAGGTCGCACCGGCGACGCCAACTGGGCGGTGATGATGCTGGCTGTCTTCACCCTGCAGATCTTCTCGGAGAGCTTCATCCTGGCCCACAACAGCCTGCCCTGGGTGCTGGCGGTGACGGCCATGGGGCGGCTGCTGGGTCCCCTGCCTGTCGGGGCGCATAGCGCCGCGCGTGCGCCACGTTCGGTCTCAAGGGCCAGGTCGGCTGCGGCGCCTGAGCCGGAGGATCGGCTGGACTGGTCGACGCCCGACCGCGCGCCGGTGTTCGGCCGCCGGGGGCTGGCGCCGGCCTGAGGTCCGCGCGTGTGAAACCGTCTGCGGCCTCACGCGCTTAAGCCGCCGCAAGGAGGCGCATATGAAGGCTCTGTTTCACGGTATCACCCTGGCGGCGGCCAGCGGCCTGTTGATGGGCGCGGCGTTCAAGCCCGACATCACCTTCGAGGAGGCCGTGCTGGGCCCCCAGATCGTTCACCGCGCCGATGCGCCGACCCCTGTGTCCGCAGCGCCTATGGAAGTGGCGACCCTCGACGCCTCCTGAGCCTTGCCTCTCGCCATCTCGATCCTGCGCCTCTAGAGGAGGCGCATGACGCACGACGCTGTTCAGATCATCGCCCGGGGACCGCGAAAGGTCGCCGAAGCCGCCGCCGAGACCATCGACGCCCATCCGGGCCTGGAGGCGGTGACCTATTCCATCCTCGAGGAGGATGAGGACCGCGACGTCTGGCGCATCGACGCCTTTCCCACCGAACAGGCCGAGGCCGACTCCCTCCGGGAGGTGCTTGAGGGCCACGGGGGGCTCGTGGTCTCCACCGAAGTGCTGGCGGACGCCGACTGGCTGGCCATGGCCCTGTCGGGCCTGCCGCCGGTGCGAGCCGGGCGCTTCTTCATCTATGGCGCGCATGACCGGGGCCTCGCGCCCCCCAATGCGGTCAATCTGAGGATCGAGGCCGGCGCGGCGTTCGGCACCGGGCACCATGGCACCACGGTGGGCTGCCTGCTGGCCTATGACGCCCTGCTGAAGCGCGGCCGTTTCAATCGCGTGCTGGACGTGGGCGCCGGCACGGGCGTCCTGGCCATCGCCGCGGCCAAGACGGGCTCGCCGGTGGCCGTGGGCACCGACATCGACCGCCCCTCGGTGCGCATCGCCCGAGAGAACGCGATCCTCAACCAGGCCCGCGCCCGCTTCGTCCACGCCTCGGGCCTTGGCCACCGGCTGGTCCGGGCGCATGCCCCTTATGATCTGGTCTTCGCCAACATCCTGGCCGCGCCCCTGGTCATGCTGTCCCAGGACATCAAAGGCGCCCTGCGCCCCGGCGGCGTGGCCATCCTCTCAGGCCTGCTGCGCTCCCAGGCGCGCCGGGTTCTGGCGGCCTATCGCTCCCGCGGGTTTGTTCTGGTCACCCGCCTGAACCGCGACGCCTGGTCGACCCTTGTGCTGAGGCGGAGCTGACCCGGCGGAACCGGCCTGATCTACCGACGTTCTCCTCCGCAGCCAGACACGGCCAAGCCGGTCTGCCCTGAGGAGAGAAGCATGACCTACGATCCCAATACTGACCGTCGCGATCCGCCCCCGGTCCAGCGCGAGGTTGTCCACAAGAGCGGCGGCTCGGCCGGCTGGTGGGTTGCCGGCATCGTCGCCATCGTCGCCCTGGTCGGCATGTTCTTCATCTTCGGCAACAGCGGCGATGACGCCGCTGATCTGGAGATGGCCCGCGACACCGGCCGGGCTGAAGCCATGGTCGAAAACGCCGCAGCCAGCGCCCAGAACGCCGCAGCCGAGGCCGCCGAGAGCTCGCGCGCCGCCGCCGACAGCGTGGCTGACAGCGCCGCGGCCGCCGCCGACCGCACCGCTGCGGCCACCGAAGAGGCCGCCGACAACACGGCCGAAGCCGCTCAGGACGCCGCCGACCGGACCGGTATGTAAATCGGCCCGACGTTACGATGATCGGGGCGGTCCCATGGGCCGCCCCTTTTTCGTGCGCCCTTGCTAGGGTTGGCGGAGGCTCAAGCCCGGCATCCCTAGGCGCCTCCCCGCCGTACCATCGATAGTCCGCCTGATGGCGCAATCTGCGGAGACCTTGACGTGACCCTGCCTGAACTGATGACCCTGAGCCGCCGCGGCCTTCTCGCCGGGGGCCTTGGCGCGCTGGCCGCGCCTGCCGCCTTCGCCGCTGCGCCTGCCAATGGCCGGCTGGCCTTCGCCGTCTATCGGGGCAAGGACAAGGTGGGCGAGCATGTGATGCGGTTCACCAGCGCAGGCGGCGGCTTGAGCGTCAGCACCGAGGTGGAGATGCGGGTGAGGCTCGGCCCGGTGCCCATCTTCCGCTACGCCCATACCGCGACGGAGCGTTGGCAGGGCGACCGGTTTGCGAGCCTGACCACCCGTACCGAAACCAACGGCAAGGTCGAGCAGGTCCGGGCCGAGGCCTCGGCCGGCGGCGTGAGTATTGAAGGACCGGGGGGGCGGCTGAGCGCGCCGGCCTCGGCCGCGCCGCTCACCCACTGGAACACCGCGGCCTTCAACCGCCCGCTATTCAATCCGCAACTGGGCAAGCTGATGCGGATCCGCGCCGCCCGGGCGGGCCAGGACAACGTCGAGCTGGCCAATGGCCAGTCCATCCCCGCCACCCGCTGGACCCTGCGAGGAGAGGCCGAGATCGACAACTGGTACGACTCCGCCGGCGCCTGGGCGGGTCTGCGGGGCAAGCTGGAAGACGGCTCCACCATGATCTATCGCCGGCTCTAGGCCCTCACAGGTCCTTGATCTGGCGCCACCCCGATCCGCGTTATCCTGAAATCCCCAGACCCGGAGCCCGTCATGCGCAAGACCCTGATGATCGCCGCCGCCGCCCTGGCGATGGCCGCCGCCCCCGCCGCCGGCCTCGCCCACCATGGCTGGAGTTCCTATGACGCCACCGAGACCGTCCGGGTGACCGCGCCTCTGACCGATGTGACCTGGGGCAATCCCCATGGGATGGCCAAGGTCGCCCACGAGGGCAAGACCTGGGACGTCATCCTGGCGCCTGTGTCGCGCATGGAGGCCCGCGGCCTGACCCGCGACATGCTGGGGCCTGGCAAGGTCGTGACCCTGGAGGGCTATGCCCGCCGGGACGGGACGGCCGAGCTTCGGCTGGAACGGATCACGGCGGCCGGGAAGACCGTCGAGCTGCGCTGAGCCTTGGAGGCCCTGGCCGCTCTGCTGGAGGCCTCGGCGCTCGGCCAATGGGCCCGCGGGTCAGCCGTGGCCTATCCGGTCGCCAATGTGGCGCACCTGCTGGGCCTCGTCCTGCTGGTCGGCGGCATCGGCGTTGTTGATTTGAGACTGGCGGGGCTGTGGCGCGGCCTTCCTGTCGAGCCCCTCGTCAGAGCGTTGACGCCATGGGCGGTGGCAGGCCTCATTCTGCTCGCCGCCAGCGGATCGGTGATGTTCGCCGCTGACGCGGGGCCAATGGTCGGCTCCGACATCTTTCGCGCCAAGATGGCGTTGATCGCCCTGGGTCTGGTTCACGCTGTGCTGTTCCGATGGTTGTGGCGCAGGCGGATGGCCAGCTGGGAGGCAGACCCGCCCCTGGCCGGCCGGCTGATGGCCGTGGGCTCCCTGTCGATCTGGCTGTGCGTCGGCGCGCTTGGGCGGCTGATCGCCTATGCCTGAGCCTGCATGATCCCCATGGCGCTCAGGCGCGGCC
>NZ_JAUYAW010000051.1 GCF_030693405.1 Phenylobacterium sp.
GGCCGCCGATGTGGCCGATGGCCTCGACGGCGCCTATGAGCCCCTGGCCCATGCCCGCGCCGCGGCGCTGCGCGGACAGATCCTGGCCCTGATGGGCGAGGTCAGCGGCGATATCGAGCAGATCCTGGAAGCCGTCACCTGTCTCGCCGACGTGGTCGAGGACCTGGCCCGCGATCACAGCCCCCTGGACTGGGCGCGGATGCAGGCGGCCCTTGGCCTGGCCCTGCAGATTCTGGGCGAAGCCACCGCTGGCGAACGGGCCTTCGAACAGGCCGTCACCTGCTATGAGCGGGCAGGACTCGTCCTGGCCGATGCGCCAGCGCTCGCCCTGCGGGCCGAGGCCTCCAATGGCCGCGCCCTGTGCCTGGCCCGGTCGGCGGAACTCTCGGGCGACCTGGCGGTCCTGGACGCCGCCGAAGCGGCCTTCAAGATCGAGCTGGCCCATCGCCGGGCTGGCGTCGATCCGGTCAGCTGGGCGCTGGCCCAGGTCAATCTGGCGCGGATCTATGAGGCGCGCCTGGACATCACCGGCAAGGATCGCGGCGAGCGCGCCTCGGCGGCGCTCGCCCTGCAGGCGGCCCTGGACGTCTTCGCCGAAGAAGGCCTGCGCTCCTTCACCCTGATCGCCATCGACGCCATGGAGCGCCTCCGCGTCCGCGCGGTCCCCCGCGACGGGGTCTAGTCACAACGTCTTCACCAGACAGACCTTTTCGTCCTCCAGCGGCTTAAAATCTTGGGGGGGGCCGCCACTCAGGGCTGTTGAGTCGATATCCCACATGCCATGGTGGCGGAAAACTGGTGTGGGGGTGTACAGTGGCGTTTCGTTTCTTAGTTGGCGGTCTAGCTGGCGTCGTCCTTTCCGCCACCAGCCTTGCAGCGTCCGCCGAACCGGTTCGCACGCCGCCCGACTGGGTCCGTAGACCCACGGGTGAAATGATCATGTCTGTCTACCCAACTGAGGCGTTCCAGAAAAGCGTCTCGGGTGACGCCACAATTGGGTGTCGGGTGAGTCTGCAGGGCGCCTTGTATGGGTGCGAAGTCCTGAGCGAGAAACCATCAGGCAATGGCTTTGGATCAGCCGCCATCGCCATCGCGCCGCAGCTTCGCGTGACGCCCGAGAGACTCGACGGTGTCGCGGTCGAAGGCCGGGTCGCGGTGCACATTGTCTTCGACCATGGTGGGCCTCGGATCGGAAGCCACCTGTCTGGACACTCCGCTGCTACTGCGGTGCTCAACCACCGCGTTCTCACTCAGCCCACCTGGGCGGCGGCGCCCACGGCGGCGCAGACGGCCGCGGCCTATCCCGCCAAGGCGGCCAGGGATGGCGCGACCGGCGCAGCTTCCGTGCGTTGCTATATTCAGGAGGATTACCGCCTCAAGCGCTGCTTGATCGTCAATGAAGAGCCCCGTGGCTACGCCTTTGGAGCTGCGGCCCGAACCCTAAGCGACCATTTCGTCTTGGAGCCGCCTGCTGGGCTCGAAGAGCAGGTCAAGGGCATTGAGGTCAGCTACACCGTCGCCTTTGATCCCAGGATGGCGGAAGGGGGCTCCCCGGTCGTTGGCCGGCCAACTTGGCGCAGCATGCCGACCGGCGAGATGTTCGCTGCGAGCTATCCTGCAGCCGCCCGCGCGGCAGGCGTGTCCGAGGCCAGGATACTTGTGGATTGCGACATCGCCGAGGGTGGCCGGCTCAGCGACTGCGCCGTTCGGTCCGAAACACCTGAGGGACTCGGTTTTGGGGCTGCGGCGCTTGGTCTGACGGGTGCGTTCCAGACGTCAGTCTGGAGCGCTGAAGGACTTCCGACGGTAGGCGGCCGTATCACGCTGCCGATCCGCTACCAGCAGCCGAGTGCGGCCGCAGCGGCCGCCGCGCCTTAGGCCGCCGCCACGTCGCCGGTCTGGCGGCGGATGCGCCAGAAGCGGATGGTGCGCTGGGCGGCCTCCCGCGGCAGGGCCTCGAACAGTTCGCCATACTCCCGGGCGCGGCCCATGGCGTTGGCCTCCCGGTCGAGAATGAGAACGGCGAAGGTCAGGTAGAGCGAGCGCTCGAAGCCGGCGGCCTTGCAGACGATGGACAGGGCGTCCAGGTCGCGTCGCTCCAGGATCTTCCGCGCCGTGCCGAAGTCGATATCGGCCAGTTCGCAGAGCGCCACCAGGAACTTGGTGGTCTCGCGGTTGCGCAGGAAGGCCGCCAGCACCGGCGGGGTGATACCGTTGCGCAGCTTCAGCAGGCGCACGGCGCGCTCGGCCTCCTCATAGTCGTCGGGCAGGGCCCCGTCGCGGGTGGCCAGGCTCTTGCGGCTGGCCGCCAGGGCGGCCTCCAGGGCCTCGGGATCAACCTCGCTGTTGCGGTCGCGGATGGCGTCTCGCAGCTGGGCCTCGACGACGAAATACATCTCGTTCAACAGGTCGACCGGCACCGCGCGGCGGCTGACCACCGCGGCATGCAGGTCAGCATTGGCCATGGCCCGGTCGATCACCCGCTCATGGGTCTCGCGCGAGAGTTCAGCGCCGTCGTTGCGCAGGAGAGTGTCGAGGGTGCGGTCGTCCCCACGCTCGACAATGGCTTCGGTGACGGCCGCCGAGACCTGACGCCGCTGGCTGATGGCGCGCAGGTGGTCCTGGCCGCGGGTGTGGGCGACGGCGAGCAGGTCGTCGTCGGTCAGGGCGGAGGAGCCGGTGAGGATGGGCTCAGCGACCGAAATGGCCGTGTCACGCGCCAGATCCCGCAACAGGTGCCGGGGCGGGGCCGACGCGCCGGCGAGGCGCCGGGACAGCTCCTCGCGAACCGCTTCTTCCATGTCGCTGGCCAGCTGGCCCATCACGTCGTCGAACAGGGCGAGTTCGGACGTCCCGTGGTCGCCATCGCCGACGAAGAACAGGTCGGTCACCCCGCGCAGCAACTCCCGCCGACGGGCGCTGGATGGCTCATTGGCGAGGGCGATCAGGTCGTGAAGCTTGGACCGGGTCATGGCGGAACTCAGAACTGACGATCAAGACCCTGGGCGGGCTCGTCCTCATCGCCCGGGGCCTCGGGCGAGTCAGGGGGGCCGACCAGGATGAAGTTATCCCCGGCAGGCGGCGCGGGGATGGCGTCGGGGGTCATGCCGTACTCCCGGTGCAGAGAATAAAGCTGGCTGCCGCCGGCTCGGGGCGCTGCGGACGCCTGGGCGTAGGCGCGGGGGGCGGCAGGCGCCTGTGCGGCGGCTGGGGCCTGACCATAGATGCTGGTGGGCAGGGGGCCAGAAGGCGGGCCGCCCAGGAGATCAGGGGCGGGATCGGCGGCGGGCGGCAGGGGCGCGCGAAGCACCGGCTCGTAGCCGGGCTGGACGCCGGACGCCGGGCGCGGGGCGGGCGTTGGGGCGGCGATGGCCTGCGGCGCGAACTGCCGCGCCAGAGCCATGGGTTCGGGGCGGGCCTGCGCGGCAATAGCGGCCTGGTCGGGCGCAGGGCTCCGCTTGCCAGCCCAGCCGAGCATCTGGCCGCCATAGGCGCTGACGCCCTGCTGGACCTGATACGCGGCGGCGGCCGGCGGCGGACCATAGCGATCCTGCACCACGGTCTGGGCGGACGCCGCAGCGGCGCTCGCCAGCAGCAGGCCGGCAGCCAAGGGGGTGAGGACGCGAGTCGAGATCATGCCCCTCTGTTCTAGGGGCGGCGGCTTAACCCGCGGCTAACGGCCGCGCCACCAGCGCAGGCCGGAGCGTTCGAGGCGCGCCAGGCCCGCATAGAGCAGGGCGCCCATGAGACCCAGGACCACGAGGGCGGCGAACATGCGGGCGGTCTGCAGGCGATTGCCGGCCTCCAGGATTCGCCAGGCAAGCCCCTGCGCGCCGCCGGAACCCGCCACGAACTCGGCCACCACAGCTCCGATCAGGGCCAGGCCCGCAGCCACCTTGTGGCCCTCCAGCAGGAAGGGCACCGCCGAGGGCAGGCGCAGGCGCACCAGCCGCTTCACCCGGCCCGCGCCATAGAGGTCAAACAGACGTTCCAGATCCGGATCAGCCGCCTTCAGCCCGGTGATCGCGCCGGAGAAGATCGGAAAGAAGGCGACCAGGGCGGCCAGGGCGATGATCGCCCGCTCAGGGTTGTCGATACCCGCCCAGATCACCACCAGGGGGGCGATGGCCACGACGGGTGTGACCTGCAGGACCACGGCCAGAGGCTTGATGGCCCGCTCCAGGATGGGGCTGAGCGCCACCATGAGCGCCAGGGCCTGGGCCGACAGGCTGGCCAGGACCAGGGCCGCCAGGGCCATGGCCAGGGTGTTGTAGGCTGAAGCCGCCAGGGTCGGGGCGTCGGCCCAGAGGCTGGCGACCACCGCGCTCGGCGTGGGCAGGAAATAGGCCGGAACTTCCAGGAGCCGGCAGGCGGCCTCCCAGGCGCCCAGCAGAGCTATGATCAGCACCAGCGGCGCGAGGATGTCGGTGAGGCGTTTCATGCCGGCGCCTCCATGCCCTTGGCCAGCACCGTCGAAACCGCCTCCACCGTCGCCCGGAAGCCGGCCGTGGTGCGGAAGCCCTCCGGCCGCGGGGTGGGGCCCGCCACGCTCATCTCGCCGGCGATCCGCCCCGGACCGCGGCTGAACACCACGACGCGGCTGGCCATATAGACGGCCTCTTCCACGCTGTGGGTGACGAAGACGATGGCCGGCCGAGTCTCGGCCCAGAGCCGCAGCACATCATCGGCCAGGGCCCGGCGGGTGATCTCGTCAAGGGCCGCAAAGGGTTCATCGAGCAGGAGCAGCCGGGGTTCGGTCACCAGGGCGCGGGCCAGGGAGACCCGCATGGCCATGCCGCCGGACAGCTGGGCCGGCCGCGCCCCGGCTGCGCCGGCCAGGCCGACCCGGGCTAGCGCAGCCTCGGCGCGGGTGCGGGCCTCGCGCCGGGCGATGCCTGACAATTCCAGAGGCAGGGCCACATTGTCCCGGGCCGACAGCCACGGGGCCAGGGTCGGCGCCTGGAAAACCACCGCGCTTTCGCCGCGCCTTGCGGTACGGCGCACCTGGCCCCGGGTGGGACTCTCCAGTCCGGCCAGCAGCCGAAGGGCCGTGGACTTCCCACAGCCGGATGGACCGACCAGAGCGGTGATCTCGCCCGGCGAGAGGGCGAGGTCGAGAGGCCCGAGGGCCAGGCCCGACCCCGGGTACTCAACCTCAACTTTCGCCAGTTCGGCGACGAACGGCTCCATCCGTGATGCGGCCTAGGGCAGGAAGTCGAGGGTGTAGGCCGAAGCCCCGTCCAGATCGGCGGGATAGACCCCTTGCGCCTTGGCCATCTCCAGGAACTCGGTCCAGCGGGCCTCGGTCATCCGCCCGGTCATGGCCGGCTCGCCGCCATCGACGATGCCGTAGGATTTGAGCTTCTCCCGGGCCTGGTCGAGCACATCCTGGGTCATTTCCGGATTGTCGGCCTTTATCAGGGCGTCGCCCGGGGCCGGATCGCCCTCCAGATAGGATCGCCAGCCGGCGATGCTGCCTTCCACGAAGGCGCGGACCGCCTCGGGATTGTCGGCGATCAGCTGGTCCCTGGCCAGCACCATGGTGGCGTAGCCGGGATAGCCGTTGTCGGCGAGCAGGAAGACCTTGGGCGCAAAGCCCGCCTCCTTCTCGATCGTATAGGGCTCAGACGTCACATAGCCCTGCTGGGCCACGCGCTTGTCCGAGAGGAAGGGGGCGGAATTGAAGGTGTATTTGCGCACCTGGTCGTCGGTGAATCCGTACTTGGCCTTCAGCCACACCCAGAAGGCGGTGACCGAGGCGTCCGACAACAGGATCGGCCGGCCCTTGAGGTCGGCGATGGTCTCGATCCCCTGATCAGGGTGCGCGATCAGAACCTGCGGGTCCTTCTGCATGAAGGCCGCGACGGCCTTCACCGGCGCCTTTTCCTGAGCGAGGTTGAGGACAATGAAGCTGTTGGAGCCCATGCCCATGTCCACCGCGCCGGCGGCCAGCAGTTGGGGGACATTGACGCCAGGTCCGCCCTGGATGATCTCCACCTTCAGGCCGCGCTTCTCATACTCGCCGGTGGCCAGCGCCTGATAGAAGCCGCCGTGCTCGGCCTGGGCCCGCCAGTCGGTGGCGAACCGGAGGGTGGTGAGGCCTTCAGCGCCCGTGACGTCGTCGGTGTCGGCCGCTGGCGCGCAGGCGCAGACCAGGGCGGCCAGAGCGATGCCGAGATGCCGTAGAAGTCCCATGAAATCCCCCGAGAACAAGCCCGCCCTATAGGTAGGGCTCCGTCGGGCCTGCGCCAAGCCGCTTGCGCGCCGAGACGTTTGCGTGTCAGGCGACAGCGGGGAGGGTGGTCGCTGCGTCCCGGTCGGCCGGGGCCTGCGTCCATCGCGCGAGCGCCGCATGGAGGGACTCAATCTGAATGGGCTTGCCCAAGGTGTCAGACATGCCCGCGCGACGGCAACGCTCCATCATTTCGGGCATGACATCGGCGCTCATGGCGATGATGGGGACTTGCCCGGCCTCGCCACCCAGGGCGCGGATTCTGCGGGTCGCCTCCACACCATCCATGACCGGCATGTGGATATCCATCAGGATCACGTCAAAGCCGCCCGCGCTGGCGGCTTCAACCGCCTCGGCCCCGTCGCAGGCCAGTTCAACCTCGCAGCCCAGCAGATCCAGGACGGTCGCGCCCAGGTCCCGGTTCATAGCGTGATCATCCACCAGCAGCACCCTGATTTGACCCAGGGCGTCGGCATGGGCGGGCTCGGCCACCTCCGGCGCGGCGGCGGCATGCTCAGCGACGATCTCGAACCAGAAGACCGAGCCCGAGCCCGGCTGGCTCTTGACCCCGATCAGGCCGCCCATGGCCTCCACCAGGCCTTTGCAGATCGCCAGGCCCAGACCTGAGCCGCCAAAGGCCCGACCGACGGAGGAGTCGGCCTGGGAGAAGCGGCGGAACAGCCGGTGCATCAGCTCACGGGGGATGCCGACGCCGGTGTCCTGCACTTCGAAGCGCAGCAGGACGTCCGGCCCCTGGTCGCGGGCGGTGATCTTGAGCCGGACCTGCCCGGCGGCGGTGAACTTCACCGCATTGCCCAGCAGGTTCAACAGGATCTGCCGCACCCGAAGATCGTCCACCATGACCGGCAGATCCGTGGGGCCGACCTCCTCCAGGAGCAGCTCAAGGCCCTTGGCCTCGGCCGAGGGGGAGATGATCTCCAGGGTGTCCTGGGCCACGGCCCTGGGCGTCCTGGGGGCGAGGGCCAGCTCCACTTCCCCGGTCTCCAGACGGGAGTAGTCGAGGATGTCGTTGACCACCGCCAGGAGAGATCCCCCGGCCCGGTGGATGAGCTCTAGCTGACGGCGCGCCTCGTCGGGCAGGTCCTGTCGGCGACGAAGGGTCTGGGTGAAGCCAAGGATGGAATTCATCGGCGTGCGGATTTCATGGCTCATGGTGGCCAGGAATTCCCCCTTGGCCGCCCCGGCCGCCTGGGCCCGGTCCTGGGCGCGCTTGGCCGCCCGGGTGCGCATGGCGAGCATCCGCCGTGTACGCGCCTGCTCGGACAGGATCAGGGCCACCGACAGGCTGGTGAACAGCGCCGTAGCGATGATGAACTGCAGGTTGAGGATGCGTTGCGGCTGGCTGAGCGCGCCGTGATAGGCTGGCCCCAGAGAAACCATGGTGGTGGCGATGATGGCCATCATCAGCGCCGACAGCGCGACGCCGCGGGGACCAAGCCGGAAGGCGGCCGCGACCAGGGCGGGCGTCAGCAGCATGGGCGTCGGAAAGCTGTGGGGCAGGTAGGCGACAGCGCTCAACAGCGCCACGAGGCCATAGATGGTGATCTGCTCGGCCGGGGCGCGGCGAGAGTCATGGCCCGCGCGGCGGTCGGCCAGCAGCATGACGGCCGGCAGGCTGATCGCCATGCCCAGGGCGTTGGCGGTGAACCAGCCGATGACGATCTGGGGCGTCGACTGGGTCAGATAGCCCAGCAAGGCGCCGGCCAGGATAGCGGTCAGGGCGGTGGTTGGCACGATGGCGAACAGAGCGATGCGCAACAGGGTCGCCAGGTCAGCGATCCGGCGCCGCTGGCCACAGATCCGTCGGATGATCAGGGCGGCCATGCCGGCTTCGAACAGGTTCAGCCCCGCGAACAGGGGTAGGGCGTCCACAGGCGCGCCGACGGCGAGGTTCACCAAAACGCCGGCCAGGGTGCATCCGGCCGCCAGCCAGGCTGCACGGCGCAGCGGGAGCAGGACAAAGCCCGCAGCCATCAGGCCGCTGGGCAGCCACAGGGTCGCAACCCCGCCGCTCTCCCGGGTCAGGGCGACGCAGAACAGGGCGCTGGCGGCGAAGCTGATCGTCAGAATCAGCGCGAGCAGCGCGTCGCGTCGGAGGTCCCTGTTGATCGGCATGGGTCGTTCGCTCCCCGAATTGGGGACACTATGGTCAAGCTCTGGCGCCAAATGGTTAAACGGGGAGGGGCTCAGGGCCCCCCGCACGCCACGACGCGATGCAGCATGCCGCTCCAGCAAGGGGCCGCGCATGGCAAGAGGGCGGCGCTGCGGCAGGCCGCGGCGTCGCCCTCATTCCAGGCCCTTTCGGACCTGTATCGCAAGGTCGGTGTGACTTCGAACGCGGGCTTCCCCGCAGGTTTCCGTCACGCCGGTGTCCTCGAACCCAGGCGCCGGGTCGCCCCGTCGCCGTCGGTCCGGGAACCTTCTGCTCCATCTGCTGTCCGGTTTCCCGGCCAGCCAGGGCTGCAGTCCCTCTCGACCCCTTGACCTTGAGCCAGAACCCGCTATGCAGCAAGCGCCCGACTTTGGCCCGCGTTGGAAATCCTGTGATATCCCTGTGGGCAGGCTGTGGACAGCCTGTGACTCCCTAGTCAGTTTTCCGGCATATTCAAGCGATTGTATCCATCCACAGGAAGGTGTGGCCGCTGGCGTCTACCGCCCGGCCTCCAGGGCCTCGCGACGTTCTTCGAGCTCCAGCCATTCCATTTCCGCAGCCTCGAGCCTTCCCCGGGCCGCCGCCAGGGCCTGGCCAAACCGGTCGAAGGCGGCGGGGTCGCGGCCGTAGAGCCCCGGGTCAGCCAGCTGGGTCTCTAGCACGGCGATCTTGCCTGGCAGTTCGGCGATGAGGCCGTTCAGCTCCTCCAGCCGGCGCTGCTCCTTGTAGGAGAGCTTGGCCGCCTTAGGCGCAGTTGGGGGCGCCGGTGCGAGCGTCGGCGCGGCGGGCGAAGGCTGACCCCGGCGTCCGCCCGGCGCCTTTGCCGGGGACACGCCGAAGAATCCGGGATTTTGGCTCAGGAAGTCCAGCCAGCCGCCGGGGGTCTCGACCACCTGGCCACGCCCATTGAGGCCGATGGTCGAGGTGGCCAGCCGGTCGACGAAATCGCGATCGTGGCTCACCAGGATCAGCGTGCCCTCATAGTCCGAGAGCATCTCTTCCAGGAGATCGAGGGTCTCCATGTCCAGGTCGTTGGTGGGTTCGTCCAGCACCATCAGATTGGCCGGCTGGGCGAGCGCCCTCGCCAGCAGGAGGCGGTTGCGCTCGCCGCCCGACAGGCTGCGGACCGGCTGGCGGATCTGGGCGTCGGTGAACAGGAATTCCTTGGCGTAGGCCGCCACATGCTTGGGCGCGCCCCGGACCATGATCTGATCGCCGCCGAGCGGCGCCAGGGCGTCCTTCAACAGCATGTCGTCCTTCAGGTCGGCCCTGGCCTGATCGATATAGGCCACCTCCAGATTGGTCCCGAGGATCACCTCGCCGGAGTCGGCCGGCAGTTCGCCCAGCAGCAGCTTGACCAGCGTGGTCTTGCCCGCCCCGTTGGGACCTACCACGGCGATCCGGTCGCCGCGGAGGATGCGGGTGGAGAAGTCCTCCAGGATCACCCGGTCGCCGAACTTCTTGGAGAGGCCCTTCACCTCGACCACTCGCTGGCCGGAGGCTCCGGCCGAGGCCACGCCCATGGACATCGAGCCGCGGGTGTCGCGCAGCCGGTCGGCCTTGGTCGCCCGCATCTCCATCAGCCGGCGGCGGCGGCCCTCATTACGGGCGCGGCGGCCGGTGACGCCCCGGGCCAGCCAGTGGGTTTCGCGCTCCAGAGCCTTGTCCAGGCGCCGAGCCTCGTCGGCCTCGGCGGCGGTGAGCTGTTCCACCCAGGCGTCGAAAGCCGAGAAGCCCCGGTCGAGTTTGCGGACCTTGCGGTTCTCCAGCCAGAAGCAGCGCTGGGTCACCCGCTCCAGAAAGGCGCGGTCGTGGCTGACAATGAGGACGCTCGCCCGGCTGGCTGCGATGGCGCCTTCCAGGGTCTCGATGGCCAGGATATCCAGGTGGTTGGTGGGCTCGTCCAGCAACAGGACGTCGGGATCCTCGGCCAGGGCCCGAGCCAGGGCGACCCGGCGGGTCTCGCCGCCCGACAGGCCGGTGGCGCCCTTGGCCGGATCGAGGCCGAAGCTCTCCAGGGCAGCGGCGGCCTCATGGGGGGCGGCGCCGCCGGCCGTAGCGTGGTCGAGCAGGGTCTCACCTTCGATCAGCGGCTCCTGCAGCACATAGGCGACCCGGGTTCCTGGGGTGACCGCGCGCTCGCCGTCATCGGCTTCGGTGAGACCGGCCAGGATGCGCATCAGGGTCGACTTACCCGCCCCGTTGCGCCCGACCAGGGCCGCGCGGCTGCGGGGCTCCAGGGCCAGATCGACGCCGTCGAACAGCATGCGGGGTCCGTCAGCGAGACGGACGTTCTTCAGCGCAAGAATGGGGGGCTTCATAGGGCTAGGCACATAGCGCGCTTTGGCGCCCCCGCAAGGGCGCAGCCGACAAACCTTGCGTCAGGCCTCGTCGAAAGGCGGCGGCAGAGGGCCGGAGCGGAAGTGAATCACCGGATTTTCGTCATAGTCGCCCATCTCGGTGTCGGCCGAGACGGAGAAGGCCACCACCGCCACCCGCAGGGGCGCCAGCCGTTCAGCCTTGCGGCGGGCCTCCTCGGCGCTGGCGCAGCCGACCTGCTGCTCGGCCTTCAGGGCCTTTCCGCGGCCGGCGATATAGGACTGGAGGATGTGCACGGTTTCTTTGGCCATCCCTATCCCGGCCGCTGATTGGCGAGCCGCGTCAAGAGCGAGCCGGCGCTCTCTCCGGGGGCGGGCGAAAACCATTTTGGGTAGGCGCCGGACGATCTATAGGTTGTATCCGGCTGCAGATGCGCAGCCTTGGTCGCGGCTGGAGTCCCGGATGTCGCTGGATCACCTGGATATAGATCTTGAGCGGGACATGTTCCTGCGGACCCTGCTGCGCGAGCTGTCAGGCGCCTTGCAGGACGTGGTCGGCCTGGAGGAGGCGTCTGGCTATATCAGCGTGGTCGGCGCGGCGGTGGGCAAGGCTCTGGATGAGAAGTACCGCGCGGCCCTGGCCGTCGACCGTCTGTCAGCCGAGCAGGTGGCCCAGGTGCTGGTGGACCTCAAACAGCGGATCAAGGGCGATTTCTATATCGTCGAGCAGCGGGAGGACCGGATCGTCTTCGCCAGCAATTCCTGTCCGTTCGGCGAGTTCGTGGCCGGTCGCCCGGCCCTGTGCATGATGACGTCAAACGTGTTTGGTCATGTGACCGGCGAGAATCTCGGCTATGCCCGCGTCCAGATCGACAAGGCCATCGCCCGGGGCGATCCGGGCTGTCATGTTACGGTGTATCTGACGCCGAAGGCCGATGGCGGCGAGGCGCGGGAGTACTTCCGGCGCGTGCGGCCGGAACTGGCCGACCGCTGACCATGCACCCCATCTCAAGGCTGATCCGCGAGCCGGTGGTCGTCTTCGCCGGCGATGGTCGGGTCATCGACATGAACCGGCCTGCGCGCGCCCGTTTCGGCGAGAGCGCCGAGACCTGGCGCGAGGTGTTCGCCGACCTGGATGGTCTTCAGAACCTGCTGGAGCGCGCCTCGGGCTCAGCCGATCCGGTTCTGGGAGCCCTGCGACTGGCCGGGGCTGTGCCGGCTGAACCGGACGCCAAGGTCGAGGCCCTGGCCCTGCGGCAGGATGGCGAGATCAGCTATGCCGTCAAGCTGCGGGATATCGTCGGCGACCAGTTCCCGGCCCTGACCGCCCAGGTTCGGGAGCTGAACGCCGAAATCCATGTGCGGCGGCGGGTCCAGGCCGAGCTGGAAGAATCCCTGGCGCACAACAAGGTGCTCTATCGGGAGCTTCAGCACCGGGTGAAGAACCACCTGCAGATGATCCTCGCCCTGGTCTCCACCGCCGGGCGGGAAAGCGAGGATCCGGGCCGCAAGCAGTTCGTGAAAATGCTGCAGTCCAAACTCTCGGCGCTCTTTGACGCCCAGCGGCTGATGTACTCCGAGGAGTCCGCCCACGGGCTGCGGGTCGATCAGATGCTCAGCGCCCTGGCCGAAACGGTTCAGTCCCTGGCTGGCGTGCGGATCGCCATCCAGGTGCGGGCCGAGCCGGTGATCGCTCCCAACGACCTGGCCTTCCCCCTGGCGCTGATCGCCAACGAGCTGCTGACCAATGCGGTGAAGTACGCCGCGGGCGAAGGCGCAGAGGTGTCCCTGGATTTCGTCTGCTCCGGAGATCAGGCGGTCATGACCGTGCGGGACAATGGGCCAGGCTTCGCACCGACCGCTGCGGGGCCCACCTCGTCGGGCCTTGGGCTCGTCCGGGGTCTTTGCCGTCAGATCGGCGGTCATCTCGTCATCCAGTCCGACGGCGGCGCCGTAGCTGTCGTATCGTTTCCGCTTCCCGAGGCGAGCCATGCCCCATCCTGACGCCTACCGCTTTCAGTCCCGCGGCCCACAGGATGGGCCCGGTCGATACGCCGCCGGCGACGGCGGCCCCGACGCGGATTTTCCCCTGGGCCGTCGAGTTCTGATCACCGAAGATAACTGGCTGGTGGCCGGCGAGTGGCGCGCGGCCCTGGAAGATGCAGGCTATGAGGTGGTCGGCGTCGCGGCCTCGGCCGAGGAATCCCTTGAGATCTGTCGCGAGGAATCCCCGGACCTCATCCTGATGGACATCCGGCTGCTTGGAGACCGCGATGGGGTCGAGGCGGCGCGGGACGCTCGCGCCCTCTATGACATCCCCTCCGTCTTTGTCAGCGCCCACGACGACAGCGAGGTCCGACGCCGGGCCGCGGAGGCGAGGCCCCTGGGCTGGATCACCAAGCCGGTGCTGGCGTCCCGAATCCCGGAGATCCTGCTGCAACTGGCCCGCCCCCTGAACTGAGGCCCCGGTTCAAGCCGGGACTTGGGGGCTTCAGAAGGGGATGTCGTCTTCCGGCAAGGGGCGGCTGTCGTCGAACTCGTCCCTCGGCTGCGGCTGGCTGGGCGGCGGCGGCAGGGGCGGCGGCTCGGCCCGCACGGCCGCGTCGGAGAACTCGCTGGCCAGGCCCTGGTAGAAGCCGTTGCGCGGGTCCTCGTCGAACATCGGCTCGGGGTCGGGCAGCAGCCAGTCGAACTCGCGGATCTCCAGATCCTTATGGGCCTCGATCATCAGCTGTCGCCAGATCTGCGCCGGGATCGCGCCGCCCGTGACCCGGTTCATCGGCGTGTCGTCGTCATTGCCCACCCAGACGCCGGTGACGTATTCCGGGGTGAAGCCCACGAACCAGGCGTCGCGCCAGTTCTGGCTGGTGCCGGTCTTGCCCGCCGCCGGCCAGTCGAAGGCGGCCCGCGCGCCGGTGCCGCCAGGCGCAAGCACCTTGCTCATCATCTTGACCATCATGCTGGCGTGGCTGATGTCCAGCGCCGGCAGCGGGCCAGAGGGCACGCGGGTGAAGACCTCCTGGCCATCCACGGTGCGGATTTCCTCGATGATCGAGGGCGTCAGCCGTCCGCCAGCCTGCTGAAACACCTGGAAGCCGCTGGTTAGCTCCAACAGGCTCACCTCATAGGCGCCCAGCGTCACCGACAGGTCCGGATTGCGCGGGATCGAGGTCAGGCCAAACCGCCGGGCGATGTCGCCCAGGGCCGGGCCGCCGGCCTCCGCGCCCAGCTTGACCGCCACCGTGTTGATCGAACGCGACAGGGCCGTTTCCACCGTGACGGGGCCACGATAGCCGCCGCCATAGTTGCCTGGCCGCCAGTCGCCGAACCGGACCGGCCCATCGACCCTGACATCGGTGGGCAACACGCCCTTTTCCAAGGCGGCGGCATAGACGAAGGGCTTGAAGGTTGAGCCGGGCTGGCGCTTGGCCTGGGTGGCGCGGTTGAACACGCTGCGGGCATAGTCCACGCCGCCTACCATGGCGCGCACTGAGCCGTCCGGCCCCAGGGTCACCAGGGCGGCCTGTTCGGCGCCGGCGGTGACTCCGTCGCTGGCCATGACCTGGCTGAGGATGGCGGCGGCCTGGTCCTGCAGCACGGGGTCGATGGAGAGCCGCACCAGAAGGTCGGGGGAATTGGGGCCGATCCGGGCGAGCACCTCGTTGGTGGCGTGGTCGAGCAGGTAGCCATAGGGGCCGTCCGTGGAGGTGGCGGTCGGCGCCAGGGCCGGGGTCTGGGCCTGGGCGATCTCCATCTCTTCGCGGGTGATCCAGCCTGTGTCGTGCATCCGCTGCAGCACCCAGCGGGACCGCGCCAGGGCCGCGGGCATGTCATTGGTCAGCGCCAGACGCGAGGGCGCCTTGGGCAGGGCCGCCAGCAGGGCCGATTCCGCCAGGGTCAGCTTGCTGGCCGGCTTGCCGAAATAGGTGCGCGCCGCGCCGTCGACCCCGAAGGTGTTGGCGCCGAAAAAGACCCGGTTGAGGTAAAGCTCCAGCACCTCGTCCTTGGTCAGCATGCGCTCCAGCCGCCAGGCCAGCGCCGCTTCCTGCAGCTTGCGCTCGAAGGTCTGGTCCGGGGTGAGGAACAGGCTCTTGGCGATCTGCTGCGACAGGGTCGAGCCCCCCTGGACTACCCGGCCGGCGCGCCAGTTGACATAGGTGGCCCGGGCGATGGCCTGAAGGTCGATGGGGCCGTGCTGATAGAAGCGGTGATCCTCCGCGGCCATGAAGGCCAGAGGCACATGGGCGGGCAGGTCGGCCAGCCGCACCCGATCACCATAACGCGGGCCCCGGGAGGCGATGAGGTCGCCATTGCGGTCGAAGAACTTGATCCCCGGCGCCCGGTTGAATGCATAAAGCTGCGCCCGGGGCGGCAGGTCGGGAATGTCCTGCAGGAACTTCTGCTGCAGATAGACGCCGCCGCCGATGACCGCCGCCACCAGCAGCAGGCCGAGCACCGCCAGGGTCTTCCAGACCCAGCCCCAGCGCCGGCCGCGCCGCGGCTCACGGGACATGACAAAGGGCCCGCCGGGGCCGTCGCCGTCGCCGCCACCTGACCCGGAACCCATGCCGGGGCCGATGGGCGGGGGCAGGGGGCGGCGGCCGAAGCCGTCTTCATCGGTCCCTGGCCGGGCAGGAGGCGCTGGCGACGTCTCCGGAGCCTCAGCCTCCGCCACAGGCGCGCGCGGCTGCGGCGGGCGCGGCTTGCGCGGCCGGCCCGGCTCGTCGTCCGGAAAGCGATAGGGGTCCAGGGTCCAGTCGTTCACGTCTGTCGGAGGTTCCGGGCGGGCGAGGCGGAAGGGCGTTTGGCGGCGGAGGCGCTTTGGGTTTAGGACGGTCCTGTGAGCAGGCACAAACCCTTTTGGCAGGCCAAGACCCTCCAGCAGATGACGGCCCAGGAGTGGGAGAGTCTATGCGATGGCTGCGGCCTCTGCTGCCTGGTTCGCTTCGAGGACGAGGATAGCGGCCAGGTTATCCCCACCCGCGTGCATTGCCGGCTGTTCAATCCGGAGACCTGCGCCTGCTCCAACTATGCCGAACGTCGAAAGCACGTGCCCGATTGCATCAAGCTGACGCCCGGCAATATCGCCAAGCTGCCCTGGATGCCGCTGAGCTGCGCCTACCGGCGGCTGCACGAGGGCAAGGATCTGCCCGCCTGGCACCCTCTGGTGACCGGAGATCCTGAAAGCGTCCATGAGGCCGGAGTCTCCATCCGGGGTCAGACCCTGAATGAGGACGAGCTCGCCGATCCGGAGGACGCCTGGTCCTATGCGGCCTGGGACCTGCTGGACGATCGCAGCGGCGACTGAGCCCCACAGCCTTAGAGCCACATCGACTGTGGCGAAATTGTCACATAGGCTCTTGCGTGACTTGGTGCTCCGCACAATCTAGAGCCCATAGAGATCACCGGACGACAGACGACAGAAGAGGTTCATCCCCTTGGCGCGCGACCCCTATCAGGAACTGGGCGTTTCCCGCGGCGCAGGCGAGGACGAGATCCGCAAGGCGTTCCGCAACCTCGCCAAGAAGCATCACCCCGACGCCAATCCCGGGGACAAGGCGGCCGAAGAGCGTTTCAAGCGCGTCAGCGCGGCCTTCGACATCCTGGGTGACCCCGACAAGCGCAAGAAGTTCGACGCCGGCGAGATCGACGCCGACGGCCATGAGACCGGGCGAGGGTTCGGCGGCGGCTGGAGCCCGGGGGGCTTTGAGGGCGGCCGGCGTGGCCAGACCCGAGCCGAGACCTTTGACGGCGTCGACCTCGGCGACATTCTCGGGGAAATGTTCGGCGGCCGTGGCGGCGGCGGCGCGCGGGGTCCTGGAGCCGGATTCGGCGGCGGCTTGGCCCGCGGCGCCGATGTCCGGGCCAAGCTCGAGATCGACCTGGAAGAGGCCATCGCCGGCGGCAAGAAGCGTATCGCCTTCTCCGACGGCCGCACCATCGACGTCACCATCCCCAAGGGCGCGGGCGAGGGTCAGACCCTGCGCCTCAAGGGTCAGGGATCGCCTGGCCGGGCGGGTCCAGGCGACGCCTTCATCGAACTGACCGTACGGCCGCATCCTATCTTTCACCGGGAGGGCGACCGTCTGGTGATGGACCTGCCGGTCACCGTCTATGACGCGGTTCTGGGGGGCAAGGTCGAGGCGCCGACGCCGGAGGGGCCTGTGACCCTGACCGTGCCCAAGGGCGCCAACGCCGGCGCCATGCTGCGCCTCAAGGGCCGCGGTCTGCCGGACGCCGCCGGCCAGCGGGGGGATCTTCTGGCCCGGCTGGTCATCACCCTGCCCGATAAGCCCGACGCCGAGCTGACCGCCTTCGCCGAGACCTGGCGGACCAAGCGGCCCTATCAGCCCAAGTCCGCCCCTCGTCGCGGCGCCTAACGGGATGGCGGCCGGGGTGACAGCACAGGCTCACGGCTTCATAAGCAGGACGTTCAGCCACGGTTCAGTCGTCTGGGCCTAGATCGGCAGTCATGAAACACCTTGTGCTCATCGCCGCGCTGCTGACCGCGAGCGCCCCGGGGGTCGCCCAGGCCCAGTATGGGGCCGATCTGCGCTCGTCCTTCGGTGCGGGCCGCGGCGATCAGGACGACGCCCGCGCGGCGGTGCGGGCCGGCCGCCAGGCGCCCCTGTCGCAGGTGCTGTCGGCCATCGCTCAGCGCACGCCGGGCCGCCACCTGAACACGACCCAGGGGACCCACGGGGGCCGTGCGGCCTATTTCGTCCAGTGGCAGACCCCGGACGGCAAGGTGATCATCTTCATCGCCGACGCCGAATCCGGCTCCATCATCGGCCGCCAGGGCGGCTGAGAACACTAAAAAGGGGAGGCCCCAACCATGCGCATCCTGCTGGTGGAAGACGATCCGGACCTGGCCCGCCAGCTCAAGGGCGCCCTGGCCGACGCCGGCTATGCGGTGGACCACGCCCCCGACGGCGAGGAGGCCCAGTTCCTGGGCGAGACCGAACCCTATGATGCGGTGATCCTGGACCTTGGCCTGCCCAAGGTGGACGGGGTCTCGGTGTTGGAACGCTGGCGGCGCGGCGAAGTGGCCACGCCCGTCCTGATCCTCACCGCCCGGGGCGCCTGGAGCGAGAAGGTGGCGG
>NZ_JAUYAW010000053.1 GCF_030693405.1 Phenylobacterium sp.
GATAAGCTGCACCACAGGTTCAAGGATCGCCGTCTTGTCATTGAACCGACGGTAGAAAGGCCAGCTGAGATCGGCGCCGACCGTGGCCATGGCCCGGGTTTCAGTCCGGCTGTCATACCCATCCAGCGGCACGTCGCTCAGGCTGTAGGCGTCGGCGCGCAGATTGGCGAACGGCTCAAGGCGAAGCCCGGCCTGGGTGGTGAAGGTGCGACGCCAGTCGGCCTGGGCCACCACACGCCGGCTGTCGAGGCCCGGGACATAGGCCGCCGCGGTGCTGCTGGGTGACAGGTCCCGCTCCAGGGCCACCGCATTGGCCCGCAGGCGAAGACGCCCGCCGGCCAGCCGTACATCGGGGGTCCATCGCCCCTCGATCAGGGGCGCCACGGTAGGGAAGGTGCGGTCGTCATCACCGGGGCGCAGGCCCTGGATGTCGAACGCCGCCAGCGACAGATAGGAGTCCTCATCCTGGCGGATCGCATAGACCTGGGAGATCAGCCGCCGGTCGTCGGCGATATAGGGTCCGCGGGACTGATAGACGTCGCCGATCTCGTATTTGTCGAACAACAGGTCATCAGACGTGCGCTCGGCCGTGAAGCCCCAGTCCCAGTTCTCGTCGATGGCGAAGGCGCCTCGGGCGAGGATGTAGCTGCGTGAGGTCTGGTCCCCGAACTGGCCGGCTGAATCGAAATCCTTGGCGTAGGTGTAGCCACCCCGGAGATCGACCTCGCCGGAATAAAACCGCTTGCGGTAGCGGGCGTTGAGGAAGGGCTCGACCTTGGCGTTGATCTGCGGACTCAGCGTCAGGTCCGAATAATCAGATAAGACAAATAGATACGGCTGTTCGTAGGAGAAGCCGCGACGATCTGAGGCGGAGATGTCCGGCGTCAGAAGCCCCGACTTGCGCTCTGCCTGCGGATCGGGATGCCAGAAGAGCGGCAGGTAGAGAACCGGCGCGCCAAACAGGCGGAACACAGCGTGGCGGTAATAGACCAGCTGGCGCTCGCGATCCTGCACCACCTTGTCGGCCTGGATCGACCAGGTCGGCGTCTTGGCTTCGCTGTCGGCGCAGATATCGCAGGGTGTGTAGATGGCGCGGTTCAGCTCGTTGACGTTCTCATTCCGCCGCACGGCGCTGGCGGCGGCGAGCTTCACATTCTGCGGCAGTCGGGCGGCGAAGCCGCGGGCGACGCCGGCGCGCATCTGATCGTCCATGACGATCTCACGGGCGAACTCCACGCTGCCGTCAGGATTGATGATCTGCACATTGGAGGCCTCCAGCACGCCCTGGGCCTCGTCATAGGTCAGGGCGTCGGCCCGCAGATTGCGGCTGTCATAGCGGGCTTCAACGTCGCCGGAGGCCGTCGTGCGCGGCCGGGCGTCGTCTCGCTCGACCGTGTCCGCCTCAAGATAGATGGCGCCAGGCGTGAGGCCGTCTGAGCCAGACCCCGCGCGCTGCGCCGGTGCATCCTGGGCGAAGGCGGTCCCCGCACACAGGCTCGCCACCGCAGCCCCCGCCAGGAGGCTGCGCTTGACCGAGGCGAGCGAGGTGCGCCGAGGTGACGTCTTCAAACGTGAATCCCTTCTTGCCGCGGACCCGAGCCCAGGGAATAGCGGCGTGGCGGCGTCTTTCAACCGTCTTCGGTGTAGCAGAGCAGGGTGAGGCCCGACAGCAGGGCGATCACCGGCGGCGCCCAGGCCGCGGCGGCCAGGGGAATGATGTCGGCATTGGCCAAGGCGCCGGCGAACTCGTTGAGGAAGAAGAAGACGAAGCCCAGCGCCACGCCCGCGCCCGCCAGACCTGCCAGTCCGCCAAGCCGCGCCAGTCGAAGGGAGAAGGCGGCCGCCAGGATGGTCATGGCTGCGAACAGCAGCGGCGTGGCCAGAAGCTGCTGGAACCGCAACTGATAGCGACTGGCGCTGAAGCCCGCCTGCTCGGTGGTGCGGATCGCCGCCGGCAGGCGCCAGAAGGCGATCGCCTGGGGCGAGGCGAAACGTTCGAGCGCCGACTCGCTGTCGAGGCTGGAGCGCAGGGAAAGACTTTCGGACCGGACGGAACTCTCACCGGCGGCGGCCTCGCGGACGTCCGTCAGCCGCCAGAATCCAGGCAACAGCCGCGCCTCTGCAGCCTCCAGGCGCCGCCTGAACTCCGGCACGCCCGCGTCGTTCTTCTGGTAGATGAACAGGGAGACGCCACGCAGCACCACGGTCCCTTCGACGATCTCGCGGTCCTTGGCGTGGATCACGATCTGACTGCGCTCATCCCCTTGCCGTAGCCAGATGTCCTCTGGGGCGTCCACCAGATAGTTGTCCATGATCCGGGCGCGCTCGATCCCGAACCGGGCGTTGGACGCCGCCGCCAGAGGGTTGAGCAGGGTGACCGACAGGGCGCCGATGACCGCCGCGGCCGCCGCAGTTGGCAGGATGAAGCGCCACGCCGACACGCCAGCGGCTCGCATGGCCACCAGCTCGCTGCGTCGATTGAGGCTGACATAGGCGGCCATGCAGCCGAACAGGAAGACAAAGGGCAGCAGCACTAGCACCAGGCTGGGGGTGCCGAGCGCGGTCAGGGCGAACAGCTCGGCGACGCTGACCTCGGCCCGGACGCCGACGGAGCGCGACAGCTCGACAAACTGCACGAGGATGATCACCGCGGTGATCACCGCCAGGGCCACGCCCACGCTCAGCAGGCTGCGCGACAGCACATAGGCTTCGATCCGGCCAAACCTCATGCGGGCGCTCCGGCCGGGGCGATGCGGGACGGACGCTTGCGCATGTCGATGAACCGCGACACCCGCTGGCGGAACACGCTGCGCAGGGCCAGCCCCATGGCGATCAGCGGCACGGCATACTGCAGGGCGTTGAGCCAGACCCCGGATTCCGAAGCGGCCTGAACCACGAAGCCGAGGATTCGGGTCAACGCCGCAGCTGCGCCGGCCCAGGCGATCCGCCGGCCATAGCCCATGCGGTCATATCCGCCGCCCAGGATGGCCGCCAGGGCCAGGGCCATGAAGGCGATGTTGTAGAGGGGTGTAGCCAGCCGGGCGTGGCCCTCGGCCAGCATCTCCAGACGATTTCGCCGCTCCCAGTCCTGCTCGAGGTCGGGGAAGAACAGCTCGTGCAGGTAGCGATCGGACGGCTTGTAGTGGACCAGCTCTTCCGAGGCGACCAGCGGGCCGAGGTCGAAAATGTACTCGTCGAAGGTCAGATAGTTGAGCACCCCGGTGGCGCTGAATTCCTGCGTCGAGCCCCGCGACATGACCAGGACGGGGGTTCCGCCGCGGGTCGCCATCCGCCCCTCATCGGCGGTGTAGGTGGTCGCTGAGCCATCGCTCTCGGCGACGTGGATGAACAGGTTCCCCATCCGGCCGCGGCTGTCGACGCTCTGGGCGTAGACGGTCAGACCGGGCGCCGGTTCGGTGAATTCGCCCTCCCGGACCAGGGTGGCGGCGAGGTCCGTCCGCACGTCGAACAGGGTGTTTCGCAGCTCCCGATAGGCGGCCGGCTGGATGAACAGATTCATGACCAGGGCGAGCAGGGCGATGATCACCGCCAGACGCATGGGCGGCGCGATGACCCGCCAGCGGCTCATGCCGCCAGCGAAGCAGACCACGAGTTCCTGCTCGCTCTGAAGGCGGTTCAGGGCCACCAGGGCGGCGACGAACAGGGCGAGCGGCAGGACCATGTTGATCAGTTGCGGCATGGCCAGCATGGTGATCTTCAGAAAGACGCCGGCGCTCTGGCGCTGATTGATGATGACGTCGAGCGCCGACAGGCTCTGGCTCAGCAGAGCCACAGCGGTGAGGGCGAGCGTCGCCAGCAGGGTCGGACCCAGCAGCTGGCGAAGCAGATATCGGTCGATCAGGCGCATGGAAAAAAGGCGTCGCCGGGCTGATTTGGCGCGCCCTGGGCGCGAAGCTGTTCTAAACCATGCGTCGCCGCGCCACACAACCGCCGCAGGTGACGCCAGACTGGGCGTCCTGTCGGTGGAGCGCCTTCAGCTTTGCTTTGGTTGAGATATCGCATGGACATTCAATTCGTCTCGGCTGCTACGGACATCACCGAGAAGTCGGCCCTGGCCATTATCGTTTTTGAGGGCGCCGTGCTGACGGGCGCCGCCGCCGACGCCGACAGCCAGACCGCAGGTGTGGTCGGCCGCGCCCTGGCGCAAGGCCGCTTCACCGGCGCCAAGGGCCAGATCCTCGATCTGGCCGCGCCGGCTGGACATTCCGCCGGGCGACTGCTCCTGGTCGGGGCCGGCAAGCGCGAGGCCTTCGACGCTGTGGGCGCCGAACACGCTGCGGCCAGCGCCTATGGCGCGGTCAAGCTGTCGGGGCTCACGACCCTGCGGATCGCCTTCGCCGACGACGGCGCCGCCCAGCCGGAACGCGCCGCCCTTGGGGTGCGCCTGGCCTCATATCGGTTCGACCGCTACCGGACCAAGGAACCGGCCGACAAGAAGCCCTCCATCGTGAAGGCTGAGATCGTCTGCGCCGATGTGGAGGCCGCCAAGGCCGCGTTCGCCGCTCAGTCGGCCCTGGCCGACGCCATCGCGTTCGCCCGTGATCTGGTTTCTGAGCCGCCGAATGTCCTCTATCCGGCGGAATTCGCCCGGCGCGTGAAGGGGCTCGAAAGCCTCGGCCTGGAGGTCGAAATCCTCGGCGAGGCCGAGATGGAGAAGCTCGGCATGGGCTCGCTGCTCGGCGTCGGCCGCGGCAGCGCCAAGGACAGCCAGCTGGCCATCATGCGCTGGAACGGCGCCGCTGATCCCACCGCCCAGCCGGTCGCTTTTGTGGGCAAGGGTGTCTGCTTCGACACCGGCGGCATCTCGATCAAGCCGGCCGACGGCATGGAGGACATGAAGTGGGACATGGGCGGCGCCGCCGCGGTGGCCGGTCTCATGCACGTGCTGGCCGGCCGCAAGGCCAACGTCAACGCCGTAGGCATTCTGGGTCTTGTTGAGAACATGCCGGATGGCGACGCCCAGCGTCCTGGCGACGTGGTGACCAGCATGTCGGGCCAGACCATCGAGATCATCAATACCGACGCCGAAGGCCGCCTCGTGCTGGCCGACGCCCTCTGGTACTGCCAGGACCGCTTCAAGCCCAAGTTCATGGTCGATCTGGCCACCCTCACGGGCGCGATCATCATCAGCCTCGGCAACGACTATGCCGGCGTCTTCTCCAACAATGACGAACTGGCCGACAATCTGCTGGCCGCCTCCAAGGCCGAGGCCGAGCCCCTGTGGCGCATGCCGCTGCCGGCCGCCTACGACAAGCAAATCGACAGCATAATCGCTGACATGAAGAACACCGGCGGTCGGCCGGGGGGCTCGATCACCGCGGCCCTGTTCCTGCAGCGCTTCGTCAACGGGCTGCCCTGGGCGCACATGGACATCGCCTCCACCGCCTGGAAGAAGCCCTCCAGCGTTCCCACCATCCCTGAAGGCGCCACCGGTTACGGTGTGCGGCTGCTGAACCGCATGGTGGCCGACAAGTACGAGGGCTGATGCCCGTCGGTGGAGAGGGAGGACGCGCGGTGCGGTACGTCCTGCTGCACAGTCCCTTGCTCGGCCCGCTGACCTGGCAGGCTGTCGCAGAGGATCTGCGCGCCCGTGGCGCTCAGGCTGAGGCGCCGGCCTGGCGGCCGCTGACGCAGGTTGCGGGCGGCTTCTATCGAAGTCTGGCCACCGAGCTGGCCCAGGCCGTCGATGTCGCCGGGACCGGACCCGTCACTCTGGTGGCGCACAGTGGCGCCGGCGCGCTGGTTCCGGCCCTGGTCGGGGCCCTGTCCACCCCTGTGGCGGCGACCATCCTGGTGGATGCAATCCTGCCTCATCCAGGGCGGAGCTGGTTCGACACTGCGCCACCGGCCCTGCGACAGGAGCTGACGCTCGCCTCGCAAGGCGGCGAGCTGCCCTCTTGGGATGGCTGGTGGCCCCCCGGTGCGCTGGAGCGGCTCGTGCCCGACCCGAGGCTGCGCGCGGCCCTGGTGGGCGAGCTTGATCCTCTTCCGCTCGCCTTTTTCGAAGAGATCGCTCCCCTTGGCGAGCTTCACGGGGCAGGGGCCTATCTTCAGCTTAGCGGCGCCTATGAGGACCAGGCCCAGGCGGCGCGGGCGCGGGGGTGGCGGGCGCGTAGGCTGCAGCTGAACCATCTGTCGCCCTTGACGGCCCCCCGGGAAGTGGCGGCCTCGATCCACGCCCTGGGCCTGGACCCCACGGAGCCAGGCCGTGGCTGAAGCGCCGTGCGAGGTGTGGTTCTACCACATGGAGCGGTCCAGCCTCGAACAGGTGCTGCCTGACCTGCTGGAGCGCACCCTGGCCCGGAACTGGAAGGCGCTGGTCCGTTCGCGGCTCTCTGATCGCCTTGAGCACCTGGACACCCATCTCTGGACTTACCGGGATGACAGTTTCCTGGCGCACGGTCTGGTGGATGAGCCGCATGCGGCCCATCAGCCGGTTCTCCTTACCCTCGCCATGGACAATCCGAACGGCGCAGATGTTGTCTTCCTGCTGGACGGCGCCGAAGCCGGTCCCCTTGACGGCTTCACCCGTTGCGTCGTCCTGTTCGATGGTCGAGATGAGGCCGCCCTCGCCACAGCACGGGCGCAATGGCGTGCGATCAAGGCCACCGGGCTGCCGGTGAGTTACTGGAAGCAAATGGCCCGCGGTTGGGAGAAACAGGCATGACACGCACGCTCGCACTCACCCTTGGAGCCAGCCTGCTGCTGTTGGGCGCCTGCGCCAGCGAGCCGGCCGGGCCGCCTCCCGTGGCCGAACGTCCGACCTCGCCGCGTCCAGACCCGGCGCCTGCGGCCGACCAATGCGGCGCAGCGCAGGCCCAGCGCCTGGTTGGGCGTAACCGCAGCGAGATTCCGGTGCCGGTAAATCCGGGGCTTCAGCGGGTAGCCTGCACCACCTGCCCGGTGACCATGGACTTTCATCCCCGCCGCCTGAACTTCTTCTACGACGCCGATACCGGGATCATCAAAGAGGTCCGCTGCGGCTGACGGGCCGAGCGGGGGGCTGTCGGCTCATCTCCGAGGTGGGCGGCGCATCCAGCGGGCGATGATGGCGAACGCCGCAGGCGCGACCAGCACGGCGGCGAGCAGCAGATAGATAAGGCGCGCCCAATCCGGCATCGCTGGTCCTCCGTCACCCCATGGCGGAAGATGAGGCGCCGGCCAGCACCGTGTCCAGGGCGCCAAGCAGTCTTTCGAGCTCGATAGGCTTCGGGGTCAAGGCGTCCATCCCTGCGCTCAGATACTCCCGCTCATGGTGCGACATGGCGTTGGCGGTCAGGGCGATGATCGGGGTGCGAGGCCGGCCCTCAGCCTCCTCCCGCGCGCGAATCAGCCGAGTTGCGGTCGGCCCGTCCATCCTCGGCATCTGAACGTCCATGAGGATGACGTCCCACGCCGCGTCAGACCAGGCGGCGACGGCGGCTTCCCCGTCATCGACCAGATGCAGATCGACATCCAGCGGGCCCAGCAGGGTTTTCAGGACAAGCTGGTTCATCGGATTGTCCTCCGCGGCGAGAATTCGCAGCGCGGCGCCCTTCGACAGCGGCAGTCCCGGCGCGGGCGCGGGGGCGCCTTGGTGGACAACGGGCGCCGTCGCGACGCTCAGCGGCAGCTTGACGGTAAAGGTCGAGCCTTGATTGAGCACGCTCTGCACCGATATGGCGCCGCCCATCAGGGTGGAGAGTTCGCGGCAGATGGCGAGGCCGAGGCCTGAGCCCCCGAACTTCCGCGTGGTGGAGGTGTCGGCCTGGACGAACTTCTCGAAGAGGGCGCCGATCCGCTCCGGCGCAATTCCCGGACCCGTATCGGTCACGGTCATGACCAGGTGGCTCTCCTGGGCGCCGACCTTGACCTCGACCGAACCGCGGGCGGTGAACTTCACGGCGTTGGAGACCAGATTGTACAGGATCTGCCGGACCCGCGTCGGATCTCCGCGCCAATAGGCTGGCGCATCCTTGTCGATGAAAAGGCTGAAGGAGAGGTCCTTCTCGGCGGCCAGCGTTGTAAATGCGCCCTGAGCCCCCAGGGCGATCTGGCCGATGTCCACCACGCCGTCTTCGAGCTCCAGGCGGCCAGCCTCGATCCGCGAAAGATCAAGCAGATCATTCAGGAGCACCAGAAGGGTTTCTCCGGCCTGGCGAATGACGGCGAGACGTTCCTTCTGCGTCTCCGGCAACTCCTCCCGCGCCATGGCCTGGGCCATGCCCAATACGCCGTTGAGGGGCGTGCGGATTTCGTGGCTCATCGTGGCCAGAAAGGCGCTCTTGGCGGTGTTGGCGGCGTCAGCCTGATCGCGGGCGCGCTTGAGATTGGTGTTGAGATTGCGCAGCCGCCGTTCCGAGCGCTTCAGGTCAGCGATGGACTGGGTGAAGATCACCACCCGCACCGGCCCTGGTCCTTCGAAGCGCGAGGCGCTCAGGCGATACCACTCGCCGCTCATGGCCTCGTAGGCGCGGGTGAAGGTCGCCTTCTGGCCGTCGATCACGGCGCGTATCCCGCGTTCCAGGGCGCGGCCGTGGCCCCCGGGCAGCCGGCGAAAGATCTCGAACATGTTGAGGCGCGGCGTCTGCTCAGGCGTCGATCGTGCGCCGCCAGCATCGCGAAAGCTCCGATTGGCCTCCACAAGCTGGCCTTGGGCGTCGATCACGGCGACCATTGCGGCGATGCCGTCGATGACGCCGCGGGCGAAGCCCTCGGACTCCTGAAGCTCCCCCAGCGCCCGGCGCATGGTGGTTATGTCCTGGCTGGCCCCTCGGACAGCCACGCAGACTCCGTCCACAAGTTCGGCGGCGCCCATGACCCGCAACCATACCCGGCGGCCATCGCCCGTAAGGGCCTCGGCCTCAAAATCCATACGCTGGCCGGTCTGGGCCGTGCCGATGATCGCGGCGAGGGCGGTCTCCCGGTGTTCCGGAAGATAGACTTCCAGCGCGGTCTGAAAGCTCTCTGCGGTCTCGGTCCGGCCCATCATTTCGCGCAGTTCGGCGCTGTACCGTACCTCGGCTGTGCGGAAATCGATCTCCCAGCCGCCGAGCCCGGCCATGCGGGCGGCGTCGCGCAGCGCCGCAGACGCGGCCACAGACCGCCGCTGAGCGTCCCGGATGGTGGTAATGTCCGTCAGGGTGAGGACATAGCCCTCCAGAGCCCCGCCGGGGGCGAGGACCGGACGGATGTCGGCGTCGACCCAGTAGGTCTCGCCCGTCTTGCGGCGGGCCGACATCTCCGCGCGATGCCCGGCCTGCGCGAGCATGCGCCGCGCCGCGAGGGCTTCTTCGCTCTTGTCCCGTTCGCCCAGCAGAATGTCGCCGGCGCTTTGGCCGATGGCGTCCTCGATCGCGTAACCGGTGATGCTGGTGAAGCCCTCATTGATCCAGGTGATCGTCCCCTGCAGATCAATCAGCGCCATACCATGCGACACGGCGGCCAGAACACGGGCGAGCCGTCCGTCAAGCGCGGTCTCACCGGCTGGAGAATTGGGGGCGATCCGGGAATCCATGCGCATGTTGTGGCCGAGCTTAGGGCCGGGGTGTGAACAAACGCGAAATGGTTACCTGATTCCGCTACCCGGTATGGGGCTGAGGTCCCCTAGGCTGCGGGTGACTTCAACGCTTCGTAGGCTTCGACGGCCGCCAGCCACTCCGCCTCCGCCGCATCAAGCGCAGCCTGCGCCTGGGTCCGTTGTCGACCAAGGGCTGCGGCCTTGTCAGGGCCATCGGCGAAGACCGCCGGATCGCTGAGCTGGGCGTCGATCTTCGCCACGGCCTCCGTGGCCCGGGCCAGGGCCGCCTCGGCCGCTTCGGCCCGGCGGCGGGCATTCCCGGTCGGCGCCTTGCGCGCCGCCGGCGGTGGCGGCGGGGGTGGCGGGGCCGTCTCCCGCACCTGGGTGGGCGCGCGCACCCGGGCCTTGGCCCTCTCGATGACGTAGCGGGAATAGTCCTCCAGATCGCCGTCGAAGGGTACAATGGTTCCGTCCGCTGCCAGCCACAACCGGTCAGCGACCATCTCCATGAGCGAGCGGTCGTGGGTGATCAGGATCACGGCGCCAGCGAACTCGTTCAGGGCCTCAAGCAAGGCGCGGCGGGAGTCGATGTCCAGGTGGTTGGTGGGCTCATCCAGGATCAGGAGGTGAGGCGCCTCGGCGGCCACCATGTTGAGCAGCAGGCGGGCACGCTCGCCGCCAGAGAGATCGGCGACCGTGGTCTCCACCTTGTCGCGGTTGAAGCCGTACTGAGCTAGACGCGAGCGCCGTGAGGCCTCAGAGGCCTCCGGCATGGCGCGGCGAATGATGTCGAGAGGCGTCTCCGTGGGATCCATCGCCTCGATCTGGTGCTGGTGAAACCAGCCGACCCGCATGCGGCGGTCGCGATGCATATGGCCGTGCTCGATGGCCAGGGCCTCGGCGACCATCTTGGCGAAGGTGGACTTGCCAGCCCCGTTGACGCCTAGCAGACCGATGCGGTCGTCCACATCCAGGCGCAAATTCAGGTCCCGCAGGATAGGCGGCCCGCCATAGCCGACGCTAGCCCCCTCCAGGCGCACCAGGGGCGGGGCCAGGGGGCGTTCGGGCGAAGGCAGGGTGAAGGGCGCCACGCTCTCGCTATCGACGGAATCGATCACCGGCAGCTTGGCCAGGGCCTTCAGGCGCGACTGGGCCTGCGTCGCCTTGCTGGCCTTGGCGCGGAAGCGGTCCACGAAGGATTGCATGTGCGCCCGCTTGGCCTCGATCTTCGAGCGCATGGCCTCCTGCAGACGGGCCTTTTCGGCGCGCTGGGTCTCAAAGGCGTCATAGCCACCCGCATAGAGGGTCAGCTTGCCGTCGGCCAGATGCAGGGTGTGATCGACGGAATTGTTCAGAAGGTCGCGATCGTGGCTGATGATCAGGGCGTTGTAGGGATAGGTCTGCAGGCGCGCCTCAAGCCAGAGCGCCCCTTCGAGGTCGAGATAGTTCGTCGGCTCGTCCAGCAGCAGCATGTCGGGTTCGGAGAATAGGGCCGCAGCCAGGGCCACGCGCATCCGCCAGCCGCCGGAAAACTCCGACATCGGACGCTCAAGATCCTCAGTGGAGAAGCCTAGGCCTGAGAGAATCTCGGCGGCGCGGGAGGGCGCGCGATCGGCGTCGATCTCGATCAGCCGGGCGTAGATTTCGCCCATCTGTTCGGGCTCGGCGGTCTCCAGGTCGGCCAGCAGGCCATGGCGAACCTCATCAGCCGCCAGCACGGTGTCGATCAGCGAGACCGGGGTCGCGGGATGCTCCTGGTCCACCGAACCCAGGCGCGCGCCCTTGGGCAGGCTGATCTCGCCAGAGCCCAGGACGAGTTCGCCCTTGATCAGCTTGAAGAGGGTCGACTTGCCCACGCCATTGCGTCCCACCAGGGCGACCTTGGCGTTGCGGGGCAGGGTGACCGTGGCCCCGTCGAAGAAGCGGCGGCCCCAGGCGTCGAAGACCAGTTCGTGAATTTGCAGCATGGGCGTCAGGGCACAACAATAAGAGGCAGGCGAGGATGCGTGCGGCCGCACGCACTCAGGCGGGCTCGCCGTCACAGGGGGAGGGGTCGGGAGTTTCGAGATCTGCGCCGCCGCCGTCCCGACCGTGGCCGCGCTCATAGCAGACCGAGGCTTGCGCGTCAGGCGGTATCGGTCGCTGCGGCTTGGCGCGGACGGGTCTCAGGGCTATACACGCGCGCCTCTGGGCGAAACCCCGCCTCAAGACCCCATTTCTGAAGAAAAATCCCATGACCGAACGCACCTTCTCGATCCTCAAGCCGGACGCGACCGAGCGGAACCTGACCGGCAAGATCAATGCGGTGATCGAAGACGCGGGCCTGCGCATCGTCGCCCAGCGCCGCATCCGCATGACCGAAGCCCAGGCCAAGACCTTCTATGAGGTCCACAAGGAGCGCCCGTTCTACGGTGAACTGGTCGGCCAGATGACCTCGGCCCCGGTGGTCGTGCAGGTCCTGGAAGGCGAAAACGCCGTGGCCAAGTATCGGGAGATCATGGGCGCGACCAACCCGGAACAGGCCGCCGAAGGCACGATCCGCAAGCTGTTCGCCAAGAATGTCGGCGAAAACTCGGTCCATGGCTCCGACAGCCAGGACAACGCCAAGCTCGAGATCGCCCAGTTCTTCACCGAAGACCAGATCGTCGGCTGATCGGCGTCACCGCCGGAACGAGCAAGGGCCGCAGCGGTGACGCTGCGGCCCTTTTTCATGGGCGATGGGCACGCGGTTCAGGCTGCTGTGAGCTCGCCGCAGATGAAGGCGTCTTCGCCGGCGCCCAGCAGCGCGTCGAGCACAGCCGGAGCCTTCTCCGCGCCGACGATCAGCACCATGCCGAGACCGCAGTTGAAGGTCCGGCGCATCTCTTCCTGGGCGACGCCGCCCGTCTCCGCCAGCCAGGCGAACACCGGGGGGAGGGGCCACGCGTCCCAGTCGAAGCGCGCCGCCAGCCCCTCGGCGATCGCCCGCGGCGGGTTCTCCGTCAGGCCGCCGCCAGTGATGTGCGCCAGGCCCTTGACCTGGCCAGCCTTGATCAGCGGCGTCAGGCTGCGGGCATAGATGCGGGTCGGCGTCATCAGGGCCTGGGCCAGGGTCTGACCCTCGGCGAAGGGGGCCGGCGCGTCCCAGGCCAGGCCGGAGCGCTCGACGATCTTGCGGATCAGCGAATAGCCGTTGGAGTGCGGCCCTGAAGAGGCCAGGCCGATCAGCAGATCGCCGGCGCCCTGATCATCCATCCGCGGCAGAACCCGATTGCGATCCACAGCGCCGACGGAGAAGCCGGCGAGATCATAGTCGGCGCCGGCATACATGCCGGGCATCTCGGCGGTCTCGCCGCCCACCAGGGCCGCGCCGGCCAGCTTGCAGCCTTCGGCGATCCCGGCGATCACCCGGGTGGCGACGGCCACGTCCAGCTTGCTGGTGGCCAGATAGTCCAGGAACATCAGCGGCTCGGCGCCCTGCGCCAGCAAATCGTTGACGCACATGGCCACTAGGTCGATCCCGACAGTGTCATGCAGGCCGGTCTCGATGGCGATCTTCAGCTTGGTCCCGACGCCGTCTGTGGTGGTGACCAGCAAGGGATCGTCGTAGCCCGCCGCCTTAAGGTCAAACAGCGCCCCGAAGCCGCCGAGGGACGCCTCAGCGCCCGGCCTCCGGGTCGCCTTGGCCAATGGCTTGATGGCGTCCACAAGGGCGTTGCCGGCGTCGATATCGACACCTGCCTGGGCGTAGGTCAGCCCGTTTGGCCGTTCGGTCATTTGAAAGCCCTCGCCTCAGGGAGGCGTAAATAAAGTGAGGCGCCCTCGCATCGGGCGCTTGCAGACTCGGTCGCGCGCGAGGCTATAGCTACGTGATGACGCCGATTACAACCACCGCCGAACTCGCGGCGTTCTGCGACAGACTGAAAGGCCAGCCCTTCGTCGCCGTAGACACCGAGTTCATGCGCGAGACCACCTACTGGCCCAAGCTCTGCCTGATTCAGGCGGCGACCCCACGGGACGAGGCGGTCATCGACCCCATGGCCGAGGGCATGGACCTTGAGCCCTTCCTGGAAATCATGCGTGACGAGAGCATCCTCAAGGTGTTCCACGCCGCCCGCCAGGACGTGGAGATCTTCAACAACCTGAAGGCCATGCCCAGGCCGCTGTTCGACACCCAGGTGGCCGGGATGGCCGCCGGGTTCGGCGAGCAGATCGCCTATGACGCCCTGGTCCGCCAGATGCTGAAGATCGAGCTCGACAAGTCGAGCCGCTTCACCGACTGGGCCCGTCGCCCGCTGGCGGAATCGCAGCTGACCTATGCGCTCGCCGACGTCACTCACCTGGCCAAGCTCTATCCCACGCTGCGCGAGCGGCTGGAGAAGGAGAACCGCCTCGTTTGGGTGACCGACGAGATGCAGGCCCTCACCGACCCGGCCAATTATGACGTGGTGCCGGAAAACGCCTGGAAGCGGCTGAAGCCCCGCCGCCATACGGCGAAGTATCTGGCGGTGTACAAGGCTGTCGCCGCCTGGCGCGAGCGCACCGCCCAGCAACGCGACCAGCCGCGCGGCCGCATCCTGAAGGACGAGGCCATCGACGAGGTGGCGACCCAGGCGCCCACCGATGCGGCGGGACTCGACCGCCTGCGCTCGGTGCCCAAGGGCTTCTCCGGGTCTAAGTTCGGGCCAGACCTGCTGGAAGCGATCCGGGAGGCCCTGAAAAACCCCGAGGCCTACGCCCCGGTGGTGGAACGGGCCAAGACCACGAGTTCTCCGGCGGCCGGTGCGGTGGTGGAGCTTCTGAAGGTTCTGCTCAAGGCCCGGGCCGAGGACACCGGCGTCGCCTCGAAGCTGATCGCCACGGTCTCCGACCTTGAGATGATCGCCAACGACGACGACGCCGACAGCCAGGCCCTCAAGGGGTGGCGGCTGGAAGCCTTCGGCGCCGACGCCCTGCGGATCAAGCGCGGGGAGCTCGCCCTGGTGCTGGATGGCGCCCGGGTTCGGGTGGTCGAGGTCCGACGCGCGCCGAAGTCGGCGGGCTGAGCCTCAGGCCAGGACCAGTCTCAGCTTCAGCGCGCTGGCCAGGGTGGCGGCGCGTTTGGCGGTTTGTTCGCCGAGCAGAAGGTCTGACCAGCTATCGGCCGCACTGAGCCGAAGGGTCTGTCCCTCGATGGCCAGCTCCGCCTTGGCCAACAGGCGGCCGTTGCGTCCCGAGAGGTCGCCGCCCAGACGCAGGGCCGCCCCAAGCGCGCGGGCCCGCGCGCGCCGCTCAGTGCTCAACACCCTGTTCAAGGTCTCTGGCTCCGGCGGATTGCTGGAGGCGGAGTGTCGGGCGAAGGTAGTGAGCGCCAGGAAGCAGCGCTCGGCATGAGACATGCCCGCGATGGGGGCCCGGAGCACCTGGGCGAAGGCCAGCTCCGCGCGATGGTCCGGGTGCAGTCGACCGCCCAGGTCGGCGAGGCGGCAGGCGGCCCGGATCAGGAGACGGTCCCGGTCGCCAAAGACAGGCTCCAGCTGGCTGAAGGCCGAGGCGAGCCAGTGTTCGAGGGCCCTGGGCATGTCGCCGGCCGACAGGCCGCGCATGACGCTCATGGCCTCACAACCTTCCAGCAGCGGGTCCCGGCCGCGGATGTCGGCGTCCATGCCGTCCCACAGCAACCCTTCGCGCAGCCCAAAGGCGGAGATCACGATGCGCTCCAGGCCGAGCTGCTCGATCAGCGTCTCAAGCACCAGGGCGGCGTAGGGGAGGGTCTCGTAGCGCTTCTTGGACAGGCCGACGATCCGCTCCAGGGAAGACCGGGATTGGCGCACGACAAAGCGGGTCAGGTCGAGAGCCTCGGTCCGTGACATCTCGTACTGATGGGCCACCCGCAGGGGGTAGTCCGTCATGATCATGTGCAGCAGGCCAAGATTTCGCCAGGCGCCGCCCACAGCGTGGAACTCGCTGGCCCCTAGGGACCCGGCGATGGGCGACAGGCTGTCGGCGATCAGGTGCCGGGTCGGCTCCACGGCCAGGGGACGCGGCGCGCCAAGGGCGAAGGGGCCGAGGGGGAGGGTGATCCCGGGCGCAGGACCGTCCGGGCCAACCCTGACCAACTCAAGGCTGGAGCCGCCGAGGTCGCCTACAAGGCCACGGGCCACGGGATGGCCGGCCAACACGCCGGCGGCGGCGAAATAGGCCTCTTCCTCCCCGGTGAGCACCCGCAGGGGCAGGCCAAGCTCGGCCCGGATGAATTCGGCGAAGGCGGGGCCATCCTCCGCCTCGCGCACGGCTGCGGTGGCGACGGCGATGATGTCGTCGGGCGCCCAGTCCTGGAGAATGGCGCGGAAGCGGCGCAGGGCGCCCACCGCCACCTCAACCCCTTCGGGGGAGAGGCGTCCGGTGTCGGCCATGTCCCGGCCAAGGCCTGCGAGGGCCTTTTCGTTATAGACCGTCCAGATGGCCCGGCCTTCCAGCCGGTAGATGACCAGGCGGACCGAGTTTGAACCGACGTCAATGACCGCCGCCTGGCGGCTGTCGGCTCTAGGTTCGGGCGGCGACATGATCGATCGCGCGCGGCATGTCCTTCACACGCTGGCCCCGGCCAGAGAGGCTTGGATTGGTCATGAAATACTCGTGCGCGGAAAAGGCGCTGGGGTGGTCCCAGTTGGGATCGCGGGTGTAGCCTCCCTCGGCGTCCAGGGTCCAGCTCTGAGCTTCGTCCTTCAGGTTGGCGACCATGATCTGCTGCAGGACCTGCTGGTGGACGGTGGGATTCTCCACCGGCACCAGGCTCTCAACCCGGCGGTCCAGATTTCGGGGCATCCAGTCGGCCGAGGAGATGAACACCCGCGCCTTGCTCGAGGGCATGGCGTTGCCGTTGGCGAAGGCCACGATGCGGGCATGCTCCAGAAACCGGCCGACGATGCTCTTGACCCGAATGTTCTCCGAGAGCCCGGGCACGCCGGGCCGCAGGCAGCAGATGCCGCGGATCACCAGATCGATGCTCACCCCGTCCTGGCTCGCGGCATAGAGGGCGTCAATGACCTCGGGGTCCACCAGGGCGTTCATCTTGGCCCAGATGGCCGCCGGCTTGCCCGCCCGCGCGTTGGCCGCCTCCTGGGCGATCAGGGCGACCAGATCCCGCTTCATGGTGATCGGCGAGAAGGACAGCCGTTCCAGCTTGGTCGGCTGGGCGTAGCCGGTGATGAAGTTGAACACCCGCGAGGAGTCCCGGGCCAGGGCCGGATCGGTCGTGAACAGCGACAGGTCAGTATAGATCCGCGCGGTCACCGGGTGATAGTTGCCCGTACCGTAGTGGCAGTAGGTGCGGACCTGATCGCCCTCCCGGCGGACCACCACCGAGAGCTTGGCGTGGGTCTTGTACTCCACGAAGCCGAAGACCACGTGGACGCCGGCCCGTTCCAGATCCCGGGCCCATTTCAGATTGGCCTCCTCGTCGAACCGCGCCTTGATCTCGATGACGGCGGTGACGTTCTTGCCGTTTTCGGCGGCCTCGATCAGGGCCGCGACGATCGGGCTGTCGGACGAGGTGCGGTACAGCGTCTGCTTGATGGCCAGGACGTGGGGATCGCGGGCCGCCTGGCGGACGAACTGCACCACCACATCGAAGCTCTCGAAGGGATGGTGGACGAGGATGTCCTTTTCCCGGATCGCCGAGAAGCAATCGCCCCCATGGTCGAGAATCCGCTCCGGAAAGCGGGCGGTGAACGGCTTGAACTTCAGGTCTGGCCGATCCGACGGGATCAGCTGCGACAGCTCGTCGAGACCCAAGAGGCCGTCGATCAGCAGGACATCGTCGGTCTGGGCGTTGAGGTTCTCGCAGATGAAGCCTCGCAGGGCTTCCGGCATGGCGGACTCGATCTCGACCCGGACGACCGAACCCAGGCGCCGCTGTTTCAGGCGGGCCTCGAACTCCCGGACCAGGTCTTCGGCCTCTTCCTCGATCTCCACATCGGAGTCGCGGATCAGGCGGAACACACCGCTGGCCTCCACGTCGCAGCCGGGGAACAGGTGATCCACGAACAGGGCGACCATGCCCTCCAGCGAGATGAACCGCCGCTGCGGCCTGGCCGGTTTGCGGCCGCCCCGGGGCGCCTCCAGCTGCCAGAAGCGGGCGACCTGCGCAGGGATCGGCACCAGGGCGTTGAACTTCCGGCCATCAGCGTCCCGGCGCAGGGTGAGCGCCAGGGAGAAGGCGAGATTGGGAATGAAAGGGAAGGGGTGGGCCGGGTCGATGGCCAGCGGCGTCAGGATCGGGAAGACCAGGTTGAGGAAAGCGGTCTCCAGGCTGGCCCGCTCGGCCGGCGTCACCTCGTCGGCCTCCACAAGCCGCAGGCCCTCGCTCGCCAGCTCCTGCCGCAGGTCGCGCCAGCGGGTCTGCTGATCGGTCATCAGCATGGCGGCTTCGGCGTTGACCCGCTCCAGCTGTTCGGCGGCGGTGAGCCCATCCTGGCTGACCGATCGCACGCGCTCGCGGACCTGGGCTTTCAGGCCGGCCACCCGCACCATGTAGAATTCGTCGAGGTTGTTGGCCGAGATCGACAGGAACCGCAGCCGTTCGAGAAGGGGGTGGCGGGGGTTCTTGCTCTCTGAGAGCACGCGCTCATTAAAGGCCAGCCACGAGATTTCGCGGTTGAAGAACCGGTCCCCAGATCCTGCCAGATCGGCATCCCAGCCCAGGGCCACGTCGGCCTTCGGCGCGCCTTGGGAAGGCGGGGATGCAACATAGGACATAGGGGCCTCGCTCAGGTCAGCTGATCGGACAAACGTCGCCGATCATGGCCGCAGGGTCACTCGAAAAGGTCAAGATTCTCCGTCTCGTCCTCGAGTATCTGCCGCGCCAGCACCCGGGATACCGGGCGATGGGTCTCCCCGGAGATGGCGTCCAGCCGTTGGACGAGCGCCCAGGCGGCCGGGGCGGAGCGCTCGATGCGCTTGACGAGGTAGGGGATCACGTCGTCGTGGGGCGTGATGTTGCAGCGGACGAAGAGGCGACGCAGCACGGCCTCAAGCACCTCGTCGTCCGGCGGCTCAATCTCGGCGACCGGCAGGGCGTTGAGCCGCGAGCGCAGGTCCGCGAGCTTGACCGGCCAGGCGGACGGCAGGGTGCGGGCGCTTAGCAACAGGCCGCCGCCCGGGCGGCCGGCCATGTTGATCCGGTGAAACAGGAACTCCTCATCGAAGCCCCGGTCGACATCCTCGATCAGGACCGGACCGGCTTCGGTGAGATCGCCCCCGACGGCGGGCAGCTCAAGGGCGCCGACGTCCTCGGCCCACAGGCGCGCAAGATGGGTTTTGCCGACGCCTTCAGGGCCCACCAGGACCATTACACCCCCGTGCCAGCCAGGCCAGGCGTCCAGCGCGGCCCGGGCGGCGGCGTTGGAGGGGCCGGCAGCGAAGTCGCCCCGCTCATAGGATGGCGGTCGTCGAAGCTTCAGCCGAAGCTGCCGGGCCATTCACGGTTTCCGTGAGGGTTACGAAACGGCGGCCAACCTAGCAGGCGGGAAGATTGGGGTCGATGCGCTGGCCGCCCACACCTGGGGACGAGCTCCTATGGGCTGTGAATTGCCTGCGGAACGGTGACCGCCCCTTGGGCGCTTAAGCTGCGCGTCAGTTTGGCGCGAGGCACAGGAGCACTTCATGTCCGAACACGTGTACCGGGTCGTCGAATTGGTGGGGTCGTCCAAGGACAGTATCGATGACGCCATTCGCAACGCCATCTCAGAGGCCGGCAAGTCCCTGAAGGATATGCGCTGGTACGAGGTCACCGGGACCCGTGGCGAGATCGTCGACGGGCAGCTTGGCCACTTCCAGGTCTATCTGAAGGTCGGCTTCACCCTGGAAGGCTCGCGGGACTAGGTCGCTCAGCCGCGGGAGGCGTTGAGAATCTCGCGGCTGTTCACCCGCGCCCAGCCGTCGGGCCGCAGCAGCTCTATCGGTGAGAACCGGGCCTTGTAGTCCATCTTCTCACTGCCCCGGACCCAGTACCCCAGATAGACGTGCGGTAGGCCAAGCAGGCCGGCCTGAACCACATGATCCAGGATCATGAATGAGCCGAGGCTGCGGCGGGCCTGCTCGGGATCATAGAAGCTGTAGACCATGGACAGGCCATCGCCCATCAGGTCGATCAGGGCGCAAGACACCAGGTCGCCGGGACCGCCATCGTTGGAGCGGACGCGGTATTCCACCAGATGGGTGCGCACCGCAGTGTCTTCGACCATGGCCACATAGTCGGGCCAACTCATCTCGGCCATTCCACCATCCACATGGCGGGTCACCAGATAGCGGCGAAGCAGCTCGAACTGCTCCATGGTCGCCTCGGCCTCGACTACAGACCTCTGCAAATCTTCATTGCGGGCCAGAACCCGACGTTCGGACTTCGAGAACACATAGTCCGCTGCGGGCAGTCGCGCCGAGATGCAGGCCATGCACGACTCGCACGCCGGCCGATAGGCGATGTTCTGCGACCGGCGGAAACCCATCTGGGTGAGGGAGTCGTTGACGCTCGGCCCGTCGGTGAGGGGCAGGTGGGCGAAGACTTTCCGCTCATAGCGATCAGGCAGGTACGGGCACGGAGACGGCGCCGTGAGGAAGAACCTGAGCTGTCGCGTCGGGAAATGCTGCGTCACGGAGCGCGTATCGACCTTAAGCCTTTGTGTCGCCGACGATTAGGCGGCATCGAGCGAGATCAGGCAAGCCGCACATTTCAGTGACCCCCAATGGAAAGACCCATATCCGGTAACCCCTAGGGCTGGACGTCGGGCGGCAGGACCGGGGCCTCGCGCAGGAGAACGACGGCGATACGGCGATTGCCGGGCAGGGTGGGGTCGTCGGGATAGAGCGGCTCAGAATTGGCCTTGCCTGACACCTGGTAGATCCGGTCAGACGCCACGCCGGCCCCCTGCAGCACGCGGCGTGAGGAGTCCGCGCGGGTCGCCGACAGAGCCCAGTCGCCTTCCGAGCGGGCGCCGTTCATGTTGACGCTGGTGTGCCCATAGATGCTGACCCGGTTGGGCAGCTGGTTGATGATCTTGGCCACGGCCCGCAGCAGCAGGCGGGCGCGTTCGTTGGGCTGGCCGGAACCCTCGTCGAACATGGAGCGGCCCTCCTGGTCCACCAGCTGGATCCTTAGGCCCTCAGGGGTCTGGTCGATGATGATGTTCTTCGACAGCTCCGCCAGCTCCGGCATGTCCTGCAGCGCCTGGCGCAGTGACTGAGCGGCCGACTGGAAGGCGGCTTCCTCGCGCTTGTGCAGGGCCTCCCGCAGAGCCTCGGTGCTGGCCTCCTGCAATCGGCTCTTGGAAGAACTGTCCTGGGTTTCGCCGTCCTCGTCGGGGTTGGGCGACTCCGGCGACATTTGCTCGATGATGGACATGGAGCCGGAGGATTTGGCGCCGTCCTCGCCCAGGGCCGTGCCGCCCAGGATGCCGCCTGAGCCGGACGTGGTGGACGATATGCTGGCCGGGGCGAAATAGTCGGCGATGCCGCGTTTCTGCTCGGGGCTCGTGGTGTTGATTAGCCACATCAGCAGGAAGAAGGCCATCATCGCGGTGACGAAGTCGGCATAGGCGACCTTCCAGGCGCCGCCATGGTGTCCATGGGCCGCCTTCTTGATCTTCTTGATGATGATCGGCCGCTCGCCCGACGCCATCGCCCCACCCCGGTTAACGCTAATTCTGCGTTAGACTCCCTGGTCGGCGTTAAGATGCCGTTGCCATTTGTGAGTCTGGGAAACGGTTATGAAGCTGGCCTTTGTGGGTCTTGGGGTGATGGGTTTCCCCATGGCCGGTCATCTGACCCGGGCGGGCCACGAGGTTGCGGTGTTCAATCGCTCGCCGGCCAAGGCGGCCGCCTGGGCCAAGGCGCACGCTGGGCGGGCGGCGACCACGGTCGCTGAAGCCGCGAGCGGCGCAGAAGCCCTCATCCTCTGTGTCGGCAAGGATGACGATGTCCGTCAGGTGGTGGGCGAGGCGTTGGACGCGCTCGCGTCTGGCGCCGTGATCATCGACCACACGACCACCTCGGCGGTGGTGGCTCGGGAGATGGCCCAGAGGGCCGCCGAGACCGGGCGCAGCTTCATCGATGCGCCGGTCTCCGGCGGACAGGCCGGAGCCGAGGCCGGCAAGCTGACCATCATGTGCGGCGGCGAGCCTGAAGCCTTCGCGCGGGCGGAGCCCATCATGGCGGCCTATGCCCAGGCGGTCCGCCTCATGGGGCCGCCGGGATCGGGCCAGCTGACCAAGATGGTCAACCAGATCTGCATCGCAGGCGTGATCCAGGGTCTGGCCGAGGGGCTGCACTTCGCCAAGCGCGCGGGCCTGGATCCGGCCGACGTCCTGGCGGCGATCTCCAAGGGCGCCGCTCAGTCCTGGCAGATGGACAATCGCTGGCCGACCATGGCGCAGGGCCGCTTCGACTTTGGCTTCGCTGTCGACTGGATGCGCAAGGACCTGGGTCTGGTGCTGGACGAGGCGGCGGCCAATGGCGCCCGCCTCGACGTCACCCGTCTCGTCGACGGCTACTACGGCGAGGTCCAGGCCATGGGTGGCGCCCGTTGGGACACATCGAGCCTTGTGACGCGCCTGGAGCCAAAGGCGTGATCCTGGAGACCCCGCGTCTGAGCTTGCGAGAAGCGGCCCTTGAGGATGACGCCTTTATCCTCGCGCTGCTGAACGCGCCAGGCTTCGTCAGCGGCATCGGCGACCGGGGCGTCCGCTCGCTCGATGAGGCCCGCGACTATATCGAGACGCGGATTCTCAGCAGCTATCGCGACCACGGCTTCGGCATGTGGGTCGTGACGGCGAAGGGCCAAGACCAGCCTGCGGGACTCTGCGGGCTCGTGCGCCGCGATGTCCTGCCTCACGTCGACCTGGGCTACGCCTTGCTGGAACGTTGGTGGGGGCGCGGTTACGCCCAGGAGGCGGCGGCTGCTGTGCTGGCCCATGCCCGTGCCCCGCTGGGTCTTGGGACTGTGGCGGCCATCGTCAATCCGGACAATGCCGCCTCGCGCCGCGTGCTGGAGAAGATCGGCTTCAGCTTCATTGATGTCCGCCATCTGGACGGGTGGGACGAGCCGAGCGCCTACTACTGCGCCTGAGGACATCGGAGGGGCTCATGACCATCAGCACGCGCACGGTCGAAGCGAAGGGGTTCGCCTTTGTCGTGGATGAGGCGGGTGAGGGCGATCGGTTGGCGCTCTGCCTGCACGGCTTTCCCGAGAGCCGGTTTTCCTGGCGCGCCCAGATGCCGGTGCTGGCGGACCTGGGCTACCGGGTCTGGGCGCCCGACCTGCGCGGCTATGGCGAGACCGAGCCCAAGCCGCAGGATGTGGACAGCTACCGGATGGAGCGGCTGATGGAGGATGTCGCCGCCCTGATCGATGCGGCCGGGGCCCGGGAGGTGATGCTGGTGGCCCATGACTGGGGCGCGGCGGTGGCCTGGACCTTCGCCGCGCGCAAGGTCCGGCCCCTGACCCGGCTCGTGATCATGAATGTGCCCCATCCTGCGGTGTTCGCGCAGGTCCTACGCCGGTCGCCGAAACAGATGCTGCGATCCTGGTACATGGCCTTTTTCCAGATCCCCGGACTCCCCGAGCGCATGCTGTTAGCGAACGACGCCCGCGCCATCCGGCGAGCGTTTTCAAGCATGGCGAAGGACAAGAGTCGGTTTCCCGATGCCGTACTCGATCGTTACGCCGCTGACGCCCAGCGGCCGGGCGCGATGACGGGCATGATCAACTGGTACCGGGCCGCCGCCCGCCACCCTGACTTCATGCGCGAGGCCTGGGCGAAGATCGAAATCCCCACCCTGGTCATCTGGGGCGAGGCCGATGCGGCGCTCGGCCTGGAGACGCTTGAGGGGACGGAGGCCTTTGTCTCCGATCTGCGGATCGAGCGTCTGCCTGGCATCTCCCACTGGGTGCAGCAGGAGGCGCCTGAGGCGGTCAACCGCCTTCTGATCGACTGGCTGAAGGCCTAGGCGCCCAGAAGGCGCGCCGCGTGGGGGGCGAAATAGGTGATGGTTCCGGCCGCGCCGGCGCGCTTGAAGGCGCCGAGGCTCTCCAGGATCGCCCGGTCCTCATCGATCCAGCCATTGGCCCCGGCGGCCTTGATCATCGCGTATTCCCCGGAGACCTGGAAGGCGAAGGTCGGCAGGGCATAGGCCTCAACCAGGCGGCGCAGGATGTCGAGATAGGGCAGGCCTGGCTTGACCATCACCATGTCGGCGCCCTCGGCGATATCGAGGGCGACCTCCCGCAGAGCCTCCTCGGTATTGGCCGGGTCCATCTGGTAGGTTTTTTTATCCCCAGGATTATCCACAGACCCTGTGCCCAGTTTTCCCGAGCCGATGGCGTCGCGATAGGGGCCGTAGAAGGCCGAGGCGTACTTCGCCGCATAGGACATGATCATCACGTCCTGCAGGCCGTCGGCCTCCAGGGCGCTGCGCAGGGCGCCGACCCGGCCGTCCATCATGTCGGAGGGGGCCAGGATATCGCAGCCGGCCTTGGCCTGAACCAGGGCCTGCTCCACCAGCCGCTCGATGGTCGCATCGTTGAGGATGCGCCCCTGCGCGATGACCCCGTCATGGCCGTGGTCGGTGAAGGGATCGAGCGCCACGTCGCACATGATCCCGACCTCAGGGGCGGCGTCCTTCATGGCCTTGACCGCCCGGCAGATCAGTCCGTCCGGATCGGCGGCCAGGGATCCGGTGGGGTCCTTCCGGGCCATGTCGATGTGCGGGAAGATGGCGATGGCCGGGATGCCCAGGCGCCTCGCCTCCACGGCGGCCTTGGCGGCCTCGGCCACCGACAGCCGGGCCACGCCTGGCATGGAGGCGACGGGGACCTGCCCTTCGCCCTCATGCACCACCATCGACCAGATCAGGTCTGCAGGGGTGAGGACCGTTTCGCGGACAAGGCGGCGGATCCAGTCGGCCTGACGCAGGCGGCGCAGGCGCAGGGCGGGGTAGGCGGCGAGGGGAGGCAGGCTCATGGGACCCGGCTCTTACCCATCCCCTGGTCGGAGGCAAGCCTGATCGCCCCGATGACCGAGGCGCCGATCAGCCACAGGCCCGACAGGAAGGCCAGGGCGATGGCGCCGACGATCATGAACAGCAGCGAGGCGTCGATGGCCACCTGGCCGATCACCACCTCCATCTTGTCGAAGCCGTCCCAACCGAGCGTGTTGGCTACGCCATAGAGCGAGGCCAGCACATGGATGACGGCGGCAAGGCCGCAGATCCCCGCCAGCAGGGCGAGGACAAAAGACACCCAGAAGCATCTGATCTGAAAGGTGAAGTGACTGCGGCCGGGCTCAGCGGCCGAATCGCGCTGGGTGTAGGCGATGATGACCGCCACCAGGGCCGGCACGCCGGCGAAAAAAAACGAGGCGAACAGCAGGCCATAGTTCATCAAGGCCAGGTTGCGGGCGGCTTCGCGGGGAGCCCCGCCGACGTTATCGAATGTCATGCTTTAGTCCCCCTGTCGTTGACAGGGTGCGCCCCCCGGGCAAGTTCCTCAAGCCTACGGAGCAGCCAGACCATGGATTTCGAGTTTTCCGAGGATCAGCGGGCCCTGCAGGGCGCGGCCCAGGCCTTTGCAGCGGCCGAGCTCGCGCCGCATTCCGCGCGATGGGACACCGAGTCGCACTTTCCGGTGGAGACCCTGCGCAGGGCCGCCGGGCTTGGCTTCGCCAGCATCTATCTGTCGGAGGATCTGGGCGGTTCTGGCCTCTCACGCCTGGACGCCTCGCTGATCTTCGAGGCCCTGGCCTATGGGGACGTGGCGTCCAGCGCCTATCTGACCATCCACAATATGGCCGCCTGGATGATCGACCGGTTCGGCGACGAGGATTTGCGCCGCCGCTACGTGCCGCGGCTTTGCACGATGGAGCTGATCGCCTCCTATTGTCTGACCGAGCCCGGCGCGGGCTCGGACGCCGCGGCCCTGACGACCTCGGCCCGCCGTGAGGGTGAGGCCTATGTGCTCGAGGGGGCCAAGGCTTTCATATCCGGCGGCGGGGTCTCTGACCTCTATGTGGTGATGGCCCGCACCAGCGGACCAGGCGCGGGCGGAGTCTCAGCCTTTGTGGTGGAGAAGGGAACCCCAGGCCTCTCGTTCGGCGCGCGGGAGCGGAAGATGGGCTGGAACGCCCAGCCCACGGCCCAGGTGAACTTCGACAGCGTCCGAATCCCGGCCGCCAACCGCATCGGCGGCGAAGGCGAGGGCTTCCGCTTTGCGATGATGGGACTGGATGGCGGGCGGCTGAACATCGCCTCCTGCTCCCTCGGCGGCGCGGCCCTGGCCCTGGACACCGCCCAGGCCTATCTCGCCGAGCGCCAGCAGTTCGGACGCCCCCTACGTGACTTTCAGGCCCTTCAGTTCAAGCTGGCCGACATGGCCACAGAGCTGGAGGCCGCCCGCCTGATGGTTCGCCGGGCGGCTGCGGCCCTGGACGCTGGGCGCCCCGACGCCACCAAGCTTTGCGCCATGGCCAAGCGCTTCGCCACGGACGCCGGCTTCCAGGTCGCCAACGAGGCCCTGCAACTGCATGGCGGCTACGGCTATCTCGCCGACTACCCGCTGGAGCGGATCGTCCGCGACCTGCGCGTCCACCAGATCCTGGAGGGGACGAACGAGATCATGCGGGTGATCATCGCCCGGGAGATGTTTCGATGAACGATGCGCCTGAGGTTCTGACCCATGTTGAAGGCGCAGTGGGGCGCATCACCCTGAACCGGCCCCAGGCGCTGCACGCCCTGACGACCGGCATGTGTCGGCTGATCATCGACGCCCTGGTGACCTGGCGCGCCGATCCGGCGGTGACGTTCGTGCTCATCGACCATGCCGGCGAGCGGGGGTTCTGCGCCGGCGGCGACATCCGCATGCTCGCCGAGAGCGGCGCCCGGGACGGTTTCGCGGCGCGCGAGTTCTTCTTCACCGAGTACCGGCTCAACCACCTGCTCTTCGAGTATCCCAAGCCGGTGATGGCCGTCATGGACGGCGTCACCATGGGCGGCGGCGTGGGCCTCGCCCTGCCGGCCCGCTATCGCGTGGCCACCGAGAAGACCACCTTCGCCATGCCCGAGACTGGCATCGGCCTCTTCCCAGACGTGGGCGGCGGCTGGCATCTGCCACGCCTGCCGGGGAAGTCCGGGCTGTGGCTGGCCCTGACCGGCGCCCGGCTCAAGGCCGCTGACTGCGAACTGCTCGGCCTGGCCACGGACTTCATCCCTTCAGGCCAGCTGGAGACGCTAAAGGCGCAGATCATCGCCGATCCGGCCGCCGTGGAGACCCATCTCACCGTGCTGGAGGCCGACGCCGGCCGCCCGCCCATCGGCGCTCACCGCGACGAGATGGACCATCTGTTCGCCGGCGACAGCGTCGAGGCGATCTTCGCGGCTCTGGAGGCCGATGCCGGCGACTGGGCCAGCGCGCAACTGGCCGTCCTTAAGACCAAATCGCCCCAGACCCTGAAGGTGGCCTTCCGGCAGCTGGCCCTGGGGGCTAAGGCCAGCACCTTCGCCGAGAATATGGAAATGGAGTACCGGATCGGCGCCCGGGTGGTCGGCCTCTACGACTTCATCGAAGGCGTGCGCGCCGTGATCATCGACAAGGACAACGCTCCTCGCTGGAACCCGGCGTCCCTGGCCGGGGTCAGCGAGGTCATGCTGGACGAGATCTTCGCCCCCCTGCCTTCCGCCCAGGCCTGGCGGCCGATACCCTTCGATTAAGGGTGGCGTGCGTTCGCCCGACGACGGGAGGACTGCGATGCGACAAGCCAAGGAGGCCGGCATGACCAGCTATGCTTTGATCGGCCTGGGCAATATGGGCGGCGGCATGGCCGCGGTTCTGGCCGCCAGCGGGCATCGGGTGCAAGCCTTTGACCTGTCGTCCCAGGCCCTCGCAAAGGCGGCCGAAGCAGGCGCGACCCCCTGCGCCTCGGCCGTGGATTCGGTCACGGGCGCCGAGGTGGTTCTGACCATGCTGCCGGCCGGCGCCCACGTGCGGGAGGTCTACGGGGAGGCCATCCTGCCCCACGCCTCGGCCGACGCGCTGCTCATCGACTGCTCGACCATCGATGTGGACAGCGCCCGGGCGATCGCGCGACAAGCGCAGTCTGCAGGGTTTGCGGTCGCAGATGCCCCTGTCTCCGGCGGCGTGGCTGGCGCAGCGGCCGGAACCCTGACCTTCATGGTGGGCTGCGCAGAGACCGACTTCCCCAGGATCAAAGCGGCCCTGTCGCCGATGGCTAAGTCCGTGGTCCGCGCGGGCGAGGCCGGGTCGGGGCAGGCGGCCAAGATCTGCAACAACCTGCTGCTGGCTGTGTCGATGATCGGGGTCTGCGAGGCGCTCACCCTCGCAGAGGGACTTGGTCTCGATCCGGAGCGATTCTTCGAGATCGCGTCCACCTCCTCAGGTCAGTGCTGGTCCCTGACGTCGTATTGTCCGTGGCCGGGGCCAGTGGAATCGGCCCCATCCAACCGCAACTACGAGGGCGGATTCGCCACGGCGATGATGCTAAAAGACCTGCGTCTGGCTCAGGGCGCGGCAGCGTCGGTGGGCGCGTCGACGCCGCTCGCAGCCCAGGCTCAGGCGCTTTATGCGCTATTCGACCGGCTCGGCTATGGCGAAAGGGACTTTTCGGGCCTACTTCAGCTGTTGCGTGGACGCTTGGACGACTTGGCCTGACCGTTCACGCAGAACTGACGGCTGTTGACGCAGATCAAGCGAGCGCGACACAGCGCCTTGTAGACTTTTTCCGAACCCGGCGCCAAAAACCGGGCGGTTAATAGGGGACTGGTTGCAGCGTGAGATCGTCGAGCGCGCGGCCGGATTTCGTTGCGATGGATTACAGAGCCGCTTTCCAGAACGCCCTTGAGCGCATTCACGCCGAGGGTCGTTACCGGGTTTTCGCCGATCTGAAGCGGCATCGCGGCGCCTTTCCCCGGGCGACCTGGACGCGTCCTGACGGCGGTTCTCAGGACGTGGTGGTCTGGTGCTCCAACGACTATCTCGGCCAGGGCCAGAACCCCGTGGTCATCGACGCCATGAAGCAGGCCATCGACGAGGCCGGCGCGGGCTCTGGCGGCACGCGCAACATTTCTGGCACCACGCACTATCATGTCGAGCTGGAGCATGAGCTCGCCGACCTGCATGGCAAGGAGGCCGCGCTCCTCTTCACGTCCGGCTACGTCTCAAACGAGGCCTCGCTCTCGACCCTCTACAAGATCCTGCCTGGCCTGATGATCTTCTCCGATGAGCTGAATCACAACTCGATGATCTCGGGCATCCGCGCCGGGGCTCGGGAGCAGCGCCGGGTGTTCCGCCACAACGATCTGGCCCATCTCGAAGAGCTATTGGCGGCGGCGCCCGCCGACGCCCCCAAGCTGATCGCCTTTGAAAGCGTCTATTCCATGGACGGCGACATCGCCGACATGAAGGGCATGGTCGCTCTGGCCAAGCGCTACGGCGCCATGACCTATCTCGACGAGGTCCATGCGGTGGGCATGTACGGGCCCCGCGGCGCCGGCGTCGCCGAGCGCGACGGCGTCATGGATCAGATCGACATCGTCGAAGGGACGCTGGGCAAGGCGTTCGGCGTCATGGGGGGCTACATCGCCGCCGATGCGGTCATCGTCGATGCGATCCGCTCCTTCGCCGACGGTTTCATCTTCACGACCTCAATTCCGCCGGCCCTTGCCGCCGGGGCCGTGGCCTCGATCCGCTACCTGAAGGAACATGACGAGGTCCGTCAGGCCCATCAGGCCCGCGCCCAGGCCCTGAAGGTGCGGCTGACCAAGGCGGGTATCCCGGTGATGCCGTCAGAGAGCCATATCGTTCCGGTGCTGGTGGGCGATCCCGTCCACTGCAAGATGATCTCCGACATCCTGCTCAGCGACTACGGGATCTATGTGCAGCCCATCAACTATCCCACCGTGCCGCGGGGCACGGAGCGGCTGCGCTTCACGCCGTCGCCGGCGCACTCAGACGAGATGATCGATCATCTGGCCCAGGCGCTGGAGACCCTCTGGGTTCACTGCAACATCAAGCGCGTGGGCGGCGTCGCGGCTTAAGACCTGCGGCGGACGCCCTTGCCAAGGCCGATCTGCTTGGCGAAGTCCGAGCGCTTGGCCGCATAGGCGGGCGCCACCATCGGGTAGTCGGCGGGCAGGCCCCAGCGGCGGCGGTAGTCCTCGGGGCTCATGTCGTACCGCGAGCGCAGGTAGCGTTTGAGCATCTTCAGGCGCTTACCGTCTTCCAGACAAACGATGTACTCGTCCTGCACGGAGCGGTTGACGGGAACGGCCGGCTTGGGGCGTTCCAGCGGGGCGGCCGGTTCGGCCTCACCCAGACGATTCAACGCCGAATGCACCGACCTGATCAGGTCGGGCAGGGCCTCAGCGCTGACGGCGTTGCGGCTGATATAGGCGGCTACGATATCGACCCCCAGGCGAAGGGCGTCGTTGGGCCGGCCGGCGGCTTCGTCATCAGCGTTCATTCTGGAAATCCCCTGGGCGGTACGCAACTGCGCCGTGGCGCGGCTAGTCGGCCCCGGCGATGGGTTTCGAACGCGCAGCTGCGGGCTTCGTTCCACCCAGGCGCCGCCATGGTTGGAACCGCCGGGAGATAGGAGTAAAAGGCGCCTCCGCCCCCACCAGATTCCGACCCGAGGCCCGCCCTTGACCGCACAAGCCCAGACCGCCGCCGCCGCCGACGCCTTCTTCGGCCAAGGCGTGGCCAGCACCGATCCTGAAATCGCCCACGTCCTGACCAAGGAGCTGAAGCGTCAGCAGGACCAGATCGAACTCATCGCGTCCGAGAACATCGTCTCGCGCGCCGTGCTTGAGGTCCAGGGCTCGGTCCTGACCAACAAGTATGCCGAGGGCTATCCGGGCAAGCGCTACTATGGCGGCTGTGAAGAAGTCGATGTGGCCGAGACCCTGGCCATTGAGCGAGCCAAGCGCCTGTTCGGCGCGGACTACGCCAATGTCCAGGCCCATTCCGGCAGCCAGGCCAACCAGGCGGTCTTCATGGCGACCATGAAGCCTGGGGACGTGTTCATGGGCATGGATCTGGCGGCTGGCGGCCACCTGACCCACGGCAAGGACGTCAACCAGTCGGGCAAATGGTTCCGGCCGGTGGCCTACAGCGTGCGCCAGCAGGATCATCTGATCGACTATGATGAGGTGGCTGAGCTGGCGGAGCGTGAGAAGCCCAAGGTGATCATCGCCGGAAGCTCCGCCTATAGCCGCGTGATTGACTTCCAGAAGTTCCGCGAAGTTGCCGACAGCGTCGGCGCCATTCTGATGGTGGATATCGCTCACTACGCCGGCCTTGTGGCGGGTGGGGTCTACCCCAACCCGATGCCGCACGCCCATGTGGTGACCTCGACCACCCACAAGACCCTCCGCGGTCCGCGGGGCGGTCTGATCCTGACCAACGACAAGAAGCTGGCCAAGAAGATCGATTCCGCGGTCTTCCCGGGCCTGCAGGGCGGGCCGCTCATGCATGTGATCGCGGCCAAGGCGGTGGCGTTCGGCGAGGCTCTGAAGCCGGAGTTCAAGCTCTACGCCCGCCAGGTGGTGGATAACGCCCGGGCCATGGCCGACGCCCTGGCGGCCTCGGGCCTGAAGATCGTGTCCGGCGGGACCGATAGCCACCTGATGCTGGTGGACCTGACGCCCAAGGGCGTGACGGGCGCCGACGCCGAGGTGGCCCTGGAACGGGCCAACATCACCTGCAACAAGAACGGTATCCCCTTCGACCCGCTGCCCTTCATGCAGACCTCGGGCCTGCGGCTGGGTTCGCCCGCCGGGACCTCCCGCGGCTTTGGCCCCGCCGAGTTCCGTCGGATCGGTCAGCTGATCGCTGAGGTTGTCGATGGTCTGGCGGCAGGCGGCGACAATTCCGCCGTCGAAGCCAAGGTGCGCGAAGAGGTGGCGACCTTGACCCGGCGCTTCCCGATCTACAACTAGGCCGTCTGGGATGCGGTCCGGGAGGGGCTGAACCGATGCGATGCCCGTTCTGTGGCCATGCCGAGAGCCAGGTGAAGGATAGCCGCCCGTCGGAAGACGGCGCGGCCATCCGCCGCCGTCGCCTGTGTCCAGCCTGCGGCGGCCGGTTCACCACCTTTGAGCGGGTTCAACTGCGCGAACTGGTCGTCATCAAGCGATCTGGCCGGCGCACGGCCTTCGACCGCGAAAAGCTGCTGCGTTCCATCGACATCGCCATCCGCAAGCGTCCGGTTGATCCAGAGCAGGTGGATCGGATGGTCAACGGCATCACCCGCCAGCTGGAGAGCATGGGCGAGACCGACATTCCCTCCGAAGTGGTGGGCGAGCTGGTGATGAAGGCGCTCAAGTCCCTCGATGATGTGGCCTATGTCCGCTACGCCTCGGTCTATCGGGATTTCCGCGAAACGCGCGACTTCGCCGACTTCCTCGGCAGCGAGGGCTTTGGCGAGCCCTCCGAGGAGGAGCGCTAGGCGCGATCCGCCCGGCGCCGGCGTCCGGCGATGATCACCTTGAAACTGGCCACCTCCCTCGATGGGCGCATCGCCACCGCCCAGGGGGAGAGCCGCTGGATCACCGGTCCGGAGTCGCGACTTCAGGTCCATGTCCTGCGCGCCGCGAATGACGCGGTTGTCGTGGGCGCCGGCACGGCCCTGGCCGACGATCCCGATCTGACAGTCCGCCTGGAGGGCTATGACGGCCCGCAGCCGGCCCGGGTCGTGCTCGACACGCGCCAGCGACTGTCGCCGGGCGCTCGCCTGGCCCTGACGGCGAGGGATATTCCCACCTATCTGGTGTCTTCCGAGCCCCTGCGGCCGGAACTTGCCGAGGCTGGCGTGCGGGGGGTTCAGATCCCGCCGCGGGAGGCCGAGCGGCCAGAGATGGCGCAGGTGGTCGAGGCTCTCGCCAGCTATGGATTGCAGCGTCTGTTTGTCGAGGGCGGCGGCGAGGTGGCGGCGAGCCTCCTGCGCCAGGGGCTCGTGGACCGGCTTGAGTGGTTCCGCGCGCCGGTCATCATCGGCGGGGAGGGGCGTCCCGGGCTTGGCGACATGTCGCTCAACAGGCTTGCCGATGCGCTGCGCCTGCGCCGCGTTGACCTTCGGGTCCTGGGTGACGATCTGTGGGAAAGCTACGAGAGGATCTGAATGTTCACCGGCATCATCACAGACATCGGCAAGGTCCGCGCCGTGCGCGACACCGACCGCGACCGCAGGTTCGAGATCGAGACCCGATTTGATCTGGCGACCATCGATATCGGCGCCTCCATCGCCCACGCCGGCTGTTGCCTGACCGTGGTCGAGAAGGGCCCCGGCTGGTTCGCCGTGGAGGTCTCGGGCGAGACCTTGGACAAGACCACCCTGGGCGACTGGACGACCGGCTATCGGGTGAATCTGGAGCGGTCTGCGCGGGTCGGCGACGAACTGGGCGGCCACATCGTCTCTGGCCATGTGGACGGGGTCGGCGAAGTGGTGTCAGTGCGCGCCGAAGGCGGCTCCCATCGCGTTCAGATCCGCGTCCCACGTCCGCTTCACCGCTATATCGCGCCCAAAGGCTCCATCACGGTCGAGGGCGTGTCGCTGACGGTGAACGAGGTGGAGGATGACGTGTTTGGCGTCAACCTGATCCCCCACACCTGGGACGTCACAACCCTGGGCGAGCTGAAACCCGGTTCGCGGGTCAATCTGGAGATCGACATGCTGGCGCGCTATCTCGCGCGTTGGCGCGAAACCGCCTAAAGGCAGGGAGAAGATCGCCTTCCGCGGTCGCTGGAATCCAAGATGCAAGACCAGAAGCTGCGCGTCCTCGTGGTCGAGGCGCGGTTTTACAGTGAGATCGCCGACGCCCTCCTGGCCGGCGCGACCGACGTGCTGAGCGCCCATGATGTCGATTTCGACGTGGTGACGGTGCCTGGCGCCCTGGAGATTCCGGGCGCCATCGCCATTGCGGACGCCTCGGGC
>NZ_JAUYAW010000037.1 GCF_030693405.1 Phenylobacterium sp.
GTGAGGCGTCGGGTGGGTGAGCGGCACGCCGGGCGACAACAGGCGCGCAGAGAAGCTCCACCAGTCGGCGGAGGACAGATCCGTGAGGTCAAAACCTTCGGCGATGGCGGCCTCGCGGGCGGCGGGGCGCTCATCCCACAGGGCCACATTGGCGCCGCCAGCCTGCAGGGCGCGCGCCGCCGCAAGCCCCGTACGGGCCAGGCCGAACACCGCCACTGTCTTGCCTTCGAAACCGCGGACCGGGATCATGGTGTGAGCGCCAGCCTCCCTATCGCAGCTTCAGGGTCGCGAGACCCAGGAGGGCGAGCATCACCGCCACGATCCAGAAGCGGATCACCACGGTGGATTCCGACCAGCCGAGCTTCTCGAAATGGTGGTGGATCGGCGCCATGCGAAAGACGCGGCGCCCCGTTAGCTTGAACGACACCACCTGGATCATCACCGACAGGGTCTCAAGCACGAAGAGGCCGCCGACAATGGCGAGGACGATCTCGTGCTTGGTGGCCACGGCCACCGCCCCCAGGGCGCCGCCGAGGGCCAGGGACCCGGTGTCGCCCATGAAGATCTTGGCGGGCGGGGCGTTGTACCAGAGGAAGCCGAGGCCCGCCCCGATGATGGCCCCGCAGAAGACGGCCACCTCCCCCACACCGGGCACGAAGTGCAGCTGCAGGTAGTTGGCGAACAGGTAGTTGCCGACGAGATAGGCGATCAGGCCGAAGGCGGCCGCGGCGATCATCACCGGCACGGTGGCCAGGCCATCGAGGCCATCGGTGAAGTTCACCGCATTGGCCGCGCCCACGATCACCAGGGCGCCGAACAGCAGATAGAGCCAGCCGAGATCCAGCAGGAAATGCTTGAAGATCGGGAAGGCCAGGGAGGTATTGAGGTCCGGCGACTCCGCCGTGCGCGCGCCGTAGAGGATCAGGACGGCCACAGCGGCCAGGGCGACGGCGAACTCCAGGACCAGCCGCACGCGGCTGGAGACGCCGGCGGTGGTCTGCTTGGTCACCTTGGCGTAGTCGTCTGTGAAGCCCAGAACCCCGTAGCTGGCGGTGACGAACAGCACGACCCAGACATAGATGTTGGAGAGGTCGGCCCACAGCAGGGTGCCGATGATCAGGCCGGCCAGGATCATCACCCCGCCCATGGTGGGGGTGCCTGCCTTCTCGACGATGTGGCGCTCGATGCCGTCGGCGCGGATCGGCTGGCCCTTACCCTGCTTGGCCTGCATCCAGCGGATGAAGCGCGAGCCCATGAGGATCACCACCAGCTGGGCGGTGAACAGGGCCATACCCGTCCGGAAGGTCAGATATTTCAGCAGGTTGAGGAAAGGGACATGTCCCTCGGCCGCCATCTGCGTATAGAGCCAATAGAACATCAGCCCTGCCCCCCTTGCGCACGACCGAGCTCTCCCAGGGCGGCCGCAACCACCCCGGCCCGAGAGCCGTTCGAACCTTTCACCATCACCACGTCGCCAGGCTCTACGGCCTGGGCGACCTGCGGCCCAATCTGAGCTGCGGTATCGGCGTAGCCGCCCCGACGAGTCGAAGGAAGGGCGTCCCAGAGGGATTTCATCAGCGGCCCGGCGCAGAAGACGAGGTCGACCTTGGCGGCTTCCAGCGGTTCGGCCAGGGCGCGGTGGAAGGCTTCGGCCTCGCCGCCGAGCTCCAGCATGTCGGTGAGCGCGACGATCCGTCGCCCCTGGGTCTTGCGGGCGCCCAGGCTCGAAATCGCCGCGGCCATGGAGATCGGATTGGCGTTGTAGCTTTCGTCGATCAGGGTGAAAGCGCCGCCGGCCAGGGGCACCTGGCGCTCCGCGCCGCGGCCGGCCAGGGGCTCGAAGGCGCCCAGCGCCATCAGGCTGTCCTCCAGGGTCACATCCAGGGCCTGGAGCATCAGCAGCACGGCCATGCTGTTCAACCCCCAGTGGAACCCGGTCTGCAGGATCGGGAAGTCCAGGGTCTCGCCATGAAGCTGGGCGCGGACCATGGCTTGGCCGGGACCGGGATTGAAGCCGAGCAGGCGGGCGTTCGCCCCCTCTCCGGTTCCGAAAGTGATCACCTTGGCCCCCGCCGTCCGCGCCGCCTGGGACAGGGTGTCGAACCAGACATTGTCAGCGTTGAGGATCGCCAGGCCGCCCGGTTCGAGTCCGTCAAAAATCTCCGCCTTGGCCCGGGCCACCCCGGCTTCGCCGTCGGGGAAGTTCTCCACATGAACCGGGCCGACCGTGGTGATCAGGGCCGCATGGGGCCGGACCATCTGCGAGAGCGGGGTGATCTCGTCGGCGTGGTTCATGCCGATCTCGAAGACCGCGCGGTCGGTGTCCCGGGGCATCCGCGCCAGGGTGAGCGGCACGCCGATATGGTTGTTGTAGGACTTGATCGACGAGTGCGCCTTGCCGGCCAGGGCCAGGCCGGTGCGCACCGCCTGAGTGACGCTGGTCTTGCCGACCGAACCGGTGACCGCACCGCGGCGGGCCTGGGGCGCCCGAAGGCGCGCGGCCACGCCCAGGGCTTCCAGGGCCTTGAACGTGTCGGGGACCAGGATGGCGGGACCGTCCTGCGGCCGCGAGACCAGGGCGCCGGCGGCCCCCTGCCCCATCGCTTGGGAGACAAACTCATGGCCATCGCGCGCGCCGGCCAGGGCGATGAACAGGTCGCCGGCTTCCACTGAGCGGCTGTCGATGGACAGGCCCGACACGGCGAAGTCCCCGCCGATGACCTGGCCGCCCACGGCCTGGGCGACCTCAGACGCGGTCCAGAGCGGCTCAGACATGGACGCTCTCCAGGGCCTGGGCGGTCACCGCCACATCGTCGAAGTGGTGGGTGACCCCGGCGATGGTCTGGAACTGCTCGTGACCCTTGCCGGCGACCACAAGCACATCGCCTTCGCGCATCAGGGCGACCGCCGCGGCAATGGCCTCTCGCCGGTCGCCGATGTCCTGGGCCTCCGGCGCGCCAGCGCGGACCTGGGCGCGGATCGCCGCGGGATCCTCGCTGCGGGGATTGTCGTCGGTGACGATGGCGATATCGGCCAGGGTTGCGGCGGCCTCGCCCATCAGGGCGCGCTTGGTGGGGTCACGGTCGCCGCCAGCCCCGAATACGACGATCAGCCGGCCGCGGGTATGTGGCCTAAGGGCCGAAAGGGCAGTCTTCAGGCCGTCGGGGGTGTGAGCGTAGTCCACATAGGCTTCGCCGCCTCGAGGCCCGCTTCCGACCCGCTGCATGCGGCCCGGCGCGCCCTGCAGGCGCTCAAGGGCGGCCAGGACCGTTTCGATGCTCTCACCGGCCGCCAGGCAGAGGCCTGCGGCGGCCAGGGCGTTGGCCGCCTGGAAGGCGCCGGCCAGGGGCAGTCGCAGGTCGAAGGTGCGGCCGTCATGGGACAGGCTCATCCGCTGCCCATCGGGCAGCAGCTCGCGGCGGTTCAGACGCAGGCTCTGGCCGGCTTCGCCCACGGAGAGGATCGCGTGACCCGCCTGGACCGCGGCTGCGGCGAAGGGGCCAAAGGCGTCAGAGTCGGCGTTGAGGACGGCGGTCCCGCCCCGGGGCAGCAGGGTCTCGAACAGCCGCAGCTTGGCCGCCCGGTAGCTGTCCATGTCGCCGTGATAATCCAGGTGATCCTGGGTGAGGTTCAGGAAGCCGGCGGCCTTCAGGGTCACGCCGTCCAGCCGACGCTGGTCGATGCCGTGGGACGAGGCCTCCAGGGCCAGATGGGTGACGCCCATTCCGGCCAGCTGCGAGAGAAGCTGGGCCACGTCGCCGGCGTCAGGGGTGGTCAGGCCCGGCGGGGTCAATTGCACGTCCAGGTCCGGTCCCGTTGCCAGGACGCCGAGGGTGCCCATGCTGGCGGCGCGGCGGCCAGCGCTGGCGAAGATCTGGCGGCAGAAGGTGGCCACCGAGGTCTTGCCGTTGGTGCCCGTGACCGCCACGCAGACCGGCGGCTGCGCGCCCCAGAAGCTGGCGGCGGCCAGGGCGTAGGCCCGACGGGGATCGGCGACCTGCAGCACCGGGACATCCAGCCCGTCTATGGCTGATCCGGATAGAATGGCGACTGCGCCAGCCTGGACGGCCTGGGCGGCGAAGGCCGCGCCATCGGCCTGCGACCCTGGCAGGGCGGCAAACAGGAAGCCTGGCTGAACCTTTCGGCTGTCGGCGGTCACGCCTGCGATTTCAGGGTCCTGATCCAGGTTGCGGGCCAGCAAGTCGGAGAGACGGGACATCAGCGAGCCTCCGCCAGGACGGTGGGCGCAGACGCCAGACGCGGCTGGTTTTCCAGCGGCCCCACATGGCGCGAGACCCCCAGGAACGGGGCGATGCGGGAGATCACATGGCCGGTGGCCGGGGCGGCGACCCAGCCGCCCGTGGAATAGCCGAAGGTCTGCGGCGTGCCGTGGGGCTCGTCCAGCAGGATCAGGACGAAGTAGCGGTCATTCTCCAGGGGGCCGTCAGACGGGAAGACCGCCGCAAAGGACGAGACCTGACGCTTGCCGTTATAGCGGCGGATCTCGGGATCATACTTTTCGCCGGTGCCGGTCTTGCCGCCGACGCTGAGCCCAGGGGCGTCGGCCTTGCCACCGCTGCCGCCGGTGACATTGGCGCGCATGATCTGCAGCATCTGGGCCGAAGTGGTCTCAGACAGCACCCGCTTGGCCTCGGGCCGGTAGCCGGGCGCCTGCTTACGGATGGTCAGGGGCACGAGCTTGCCCCCATTCAGGAGGGGCAGCATGGCGCGGGTCAGCGCCAGCGGAGAGACATTCATGCCGTGGCCGAAGGATGTGGAGGCGACAGCGTCCTCATTCCACACCTTGGGCGTCAGTGGCGAGGCCGATTCCTTCAGTTCGACGTCGGCCGCCGTGGTCAGGCCAAGGTCGGTGAAATAGCGGCTGAGCCGCTCCGGACCCACGCCCACAGCCAGCCTGGCGGTGCCGATGTTGGAGGAATGCTGGAACACCTCCACTAGGCTCAGCACCTTCCGGGAGGCGTGGTAGTCGCTGATGGTCCGATAGCCGAGCTTGTAGGGCTCCCGCGCATCGAAGGTCGACGCCATGGTCGCCACGCCGCTGTCGAGGCCGATGGCGACCGTAAAGGCCTTGAAAGTCGAACCCATTTCGAAGACGGACGAAGCCGCCCGGTTCAGCCGCTCATTGGCGGTGGCCTTGCTGGCGAAATTGGGATCGAAATCCGGATAGCTGGCCAGGCCGAGGATTTCACCGGTGTGCACATGGGCCACGATGCCCACCGCCCCCTTGGGGCCGTAAGTCAGCGCAGCCTTGCGAAGTTCATCCTCCAGGGCGCCCTGGACCCGGAGGTCGATGGACAGGGCCATTTCGCCAGAGCCCCGGGCCAGACTGCGGATGTCTTCATTCAGGGCGAGCTCCGCGCCCGCCAGACCTTCGCCGCCTGTGTCTGCGAAGCCGATCAGGTGCGAGGCGGTACGGTTGAGCGGATAGACCCGCTTCTGCTCAGGCTCGAAGGAAACGCCCGGCAGGCCCAGGTCGTGGACGGCTGACTTCTGGACAGGGGTCATGCCCCCCACCAGGAAGGTGCGGCGCTCGGAATTCAAGGCGCGGTCAAGACGCTCGGCAGGCACCTCCGGAAGGGCTCGGGCGAGGGCCTGGCGGGTCGCGGCGCGATCCCAGACCTCAGAGGGGTCCACATAGAGGCCATAGTGCAGGAGGTCGGCGGCCAGCAGGCGGCCTTCCCGGTCGACGATGTCAGCCCTGGCCTGCGGGGGAACCCATCCCGGGCCGCCGCCACCGCTCGCCCCTGAGAACAGCGCCGCCTGGGTGGCGCCCATGGCCAGGGCGCCGAAGCCCAGACCGAAGAACAGCATGACCAGGAAGATGCGGATCCGCGCGTCGTCTTCCACGCGACCTGCGGCGCGGGCCCGCTCGAAGGCGTGCTCCAGGCGCCAGAGGGCGGCGCCCAGCCAGCGGAGGCCGAAGGGAAATCTGCGGGTGACAACGCCGGCGAGGCTCATGGGACAGCATCCAGCCTTGGCGCGGCCGGCGGGGCCGGCGCGGGCTTAGGCGGCGCCAGGGCGGCCAGGGAGTCGGCCGTCGTCTCCCGGGCCACATCCACAGGCCCCATCTCCAGATAGGTGGTCGACAGGTGCTCGATCCGCGACGGCTGTTCCAGGTGCGCGACCTCAGCCTCCAGCAGGCGGATCTGCGCCCGCTCAGAGGCGATCTGGCGCTCCACCGAGGCGATCTCGGCCCGCTCGCGGCTGGCGATCGTCTTGGCGAGATAGACGCTCATGATCAGCAGGACCAGCAGGCCCAGGGCGATGACGTCGACGAGGCGGAAGCCCCGGATACGGCGGTTGAGTACGCTCATGCCGCGTCCCTCCAGACCGGCGCCTCGGTGCGCACGGCCGCCCGCAGTTTGGCGGACCGGGCCCGGGGATTGGCATCCAGCTCCAGCTGGCCGGAGGTGCGGGCCCCGTTGAAGCTCAGGGTGAAGCTCGGGGCGCGGGCGTCCTCGACAGGGGGCAGGTGGCGCGAGCCGGCGGGCGTGCGGCCCGCGCGCTCCGCCAGGAAGGCCTTCACGATGCGATCTTCCAGGGAATGGAAGGTGACGACAGCCAGCCGTCCGCCGGGCTTGAGGACCCGTTCAGCGGCGACCAGGCCGGCCTCGAGCTCGGCCAGCTCGTCATTGACGGCGATGCGCAGGGCCTGAAAGGAGCGCGTGGCTGGGTGGGACTTGGCCCCACGGCGGCCGCCCAGGACGCCTTCGATGAAGTCGGCGAGTTCGGCGGTGCGCGTGAACGGCTGCTGGACCCGTCGCCTTGCGATGGCGCCGGCGATGCGGCGGGACTTCTTCTCCTCGCCATAGACGAACAGGATGCGGGCCAGATCCTCAGGCTCGGCGTTGTTGACCAGATCGGCGGCGGTTTCGCCCTGGTCGCCCATCCGCATGTCCAGGGGGCCGTCGCGCAGGAAGGAGAAGCCGCGGCCAGCCTCGTCCAGCTGCATGGACGACACGCCGAGGTCGAGGGCCACGCTGTCGGCGCCGCCCTCCCCCAGAACCTCGTCCATCTCGGAAAAGCGCGCGCAGACCAGCGTGAAGCGCTCGGCCGGCAGGTCGCCAGCGAAACGGGCGGCGGTGGGATCGCGGTCAAACGCGGTGACCTTCGCGCCCGCCGCCAGGAAGGCGCGGGTATAGCCGCCAGCGCCGAAGGTGCCGTCGACCACCACATCGCCAGGCGCGATGGCCATGGCCTCGACCACTTCAGTCAGCAGGACGGGAAGATGGGGGGCGCTCATCCGGCCAACCCCAGACGGGCGGCGCGCTGATCGGCGCGCATCTTGGCCAGGCCCTCGCGGGCCAGTTCGCGCTGGGCGGATCGATGGGCCTGGAAGGCTTCGCGCTCCCAGATCTGGAAGCGGTCGCCCAGGCCGACGATGACGACCCAGTCGGTCAGGCCAAACAGGTCACACAGGGATTCCGGCAAGGTCACCCGACCGGCGGTGTCGAAGGACAGGCGAGCCATGCCCCCCAGCACCGAAACCTCGAGGGCCGAGCGGAGCGGATCGCCGAACTCCAGCTCCTCGATCAGGCCATTATAGCGGTCGAACAAAGCCTTGCCGCCGCCCTCGATGCAGTCGGCCTCGATGGAGGGAAAACAGACGACGCCGTCGAAGGGACCCGACGCGAGGGCGCGGAACTCCTGCGGCACCACGAGGCGCCGCTTTGCGTCCAGCTGCTTCTCGAAGGTCGAGACAAACATTCGCGCCCGACGCCCTCTCTTGCGACCCCCCACAGGTCGCCGCCCCAACCATCCCGCAAGAACGCCCACGGGGTCCGCCAGCCCGCAGCGAACAAGAATTGGGTTAACATGGGATGGATTGGGCCGCAATGACTCTGGGGGACGGAATCCCCAGAATACAAAGATGTCGCACGAGGTTTATGGTTAACGCGCGTAAACACTCCACAGAACATACATGGAACATGTTAAGTATAGTGGGGATTGGTCGCATCGCTCAGTTGGCGACAATGGGAGAGCGGCGGATCAGACGGCCTATAAGCCGGGTTCTGTGCCACCCGGGCCGGGGCGAACCCCAGCGCCGGATGCGGCGACCATTCCTCTGGACCGGCCCTTGCGGGACGGTTCTCGCGACCAACCCGGACGCCTCAGGCCAACGACGGCCCTACCGGCTTGCGCCGGCGCGGAATCCCTATTCGGTCTTGCTCCTGGCGGGGCTTGCCGTGCCGTCGACGTCGCCGCCAACGCGGTGCGCTCTTACCGCACCCTTTCACCCTTACCTCTCCGGAGAGAGGCGGTTTGCTTTCTGTGGCGCTATCCCTGGGGTCGCCCCCGGCGGGCGTTACCCGCCGCCATGTCGTCGTGGAGCCCGGACTTTCCTCGACCGCAAAAGCGGCCGCGGCCGCCCAGCCGTCTGATCCGCGCAGATCAGTGAGCGCAGGGGCCCCCGCGGTCAAGGGTGTCAGTTGGAGGCGTCCTGTCCCATGGCGTCGGCGATGGGATGATCGCCAAGCGCCACGGCGATCCGCTGACGAACCTCCGGCGGCTTGTTCTGTGAGAGCTTGAAGGTCCCTTCCAGACGATGGGGCCGCAGGCGGAAGCCCTGGATGCCGGCCAGCATGGCCTCGAACCGTCCCGGCGACATCTTGTGGCGGGTCCACGCAGGTTTGGGGGCGAGCCCGGCTTCAGCCTGAGCCGACAGGTCGTCGAGGATCTGGACCAGGTCCGCCTCGCCCAGCGGCCTCACCTCACCCTCCGCCTCCACGCTCAGATAGTTCCAGGTCGGGACCTGGTCGGGGCGCTCGTACCAATCGGGGCTCACATAGGCCTCCGGTCCCTGCGAAACGGCCAGGGCGACAGCCCCCTCGGCGAAGAGGGGCGTCAGGATGTTGTTGCGCGATAGATGGAAGTCGAGCGCCACGCCCTCCCCTGTCCGTCGCACGACGACGGGCGCGTGGGCCACCCTCAGGCCTGCCTCGCCCGCCGCGAACAGCCCCATGAAGGGATAGGCGGTCAGATGGGCGATCAGCGCCTCCATCTCCGACACCCGGAAGGGCGGCGCCGGATGCATCAGGCCTGGGCCCTCAGAAGCGCGATCAACCTGGCCCGGGTCTCGCCATCGGCGATTCCGTCCACCTGATGGGGCCGCCAGTGCCGCTGAAAGGCGCTGACGATGGTGGTGGTGGCCGCGTCGAACTGACCGGACGGCGGGCATTCATAGCCCAGGCGGGTCAAGCCGGCCTGCAGGGCGAAGACCCCTGCCCCTTCGGCGCCCTCGATCAGGGGCGCGCCAGGCGCCGCGTCGGGCTCGACCCAAAGGCCGTGCCCGGCCTCGGCCAGGGTCTTCCACGGGAAGAGCTCGCCCGGATCGATCTTGCGGTTCGGCGCCACGTCGGAATGGCCGATGATGTCGCCGTCGGCGATCATCCAGCGGGTGCGGATGTCGTCGGCCAGGGCGATGACGGCGGCGATCTGGGCCTCAGGAAAGGGGCGATATCCGAACTCGTGGCCCGGATTGACGATCTCTATCCCGATAGAGCGGCCGTTGATGTCGCGCTCGCCCTTCCAGAACGAGACGCCGGCGTGCCAGGCCCGTCGCTCCTCGGCCACCAGGGTGAAGATGCGGCCGTCCTCCTCCACCACATAGTGGGAGCTGACCTTGGCCTCAGGATCGCGCAGACGGGCGATGGCGGCCTCGCCGCTCTCCATCCCGGTATAGTGCAGCAGCAGGATGTCCGGAGGACCGGCCCGTTCGTTGAAGTTGGGCGAAGGCGCGGGAATGATGTCCATGGCCCTATTCGGCGCGATTTCGCCAGGCGAGCAAGAGGGGGGCGACCTGATTGGGCCGAAGCGCGATGATCAGCACACCCGCCAGGGCCACCGCCGTGCCGATGGCCATGCGCGGCCCGAAGGGGTCGCTCATGATCATCACGCCCAGCGCAATAGTGGCGAGCGGCGTCATCAGGGTGAGCGGCGAGATCAGATTGGCCTCATAGCGCTGGATCAGGCCGTAATAGGCGGTATGGGCGGCCACAGAGACCACCACCGCCGAAAACACCACCGCCACCAGGAAGGGCCAGCCGGCGGCGACGCCCGCCTGAACCTGCCCAGGCTCGAGCCACAGGGACAGGGCCGCCAGCGGCCAGAAGGAGGCGAAGCCCACCCAGGCCTGGAACTGAAGCGGTCGGACCCCGCCCATCTGTTTCATCATCACCGCGCCGAGCGAGCCCAGGAAGGCCGCGGCGACCACGAACAGCAGGCCCGTGGAGACCACGAACCCGCCCGGATCCCACATGACCAGCAGAGCGCCCGACAAGGTCAGTGTGATGCCGATGCCCCGTCGCCAGCGGACCTGTTCGCCCAGCATGACCATGGACAGCACTGTGGTGATGGGGACGCCCAGCTGGATGACCACGGCCGCCGCCGAAGCCGTGGCGGTCTGCAGGCCGATGAACAGCAGAGCGAAATTGCCGCCCCCCATCAGCAGGGCCACCACCAGCAGTCGCCAGCGGGGGCGCGGCATCGGCAGCAGCCAGGGCAGCGTGATCAGCGCCACCAGGGCGAAGCGCACGGCGGCATAGAACAGCGGCGGCACGGCGAGATCGGCCACCACGTACTTCGAAATGATGTTGTTGGTCGCCCAGATGAGACAGACGAGGACGATCAGGGCGAAGTCGCGCAGGGCCATACTGTGGCCTTAAGCGCGCTTCGAGGGCGCAAGGCAAGACGAATGCGCGCCGCCCGGCGGCGAACCGGGCGGCGCGCAGGTGTTCAACCTCAGGCCGCCTTGCCGAAGGAAAGGGCCTCATAGCGGGCCAGGTGATGGTCGGTGGAGCCGAAGGCCCCCTCGATCATGGTGGCGCGCTTGAAGTAGTGGCCGATGGCCATTTCGTCGGTGATGGCCATGCCCCCATGGAGCTGGACGGCGTTCTGGCCGACGAAGCGGCAGGCCTTGCCGATCTGGACCTTCGCGGCCGAGATCGCCTGGGCGCGCGCGTGCGCCTCTTCCGACAGGCGGATCGTGGCCATGTAGGTCATGGAGATGGACTGTTCGAGTTGGATGAACATATCCACCATCCGGTGCTGCAGCACCTGGAAGGACGAGATCGGAACCCCGAACTGCTTGCGCGTGCGGGTGTACTCCACCGTGCCTTCCTGCAATCGGCGCAGCACGCCGCAGGCCTCGGCGCAGGTGGCGGCGATGGCCTCGTCCATGACTTTTTCCACCAGCGGCAGGCCGGCGCCCTCGGGGCCGATCAGGGCGTCAACGCCCACCGAGACGTTCTCAAAGGTGACTTCCGAGGCGCGCTGACCGTCCACCGTCGGATAGTCGCGGGTGGTGACGCCCTTGGCGTTCTTGTCCACCAGGAAGACCGAGACGCCTTGGGCGTCGCGCTGGCCGCCGCCGGTGCGGGCGGTGACGATCAGGTGGGTGGCCCACGGCGCGCCGATGACCACGGCCTTCTGGCCGTTGATCACATAGCCCGTGCCGTCCTTGGTCGCGGTGGTCTTCAAGTCCTGCCAGGTATAGCGGGCCTGAGGCTCGGCATAGGCGAAGGCGAAGATGGCGTCACCGGCGATGATCTTCTCGATCAGGTCCGCGGCCGCCCCATGGCCGGAGTGCTTCAGGAAGCCGCCGCCGATCACCACCGTGCCCATATAGGGCTCGACGACCAGGGCTTTGCCGAACTCTTCCATGACGACCATGTTCTCAACCGGGCCGCCGCCCAGGCCGCCCAGCTCCTCGGAGAAGGGCGCGCCGAGGATGCCGAGTTCTTCGGCGAAGGCCTTCCAGACCTCCGGCCGCCACCCGGCCTCGCTCTTGATCGCCGCACGGCGGGCGTCGAAGGCGTAGTTGTCAGCCAGATAGCTCGCGACCGTGTCGCGCAGCATCGACTGTTCGTCTGTGAAGCTGAAGTCCATGGAGAAATCTCCTTATCAGAGCCCCTCCCCCTTGCGGGGAGGGGTTGGGGCGCTGCGGCCGTTGAGGGAACCGCCCTCGTCCTTCGAGTCCCCTGCGGGGCGCCTCAGGACGAGGGCGTACTGGCCCGCCTGCTCCACCTTAACCTGAGGTGCGAGCGGAGCGAGCCTCGAAGGATCTGCGCCGGCTACGGCTCAGAGACCCAGCACCATCTTGGCGATGATGTTGCGCTGGATCTCGTTGGAGCCGCCGTAGATCGAGGTCTTACGGCCGTTGAAATAATCGCCGGCCACGCCGTCGGCATAGCTGGGGCCGATATTGGCGTTGTGGCCGAGGTTGTGCAGGAAGGGGGCGCCGTAATGGCCGGCGGCCTCCAGGGCGAGTTCCTGCAGGCGCTGCTGGATCTCGGTGCCCTTGATCTTGAGGATCGAGGATTCCGGTCCCGGACCCTTGCCGCTGGATTCCCCGGCGAGCGTGCGCAGCTCGGTGAACTCCAGGGCGGTGAGATCGATCTCAAGCTCGGCCACCTTGCGCTTGAAGAAGGTGTCCGACAGCAGCGGGCCGCCCAGATCGCTCATCTCGGTAGTGGCCATTTCGCGCAGGCGTTCCAGGCCGCGCTTGGAGCGCGCGACGCCGGCGATGCCCGAACGTTCGTGGGCCAGCAAGGCCTTAGCGCAGGTCCAGCCCTGGTTTTCGTGGAAGATGCGGTTCTCGACAGGCACCTTCACATTGTCGAGGAAGACGTCGTTGACCTCGTGGCCGCCTTCCAGGGTGATGATCGGGCGAACCTCGATGCCGGGGCTCTTCATGTCGATCAGCAGGAAGCTGATGCCAGCCTGCGGCTTGGAGTCCGGATCGGTGCGAACCAGGAAGAAGCCCCAGTCGGCGAACTGGCCAAGCGTCGTCCAGGTCTTCTGACCGTTGACGATGTAGTATTCCTTGCCGTCGTCGCCGGTGACGCGTTCAGCCTTGGTCTTGAGCGAGGCGAGGTCAGAACCGGCGCCGGGTTCGGAATACCCCTGACACCACCAGACTTCGCCATTGTAGATCCCGGGCAGGAACTTCGCCTTCTGCTCCTCGGTGCCGAACGTATAGACCACCGGGGCCAGCATGCTGACGCCGAAGGGCAGGACGGCCAGGGTGTCGGCGCGGGCCTGTTCCTCGGACCAGATGTATTTCTGAGTGGGCGTCCAGCCAGTGCCGCCGTGCTCGACGGGCCAGGACGGGGCGACCCAGCCCTTCTTGGCCAGCACCTTGTGCCAGGCCAGATAGTCTTCCTTGCTCAGCGGTTCGCCGCTGTCCTGCTTGGCCCGCAGGTCCTTGGGATAGTTCTCGGCGATGAAGGTCCGCACTTCCTCGCGGAAGGCGACGTCCTCGGGGGAGAAATCAAGATTCATGGGGCGCTCCCTGGCTGCTCCTGGGTCGGCGAGACTGTCGCCGACGCTCGGGGCGGGACAATAGGCGCACCCGCGACGGGAGAAAAGATGACGCTAACGTCAACGTAACTGGCTTCAGCCTTTCGGCGCTGTCCGCCTCTTGCCTGAGGGCGTTCGGACGCGCAGAACACCGGCCCTATGCCCCGCATCCTCACCTACAATGTCCATCGTTGCGTCGGAACCGACCGTCGCCTGGACGTGGCCCGTGTCGCAGACGTCATCGCCGCCCTGGAGCCGGACATCGTGGCCCTGCAGGAGCTGGATGTGGGCCGCATGCGCACCAATGGGGTCGATCAGGCCCACGAGATCGCCCGGCGTCTGGAGATGGCGTTTCACTTCCATCCGGCCATGAAGGTGGAGGAGGAGCTCTATGGCGACGCCATCCTGACCCGCCACCCCGAGCGGAAGATCAGGTCCGCCGCCCTGCCCGGCCACGAACGGGTTTCGCAGCTGGAGCCCCGGGGCGCTTTATGGGTTTCGGTCGAGTTGGACGGCCGTGAGCTGCAGGTCTTCAACACCCATCTGGGCCTTGTGCCGCGGGAACAGCAGAACCAGGCCACAGCCCTGGCTGGCCCTGGGTGGCTTGGTCACCCTGATCGCCAGGGCCCCACCATCCTGCTGGGCGATTTCAACGTCACCTCAGCTTCCCAGGTCTATCGGACCTTGAGCGAAAAGCTGCGGCCCGCGCGTCGGCTGGCCGAAACGAAGTCCCCCTCAGCGACCTTCCCGTCAGTTCTGCCGGTGCTGAGGATCGACCATGTGTTCGTGAGCGACGAGGTGCGGGTGCTGGACGTCTTCGCCCCCTATGATCCCACCACGCGCATCGCCTCGGATCATCTGCCGCTGGTGATGGATTTCGAGCTGGCCTGAAGGGCGCGCTCCCGCCCCTCGGCGACGGCCTGATGGAGCCGCCGCGCCGCCTGATAGAGACGCTCGCGGCGCCGAAACACCCGCCAGGAGTCCGCCACGTCGGCCGGATCCCCAATGTGAAAGGCGGCGATCACGTTTCCCAGGGTCGCCATCTTCCGCGGCCCCAGAAGCCGCAGCCGGCGATCGGTGTTCAGGGCGGTGATGGCGCCGCCGAGGCTGCCTCGTTCCTGCCGGGCCTTGGCCACGGCGTCGCCGGTGCACCCCATGAAGTGGCCGACCAGCCGGTCACGCAGGGCGCCGATGGCCCGGCGGTCGTCGTCGTTCCGCGCCTCCACCGCCAGCTCGCACTCGGTGTCGAAACCCCCTGAGCGGTTGTTGAGGTTAGCTGACCCGACCCGGGCCAGGCGGTCATCGATGATGGTCACCTTGGAATGGACGATCACCTCCTGGCCCGAGCGGGTGACCGGCCAGTAGGCGTGCAGCCGCCCGAAGATGTCAGCCGCCTGGAGGCGCCACAGCATGTTGTTCCGCGCCCGGTCCATGGTCAGCTGGTCGAACCAGCTCGGGCTGTAGCCGGTCGAGATCAGCACCACCTCAGGTCCCTTGGGATCGGCCAGCCGGGCGGCCAGGGCCTCGGCATAGATCGGCGAGGTGAAGTACTGGTTCTCCAGATAGATGATGTCCTTGGCCTCGAAGATGGAGGTGAGCGTCAGGCGACGAATCTCCTCGATCATCGCATCCCGCTTCCACGCCGGCTCGGTCCGGGCGATCGCCACCTCGACATCGTGCATATGGGCGGGAACGCGGGTGGGCCAGGGGTCGGCGGACGATGGCGTCGACTTGGGCACCACCTCGTCGGCCGACCGGCGCCAGCGAGCCCTGAACAGGTCACCCAGCGCGCTGGCGGCCGCGCCATCGACCATCATCATCACCTCATGCCTTGGCGGGTGATAGTCCTGGTCGGGCATGATGCGCCGCTCGTCATCGTCGAGGTGCGCGGCGGTGTCCCAACGATCCACCGAAATGTCGCCGCCGCCACAGATGGCGACCGCGTCATCGACCACCAGGACCTTCTGATGGTGGCAGGCGCCCAGGGGCACCGACTCGTCCAGCCTCAGCTGAACCGTGGTGCCGCGAAACCAGCGACGTCCCCGGTGGGGAAAGAAGTTCTGGCTGGCGCTGATCGGCAAGGCCGACTTCCAGATCAGCAGGCGGATGTCCAGCTCGGGACGCCGCCGCGACAGCTCCACCAGGATGCGGCCGATCTCGTCGGGGTCGTCGGGGCCGTCAAACCCATCGGGCGCCAACCGGGTCCGCGGATCGAAGCCCCAGCCCAGCAGATAGATCGATTTCTGCGCCTTGGGGAGAATCTCGGCGAGCGCGTTGAAATAGGCCTCGGTGTCGACGAGGAAGGCCGCCCGGCTCGCGTGTTCACGCCGCCAGCAGGTATCGCCTGGGGTCAGGATGCTCATCGCCTCTGGGTCATGCACGGCCAAGCTCGCCAGGGCAAGAAGGCGCACGATCTGGCCAGAGTTCCCGCCGCGCGATCAAAAAAAAAGACGGGCGCGCCCAGGGGAAGGCGCGCCCGTAAGGCTGGCGACAGCTGGATAGAGGTCAGTCGGCGGACGGGGCGTCAGCGCGGGCGGCCTTCACGCTCTCCTCACCGCCGAGCCAGACCTGGCAGGCGCCGGCCACCTCGTTGCGGATCTCGGCCTGCACCTTTTCGTCGGCGGACCTGGCCTGGCGGGCCGCGCGGGCCCGCTCGGTCTTGGCCCGCTCCTGCACATGCGGCGTGCGCCCGTAGCGCTGGTCGCGCAGCAGGGCGTCGATGGGCGCGGTGTCGGCCTTGACCAGGGACGAGCCGGCCAGGGCATGGCAGCGGACGGCTTGCAGATACTCGATGTCCTTCATCTCCAAGGCGCTGGCGGAGCCCGCAGCGGCGACGGCGGCGACGGCGGAAATAATGGCGATAAACTTCATGGCGTTTCTCCCTCGAAATCGATGAACACAAACTGATACGTTGTCCGCCTAAACTCAAATGAACCTTTGGAAATGAATCTCTATGAATATTAAATCCCGGTAAGGTCCATTTATTACATGATTTTCATGAACAGCGTTCTGCGACGCCACCGCTACTTCCCACGGGCTGGCGGGGCGCAGAATTCGGCCCTAACTTGCGGGACATGACTGGAAAGCCGCCGCCCCCCATCAAGACCCCCTGCATCAAGGTCTGCGTGATCGACGGGACCAGCGGTCTCTGCCTGGGCTGTTACCGGACCTTGAATGAGGTGGCCGGCTGGGCGCGGCTGTCGGCCGAGACGCGGGAAAGCCTGATGGCCGAGCTGCCCGGCCGGCGCAGCCAGATCGCCCCGGAAAAGCTCGCCATGTTCTGAGCCACGCCTGGCCGACGCGGCCTCAGGACCGATTCACCGGATGCAAACCCGCAGGCCCTAGGGTGGCCTCACAACAAGGCCGAAACGGCCGATTGCCTTTGGTGAGGCGGGTGTCGACATGTTCAAGTTTGCTTTGATGACCCTTGTGGCCGCCGTCTCAGCCGTCGGCGCGGCTCAGACGGTGGTGGCCCTAGACCCCGCCCGCGGCGCCTCGGCCCTGGTAGCGACCCTGCGGGAGGAACCTGCGCCGGCCGCCTCGGGTCATGCGACAGCGATCAGCAAGGCCAGCGACGGCCACTACTGGGCCGAAGGTGACGTCAATGGCGCCCGGGTGCGCTTCCTGGTGGACACCGGCGCCACCGCCGTGGCGCTCACCCTGGAGGACGCACAGCGCCTGGGTTTCAAGCCTGAAGACCTCGACTATCGCCAGAAGGTGATGACCGCGTCGGGTGAGACCCGGGCCGCGGTGGTCCAACTGGCCGCCGTCTCTGTGGCCGGCGCCCGGGTCACCAATGTCGACGCCCTGGTGATCGAGAAGGGCCTGGAAAGCTCCCTGCTGGGCATGAGCTATCTGGGCCGCCTCACCCGGTTCGAGGCCACCCGCACCTCCCTGATCCTGCGCCCCTGATGGCCGGGCTCGTCCTGCGCCCCATGGCGCCGCAGGACCTTCCGGCCGTCCTGGCCCTGCAGGCGCACGGCTATCCCCCAGCCCTGCACGATTCAGCGGACGCCTTTCTCAGCCGCATGGCCCTGGCGGCCGAGCTCAACCTGACCGCCTGGCGCGACGAGACTCTGGCGGGTTACCTGATCAGCCATCCCTGGGCGGCCGGATCGCCGCCGCCGGTGGATGCGGTGCTGGATCCCGCAACTCCGGCCGACTGCTGGTATGTTCATGACCTGTCGGTGGCGCAGGCCGCCCGTGGCCTTGGCCTCGGGAAGATCTTGCTCTCCGCCGGGCGAGAGGCGGCGATGGCGAGGGGACTGAGCCGCTCAGAGCTCATTGCGGTCGACGGCGCCGCACCCTTCTGGCGACGTCAGGGCTGGGCGGCGCCCGCCGCCATCGCGCCAGACCTGGCGTTTAAAGTGGCCGGCTATGGACCCGCCGCGGTCTTCATGACCCGCGAGGACCTGACGACCCCCTAGGCGGCGTCCCGAGCTTCGCGGGCCTGGGTCACGGCGGCCAGGGCGGCGTCCACCACCTCGAGCCCGGCCCCAGGCTTCACCCCCTCCACCGTCAGGATCCGCCGCCAGGCCCGGGCGCCGGGGCGTCCGTGGAACAGGCCCAGCATGTGCCGGCTCATGGCCGCCAGCGGCGTCCCTTCAGCCAGGCTCGCGGCGAGATAGGGGCGATAAAGCTCCACCGCCATGGCAGAGTCGGTCACCTCGCCCGCCCCAAACACCGCGGCGTCCGCTGCGCCCAGGATCTCTGGCGTATGATAGGCCGCCCGGCCGAGCATGACCCCGTCGACCTGGTCGAGATGGGCGGCCACTGCGTTCAGATCAGGCACGCCGCCATTGAGCACGATGGTCAGGTCAGGGCGCTCACGCTTCAGCCGGTAGACCAGGTCATAGTCGAGCGGCGGCACGTCCCGGTTCTCCTTGGGCGACAGCCCCTTGAGCCAGGCCTTGCGGGCATGAACCACGAAGCTGCGCACGCCCGCCTGGGCGCAGAGGTCCACCAGGGTGAACAGGCTCTCTTCCGGGTCCTGGTCGTCGACGCCGATGCGGCACTTGACCGTGGCGGGCACGTCGACCGCCGCAGCGATCGAGGCCATGCACTCGGCCACCAGGGCCGGCTCGCGCATCAGGCAGGCGCCGAACCGGCCGCTCTGCACCCGGTCGGAGGGGCAGCCCACATTGAGATTGATCTCGTCATAGCCAAGATCAGCGCCGATCCTGGCCGCGGCCGCCAGGTCGGCGGGATCAGACCCGCCCAACTGCAGGGCGACGGGATGCTCGCCCCCGTCATAACCCAGCAGGCGCTCGCGATCTCCGTGCAGCACGGCGCCGGTAGTCACCATCTCGGTATAGAGCAGCGCCTGCTTCGACAGCACCCGATGCAGGCTCCGGCAATGCCGGTCCGTCCAGTCCATCATCGGCGCGACGGACAGGCGGTGGGGTTGGAAAGGGGGTTGAGGCGTCAAGGGTCCGGCTGAGTTCGGCTTGGTTCGGGGCGACGTCGAGCGCCCTATACACCGGATCCGCCCGTCTTTCGACCACGCACCGCGGCGGCTGCTTGAAAAACGTCAGCGGTGTCGCGTCCTGGCTCGCTCAATAGGCAAGGAAGCTGTCGAGCCCGAGCAGATCGAATATCTCGCTCACGCTTGCGGCGTCTTCCACGCTCCTAACCAAGGGGTCGAAGAGAATTTCGCGCTGATCATCCGGTGACCAGTCTTGTGACGTTGCTTCCATTGAGGCCAACGTCTTGGCCTTAATTTCCCCGAGGGTTGCGGGCTCAAGCTCTTCGAGCGTCTGCTCAACCCGATAAGCCGGTTTCGCCAGCAGCGCCCAGATCAACCACTGCAAAATCGGTCTAGCCCTCCCAACCTTTCGAAGCTCAAGCACGCGCCAACGTCTCCCATCGGCGCCAATCAATTCCATGCCGACCTGCAGATTCTCTTCCAGCGTCGCCGGCCCGCAGGAGGTCAACGTCCAGAGATCCGGAAAGCCCCAAATTTCCTTGTCTGGGGTAAACCCTAGGGCTGGAAAACGAATGTCAGCCTGTTCGGCGTTCATGGAGCCCTCCGGACCAATAGACTGGGCGCGCTAGCGGAGCGAACGGCGCTGGTTGTGACCTTCGGCTGCGTCCGCACCTTTGGCCACAACCGTCGTGGGCACGACCTTTTGCCAGTCCGTCGTACCATACCAGATCCTCCGGAGGGGATCGTAGCGAGGCTGCCCTCGCCAACTGCCGGTCAGACGCCTGTGATCATCTATTGGCAACACCTTCAAGAGCGCGAAGTGATTCCTCGGATCCTGCGCCGTCCGACTCTTACCCTTCAAAGCAATCGAGTGATGAATCTCCTCGCCCTGGCCTGCCACGCCGCGAGCCCGCATCATCTTGGCCGAGGCATTTCCTGTGACGGAGCCGGGTTTCAGCACCCCAATCCCGGCCCTTGCAGATCGAACTCCGCGAACAGCGACGCCGACGGGCAAGAGGTCAGCCGCCGCAAAGGCTGTGTTCAGCGCAGCGCCAGCATAGTCGCCTTCCTGAAGATCCGCTGCGGCGTCCCAGGCGGGACCAATGACGGGAACTAACGACATGGCAAGGCTCGGCCGAGGAATCGGCGGGCCACTCTGGAAACTCGCCAAAGGTCCTTCCGCCGCTCCAACGCCTTGGCGTCGCCCGATCTCCCTGTCGTACCGGTCACCCGCTTCATCAGGAACCGACCGCGGCTGCCCGCTAGGCACAGTCGCCATACTGATTTCCTTGTTGCTCAGAAACCTAGTTCGTCACGCCCCTTCGCAGGGCGGCGTTCACAGGCCGCCTCCACCATCTCATAGGCAGGGAGATGCGCAAGAACAAATAGCGAACACTTTAGCCGCAGGTCGGGCAAAATAGTCTCCGGCGACCTCCCTCGTCGGCGAGCAGACAACTGGCGATAGGCTCAAGCAGCGGCGGCCAGCCCCACGGCGGGGCGTCAGGCGCCCCGTCTAAGGCGCCTGCGCCGTACCTACCGCCCCGCCTTCACCCGCAGCGCCTGCAGTCCCACCGGCGCCAGCAGACCCGCGCCGGCCAGGGCCAGCATCGGGGCGGCGTAGCAGGCGGCGCAGTGGACCAGCGGCCCTTCGCCGCAGATTACGCCGTAGAGGGCTGCGGTCGAGCGGGCGTGCAGCCAGGCGTATTCGGCGCTGAGCGCCGCAGCCACCCAGGCCGAAACGCCCGCAATGATCCGGGATTCCCGATCGTGCAGGAAAGACACGCGCATGGACTGAACTCCTCTTTGGCCCTTGATCGCCAAGCCCGCGTCCGGGGGCCTTGAGATGGATCAAAGCCCCGAGGGTTCCCACGGGTCAGAGGTGGCCGGTCTTTCGCACCGAGTCGCTGGGGAACATGAATCATTCAATCACCGAGCCGGATCGAGCGCCCCTCGACGCCGTCCTGCTCTACGTCTTTACGGGGCTGCTCGCCCTGGGGGCGATATTCGCGACCGCGTTCTCAGATGATCGCCTCTTCCGGTTTCACGGCTATCTGCTGATCGGCGCCTTCACTCTGGCCTTTGCGCTGCTGACCGTGGCGCTCAGCTCAGACCGCCTCCGCAGTCCGCAGGGGCGCTACGCCGACGGGGTGATCCGGGCGGGCGTCATTGCGACCATGTTCTGGGCGGTTGTCGGCCTGCTGGTAGGGGTGGTGATCGCCGCCCAGCTCGCCTGGCCCAACCTCCTCTATTTCCCCGAGCACGGCTGGCTGAACTTCGGCCGACTGCGTCCCCTGCATACCTCGGGCGTCATCTTCGCCTTTGGCGGCAACGCCCTGATCGCCACCTCCTTCTATGTGGTGCAGCGCACCAGCAAGGCGCGCCTGGCCGGCGGCGTCTGGCCCTGGTTCGTCTTCTGGGGCTACCAGCTGTTCATCGTGCTGGCGGCCACAGGCTACCTGGCCGGCATCACTCAGAGCCGCGAATACGCCGAGCCGGAATGGTATGTGGACCTGTGGCTGACCGTCGTCTGGGTCGCCTATCTGCTGGTCTTCCTCGGCACGCTCTGGAAGCGCAAAGAACCCCACATCTATGTGGCCAACTGGTTCTACCTGGCCTTCATCGTCACCATCGCCCTGCTGCATGTGATCAACAACCTGGCCATGCCGGTCGGGGCCCTGCATCACCGCAGCTATTCCCTGTTCGCCGGGGTCCAGGACGCCCTGACCCAGTGGTGGTACGGCCACAACGCCGTCGGTTTCTTCCTGACCGCCGGCTTCCTGGGGATGATGTACTACTTCGTGCCCAAGCGGGCTGAGCGGCCGGTCTATTCCTACCGTCTGTCCATCGTCCACTTCTGGTCGCTGATCTTCATCTACATCTGGGCCGGTCCCCACCACCTGCACTACACGGCGCTGCCGCAGTGGACGCAGACCTTGGGCATGACCTTCTCAATCATGCTGTGGATGCCGTCCTGGGGGGGCATGATCAACGGCCTGATGACGCTGTCGGGCGCCTGGGACAAGCTGCGCACCGACCCGGTCATCCGGATGATGGTGGTGGCCATCGCCTTCTACGGCATGTCGACCTTCGAGGGTCCGCTCATGTCGATCCGGGCGGTCAACTCCCTGTCCCACTACACCGACTGGACCATCGGCCACGTGCATTCGGGCGCTCTGGGCTGGGTCGGCTTCATCAGCTTCGGGGCCATGTACTGCCTGGTGCCCTGGCTTTGGAAGAAGGACCGGCTGTATTCGAACCAGCTTGTCGAGTGGCACTTCTGGATCGCGACCACCGGCATCCTTCTCTACATCTGCGCCATGTGGGTGTCGGGCATCATGGAAGGCCTGATGTGGCGCGAATACACGCCCCAAGGCTTCCTCGCCAACGCCTTCGTCGAGACGGTGGCGGCCAAGCACGTCGAGAACGTCATCCGGATGGTGGGCGGCCTCATGTACCTCTCAGGCGCCCTCATCATGTCCTACAACCTGTGGCGTACGGTCCGCCTGCCGAGCCCCGTCTCGGCGGCCGCGACCCCCGCCCCTGCGCTGATCCCGGCCGAGTAAGGGGGCTCCGATGAAGAATATCTGGAAAAAGCACGGCGTTCTGGAACGCCGCTCCATCGTCCTGACGGTGGCCATCCTGCTGGTGGTCTCGGTGGGCGGCCTGGTGGAGATCGCCCCGCTCTTCTACCTGGAGAGTACGATCGAGAAGGTGAAGGGGGTTCGCCCCTACACCCCCCTCGAGCTGGCGGGCCGGGACATCTACATCCGCGAGGGTTGCTACAACTGCCACTCGCAGATGATCCGTCCCCTCCGCGACGAGGTGGAGCGCTACGGCCACTACAGCCTCGCGGCCGAGAGCATGTACGACCACCCCTTCCAGTGGGGCTCCAAGCGGACAGGGCCGGATCTGGCGAGGGTCGGCGGCAAGTACTCCGATGACTGGCACAGGGACCACCTGATCGATCCCCGCTCGGTGGTGCCAGAGTCGGTGATGCCCCCCTACGCCTTCCTGTCGGGGCGCGAGCTCGAGACGAAAGACGTCCAGGCCAAGCTGGCAGCCATGACCAAGGTCGGCGTGCCCTACACCCAGGACATGATCGACAACGCCAAGGCCGACCTGATGACCCAGGCCGACCCCTTCGCCCCGGCCCGCGACCTCAAGGGCCGCTATGGCGAGGCGGTGCTGCAACGGGACTTCGACGGCGACCCGGCCCGTCTCACCGAGATGGACGCCCTGATCGCCTACATGCAGATGCTCGGCACCCTCGTCGACTTCTCCACCTATGAGGCCGAAGCCCCGGAGAACCTGCGATGAGCAACCTGTCCTACGAGACTGTGGCCATTTTCGCCCAGCAGGGCGGCACCCTCTACTTCGCCGCCATCTTCGCCGCGGGCGTGGCCTACGCCCTGTGGCCCCGTAATGGCGAGGCCTTCCGCCGCGCCGCGATGCTGCCCCTCGAAAAGGATGAGGACGACAATGTCCAAGCGTGAGACCGACGAGGTCACTGGCGTCGAGACCACGGGCCACGAATGGGATGGCATCCGCGAACTCGACAATCCCCTGCCCCGCTGGTGGCTGTGGGTGTTCTACGCCAGCGTGGCCTTCGCCATCGTCTATTGGGTGCTGATGCCGGCCTGGCCGGGGATCAACGGCTACACCAAGGGCATGATGGGGCACTCCGACCGCGCCCAGGTCGCCCAGCAGCTTGAAACCCTGCGGCAGGTGCGCGGCGAAGGGGCCGCACGCCTGACCAACGCCACCCTGCAGGAGATCGAGGCTGACCCCGACCTCCAGCAATACGCCCTGGCCGTGGGACAGTCGGTGTTCGGCGACAACTGCGCCACCTGCCACGGGGTCGGCGGCGCCGGCGCCAAGGGCTATCCCAACCTGCTGGATGACATCTGGTTGTGGGACGGCACTCTGGACGGAATTCACCACACCCTGCAGGTGGGGATCCGCTCAGGCGCCGAAGGCGCACGCTTCTCGCAGATGCCCGCCTTCGGCCGCGACCAGCTGCTGACCTCGGCCCAGATCAATGACCTGACCGAATTGGTCATGGTCCTATCGCGCCGGGATGGCGACCGCGCCGCCGCCGACCGCGCCCGGCCGATCTTCGCCGAGCAGTGCGCCTCCTGCCACGGCCCAGCCGGCCTGGGCGACCACACCCAGGGCGCGCCGAACCTGACGGACGCAGAATGGCTCTACGGCGCCTCGCGCGAGGAGATCCGCACCCAGATCTGGTCGGGTCGCAATGGCGTCATGCCCGCCTGGGCTGGTCGTTTCGACGACGAGACCCTGAAGGCCCTGGCCGTGTACGTCCACGCCAACGCCGGCGGGCGATAGGAGTCCCCCATGACCGTCGTCATCGATCGCACCAAGCCGCCGGAAGGCGACCCGGCCCCGAAGGGGCCGCGGTCCGCCGCCGCGCGGGCGCGGGGGAAGGGTGACGCCGGCGGCGGGCTCTACAAGCCCAGGGCGCAGATCTATCCCAAGCTGGTCCAGGGTCGCTGGCGGAACATCAAGTGGATCCTCCTGGTCCTGACCCTGGCGGTCTACTACGTCACCCCCTGGATCCGCTGGGATCGCCCCGGCGACCTGCCGGACCAGGCGGTGCTGGTCGACTTCGCCGGGCGACGCTTCTACTTCTTCTTCATCCAGCTCTGGCCACAGGAGGTGTACTTCATCACCGGCCTGCTGGTGATCGCCGCCCTGGCGCTGTTCCTGACCTCGGCTTTGTTCGGCCGCCTGTGGTGCGGCTACGCCTGCCCGCAGACCGTCTGGACCGACCTCTACATCTATATCGAGCGGATGTTCGAGGGCGACCGCAACGCCCGCATGAAGCTCGACGCCTCGCCCATGTCGTTCAATAAGGCCTGGCGCAAGGGCGGCAAGCACGCCACCTGGCTGGCCGTGGCGTTTGGCACCGGCGGGGCCTGGATCTTCTACTTCCACGACGCGCCCAGCCTGCTGCGGGACTTCTGGATCGGCCAGGCGCCGATGACCGCCTATGTCTCCTGCGCCATCCTGACCTTCACCACCTATGCCCTGGCCGGGACCATGCGCGAGCAGGTCTGCACCTATATGTGCCCCTGGCCCCGCATTCAGGGGGCCATGCTCGACCAGCATTCGCTGCAGGTCACCTACCGCTTCGACCGGGGCGAGCCCCGGGCCCCGCACAAGAAGGGCGCGACCTGGGAGGGCCGGGGCGACTGCATCGACTGCAACGCCTGCGTGGTGGTCTGCCCCATGGGCATCGACATCCGTAACGGCTCGCAGCTGGAGTGCATCAACTGCGGTCTGTGCGTCGACGCCTGTAATGAGATCATGGTCAAGGTCGACCGGCCCAAGGGGCTGATCGCCTATGACACCGATGCGGCCGTGGCCGCCCGGGCCTGCGGCGAGAAGCCGGTCTACAAGCTGATCCGCCCGCGGACCCTCTACTATGCCGGCGCCCTGGCGTTGGTGGGCGGGCTCACCGTCTGGGGTCTGGCCACCCGCAGCCCCATGGACGTCCATGTGCTGCGCGACCGCAATCCGACCTTCGTGCGCATGCAGGATGGCGACATCCGCAACAGCTACACCCTGAAGATCGCCAACCGCACCTTTGAGCCCGTCACCGCCCAGGTCGCCTTCAGCGGCGTGGCCGGGGCGCAGATCAAGACGCCGGGCGCCGACATCACCCAAGGACCCGTAGCTCTGACGGTCGAGCCGAACCAGGTGCGTGCGGTCCGGGTCTTCGTCACCGCCGCGCCCGAGGCCCTGCCACAGGCGAACATGCCCGCCACCTTCACCGTCCAGGCGGCCGGCGCGACCCAGGCGGTCACCACCACCTTCCTCTCTGGAGCGGCGAACGCGCGATGAGCCTCATGGAAAATACAGACGGGTTTCGCATCCGCGGCTGGCATGTGCTGGTCGCCATGGTCTTGTTCTTTGCCGTCATCATTGCGGTCAACGCCGTGTTCATCACCGCCGCCCTGCGCACCTATCCGGGCGAGGTCTCCGTCACCCCCTATGAGGATGGCCTGGCCCATAACGCCAAGCTGGCCCGGCAGGCGGCCCAGGCGGAGCTGGGCTGGCGGGCGGCCGCCGGCGCTGAGCCGCAGGCCGTGGCCGTGCGCATCGTTGACGCCGAGGGCGCCCCGGTGCGCGGCCTGTCCTTCAGCGGCAAGCTGCAGCGCCCGGCCACCGGCGCCGGCGCCCTCACCCCGCGGTTCGCAGAGGCCGAGCCTGGCCTCTATGTCGCCCCGCTGGGCGGTGTTACCGGCGTCTGGGACCTCACCTTCCAGGCCCAGGACGCCAAGGGCCAGTTGTTCGAAGCCGAGCGTCGACTGACATGGCCCTGACCTACGACCTGGCGCGTGCGCCAGACCTCTCGGCCTTTCTCCGCAAGGAGAAGGACGGAACCGCCCATCTGGAGCTGCTGGTCAAGGGCGCCCGGTGTGCGGCCTGCATGTCCAAGATCGAAACCGCCGTGGCAGGCCTGCCCGACGTCACCACAGCGCGGCTGAACCTGACCGAAGGCCGGCTGGCTGTGCGCTTCGCCTCATCCCGGGGTGACGCCTCCCGGGTGATCGCCACCCTCGACAGGCTGGGCTATCCGGCCACCCCGTTCGATCCGGCCAAGGCCGCAGAAGCCCACGATCAGGAGAGCCGCCGGCTGATCCTGGCCCTGGCCGTGGCCGGCTTCGGGGCCGGCAACGCCATGATGTTCTCTGTGCCGGTGTGGGCGGGCCTGTTTGGCCAGGAGCTGGGTCCGGCCACCCGCAGCATCATGCTGTGGCTGTCGGCCATCGTGGCCACGCCCTGCGCCATCTATGCGGGTCTGCCCTTCTTCGACTCCGCCTGGCGGTCGCTCAAGGCCGGCAAGGCCAATATGGACGTGCCGATCTCGGTCGGCGTCATCCTGACCCTGTTCATCAGCTTCGTTGAGACCTTCCTCAACGGCCGCGACGCCTATTTCGACGCCGCCGTCTCCCTGCTCTTCCTGCTGCTCATCGGCCGCTGGCTCGACCATCGCCTTAGGGCTCGCGCCCGTAGCGCCGCAGCCGACCTCCTGGCGCTGCAGGCGCCGGCCGCCACAGTCCTCGGAGCCGACGGCCTGGAGCGCGTCAAGCCGCTGAGCGAGGTCGCCGTCGGCGAGCGGATCCTGGTCCGGCCAGGCGAGCGCATCCCGGTCGACGGCTTCGTCGAGGATGGAGTCTCCGAGCTCGACAACGCCCTGTTGACCGGCGAGACCGCGCCCGTGGACGTGCGGCCGGGCGACACCTGCCGTGCCGGCGCGGTCAACCTCACGGGCCAACTCCGCATCCTGGCCATCGCTAGGTCAGAGGACTCCGCTGTGGCGGCCATCGCCCGACTGGTGGAAGCGGGCGCCCAGACCAAGTCCCTCTATGTCCGCCTCGCCGACCGGGCCGCATCTATCTATGTGCCGGTGATCCATTCCGTGGCCGCCCTCACCTTTCTTGGTGGGCTGGCCTTCGGCCTGGGTCCGCGCGAGGCCCTGCTGCGGGCGGCCGCCCTGCTCATCATCACCTGCCCCTGCGCCCTGGGCCTGGCGGTGCCGGCGGTCCAGATCACCGCCTCGGCGCGGCTTTTCCGCAAGGGCGTCCTGGTGAAATCCGGCGCCGCTCTGGAGCGCCTGGCGGAGGTCGACCACGTGGTGTTCGACAAGACCGGCGTGCTCACCGAAGGGCGGCCGCGGCTGATTGAGGCCCCGGCTCAGGCCGTGGCCCTGGCTGCGCCCCTGGCGCGCGCCTCGGCCCACCCCCTGGCCCGCGCCCTTGCGGCCGAGGCCGGCCCGGGTCTCCGGGCGACCGACGTGGTCGAAACCCCCGGCCAGGGGGTCGAGGGCATGATCAACGGCCGCCGCGCGCGCCTGGGCCGGGCGAGCTTCGTCGGCCTGGACGGCGTCCGCGGCGGTGAGACTGAGCTGTGGTTCGCCTTCGAGGGCGACACCCGCGTCCGCTTCCGTTTTTCCGACCAGCTCCGCCCTGACGCCGCCCAGACCATAGCAGACCTCCGCGCCCTGGGACTGACCGTGGAGATCCTGTCGGGCGATCTGGAGGGGCCCGTAGCCCGGGCCGCGCAGACGCTTCATGTCGATCAATGGCGTTCGGGCCAGACGCCTCAGGACAAGGCTGCAGAAATCGACGCCCTGACCGCCCAGGGTCGTAAGGTGCTGATGGTTGGAGACGGTCTCAACGACACCGCCGCCCTGGCCAAGGCGCACGCCGCCATGGCCCCCGGCGCGGCCCTCGACGCCAGCCAGAATGCAGCCGACCTGGTCTTCGCCGGCGACGCCCTGGGCGCCGTGGCCGACTCCATCCGGGTGGCCAGGGCCGCTCGCCATCGGGCCCTTGAGAACTTCGGCTTCTCGGCCCTCTACAATCTGGGCGCCATCCCGCTGGCCATGCTGGGCTTCGTCAATCCGCTGATCGCGGCCCTGGCCATGTCGGGCTCATCCCTGGTGGTGACCCTCAACGCCTTGCGGATGCACGGAGCTGGTAGACGCTGATGGGTATTATTCTGATCCTCGCGCCGATCTCGGTGGCCCTGGGCCTGGCGGGCCTGGCGGCCTTCTGGTGGACGCTCCGGAATGGCCAGTATGACGACCCAGCCGGGGACGCCGCCCGCATCCTGATGGAAGACTCCGACAACCGGATCAGCTGATCACCAGCGCAGCACGCGGGCGCCGATCGCCGCCCCCAGGGCCGCCGTCGCCAGCACGCCGAGCCCATACCAGATCACCAGGAAGCTCACCGCGGTCTCCGCGCAGTGCAGACCATAGGCTGTGGCTGACAGGCCGCCGGCCAGCAGCCCGATCGCCGCGCCCGCCGCAGCTGGCCTGACCGGGGCGAGGCGCCTGGCGACGATCATGGCCGGACAAAGGGCCAGGAGGCCAAGCCCCAGGATGGCCAGCGGGCAGATCATGGCTGAGTGGCCCATCAGCTGACCGGCCCGCTCGCCGGCCGGGATCAGCGCCAGCTCGACGACTGTGGCGATCAGTCCCCCGACCAGGAGCAGGCTCAGCGCCAGAAGCGGCCCCTTCGCCCGGGCGCCCGGCTGGCCAAGCCGCCGGGCCAGCCAGAGTCCGGCGCCCGCCAAGGCCAGGGTATAGCCGGCCTTGCCCAAGAAGGACGCCACCCCGGCGATCTGATCCATGTCCGGCCGCGGCCCCAGAACCAGGAGCGTCAGGAGCGCGGCCATCAGGGCGCCGCCCCCGCTCCACAGGATGAGCTTGCGCTCCAACTGCCTGGGGCCAGGAAAGCCCGGCTCCAGGGCGAGGCCCGCAATCAGGTCTTCAGTCTTCATCGGCGGCCACGCTGGCGGACAGGGACTTCAGGGTTCGGTGCAGAGCGACCTTGGCCGCGCCCTCGGAATAGCCATGACGCGGCGCCGCCTCGGCGATGGTCAGCCCCCGCAGCCGCACATCCTCCAGCAGCCCGCGCTGACGAGCCGGCAATCGCGCCAGGAGGCGGTTCAGGTCGGCCCGGGTCGCACCGGCCTCGGTGTCGGACTCCGCCAGGATCTCGCCGGCCTCCTCCAGGGGAACGTGCCGCCGGACGCCGCGGCGGCGGAAGTGATCGATCAGCTTGTAGCGGGCGATCCCATAGACCCAGGGGGCGAAGGGCAGCGCCGGGTTATAGGTCTCGCGCTTGGTGTGAATGGCGATCAGAGTCTCCTGCACCAGGTCCTCCGCATCGGCCGGGTCCTGCAGCCGCCTGCTGAAATAGGCCCGCAGGCGCGGCGCCATGAGGGCCAGCAGCCGTCCATAGGCCGCCCTGTCGCCGGTCTGGCTGAGCGCGATGAGGCTCTGGATCTGCAGATCGATGTCTTCCACGCCATTCGACCCCAGGTTCGCGGCTTCGACCGGCAGGGTTACACCGCCGCCGGCCGGACATGCATCGGCAGCCGTCTCGCCCCCCTCATTGCGACCTGGACCCAGACCAGATCAGGGGTCAAGGTTCGGCTTCGATCCGCAAGCTGGAGCCGCCCATGCGCCCCGTCATCGCCCTCGCCCTCGGCGCCCTCCTGCTCACAGGCTGCACGGCGGGGTCAGATGACCCGTTTGTCGGCTTCGGCGCTGAGCCCAACATCCCGGCGCCCGAGGGCGATTTTCTGCCCAGGGTCAATCCGGCGAAGGCGGTCGGCTGGACCGAGGGAGCGGCGCCCGTGGCGCCCGAGGGTTTCGTTGTCACCCGCTTTGCCGGCGATCTCAGCCATCCCCGATGGCTGCTGGTCCTGCCCAATGGCGACGTGCTGGTTTCGGAGGCCAGTTCGGAGCCCAAGCCGCCTGAGGGCCTGATGGACCGCATCGCCCAGCGGGTTCAGGCCTATGCCGGGGCGCTGAAGCCCAGCCCCAACCGGATCATGCTGCTGCGGGACGCCGACGGGGATGGTCTGGCCGAGGTTCGGGAGGTGTTCGCCTCAGGTCTCAACCGGCCCCAGGGCATGGCTCTGGTAGGCGGGACGCTCTACATCGCCAACACTGACGCCCTGGTGGCCACGCCCTACCGCGACGGGCAACTGCGGATGGAGGGGATCCCGGAGAAGATCGTCGATCTGCCTGCCGGGCCGATCAACCATCACTGGGTCAAGAACGTCATCGCCTCCCCGGATGGCCAGAAGCTGTTCGTCACCTCGGGCTCCAATTCCAACATCGCCGAAAACGGGTTGGCTGCCGAAGAGAACCGCGCGGCGATCCTGGAGGTCGACCCGGCCGCCAAGACTCTGCGCCTCTATGCGTCAGGCCTGCGAAATCCCAACGGCATGGCCTATGAGCCGGTCACCGGCGCCCTTTGGACCGCAGTCAACGAGCGCGACATGCTGGGCGACGACCTGGTCCCGGACTACATGACCCGGGTGCAGGACGGCGGCTTCTACGGCTGGCCCTATTCATACTTCGGCGACACGGTGGATAGCCGGGTTGAACCCCAGCGGCCCGACCTGGTGGCCGAGGCGCTCCGTCCGGACTATGCGCTTGGCCCGCACACGGCGTCCCTGGGCCTGACCTTCTACACCGCCGAGGCCTTCCCCGAGCGGTACCGGGGCGGGGTGTTCGTCGGCCAGCATGGTTCCTGGAACCGCCAGCCCCTCAGCGGCTATCGCGTGGTCTACATCCCGTTTGTCGGCGGCATGCCGCAGGGCGAGCCCGAGGCCTTCCTGACCGGCTTCCTCAATGACCGCGACCAGGCCATGGGGCGGCCGGTGGATGTGGCCGTCGACCGCCGCGGCGCCCTGCTGGTCACCGACGACGCGGGCGGCGCAGTCTGGCGAGTGGCGCCTCTGGCTCAGGCGATTCAGGCGGCGGAGCGGTAGCGCGCCGATCCCCCAGCCGCGTCGATCACGAACCGGCCCACCAGCCCGTTCAGCTGGTCAGTTTCCTTGCGCAGGGAGTGGGCGGCCGCGGTGGCCTCCTCCACCATGGCGGCGTTCTGCTGAGTCACATGGTCCATCTGATTGACGGCGGCGTTGACCTCGCCCAGCGCCCGGGCCTGCTCCTCGGCGGAGGCGGCGATTTCAGCGACGCTGTGGTCGATCTCCACCACCCGTTCGACGATGCGGCGCAGGGCGTCGCCGGTTTCCGCCACCAGATTGACGCCGGACTCCACCTGGGTCGCGCTCTGGGTGATCAGGTTGCGGATCTGCTTGGCGGCTTCCGACGACCGCTGGGCAAGCGCCCGGACCTCGGAGGCGACCACGGCGAAGCCGCGGCCGGCCTCGCCGGCGCGGGCGGCCTCAACCCCGGCGGTCAGGGCCAACAGGTTGGTCTGGAAGGCGATCTCGTCGATCACCCCGATGATCTGGCCGATCTCCTTGGAGGACACGTCGATCTGCCCCATGGCTGCAACCGCGCGATCGACGACCTCGCCTGAGTGGACGGCCTCGCCCTTGGCGGCGCCGACCATGCCCGACGCTTCCCGGGCGCCGGCTGCGGCCTTGCGGACACTCTCGGTCAGTTCGTGCAGGGCCGCAGCGGTTTCTTCCAGGCTGGCGGCCTGCTGTTCGGTGCGGCGCGACAGGTCATCGGAGGCCATGCCGATCTCATCGGCGCCGGAGCGGATGCCGCCAGAGGACTCCGACACCAGCCGAATGGCGTCATAGAGCTTGGTGACCGCGGCGTTGAAGTCGTCCTTCATGCCGGCGAACTGCGGGGCCAGGGCGGCGTCGAGGCGGCTGGTGAGGTCGCCCTCCGCCAGCTTGCGCAGGGCCGCCGTCAGGGCGTCCATGGCGGCGGCCTGCTGCTCTTCGACCTGCTGCCGGGCGGCTTCCGCCCTTACACGTTCGGCCTCTATGGACTCGAGATAGATTGAAATGGCTAGGTCCATATCGAGCAGGGTCGCTTTGACGAGGACGGAAACCGTCTCGGCGGCGTCCTGCGCCTTGGTCCGACGGGTCAGGGTCGGCCAGTGCTTGGCCACCGCCGCATGGATGAGTTGCTCAAGGACCAGGGCATAGCCGCCGATATACCACTGGGGCTCCAGGCCCAGGCGGGCGTGGGTCTCGCCGATGGTCCGCACGCCCTTGGCGTATTCGTCCCCGAACTGGCCCTCGGTGATGATGCGCCAGTGGTCGGCCTGACGGCTCTGAGCGCCGGCCATATGGCCATCGTTCTTGAAGAACTTCTGGACCTCAGGGGTCTTCCGGACCTTGCCATAGAAGACATCAAGGGCTGGACCGATGGCCTGGGCGACAAAGCCCCGGAGCCCGCGGAGTCGTTCAACCGCGCCGGCGTCGAGACCAATGAAATCACGGCGCTGTTGTAGTTGAGAAGACTGGGTCATGGGGTCCGCCCGCCGTTTGTTCTTATCCGGCCGCCTGGTCAGTTGGCCGGTCATCTAGCCAGTTGATGCGCCAGCGTGGCTAACGACGCCTTAATTTGACGAGGGGGCTGCGGCCCGTACGGAAGTGGCGGATTGCCGCAGGGTCTTCCAGCCGGCGCGCCAGAATAAAGGACGCGCCAGTCCATCCGGCTCCGGAGGGTTCCACGCGCCCGACCACTGACGCAGGAGTTCGTCTAGCCGAAGGTCTTGCGCAGGCGCAGGAAGACGGCGCGCCCGTACTCCAGGTCGCGCACATCCACATAGGCCAGCTGACCATCCGACCTTGGTCCCACATAGACCTCCCGGGTGCGCTGGACATTGCGTTCGCCGAGGTTCTGCAGCTCGAGGCGAAGGATGAGGTCGCGCCGCGGCTTGTACTCGGCGAAGACCACCACCCAGGTCCCGACCTTGCGAGTCTCCACCTCGCTGAGGCGAAAATAGCGCTCGCGATAGCCGCCCAGGACATCGATCCCCCAGTTGGTCCGCAAGGCCGGCAGGTCCTGGGTGAAATGGGCCTCCCACTCCACCGGGCGCTGACCGGAGATCTCGCGGGCCTGGCCCGTGAGGGGATCGTCCACCTCGCTCTCGCGCCAGGTCCCCTGCCCCTTAAGCTGCCCGCCGCGAACCCCGAGCCGGTCCAGCGGCACGGTGACGTTCAAGATCGCCTCCCGCCGGCTTCCGTCGCCGAGGTTTCCGGGCGCATCGGCCACGGCCACGCCCCGCAGGAAGACCGGCGCGCGGTCAATCACGTCGGCGAGGTCCGAGACCCGGACCGTGGCCACAAGCACCGCGCCGCTTTCGAACCGCTGCTCGAACGCCGCCTCGCTGACCCACGCCTGTTGCGGGCGCAGATCGGGATTGCCCGCCAGCACCGCCCCGGTGCTCACCGCCGAGGAGGAGGCGACGAAGTCATCGAAATTGAGCTGGCCAACCTCGCGCTCCAGCCGCAGGCGCACCTGCCGCCCGCCGCCGGCCGACCAGGCCAGGGAGAGGCGCGGCTTGGTGAAGGCCAGAGACTTTTCCAGGGTCACATCGCCGCTCGAGCCGATGGACGAGGTCTCGTGCCGCAGGCCGCCCTCCAGGGTCAGCCCAGGCCCGCCGCGCCAGGTGAGCGTGCCGAACGCTTCGCTGCGGGTTTCCTCCACCTCCACCTGGGCGGCCGGCACCGGCACCGGGCGGCCGTTGAGGGTGAAGGCTGTGCGGCTGTCCAGCCGGTTCAGCGCCCCTTCGCCGCCGATCTCGGCGGTGATGGACGGGCTGAGCGTGCGGCGCAGGGTCATCCGCCCGACGGTTTCGGTCACCGACTTGTCGAGGTCGAAGTCCCGACGCAGGCCAGGGGCCTCAAAATCGGCCCGGGTCTCCACGTCGTTCCATTGCTGAAAGGCGACCGCCTCAAGGGTGGTTTGGGCGCCCAGGCTGCGGCTGTAGCGACCGCCGAGCTCCTGCTGAAGCCGGACATTGGTATAGTATTCGTATTCTTTGCCGCCACCGCGCAGGCGGTCCGTGATCTCGGCGCTGGCCGGCGTGCGCATATAGGCGCCGTTCAGTCGGAGCCGTCCCCCGGCCAGGGGCGTCTCCATGGCCCCGGTGGTCCAGGCCCTCAGGCCGCCGGCGTCGGCGTCGACCACCGAGTCGATCAGCACCTCCCCAGTGGGGCCAAGGCGCACGCGCGGCCCGTCCCCCAGGGTGTCGTCAGGCCCCTTGCCATAGACGAAGGACGCCTCGAAACGCCGCCCCGCCCACTCGAACTGGCTTTCGCCCCGCAGACTGGTAAGCACGCGGCCGTCATTTATGAAGTGGACCGAGCTCATCAGCGCGCCCTGGGCGCCGCTGGTCTTGGCGCGCACCACATTGGCGATCACCGAACGGCCCTGCATGTCGATGCCCGGCGCGCCGCCACGGATCAGTTCGATGCGCGACACCGCCGAGGCTGGGATGCGTTTGAGAAGCTCATCCAGCGCGTCGTTCTTGGAGACCGGCGGCTGGCCGTCGATCAGCACATTGCCGCCGGAACCGGCCAGGCCGCGCACGCTCGCGCCCTTGTCGAAGGCGAAGCCCGGCAGGCGCAGCACCATGTCATAGGCCGTATCGGGCGCGGCCTCGGCGAACGCGCTGGGCGGATAGGCGATCACGCCCCGGGCGGCGACAGGCGGTTCGGCCTCGGGCGCCGGCGAAGGTTCAGCCTGCGCCACGGCGAAGCTGGCCGCGCTGGCGGCCAGGATTGTCAGGATCACTACGCCCCTCCCCGGAACTGTCACTCATTCGTTTTTTGACAGCTTGGAGGGAAATGGGGGCCGCGGCCAGAGGGACTGGCGCCGGGCGGCTCCGCGAGGTGTCTAGGTCTCGATTTCGAAATAGGCCCGCTCACCGCCCTCGGTGTGGGCGACCATCAGGATGCGGATGTCGGAGCCTTCGGCCAGCTTGAGGGTCAGGCGTCCCTGCCGAAAGGCGTCACGCATGAGGTCGGGCGAGCCGATGAGCTCACCCTTGCCGATCTTCATCTTCTCGTCGCTGCGGATTTCATACCCGACCTTCTCGATCACGCCGGCGTACATCAGGACGCCGTCATCAGCGCTGGTTCGAGAAAGCTTCATGAAGGCTCCGGGCTTTCCGGCGTCAGCGACGGAGGTGGCGGTGACGACGGCTAGCAAAGAGAAACGTCCTGAACCGGCAAAGGTTCCCCCGCCCTAGACGCGTCCGGTCACCGGGATCAGCGCCCCCGTCACCGCCCGGGCCTCAGGCGAGGCCAGGAACAGGATCACTGCGGCGAGGTCCGCGGGCGCGACCCAGGCGGCGAAGTCGGCGTCGGGCATGTCGGCGCGGTTGACCGGGGTGTCGATGATCGAAGGCAGCACGGCGTTGACGGTGACGCCCTCGGCCTTCAGTTCCTCAGCCAGGCTTTCGGTCAGTCGGTGCACGCCGGCCTTCGCCGCAGCATAGGCGCCCATGCCCGCGCCAGCCTTCACCGCGCCGGCCGCGCCGATATTAATGATCCGCCCGGCGGGGCTTGCCTTCAACAGATCGATCGCCGCCCGGCTGGCGTTGGCGGCGGTCTTCACATTGGTGGCGTAGAGCAGGTCCCAGACCGCAGGATCGCCCTCGGCCAAGGTCTGCCAGCGGAAGCCGCCGGCGATATTGATGAGGGCGTCGAGGCGGCCAAAGCGGCTTTTGACCGCCGCCATCGCCGTCTGAGCCGCCACGGGATCGGCCAGATCGACCCCGGTGAGCACCAGGGCGTCGACGCCGCAGGCCTCCACCAGTCCGTCCGGCGGAACCATGCTGTGATCGATCAGCGCCAGTCGGGCGCCCTGGAGGGCGGCGGCCGTAGCGACCACCTCCCCCAGGACGCCGAAGGCGCCGGTGACGGCTATGATACGCGGGCTCATGCGCCCGAGCTTATCAGAGCCGCTCGATGATTGTCACATTGGCCATGCCGCCGCCTTCGCACATGGTCTGCAGGCCATAGCGCTTGTTCCGCGCCTTCAGCCCATGGACCAGGGTGGTCATCAGCTTGGTGCCAGAGGCGCCGAGCGGATGGCCGAGCGCGATGGCGCCGCCATTGACGTTCATATTGTCGGGATTGGCCCCGGTGGCCTTCAGCCAGGCCACGGGCACCGAGGCGAAGGCCTCGTTGACCTCGAACAGGTCGATGTCGTCGATCTTCATGCCGGCGCGCTCCAGGGCCCGCTGGGTGGCGGGCAGCGGGGCTTCCAGCATGATCACCGGGTCATGACCCATCACCGACAGGTGGTGGATGCGGGCCAGCGGCGTCAGGCCGAACTCCTTCAGCGCCTTTTCCGAGACGATCATCACGCCCGAGGCGCCATCGCAGATCTGGCTGGAGGTGGCCGCGGTGATGGCCCCGCCTTCGGCCAGCAGCTTCACGCCGCGGATGCCGTCGAGGCTGGCGTCGAAGCGGATGCCCTCGTCGATGGTGTGATCGCTCTCGGCGCCGTTCTCGTCCTTGATCTTCAGGGCGACGATTTCGTCCTTGAAGGCCCCGGCTTGCGTCGCGGCGATGGCGCGCTGGTGGCTGTTATAGGCGTACTCGTCCAGCTGGTCCTTGGTGAGGCCGTACTTCTTGGCCATCATCTCGGCGCCCATGAACTGGGAAAACTGGATGTTGGGATAGCGCTCCTCCATCCGTGGGCTCTTGTACTGGCCCATGCCAGCCTTGGCGGCGAGCGCGGCCGACGAGCCCATGGGCACGCGGGTCATGCTTTCGACGCCAGCGGCGATGACCACGTCCTGGGTGCCGCTCATAACGGCTTGCGCGGCAAACTGCAGGGCCTGCTGCGAGGAGCCGCACTGGCGGTCGATCGAGGTGCCGGGCACGCTTTCCGGCAGCTTGGAGGCCATGACGGCGTTGCGGGCCACATTGATGGCCTGCTCGCCCACCTGCATGACGCAGCCCATGACCACGTCCTCGACCCGGGCCGGGTCCATGCCCGTGCGGTCGACCAGTTCGTTGAGCACCACAGCGCCCAGATCCACCGGATGCCAGTCTTTCAGCTTGCCGCCCTTGCGGCCGCCGGCCGTGCGCGTGGCCGCGACGATATAGGCTTCGCCCATTGTTCCGCTCCCTTGCCTGGACCCCAGGCCGGGCCAGATGGGGTCATCTGCGCCGGGCGAAGGATCGATCTTCTAAAGCTTGCCGCGCGCCCTGTGGCGCGTCGAAAACAAGTCTATTCAGGCGCCGCGAGGTAAGCCAACTGGGCGTTTTGGGGCGTTTTTTGCTCAGATCGGGAGGACGGCGCCGGGCTGGGCTGGGTCCAGGCGGAAGGTGGCCGGCAGGACCCGCTCGTGGGCCTTCTGCAGCTTCAAGGCCTTGGCCCCCCGGGCCAGGGCGAGCTTGCCCAGATTGGCCGGGCTGACCCCGTCGCTCAGGCGCGGCCGCATTCCAGCCCGCCGGCGCATCACGCCATTGGCGTAGATCACATTGGCCCGCAGCAGGGCCTGAGGCGTCATGAATTCCATGGAAAGCGAGACATTGAGCATCGGCCCGTTCTCGATCCGGTGCGGGGCGTTCTGGGCCCAGGTGACCATGCGGCCCGGGGTCAGCTCGACCTCTTCGGCGCCGGCGTCCCAGCTCGGATCAAAGGCGAACTGCTCGGCGCTCTCCCGCAGGACGATCTTCTCCAGGGCTTCTTCGCCGACATAGGGCGCCTTGGGCGGATAGACCCAGACCCGCTTGGTCCCGCGGATCTGCCACAGGGACACCAGCGGCACGTCCAGATGATAGAAGACCTGCGCATTGGCCGAGGAGATCAGCACGCCGAGGTCGCGCTTGAAGGTGCGCAGGCCAGGCGCCATGGCCTCCTTCTCGGCGAACACCTCATCGGCCAGATCGGCATAGGGTTTCAGATAGAGGTTGGCCTCCCGGAGGTTCAGCCAGATCCGGCCGGCCTTGGCCGACTCCAGAAGCTGCGCCCCGGTGAGGCCATCGCCCGAGCCCTTGCGCCAGGTGGTCCAGGCCCGGGGGTCCTCCCCCATGGTGAAAACCCCCAGCTTGCTCCGGGGATAGGCCTCAAGCGCTTCGGCCAGACCCTCGTCGGTGAACATCGGTCGCTGGTGCAGGTCGTGGGTGAAGTTGAGCGTCTGTTTGCCGAAGGCCGCGGCCTTCTCATCGGTCCAGTCTTGGATGATCATCTGAGGTCTCACCGGGTCAGGCCGCGCTGCGGCCATAGAATTCGATCTTGAAGGGACCCCACCACAGGGTCTTGCCGAGGCCGCGGGCGGCGCGGTCCAGGGTGAAGGCGAAGTCGGGCGCACGGAGCAGCCACTTCACGGCGGCCAGCAGTCCGAAGACCCCGGCCTGGACCAGCCCCTGCGCCATCCAGAAGGCGAGGCCAGGATAGTTGGGTGGCGTGGCCGCGGCGCAGGCCGCCGAAGGCCCCTGGCCATAGGCGAAGGCGCGGCGGATCGTATAGTCCAGGCTCAGCCGGCTCGGGACCGGGTCCTCCCAGACATAGGCTTCGCCCGCCCAGGCGAACCGCGCGCCCCGCGCCTTCATCTGTCCAAACAGCAGGTCGTCCTCGCCGCCGATGTGGTTGCGCAGAGCTGAGAACGGCGCATGGGGATCTGGCAGGGCCGCGCGGCGCAACAGGCTGTTGCCGCAGCCGTAATAGTCCTCGATCAGTCCCGTCTCCGCCGGTCCCAGGCGTGAGAAGAAGGTCTCAAGATAGACGCGGTGTCGGGTGACCTCTGGGGGCGCCCGACCCCGCACGGGGCCGAAGACCACGTCGGCGGCCAGGGTGGCGCGCGTGGACAATAGTCCCGCGAGCCAGTTGGGCGGCGCTTCCTCGTCATCATCCAGGAAGGCGATCAGCTCCCCGTTCGCCCGGGCTAGCGCCGCATTGCGCGCGTTGGCGACGCCGGCTTTCGGCTCGTGCACATAGACCACCGGAAAGGGCGCCTCGGTCGCCAGGGCCTCGACGGTCGCCTGGGCCGAAGGAACCTGGTCGTTGTCGACCACCACAAGCTCAAGGCGCGCCGGATGCACGCCCTGTTGCGCAAAGACGCTGCGCGCCGCCACGCTCAGGCCCGAAAGCCGGCGCTGGGTTGGGATGATCAGGCTGACCGTTTCCGACATGTCTGACTCACCCCTCGATCTCCGCGCCGGTGCGACGCGCCTTGGACGCCACGGCGTTGGCCAGGCCGCGCATTCGGCCGCTCAGGGTGACTTCTACGTCCGAGATGGTTTCGAAACGGCGCCGCACCCGGCCAGCCAGCGGACCGCAGCCGGCCCCCGCCAGACGCCAGGCGCCCTCCCCCAGGCGCGAGCGCCAGCCGGCGGCGCCGGCCGCCAGGGCTGTGCCTTCGCCGATCTCGCGATGGGTCAGGGCATAGGGCGCCTTGTAGTGGTCGTGCCCAGGGCCGAGGTCGTAGGTCCGAAGGCCAAGGTCCGGCATGGCGGCGATGGCCTGAAGCAGGAAGAGCTGGCCCACCGAATAGGCGCCCATCTCAGGATCGGTCGCGGCGATCCAGGGATGGTACACATCCGCGAGGCGCACGCCGAAATGGCCGGCGACAACCTTGCCGTCCACACGCAGGGTGATCATCAGGCCACGGAAGTCGCCCTGCGTCGTTGAGAACAGGCGGCCCATCAGCTCACGCGTCCAGTCCGGCGCCAGGAAGTCGTGCGCGCCGGTGCGTTGGAGCTGATCGCGTTTCCAGGCGATCAGCTGGTCGAAGGCCGCCCGATCCTCGTCCGGCGCGCTCAGGGTGAGTTCCCCCAGCTCCCGGGCGACCTTGCTCTGCAGCCGGCGGTAGTTCTTGAATCGCTTGGGGCTCTGGGCGCGCAGCGCCTCCAGATAGGCGTCGGCGCCCTGCGAAAGCTCGATCACATAGGCGACCTGGCGGCTGCGCACGGCGGCGTCGAACATCCCATGGGGATCGATCAGGCCAGTGAACCGCAAGGCGCCAAGACCCGCCTCCGCCAGCGCGTCTGTGGCGGGGAGCGGCGCCCGGCTGACCAAGGCGTGATAGTCCGACAGGGGCGCGCCGATCGGCCGGGCCAGGCCACCTGTCTTCAAATGGTGCGGCAGGAAGCCGACCGCCTCCCCATCCCGCCGCCAGATCGCCACCCGGGCGTCGGGCCGCACCGCGCCCACGGCCCGGGCGAAGTCCGGCCCCAGCAGCGGCGAGGCGAAGGCCGGCTCGGCGGCGGCGATAGCCCGCCAGGCCGCGATGTCATCGCGGGAGAGGTCGGCCGGGTGCAGGGTTTGGCTTGGTGACATCAGACGGTTCCGCTTGAGCCGTCCCGAAGAGGGATCAGCTGGGGGAGCCGATGCAAGCCTCAGGCCGCTCCGCTTATGGAAAACACTTTATGAACAATGGTTTGCAGCCAGGAGGCGTCCACCTCATCGAAGGCCGACTTCTGGTCTGAGTCCACGTCCAGAACCCCGATGAGCCCCCCTGCGGAATCGAACACCGGGACGACGATCTCGCTGGCCGATCGGGCGTCGCAGGCGATGTGACCGGGGAAGGCGTGGACGTCCTCCACCACCTGAATCTGGCCAGTCTCGGCGGCCGCGCCGCAGACCCCGCGGCCAAAGGCGATCCGCAGGCAGCCCAGGGTTCCTTGATAGGGTCCGACCACCAGCTCCCGGGGATTGTCGGCGTCGACCACATAGAACCCGGTCCAGAAGAAGTGGTCGAAGCTGGCGGCCAGCATCGAGGCCACCGTCGCCATGCGCGCGGTGAGGTTGGGTTCGCCGTCCAGAACGGCGGCGATTTCGTCGGCGAGGGCGGCGTAACGCTCGTCCTTCTCGGCGGGCAGGATCAGGTCGTTGAATGCTTCGGCCATGCCCCCTCCTAGCCGAACCCGGCCGCGGGGGCGAGATCAGGCCGCCAGGATCTGGCGGGCGGCGCGCTTGCGACGGATCAGAGCCTCGAGGCCCCGCACCAGCTTGGCGGCGCCCACGGCGTCGTGATCGTCGCCTTCCAGGATCTGGCCCAGGACATTGAGGTGGGCCTCGACCACCTCGGCCTCACAATGTTCCATGCCGCCGACCTCGGCCGCATAGGCGAGCAGGTCGTCGGTGGCCCGCTCCAACATGCGGTCGCGCACCTGGCGGGCGCGGAAGCGGGTGTGCTGCATCACGCGGTAGGTCATCTGCAGCGTGGCGCGATCCACCCCGCCCCGAGCGACGATGAGCCGGCGCATGGCCTCAAGCTCGACGCTGATGGTTTCCCGCGCCGCCTGGCGTTCCACGACATCGACCACTTCATCGGGGTCGCTGGTCCGGCGCAGGGGGCCGGCATAGCTGATCTCGGCCTTGCGACGGCGATCTGGGCCGAGATAGTTGGCGCTGACAATAAAACTGCGTGGCTGGGTGAGCACCGCCTGGAGCCGCGACAGCAGAGCCGCCGGCGTGAACGGCTTCATCACGAACTCATTGACCCCCGCCTCTCGGGCGATCTCCACCTCAGAAGCGTTGCGATGGCCGGTGACCATGATCACAGGAATGGCCGGGTTGGGGACCGTGGGGTCCCGGGCGACCGCCGCCTGGCGGATAGAGCGAGTGAGCTCAAGGCCGTCCATGAGGGGCATGCGCCAATCAGTGAAGATGACGTCCGGCTCCTGGCGGGCCAGGGCGTGCCGAGCGCTGACACCCTCACTGGCGGCGTAGACGCCCCCCACGCCTGCGGCGCGTAGCACATCGACAATCAGCCGGACCGTGTTGGCGTGGTCGTCCACGACCAACACCTTCAGACCCGACAGATCATCCGCCTTGAGATTTGCGCTGGGTAAGTGCCGCCGACTGTTCATCCGTCCCCCGTCCTTGCCGACATTGCCGGCCAGGACTTGAGATGCGGTTTATGGTCAAGGTTAACGGCGCCTCGTTCAGCTGGTCGGGCGGACCTTGTCTCGGAAGTCGTCTTCGGTCTGGTCGTAGCGGTCGGGATGACGATACTCTTCCCGCGTGGCCTGCTCGGTCACCACATCATTCCGGCGGTCGCGGCGGCTGTAGCGGAACAGTCCATAGGCGATGGCCAGCCCCAACAGGGCCGCACCAATGGGGAAGAGAAGCTCCCAGCTCAGATTCAACATGGCGGTCTCCTTTCAGGACAAACGGTCCCGAACAGAGGGGAGTTCCCCTTACCTACCAGTCGATGGCGGTCCTCAGGGTCAGCAGGGTCTCATCCACGGGACTGGCGCGGAGCCGCTCAACCCGGGCCTGGATCAGATTGGCCGACAGGCGAAGTCGGGTGATCGGGAGCCAGTTGACCACCACGCCATAGGTCGTCATTTCGCCGCCATCTACGGTCTCGTCGCCGAGGTCGAGATAGGTGACCCGGACACCGGTTTCGAGCGCGCCCAGACCACCCTGGCCCAGGGGTTTGGCCGGTCTGATCCGCCCGAACACGCCGTTTTCGATATCGTAGGGACGGGGCTCGCCAGTCCAGCGCCAGGCCGCCTGGGCCGACCAGCCGTAGAAGTCGGGAGCTGAGATCGCGCCGGCATAGTCCACGCCGCCGCCCTCGGCCTGCAGGGTCAATGGCCCGGCCCCATAGCCGATCTCAACGCCGGCGAAGGTCCCCTCCTCAGAGATGAAGGCCCCGGTGTCCAGGAGGCGCGGGGCACGGCCCGTCTCCGGGCGGACGCGCAGCCACACGCCGGGACCCCGTTCGGGCATTTCGGTATGGTAGGCCGACAGCCCCAGGTGCAGGGCGGGCTCGCCGCTCAGCAGGTCGACATAGCCCCGCAAGGCCACCAGCCAGGCTTCCTCCCGTTCGGTGTCGAGGTCACCGTCCTCGGTCTCCCCAAACAGGCCGCCACTGACGCCCCACTGCTCCCCCCAGGCGCGGGCGGCGACACCCAGGCGCCGTCCCGGCGCGAATGTGGAGGCGTAGGCCGATCGCTCCAGGAAGAGCGTCTCATTGCTGGATGTCAGTTCGTCCATCGTGATGGAAGGCTTGAAGTAGCCTGCCGAAATCACCCGGCCCTCGGCCAGCTCATAGGTCAGCATCACATCCTGCAGCGACACCTCCGCGCCGCCGAAGTCTGCCTCCGCCACATACGAGAGCTGCTCGCTCAGATCGCCCTTTGCGCCCAGGCGAAACCGGCGCACCTCGGTCCCCGTGCTCTTGGAGCCTTCATCGTTGTTGTAGACCAGGGCGTCGAACTGAGCCCGGCCGCGCAGGGTGGGCGGCGCAAGGCCGGCGGGTTTCGGCGGCGCGGGGCCTGCGGCCTGCGCCAAGCTGACAGGCGCCTCTACAGGTTTCGGCTGAACCTCAGCTGTGACCCGCGCGATCGGCGCCTCGTTGCGCGCTTCCAGACGGGCAAGCCTCGCCTCCAGCTCACGAATCTTCGCCGCCTGCGCCTCGATCAGGGCCACAACCTCTGGCGACAGGGTCTCCTGCGCCTTCGCCTCAACGGCGACGAAGCTGAGGGCGATCGCCAACCAGGCGGCGTGAAGAGGTCTGCGGGCAAGCATTCCTCCCTATACTGAGGGTCTTCCGACTACGCCATAGCCTCGCCACCATCGGTGATCTGCGATTGGAAAGCTTTTGCGAGGGCGTCACCACACTGCTAATGCGACTGCGTTTCAAAAACATCGGCTCGCAAGGTCCACCCCATGTCCCGCACCAAGACCATCCTGCTATCGGCCTCAGCCATGGCCCTCAGCCTCGCTGTCACGCCTGCCGCCCTGGCCCAGGAGAGCGCGGCGCAGGTCCAGGAACTGATCATCACCGGATCGCAGGTGGAGCTGGCGCCAGCCTATGCCGGCGGTCAGGTGGCCCGGGGCGGCCGGGTGGGCCTGTTCGGCGCCCTGGACATGATGAGCACGCCATTTTCGGCCACCAACTACACCGAGGAACTGGTCCGAAATCAGCAGGCCACCGGCATCGGCGACGTGCTCAAGAACGAACCCATGGTCCGGGTCGCCAAGGGCTTCGGCAACTTCCAGGAGCTCTACGTCGTCCGTGGCTTCCCGGTCTATTCGGACGACATGACCTACAACGGGGTCTACGGCATCCTCCCCCGGCAGTTCGTTGCGGCCGAACTGGTCGAGCGGGTCGAAGTGTTCCGCGGCGCCAACTCCTTTCTCAACGGGGCCGCGCCCGGCGGCAGCGGCGTTGGCGGCGCCTTCAACGTCGTCCCCAAGCGCGCGGGCGAGCCGCTGACGCGGGCCACCCTCGGCTACGAATCCGGCGGCCAGATCCATGGCGCCCTGGACGCCGCCCGCCGCTTTGGCCCCGAGCAGGACTTCGGCGCGCGGCTGAACCTGGTGCGCCGCGACGGCGGAACCGCCATCTCCGATCAGGAGCGGGAGCTGTCAGTTGCTGCCCTTGGCCTAGACTATGATGACGGCCGCCTGCGTTTCTCCGCCGACGTGGGTTATCAGGATCATCAGATTGACCGTCCCCGCCCGAGCGTGACGCCCACCAGCGAGATACCCGCAGCGCCCGACGCCGATATCAACTTCGCCCAGCCCTGGACCTTCACCGACGAAGAGCAGCTGTTTGGCGTGGCCCGTGGCGAGTTCGACTTCACCCCTAACCTTACCGGTTGGGCGGCCCTTGGCGGTCGCGATGGCAAGGAAGCCAATGTCCTGGCCAATCCCACGGCCCAGGCTGGCGGCGCCATCACGGCCTACCGCTTCGACAACACCCGCAAGGACAAGGTGATCTCGGCCGATGCCGGCCTGCGAGCGGCCTTCGCCACCGGCGGCTTCGACCATCTGCTGGTGGCGTCCGTCTCGGCCATCCAGTCCAAGTCCCGCAATGCATACGCCTTCTCGAGCTTCGCCGGCTTCCCTGGCAATCTCTACAATCCGGTCGCCGTGGCGCCCCCGGCGGCCAACTTCTTCACCGGCGGCGACCTGAACAATCCCGGCGTCACCGAAGAGGTGGACAACCGCTCCTTCGCGCTGGCCGACATGATCACCTTTTGGGACGGCCGGATGATCGCCACCCTGGGCGCCCGCTTCCAGGAGATCGAGACTACTTCGTTTGACTACAATACCGGCGCCCGGGTGTCGCAATACGCCGATGACGCCGTCACCCCGGCCTTCGGCCTGGTCTACAAGGCCACGGACGCCGTCTCGGTCTACGCTAACTACGCCGAAGCCCTGACCCCCGGCCAGATCGCGCCCGGGGCGGTGGGCGGGGTCCCGGTCCTGAACGCCGGCGAGATCACCGCCCCCTTCCGCAGCAAGCAGTATGAGGCCGGCGTCAAGTTCGACCAGGGGACCTTTGGCGGGACGATCAGCGTCTTCTCCATCACCCAGCCCAGCGCCATCGTGGTCGCCAACCGCTTCATCGTCGACGGCGAGCAGGAACATCGCGGGGTTGAGCTCAGCGTCTATGGCGAGCCCATGCCAGGCCTGCGCGTCCTGGGCGGCGCGACGGTTCTGAACGCCGAGCGCGAACGCACCCAGGGCGGCGCCTTCGATGGCAAAACCGCCATCGGCGTGCCCGAGCGCCAGGCCAATCTGAACATTGAATACGACCTGCCCGCCCTGCCCGGCCTCACGCTGGATGGTCGCCTCGTCTTTACGGGCCAGCAGTTCGCCAACGCGGCCAACACCCTGGAGCTGGACGCCTGGACCCGCCTGGACCTGGGGGTGCGCTACAGCTTCGACGCCCAGGGCAAGCCTCTCACCCTGCGGGCGCGGGTGGAGAACCTTACCGACGAGGCCGACTGGCTCTCGGCCGGCGGCTATCCGGGCGCCAACTATCTGGTCCTGGGGACCCCGCGGACCCTCATTGTTTCGGCCTCGGTGGATTTCTGACTGGGGCTTTGGGCCGGGCGCGCGGGGATTGGTCCGTTGCGTCCCGGCCCAGAACCGCCTAGTTGAAAGCAATTCGCAAACTCAGCCCTGCCTGTAAGCCCGTCCGCATGACCCGCAACACCGTCCGCGCCTGGTCCGTGGTCCACAAGTGGACCAGCCTCGTCTCGACGGCCTTCATGCTGATGCTGTGCCTGACTGGCCTGCCGCTGATCTTCCACCACGAGATCGATGAGGCTCTCGGGACCCACGGCGCCTACGAGGCCCCGCCGCTGGGGACGCCCACCCTCAGCCTGGACCGCATGATGGCGGTCGCCCTGGCCGAACGGCCCGGCGAGGTCCCGCTCTATCTGAGCTTCGACGAGGACCGACCGGTCATCAATGTCACTACGGGGCCGCGGCCGGATGCGGCCAATGAGGACATGCACTTCGCCTCCTTTGACTGGACGAGCGCTGAGGCCCTACCGCCTCATCCGCAAGGCGGCGTCATGGACTTCATCCTGACCCTGCACATCGAGATGTTCATGGGGCTGCCTGGCATGCTGTTCCTGGGCTTCATGGGCATTGTGGTGTTCGCCGCCATCGTCTCGGGCGTGGTGCTGTATGCGCCCTTCATGCGAAAACTGGATTTCGGCGTGGTGCGGGTCAGCCGCTCTTCCCGGGTCAAGTGGCTGGACTACCACAACCTCCTGGGCGTGGTGACCGTGGCCTGGCTGAGCGTCGTGACCCTGACCGGGACCATCAACACCCTGTCCCTGCCGATCATCCAGTACTGGCAGGCTGACCAGTTGGCCCAGATGACCGCGCCCTATCGCGGTTTGCCGCCGGCCCGCGCCGAGGCCTCAATCCAGCAGGCGATAGACACCGCGCTCGCCGCAGCCCCGAATATGCGCGTCCAGTTCGTGGCCTTTCCTGGCGTGGCCTATTCCACGCAGCACCACTACGCGGTCTTCATGCAGGGCGACACGCCGCTCACCAAGCACCTGCTGACCCCGGCGCTGATCGACGCCCGCACGGGGGATCTCACCGCCATCCGTCCCATGCCATGGTACGCCCAGGCCCTGCTGCTGTCGGGGCCGTTGCACTTTGGCGACTATGGCGGTCTGCCGCTGAAAATCCTGTGGGCCCTGCTCGACATCGCCGCCATCGTAGTCCTCGGCAGCGGCCTCTATCTGTGGCTCAGCCGACGCCGCGCGCCCGCCACCGATCCTGTGGTCGCCCAGCTTGGCGACCGGCCGACCCTGGCGCCGGCGGAATGAGCATGAGCCGCAAGCCCGACAGCGCGAACCTGTGGCGAACCTTCGCCGCCCCCCTGCTGATCCTGGGGGCGAGTCTCGTCGGACTGGTCGCCGCCCTGGTGGCCAATGGCCCGGGGGACTGGATCTCCTGGTTCGCTCTGAGCGCCCCGCTTGTTGCGGTGGTCTGGGGCCGTCTGCGCCGCGCGCGTTAGGCTTCGGCCGGGAAGACCCGCGCCAGGTCAGGAGCGATACGTACCGTCACCGTCTGACCCGTTTCCGGAACGGCGCCAGCGACATGGGCATGGGCCTGCTGGCCGTCTGCCTTCAGCTGCACCTCGTGATAGCCGCCGCCGAACCGCACCTGAGCCACATGCGCCGGCGCGCCTGCCTCGGCGAGGCGCAAGCCCTCCGGGCGCACCATGACCACGGCCGGCCCATCGGCGCAGCTGGTCGCCGGAACAGTTCCGAACGGGGTGTGAGCCAGGCCGGCGCGCACCTGACCGGGGATCAGATTGACCTCGCCCAGCAGGCGGGCGGCGTCGGGCGAGACGGGATCGAGATAGCAGGCCCGCGGGGCGCCCGCCTGGATGATGCGGCCGCCATGCATCAGCACCAGATCATCGGCCATCAGCAGGGCCTCTCGGGCGTCGTGGGTCACCACCAGCACGGTGGCGCCGGCCGCACGCAGGGCCTCGGTGAGCGACAGGCGGACCTCACCCTTCAGATGAGCGTCGAGACCGGAAAAGGGTTCGTCCAGCAACAGGATCTGCGGCGCGCGGGCCAGCGCCCGGGCCAGGGCCACCCGCTGCTGCTCGCCGCCGGACAGGGCGTGGGGCCAGGCCCCGCCCCGCGTCCCCAGCTGGACGGCCTCAAGCATGGCCTGGGCGCGGTCCCGGCGCTGACGCCCCGGCAGCTTCCGCAGGCCGAAGGCGACGTTCTGCAGGGCCGTCATGTGAGGGAACAGGGCATAGTCCTGGAAGACCAGGCCAATGCCGCGATCCTCCGGCGCCACGGCGCCGCCAGCCCAGGACAGCCTGCGCCCGTCGGCTTCAATCTCGCCGGTGTCGGGGACTTCAAGACCCGCGATCAGGCGCAGCAGGGTGCTCTTCCCGCAGCCCGACGGCCCGAGCAGGCAGGTGATCTTCCCCCGGCGCAGGGTCAGGTCGGCGGCGGCCACCGCCGTGCGCGACCCATAGGCCTTGGACACTCCTTGAGCGGTCAGGGCGACTGTCTCGCTCATGCAGGCGCTCCTGGGCGAGAGGCGGCGATCTTGCGGGTCAGCCAGATCACCGCCGGAAGCGCGATCAGGACAATCAGCAGGGCTGGCCAGCCGGCCTGGGCTAGGCGCTCATCCCGGGCGTAGTTGTCGGCGATCACCGCCAGGGTGTCGAAGTTGAACGGCCGCAGGATCAGGGTCGCCGGCAGCTCTTTCAGAATGTCGATGAACACCACCAGCCCCGCGGTCAGCAGGGCGCCGCGGGCGATGGGCAGTTGTACGCTCCAGGCGGCGCCTGAGGGGCTGCGGCCGAGGGTGCGGGCGGCCTGCACCATGGAAGGCGTGACCCGGGAGAGGCCCGCATCGATGGGCTCCAGAGCGGCGGCCATCAATCGGGCGGCATAGGCGTAGATCAACATGATGAGGCCCGCCCCGAACCCTTGTGCGGCGCCTGGCGCCAGCCGCCAGACGAAGGCCGCCGGGACCAGCAGGCCGATGGCCATGACCGCGCCCGGCGTCGCATAGCCCAGGCTGGCCAGTCTCGCCAGATGCGGAACCCGGGCCGCGCCCAGCGCCAGGGCGGTGGCCAGGGCCACGGTGACAACGGCCCCGGCGGCGGCCAGGGTCAGAGAATTGCCCCCAGCCTCGATCAGGCGGGGCCAGTCTGGGCTGACTGGCAGGAAGGCGATCACCAGCCAGGCGGCCGGCAGCAGCAGACCGAGGGTGATCAGGGTCAGGCAGAACAATCCAGCCATCAGCCCGGCGGGCCGAGACAGCGTCGTCACCGGCAAGGGTCGCCAGCGGGCGTTGGCGCTCTCATAGCCCCGGCCGCCCCGTCCCCAGCGCTCGATCCACAGCAGCAGGGCCGCGGCGCCCAGCAGCGGCAGGGCGAACTGCGCCGCCGAGGTCAGGGAGCCGAACACGAACCAGGCCCGCACCACGCCGGTGGTCAGCGTCTGGACGCTGAGGAACTGGACGGCGCCATAGTCGGCCAGGGTCTCCATCACCGCCAGCGCCACTCCGGCCGCCAGGGCCGGACGGGCGAGCGGCATGGCCACCCGCAGGAAGGCCTGGGCCGGGGTGCAGCCCAGGGCGCGAGCAGCCTCCAGAGCGTGGGCCGACTGGTTCACGAAGGCCGCGCGCATGGCGAGATAGACGTAAGGGTAGAAGGCGCAGGTGAGGACGAAGGCCGCCCCGGGAATGGTCCGCATCTCGAACGGAAGGTCAAAGCCCAGGGCCGCGCGCATCCACATCCGCAGGTCGCCGGCCACGTCGAACAGGTCGGCATAGGCATAGGCCACCGCAAAGGCCGGCGCAGCCAGCGGCAGGGCGAGCGCCCAGGCGAAGATGTCGCGGCCGGGAAAGCGGTGCATCACCACCAGCCAGGCGGCCAGGGAGCCCAAGGCGCCTGTCGCCACAGCCACCAACGCCGCCAGGACCGCCGACGTGGCGGCGTAGCGGGCGATGTCCCGCGCCGGAATGGCGGCGGTTTCTCCGGTCAGGGCGGCGGCGACTACCCCCGCCAGGGGCAGGATGGCGACCACCGCCGCCAGCCCGGCCAGCAGGCTGAGCAGTCCAGGCCGGCGCAGGCCTCGCCGCGTCAGGGCCGGCGCGTTTATCGCCAGCCCGCCGCGGTCATCAGGGCCTGGGCCTCAGCCTGGCGAGGCCCATAGGTCGCCACCGCCATAGGGTGGGCGGCGAAGTCGGCATAGGCGGCGGTGGGTTCAGGGGCGGCGACCCCAGGGCTGGCGGGATACTCGCCATTCTCCTGCGAGACCAGGGTCTGGGCCTCCGGCGAAGCCAGGAACTCCAGGAGCCGGATGGCCGCCTCGCGGTGGGGGGCGTTGGCCGTCACCCCGGCGCCGGAGACGTTCACATGCGCCCCCTGACCGTCCAGCGACGGGAAGGCCAGCTTGACCTTCTCGGTGACCGCGCGGTCGCCCGCGTCATCGCCGGCGGCCATGCGGATGTAATAATAGCTGTTGGTCAGCGCGATCTGGCAGACGCCCGCGGCCACGGCGCGGATCTGGTCCCGGTCGCCGCCTTCCGGCTGGCGGGCGAGGTTGGCCACGATCCCGCGGGCCCATTGGGCGGTCTTTTCCGGCCCCCAGGCCTCGATCAGGGCGCCGACCAGGGAGAGGTTATAGATGTTGTCCGAGGAGCGGACACAGAGCTGGCCGCGGAACCGCGGACTGGCGATGTCCTCATAGGAGGCGATCTCTTCGGGGCGCACCTTGGCCGCGTCATAGGCCACCACGCGCGCCCGGCGCTGGAAGCCGAACCACCGCCCCTCCGGCTCACGGAGGTTCTCCGGAATGGCCGTGTTCAGCGCCTCAGACTGAACCGGCGCCAGCAGGCCGGCCTCCTGCGCGCGCCACAGGGCGCCGGCGTCAGCCGCGACGAAGACATCGGCAGGGCTTGCGGCGCCCTCGCTCTGCATGCGCGCGATCAGCTGCGGCGCGGAGCCTTCGATGATGTTGACCTTGATGCCCGTCGCCCCGGTGAACTGCTCATAGAGCTTCTGGTCCACGTCATAATGGCGGGCGCTGTAGACATTCACTTCGCCGCCGGCGGCGGCGGTGTCAGCGGCGGGCTCCGTGGCCGGGCTGCAGGCGGCGAGCGACAGGGCGGCGGCGAAGCCGGCGAAGACGGTCAGGCGTGGGGTCACGGGCATGGCTCCTCTGATCGACCCCAGACTTAGAGACATTGAGAACCCGTCGCAATGACTCGTAACTCTTGGCCCTCGTGCGGCGGCGGAATCTGTCCTAGTGGGCTGGTATAGCCCTGGAGCGCCTGGATGAATCCTGACGAAGCACCACAGGCGCCCCAACGGGTTCGCTTCTCCGAGGCTCTGCGGGTCTGGGCCCGGATCGCCGCCCTCTCCTTCGGCGGCCCGGCCGGCCAGATCGCGGTGATGCACAGGATCCTGGTGGAGGAGAAGCGCTGGCTCGGCGAGCAGAGATTCCTGCACGCGCTGAACTACTGCATGCTGTTGCCAGGCCCCGAGGCTCAGCAGCTGACCATCTATATCGGCTGGCTGATGCACCGGACGTTGGGCGGGCTGGCGGCTGGTCTCTTGTTCATTCTGCCGGGCTTTCTGGCGATCATGGGCCTGAGCATCCTCTACTTCATGCTTGGGGATGTCGGACCGGTGGCGGCGATCTTCTTCGGGCTGAAGGCGGCCGTCCTGGTGATCGTCGTCCAGGCGATGCTGAGGATCGGCGGGCGCGCCCTGCGCAATGGCACGCTGACAGCCGTGGCGGCGGCGGCCTTCATCGCCATCGCCGTGTTCGGCGCGCCTTTCCCGCTGATCATCCTCGCTGCTGGGCTGTTCGGGTTCTTCGGCGCCCGGGCCGGACTTCCAGCCTTTTCGATCAGCGCAGGGCATGGAAGCGCCGCCAGCACGGATGTGGCCGATAGCGAGACAGTGCTGGGAGACACCAATCCCGACCACACCCAGCCTAACCTCGCCTGGGCGCTGCGGATCTCCGGGGTGATCCTGATTCTCTGGCTAGCGCCGGTCTTGACCCTCGGCCTGACCTTGGGATGGGACAACACCTTCACCCAGATCGCCGTCTTCTTCAGCAAGATGGCCGTGGTCACCTTTGGCGGCGCCTATGCGGTCCTGGCCTATGTGGCTCAGGAAGCCGTGCAGACCTATGGCTGGCTGCGCCCCGGCGAGATGCTGGACGGTCTGGCCCTGGCCGAGACCACGCCCGGTCCCCTCATCATGGTCACCCAGTTCGTGGGGTTTCTGGGGGCCGCGCGGGGCGCGACGGGACTGGATCCCCTGTGGGCCGGCGTCCTGGGCGGCGTGTTGACCACCTGGGTGACCTTCACCCCCTGCTTCCTCTGGATCTTCCTGGGCGCGCCGTTCGTGGAGGCTCTGCGGGGCGCCCGCGCGCTCAACGCCGCACTGGGGGCGATCACGGCGGCGGTGGTGGGGGTGATCCTGAACCTCGCCCTCTGGTTCGCCCTGCATGTGATGTTCGATGAGGTCAGGGAGATCGGCGGCGCCTGGCTCGCCCTGCAAGTTCCGGTCCTTGGCTCCCTCAACCTGGCCAGCCTGCTCCTGACCCTGGCGGCCGCAGTCGCGGCCTTTGGCCTCAAGGTCGGCGTCATCCCCCTGTTGATCGGGTGCTCCGCCGCCGGCCTCGCCCTTCATGCGGCGGGCCTTCTGGGGTGAGACGTTCAGTGCAATTGCACCAAAAGCCGCCGGCCTGCTAGGATCAGCCATCATGGCAAATCCCCATCCCCCTTCCAGCCTCAGCGCCGGCCTGCGCTGCCGCTGTCCCAATTGCGGCCAGGGCAAGTTGTTCAAGGGTTACCTGACCCTGGCCGAAGGCTGCGACCAGTGCGGTCTGGACTACAGCTTCGCCGACCCGGCCGATGGCCCGGCCTTCTTCGTGATGACCGGCGTAGGGATCGTGGTCACCACGCTTTGGGCCATCTGGGCCGTGATGGCCCAGCCCCCGATCTGGGCGCAGATGGCCGTGGCCTTCCCGGCCATGATCGGCGGGTGCCTGGGCAGCCTGCGGCCGGTCAAGGCCTGGTTGGTGGCTGAGCAGTTCGTTCACAAGGCCGGCGACGCCGAGTTTGTCAGCCTCGGCAAGCATGGCGAGGGCGGCTTCACCTGGGATCGCCGCAAGGCGTCGGGCGGCTAAAACACCGCGCACCATTAACCTGCTGTTTGGCAAAGCGCGCCACGGCTCTCCCCATGGGGAGAGATGATGTGACCTTGGAAGACCGGTTCAAGTCGGCGGTGCGCCGCGCCTATGGCGCCGCCGGCGTCCGACTGCAGGAACATCACGCCGACTCCCTGGCCAGCGTCTATGCCAACTGGGCTCGGGGCGCCGACGAGAGCGTGGTGGCCCGCGTCGAACGCGCCCTGGCGGCCTCCCTCGGGGTCAGGACCTGAGGCGTAGGCGTATCCTCAGCGGTCGCCGCGATCGCCTTGTCCGGGCTTAGCCTTAGTCTTGGCGTCCTGGCGCTGATCTGCGGCCAGCGAGCGGCCCACATCGACGACGGACTTGAACTTCCCTTCCTCATCTCGGCGGACATAGCGCTTGTCTCCGGCGGTCGGCTCGATCAGCTCTCGCTTGCTGGTCATGGCAGGTCTCCTTCCTGCCAGACGAATCCTCAAGGCGCCGGCGAAGTTCCCGCCCGCCCCGGCGTCGCCAGGATTTCCACTTCGCCGGCATAGCCCATGGCCCGGACCGCAGCGATCTGAGCCTCGATCTCCGGAACCGGCAGGGCGGTGGGCCGGCTGAACATGTAGATCTTCTCGAAGCCCGGCTCTGCGGAGATGAACCACTGGCCGTCCGGAGCATGGGCGATCACCCGGTAGGTGATGCTGGGGCGGAAGGGCCCAAAGCGGTAGCGGACCGAGAGCTCGGCGTTCTGGCCTGGATCCTGGATTTCGCCCACGCCGGAGATGGCCCGCTCCCGCCCTTCGGCCCCGCCCTGGCGGCAGGCGTCGGTGACGGCGATCTCGCCCCGCTCGGTCCGGCCATAGGTGGTGGTGGCGTACTCGCAGCCCCGGGTCAGGCGGGTCGGAGTCCTGGCCTGCTCGTACCAGACGCCGGCATAGAAATTGTCGAGAGCCAGCGGGCCTGCGGTGGGCGGATCAGCGGCATGGCTGACGGCCGCGCCCCCAAGAAGGATGAGGCCAGCGGTGGCGGCGACGATGGAGATAGACGGCACAGGAAGGGGCTCCTTCAGATCGGGGGGCACAGCAGATACGGCGCTGTGGCCGCCCCGGCTTCACCCCTGGCGGTCAGCCGTCCTCTCCGGCGGCTCTGCGCCGACCAGATTGAGATATCGCAGGATCAACTGCACCAACTCGTCCTCCAAGCGCTCACGATCCAGGTTGTGGGGTTCGCTCACTGCGGCGCTCACCACGCCTAGAACAGCGCGGGTCAGAACAAAGGCCGCTTCGTCTGAAAGGGACTGCCGAAGCGCGAGGTCGCGGCCAAGTCCTGCGGTGAATGCTTTAACCTCTCGCATCAGATCGGCGCGGGCCACATAGCGCAGCAGCAGCGGAAACGCCGCTTGGCGGTTGGCGGGCGCGTCCCAGAAGGTGCGGAGGATCGTCCGCACGACAGACCTCGCCCGGTAGCCCCCCGGAGAGGCGGCAAAGGCCCGGGAGACGCTTTGGAGAAGCTCGGAAACCTCTTGCCGAGCCATGGCCTTGAGCAGTTCATCCTTGTTGCAGAAGTACTGGTAGAGGGTGCCAATACTGACACCTGCCCGTTCGGCCACCGCAGTGGTGCTGAGGCGCTCCGCTCCGTCCCGTTCCAGAACCTGAAAGCCAGCCTCGACCAGGGTCGCCACGGTCGCGGCCGCCCGCCGTTGCGTCGGCTTTTTCCTCGTAAAAACAGCGCCCTCGGGCATGGCTGCGACTTCCCTCGCCCAGACTCCAAATGCGAATGCAAACCTGAGATTTACTCAGTTAGCCTTCAGCCTCTGCCACCACAAGGGTCGTTCAATGTCCTCCATCCTGTTGCCTATCGTCGGGGTTCTGGTCTTGGTCGCCATTGCCGAGGGCGTGATATGGAGCTGGCGCCGAAGGGACTATGACTGGCGGGCCTTCGGGGTCTCCATGTTCGATCTGGCCGGTACAATTCTTATGCGCTTTGTTGCGCCTGTCGGCTTGGCGGCGCCCCTGCTGGCCCTGGCTTATGAGCACAGAGTCTTCGATCTTGGCCTCGACCGGCTGTGGCAGTTTCCCCTGCTCTTCCTCGGTCAGGAGTTCTGTTACTACTGGTTCCATCGGGCTAGCCACCGTGTCCGCTGGTTCTGGGCGACCCATGCGGTGCATCACTCCCCCGAACAGATCTGTTTCGCCGCCGCCTTCCGTCTCGGAATCACGAGCCGGATTGCGGGATCCACGGTGTTCTATGTGCCCCTGGCCTTCCTGGGCTTCGATCCGGGGGTGGTGCTGTTCAGCCTGACCCTCAACCTGCTCTACCAGTTCTGGATTCACTCTGAGACGATCCCGCGGCTGGGGCCGCTGGAGTGGGTGCTGAACACGCCATCGCACCACCGGGTGCACCATGCCCGCAACCTGTCCTATCTGGACGCCAACTATGGGGGCGTTCTGATCATCTTTGACCGACTGTTCGGGACCTTCGTGCCCGAGCGGAACGAGGAGCCCTGCGACTATGGCCTTGTCACCCCCATGCGCTCCTACAACCCCTTCTATGTCGAGTTCCATGGATGGATCGGACTGCTCAAGGACCTTCGCAAAGCGCGCTCCCTGAAGACGGTGGCCGGCTATCTCTTCGCGCCACCTGGCTGGGCGCCTGGCGGGGGGGCCACGACTGAAGACCTTCGTCGGCAAGCTGGGACGGCGGTCCCCACGGGGGCCTCCACCCATCCGCCCCCCCTCGCTACGGCAGTGGATGCGTGAGGCGCGTCAAAGGGCTAAAGAGGGCGGGATGCTGCGGATTTCCGAACTCAAGCTGCCCCTCGACCACACGCGCGAGGCCCTGCCCGCCGCCATCGCCGCTCGGCTGGGGGTGACCGAGGCCGACCTCACGACCTGGTCGGTGTGGAAGCGGGCCCATGACGCCCGGCGCAAGTCGGCCATCCTCAAGGTCTATATCGTTGACGTTGAGGTGCGGAACGAAGACGCAGTGCGGACCCACATCGCCGATGACCCGCACATCCGCCCGACGCCGGACACCGCCTACCGCCATGTGGCCAAGGCGCCCCCGCCTGGACGCCTGCGTCCCGTGGTCATCGGCGCGGGGCCCTGCGGCCTGTTCGCCGGCCTGATCCTGGCCGAGATGGGCTTCCGTCCCATCATCCTCGACCGCGGCAAGGTGGTGCGGGAGCGGACCAAGGACACCTGGGGCCTCTGGCGGCGCAGCGAGCTGAACCCAGAGTCCAACGTCCAGTATGGCGAGGGCGGGGCCGGCACCTTTTCCGACGGCAAGCTCTACAGTCAGATCAAGGATCCACGCTTCCTGGGCCGCAAGGTGCTGACCGAGTTCGTCGCCGCCGGCGCCCCGCCTGAGATCCTCACCGAGGCCCATCCCCATATCGGCACCTTCCGCCTGGTGACCATGGTGGAGTCCCTACGGGCCAAGATCGAGGCCCTGGGCGGGGAGTACCGCTTTCAGCACCGGGTGACCGATTTCGAGTTCGACCGCGGGCCGGACGGCGGACGGCGCATGCGCGGCCTCCACCTGCATACGGGCGAGTTCCTGGAGGCCGACCAGGTGGTCCTGGCCATCGGCCACTCTTCGCGGGACACCTTCCAGGCGCTGTACGACCAGGGCGTCCACGTCGAGGCCAAGCCCTTCTCCATCGGCTTCCGGATCGAGCATCCGCAGTCCTGGATCGACCAGGCGATGTTCGGCCCCTGCGCCGGCCATCCGGACCTGGGGGCGGCGGCTTATTCGCTGTCGCATCCCTGCGCCAACGGCCGCACGGTCTACAGCTTCTGCATGTGTCCGGGGGGCACGGTGGTGGCGGCGGCCTCGGAGCCTGGCCGGCTGGTCACCAACGGTATGAGCCAGTACTCGCGCAATGAGCGCAACGCCAATGCCGGCTTCGTGGTCGGGATCTCGCCGGCTGACTATCCCAGCGATCATCCTCTGGCGGGCATCGAGCTTCAGCGCGAGCTGGAGGCCCGGGCCTTCGTCGCCGGAGGCCGGGACTATTTCGCGCCCGGCCAGCGGCTGGCCGACTTCATGGCCGGCCAGGCTTCGACCGAACTGGGGCCGGTAATCCCCAGCTATCGCCCCGGCGTTCGGCCGACCGATCTCGCGCCGCTGATGCCCGACTATGTGATCGAGGCGATGCGCGAGGCCCTGCCAGTCTTTGGCCGCAAGATCCCCCGCTATGACGACCCTGACGCCCTGCTGACCGGGGTCGAGACCCGCACCTCTTCCCCCGTCCGGATCACCCGGAGCGCCGACTTCCAAAGCCTGAACGTGCGCGGCCTCTACCCGGCGGGCGAAGGCGCCGGCTATGCCGGCGGCATCTTCTCGGCCGCCGTCGACGGCATCAAGGTGGCCGAGGCCATCGCGCGCGCGGTAGCCAGCGACGACGTCGCCGCCTGACCCCCCTCCCGAGCGGCCGGTATCCAACGCGCCCACTCCGTGACGGCCGTTCCGCCTGCCGGAACGCTGTTCCGGGAATTGGAATTCTTCTCCCCGGTATGCCATAGTTGGCCTCGGGAAGAGGACTCAGACGCCAATCATGGACCGGGCGGTCGCGCGCAGCTTTGCCTTGCTGGAATGCCTCGTCCGAGCCGGCGAGCCGCTCCGCCTGGCCGACATCTGCCAGCAGGTAGACCTGCAGAAGAGTACGGCCCACCGGATCCTGCGCACGCTGGGCGAGCTGGGCTATGCCGATCAGGACAGCGCCGGCCGCTACCAGGCCACCCTGCGCGCCTGGGAGCTTGGGGCGGGCCTGATCGCCGACCACCCCATCAAGCGTGCTGCGACCGGTTTCCTGCAGGGACTGCATCGCACGACAGGCGAGACGGTCAGCCTGACCCTGCTCTCAGGCGACGACGTCCTCTATCTGGACAAGATCATCGCGCCGCGCCCGGTGCGCTTCAGAACCCGCATCGGCAGCCGGGCGCCCGCGGCGCTGACCGCCGGCGGCAAGGCGATCCTGGCGGCGCGCCCTGACGGTGAGGACATCCTCGCCCGCACCGCGGCACGCCAGCCCCTGGATGTGGCGGCGCTCAAGGCCGAACTCCACGAGGCGCGTCGGGCGGGATATGCCCGCTCCGGCTACAGCCCAGGGGTCACCAGCATCGGGGTCGCCATCGCCGTGGGCGCCGCGCCGGCCCAGGCGGCCCTGTCGGTCTCAGCCCCCACCGATCGCCTGACGGCCAAACCCCTCAACACCGTCATCGACGCGCTGCTGGAGACCGGGGCGCGGATGGCCGAATCCCTGGATTCACGATGAGCGGCGCCGAGACCCCTTTCGATGCGTCCATCCCGGTGAGCGCAACGCTGTCGGCCTATGTCGCCGGCGTCCTGGCGGCTGAGCCTTCGGCGGAGTATCGCGAGCTTGGCCGACTGCATGTGCTGGACACCCTGGCCGCCATGGTCGCCTGCCGCGACCTGGAGCCCGCCGTCCTGGCGCGGGCCTACGCCCTTGGACTGAGCGGCGGCGGCGGCGGGCCGAACGCCGCGACGATCCTTGGGACCTCAGACAAGGCAAGCCTTGTGGACGCCACCTTCGCCAGCGCCATGACCGGCCATGCCGCCGAGATCAACGACTTCATCCCGTCGGCCTTTGTTCAGCCGGGACCGCCGGTCCTGGCCGCCGCCCTGGCGGTGGCGGAGACCCGCGGCGCCACCGGCGGGGAACTGCTGCGCGCGGTCATGGCCGGCTATGAGCTGGCCGGCCGGATGCCCAAGGCCCTGGGGGTGGGGAACCTCCGGCGCGCCGGGATCGCCAATCACGGGATCGGACCCCTGTTTGGGGCGGCGACGGCCGCGGCGGTCCTGCTGCGCCTTCCGGCGGAGACGATCGAGCACGTCTGGACCTACTGCGCCCAGCAGGCCTCGGGGTCCTGGCAGTGGTTGCTGGATGTGGAGCACATCGAAAAGGCGTTCGTCTTCGCCGGCATGGGCGCGCGGGACGGGCTGCACGCCGCCCTGATGGCGCAGGCGGGGTTCCGGGGCGTCCGGGGCGCCCTGGACCACCCCGGTGGCTGGATGCGCTCGGCCCTGTTCCGCGACGGGGATGGGGACCGCGCCTATCTGATCGACGAGCTTGGAACGCGGTCGGAACTGCCGCTGACCGCCTTCAAGCGCTTTCCGGTCGGCGGACCAACCCAGCCGGCCGTGGAGGCGCTGCTCGCCCTCCTGCCGCGGATCGACTCCTCCCAGGTGCGGGCGGTGCGGATCGAGATGCCCGGCCGCTGGGAGGCGTTCCGCGATGCGGCCATGCCGGCGCTCAACCTGCGCTACCTGGCCGCCATCATCCTGATCGACCGCCGCCTCGACTTCGTCGCCGCCCAGAGCCTGGCCCGGATGGCGCAGGACCCGCAGGTGAGCGACCTGATGCGCCGGGTGGAAATCGTCCACGACCCGGACCAGGAGGCCGCCCCGGGCGAGCCGCGCACCGAGTCGGCCCGGGTGATCGTCCAGCTGACCGATGGCCGTAAGGAAACCGCCTATGTGCCCCACGTCCTGGGCTTCCCCTCTCATCCCATGAGCCCGGCCGATGTGGAGGCCAAGGCCATGGACCTCATGACACCGGCCCTGGGTGAGGCCCCCGCCGAGGCGGTGGTCGCCGCCGTACGCGGCCTCGAAGACCTGACCGACAGCCGCACCCTGATCGACCTGATCCGCCGCTAGAGCCCTGACAGGACATGACCGCATGAACGCCATCTCTGACCCTGACGCCGTAGAGACCCTGGTCGTCGTCGAAACCGCTCAAGGCAAGGTTCGGGGCCGTCGCACCGGCGGCGTCAGCGTCTTCAAGGGCATGCGCTATGGCGCAGACACGTCTGGGCCCAACCGGTTCCGGCCGCCCCAGCCGGTGACGCCCTGGACGGGGATCCAGGACGCCCTCGCATTTGGCGATCAGTGTCCGCAGATGCGCGGGATGCTCGCCGACAAAGGGCCGATGAGCGAGGACTGCCTGCGGGTGAACGTCTTCACCCCGGGGTCCGACAACCAGCGCCGCCCGGTGATGCTGTGGTTCCACGGCGGCGGCTTCGAGGCCGGCTCGGCCTCGCAGAAGGTCTATGACGGCTCCCGTCTGGCGCTGCGCGGCGACGTGGTGGTGGTCAGCATCAACCACCGCCTGAACGTCTACGGCCACTGTTATCTCGGCGACCGCCTGGGCGAGGCCTACGCCGCCTCCGGCAACGCCGGCTATCTCGACCTCATCGCCGCCATGAACTGGGTCCGCGACAATATCGCGGCCTTTGGGGGCGATCCCGGCAACGTCACCCTGTTTGGCCAGTCCGGCGGCGGGCGAAAGGTCAGCCTCTGCTATGCCGGCGCGGACGCGAAAGGGCTGTTCGCCCGAGGGATCGTCCAGAGCGGCTCCCACCTCCGCGTCCAGACGCCGGACCAGGCGACCCGGCTCACCGACGCGCTGCTGGCGCAACTCGAGATCGCCCCGGCTGATATCGGCAAGCTCCTGGACGTCCCCGTTGAGACCCTGACCCGGGCGCAGCTGCGGGTCATGCGGGAGACGCGCTCGCGGTTCTCGCCGGTCCTGGACAGCCTGGCCTTCACCGCCCACCCCTTCCATCCCGAGGCGCCGGCCATCTCCAACGACCTGCCCATGATGGTGGGGACCACGCGAACCGAGCTATCCAACCAGCTCGGCTACGAGGACGGCGCCTTCGATCTCGACATGGCCGAGCTGCGCCGGCGACTCGCCCGCCATGTGGGGGCTGACGACGTGGAGGCGGCGATCGCCGCCTTCCAGACCACCTGCCCGGAGGCCTCGCCCTCGGAGCTCTACTTCACCATCACCTCGGCCCGCGGCTATGTGCTCGACGCGACCCTGATGGCGGAAGCCCGAGTCCGGGCGAGCGCCGCGCCCACCTACCTCTATCAGCTGACCTGGCGGTCCCCGGCCGACGGCGGAAAGCACATCAGCCAGCACACGCTGGATCTCCCCTTCGTCTTCGACAATGTGGCCGCCGCCACCCATCTGACGGGACCGGAGAGCGAAGAGACCCGGGCCATGGCCTTGGCCATGTCCGAGACATGGCTCAGCTTCGCCCGCACGGGCGACCCGAACAACGCCGCCATCCCCGACTGGCGCCCCTATGACCTGACCGAACGGCCGACCCTGCTGTTCGAGGTCCCGCCCCGCCTGGCGACCGATCCCTGGTCGGCTGAGCGCGAATTCATGAGCCGATACGAGACCCAGCAGATGGGCCGCACCCTGCACCGCTGAGCGCGAGGAGACTTCCATGACCACTGATCGCCGCACCTTCATCGCCGCCGGCGCCGGCATGCTGGGCCTGGCCGCCGCCCGTCCCGTTCTGGCCGCCGAGGACCGGCTTTTTCCCGTCGTCGAGACCGCCGAAGGCAAGGTCCGCGGAGTGGCGTCAGGCGGCGTCGCGGTGTTCAAGGGGCTGCGCTACGGCGCGGACTCCTCGGGCGCCAACCGCTTCCTGCCGCCCCAGCCAGTGATCCCCTGGGCGGGCGTGCAAGACGCCTTCGACTATGGGAACATCGCCCCGCAAATCCCGGGTAACCGGCGTCATGTCTATGCCGACCTGATCCTCAACGACCTGCAGCCTGGCGGCATGGGGGAGGACTGTCTGGTCCTCAACCTCTGGACGCCGGAGGCCAACGCCAATCGCAAGCGCCCGGTGATCGTCCGCTTCCACGGGGGCGGCTTCTACGGCGGGTCCAGCAACAATCCCGGCGGCGATGGCGAAATGCTGGCCCGCTTCGGTGACTGTGTGGTGGTCACCGTGAACCACCGGCTGAGTTCGCTCGGCTATCTCTATTTGGGCGACGAGGGGCCGTTCGCCGATTCCGGCGCGGCCGGCATGGCCGACCTGGTGGCCTCGCTCCAGTGGGTGGCCCGCAATGTGGAGGCCTTCGGCGGCGATCCCGCCCGGGTGATGATCATCGGCCAGTCCGGCGGCGGGGCCAAGGTCAGCCACCTGATGGCCATGCCCTCGGCCAAGGGCCTGTTCTCCAGCGCCGGCGTCATGAGCGGCTCGGCGCTGACCTCCATGACCCGCGACCAGGCCGACAAGGCTGCAGCCCAGCTGCTGCAGCGCCTGGGTCTGCGACGGGACCAGATCAAGGACCTGCAGGCCGTCCCCTTCACCACCCTGCTGGCGGCCCAGGCCGATGTGGAGGCCGAGGAGCGTCGCCGCGGCGAAGCGCCCCGCTCCTTCGCCCCGGTGCTTGGCCAAGCCATCCCGCATCATCCCTTCACCCCGGGCGCGCCTGAGGAGTCCCGGGACATCCCGCTGGTGGTGTCCACCGTCCTTGATGAACGGACCTATCGCGAGACCCGCTTCGACATGACCTGGGACGAAGTGCTCTCGACCCTGCAGAAGCGCGTGGGCGAGGACGCCCAGATGCTGCTGTCGGCCTATCGGGACGAGACGCCCGGGGCGACCCCCTTCATCATCAACGCCCGCATCGCCAGCGACACCTATTTCCGGCTGGCGGCCAACACCATGCTGGAGCGTCGGGTCGCGGCCGGCGGCGCGCCCACCTGGTCCTACCTCTGGGAGGCGCCCAGCCCAGCCTTCGACGGCCGCTATGGGGCGACCCACGGGATCGATGTCGCCTATTCCATGCACGACATCCGCTTCCCCCTGGCCGGGCCAAGCCGGGACAATGTGCGGCTGGCCGACGAGATCGCTAGCGCCTGGGTGGCGCTGGCCGCCGCGGGCGATCCAAACAACCCCAAGACGCCTGCCTGGCCGGCCTATGACCTCAAGGATCGCTCGACCCTTGTCATCGGCCACCCCTCGAGTGCGGAGAAGGACCCCCGAGGCTTCTTCCGGGAGTATTGGGGCAAGCGGGCGGCGGCCCGGTCCGCCTGACGGGAACTATCTCCCATGGCTGCAACTTGGTCTTCGAGACGGAGGACCAGGTATGTCGATCGTAGACAAGATGTTGGGGGCTGTGACGCCTCCCGAAAGCGACGAGAAACGCGCCGAGGCCACGGCCAAGGCCCGGGCCGCGGCGAGACCCGGCGACTGGCTGAACGCGGCGCTGGATCATCATGACCAGATCCGGGCGGCCTTTGAGTCCTGTCGCGCAGCCGCCGATGGGCCTGCCCGGGTCGCCGCCATGCGACAGCTCTCATGGGTGCTGGTGGGACACGCGATGGCGGAGGAGGTGGTGCTCTACCCCGCCCTCGCCAAGGCGCATGAGAAGGCCCACGCCAGCCTCGCCTACACCGAGCAGACCACGGCCAAGATGCAGATGGCGGAGCTGGAGCGCATCCCGCCCGAGGACGAGGCCTGGCTCGACAAGCTCGAGCACATCAGGGGGGCCGTGCTCCATCATATCTATGAGGAGGAAGGCGTGTGGTTCCTGGAGCTCAAGGAGAAATACGACGACCAGAGCTTCCTCGATCGACGTTTCGTCGAGGAATATGAGCGCTATGCCGGCGACGGATCGTCAATGGCGCCGGCGTCTGCGGAGCCGCGCTCATTCCGCCCGGACGAAGACGCCCCGGCGGCGGCGATTTGAGAGACCCGTGGCGCCTGACACAGCGTCAGGCGCCGCCTCTCTGTCCACGCAGGGCTTGAAAGCGGCGCGGACGGCTTTGCCTTAGGAACGAAGCTCCGCATGGCCGGTTGTCGTCGGACACCAGCCTTGAGGGACGATGAACTCCGCCGCCCGCCCGCGCCTGACGGCGCCACGACTCTATTACGCCCATCCTGACGCCCTTGGCGAACAGGGTGGCGCAAAACGCCTCGCCGACCGGGCCCGCGACCTCGGGTTCGACCACCTGCTGATCGCGCCCCCGTTCAAGCACCGCGGCGACATCTTCCGACCCGTCGATCATGGAACCTCAAGCCTCGCTGGCGCGCCGGTCTCCACGGTGATCGGTGAGCTGGCCGCAGCCTGCGACGCCGTGGGGCTACGGCCGATGATGGACCTCGATCTCACGCGGTTCGATGCGGAGCATCCCCTGGTGTCCGCGCATCCAGAGGCCTTCACCTTGCGGCGGGAGGCGGCGGGCGATCGCCCCGTTGATCCGCGCGCGTCGGCGCCGCCTCAGGGCATGGCGCTGGCCCGCCTGCGCCAGCCGACCGCGTGGGCGCTGATCCTGGAATGGCTGATCGGTCATGCGGAATCATGGGCGCAGGCTGGCCTCCAGGGGTTTCGTCTGCTGCGGCCAGACCAGGCCGAGCCCGCCCAATGGGCCAGCCTGGTCACGCGCCTGCGCCAGGCCTGGCCTGACCTGATTTTCATCGCTGACACCCCGGGGGTGAGCCGGGACGTCGCCCTCGCGCTAGCCCCCTGCGGCTTCGACGCCCTCATGTCGTCAGCGGCCTGGTGGGACGGCCGTGCGCCCTGGATCGCCGAGGAGCATGAGGATCTGCGGCCAGTGGCCCCGCTGCTGGCCCAGCCGGAGGCTCCGTTCGGACCGCGCCTGGCCACCAGGCTCCCCGCCGGGACAGATGTCTCAGCCGCCTATGTTCGCGCCCTGCGCCTCGCGGCGTCCACTGGCTCTGGCCTGCTCATGCCCATGGGATTCGAGGTCGCCGAACGCGCGCGCCTGGGGGAAGGCGCCCCCTTCCCCGGCGATGACGTCAATCTGGCGACCGAGGTGCGGTCGGCCAATCGGCTGGTCGCCGAGCTGGCCCCGTTCGACGGGGCCATTCGGCTGCTCACCGGCCCGGCTTCCCCCGCCACGGCCTTGCTGCGGGCCAGCGGCCCCGACCTGCGGACCGCCGAAGCGGTGATCCTGGTGCTCATCAACCCGTCCCTCGACGAGCCCGCCGACCTCGACCCGGCGACCTTCCTGCCCGCCGCCGGCGACTTTGGCCCGTTCGAGGCCATGGATGGCCGCGCTGACTCGTTCGAAACCCTGGCCCCGGGCGAAGTGCGTCTGCTGGGGGCGCGGCGCAGTCCCGTGATCGCCAGCGTGAGCCGGGCCGGACGTCAGGGCGCCAAGACCGCCGCCAAGGCGCCTCGCTTGGTGATCGAGGAGGTCTCCCCGCAGGTGGCCGGCGGCCCGTTCGCCGTCAAACGCATCGTCGGCGAGACGGTGACGGTCACCTGTGCAGCCTATGCCGATGGTCATGAACAACTGGCCGTGGAGCTTCGCTGGCGGGCGGCCGACACCGATGCCTGGTCGTCCATACGCATGTCGCACCTGGGCAACGACCTCTGGGAGGGTCGCTTCCCGCTGGCGCGCCTTGGGCGCTATCAGTTCGAGATCCAGGGCTGGATTGACCGCTACGGCGGTTTCCACCGGGACCTCACCAAGAAGATCGAGGCCGGCGTCGCCCAGCCTGTAGACCTCGAGGAAGGCCGGCTGCTGATCGCCGAGGCGGCGGGGCCCGCCCCCTCCGGGCAGTTGGCTGCGCTGGCTGACGAGCTCTCGCGCCTCCCCGCCGAGGAGGCCGGCCAGCGTCTGCTCGCCGCCGACACCGCCCGGCTGATGGACCAGGCGCAGGCTCGGGCCTTTGTCTGCACAAGCCAAGCCCAATGCATCGACGCCGAACGTCGGGAAGCGCAGTTCGCCAGCTGGTACGAGCTCTTCCCTCGCTCCCAGACCGAAGACCCGGCCCGCCACGGGACGTTCGACGACGTCATCGCCCGCCTGCCGGCCATTCGGGCCATGGGCTTCGACGTGCTCTACTTCCCGCCGATCCATCCGATCGGCGAGCGCCATCGCAAGGGCAAGAACAACAGCCTGACGGCGGGTCCCGACGATCCGGGCAGCCCATACGCCATTGGCGCCGCCGAGGGCGGTCACGACGCCATCCACCCCGAGCTCGGGACCTTCGACGACTTCCGCCGCCTGATCGCGGCGGCCCATGACCATGGGCTGGAGATCGCGCTCGACTTCGCCATCCAGTGCTCGCCAGACCATCCCTGGATCAAGGAACATCCCGGCTGGTTCGACTGGCGTCCGGACGGGACCATCAAGTACGCGGAAAACCCGCCCAAGAAGTACCAGGACATCGTCAATGTGGACTTCTACAGGTCCGAGGCGATCCCGGATCTGTGGATCGCCCTGCGCGATGTGGTGCTGCTGTGGGTTCGCGAGGGCGTGCGCACCTTCCGCGTCGACAATCCCCACACCAAGCCGTTCGCCTTCTGGGAATGGATGATCCGAGAGGTGCGCACCGCCCACCCCGACGTCATCTTCCTGTCGGAGGCCTTCACCCGCCCGCGGGTCATGTACCGGCTGGCCAAGATCGGCTTCTCGCAGTCCTACAGCTACTTCACCTGGCGCCACACCAAGGCGGAGTTCACCGACTATCTGACCGAACTGGCGACCACCGAACCGAAGGACTTCTTCCGGCCCAACTTCTTCGTCACGACGCCGGACATCAATCCCTACTTCCTGCAGACCTCGGGGCGCGCCGGCTTCCTGATCCGCGCCGTCCTGGCCTCGACCCTGTCGGGGCTGTGGGGGGTCTATTCCGGCTTTGAGCTGCTCGAATCCGAGCCGGTTCCGGGCAAGGAAGAGTTCAAGGACTCCGAGAAGTACGAGATCCGGCCCCGGGACTGGGACGCCCCGCACGGCATCATTCCGCAGATCAGCCAGCTGAACCGCCTGCGCAAATCCCATCCCGCCCTGCAAACCCACCTGAACGTGCAGTTCCTGCCGTCCAGCAGCGACCACATTCTGTTCTACGCCAAGCTCAGCCCGGACGGGGGTGACCTCATCCTGGTGGCGGTGAACCTCGATCCTCACGAAGCGCACGAGGCCGATGTGGAGGCGCCGTTCTGGCGCCTGGGCCTCGCCGACGACGCCAGCGCCCATGTGGACGACCTGCTCACCGGCCAGAGCTTCACCTGGCAGGGGAAGTGGCGACGCATCGCCCTCGACCCCGGCCGCCCCTACCTCATTTTCCGTATGGAGGCCCCGCGATGAGCGTCGCCTATCTCGCTGACGATCCCGTGGCCGAGCCCGCGCAGACCGCCGATCCCCAGTGGTACAAGGACGCGGTCATCTACCAGCTGCACGTGAAGTCATTCTTCGACTCCAATGACGACGGGGTCGGCGACTTCGCCGGTCTGTCGGCCAAGCTGGACTACATCGCCAGCCTGGGTGTCAACGCCATCTGGCTGCTGCCCTTCTACCCGTCCCCGCGGCGGGACGACGGCTATGACATCGCCGACTATCGCGGCGTGCATCCGGAGTATGGCGACTTCGACGACGTGAAGCGCTTCATCGATGAGGCCCACGGCCGCGGCATGCGGGTGATCACCGAGTTGGTGATCAACCACACGTCGGACCAGCACCCCTGGTTCCAGGCCGCCCGCAAGGCGCCGCCCGGATCGCCGGAGCGGGACTTCTATGTCTGGTCCGACAACGACGCCGACTACAGCGGCACCCGCATCATCTTCCTCGACACCGAAACCTCCAACTGGACCTGGGATCCGGTGGCGGGCGCCTATTACTGGCACCGCTTCTATTCCCATCAGCCGGACCTGAACTTCGACAATCCCAAGGTCCTGGAAGAGATTCTCTCGGTGATGCGCTACTGGCTGGAGGCCGGGGTCGACGGCCTGCGGCTCGACGCCATCCCCTATCTGATCGAGCGGGAGGGCACCAATAATGAGAACCTGCCCGAGACCCACGACGTCCTGAAGGCCATCCGCGCCCATCTGGATGAGCATTTCGAAGACCGCATGCTGCTGGCCGAGGCCAACCAGTGGCCCGAAGACACCCAGCAGTATTTCGGCGACGGCGACGAATGCCACATGGCGTTCCACTTCCCGCTGATGCCGCGGATGTACATGGCCATCGCCCAGGAAGACCGCTTCCCGATCACCGACATCATGCGCCAGACCCCGGATATTCCGGAGGCCTGCCAGTGGGCGATCTTCCTGCGCAACCATGACGAGCTGACCCTCGAAATGGTGACCAACAAGGAGCGGGACTACCTCTGGAGCGTCTACGCCTCGGAGAGCCGGGCGCGGATCAATCTTGGCATCCGCCGCCGCTTGGCGCCGCTGATGGAGCGCGATCGCCGCCGGGTCGAGCTGATGAACTGCCTGCTGCTGACCATGCCGGGGACGCCCGTGATCTACTACGGCGACGAGCTCGGCATGGGCGACAACATCTATCTCGGCGACCGGGACGGGGTGCGCACCCCCATGCAGTGGTCGCCGGACCGCAATGGCGGCTTCTCCCGCGCCGATCCGGCCAGCCTCGTCCTGCCGGCCATCATGGATCCGCTCTATGGCTTCCAGGCGATCAATGTGGAGGCCCAGAGCAAAGACAGCCACTCGCTGCTGAACTGGCTGCGTCGGATGCTGGCGGTGCGCCAGCGCCACAGCGCCTTTGGGCGCGGCACGCTGCGCTTCCTGCGGCCGCAGAACCGCAAGGTCATGGCCTATCTGCGCGAGCACGAGGGCGACACCATCCTCTGCGTCGCCAACCTGGCCCGCACGGCCCAGGCCGTTGAGCTCGACCTATCGGAGTTCGCCGGCTGGGCGCCCATGGAAATGTCGGGCAGCACGCCCTTCCCGCCTATCGGCCACCTCACCTATCTGCTGACCCTGCCGCCCTATGGCTTCCACTGGTTCCAGCTGTGCGAGAAGACCGATGGTCCCAGCTGGAGCACGGCCCCAAGCGGGGTTCAGGCCGAGCAGCACACCTTCGTGCTTCGTGGCGATGTCGCCACCCTGGTCGAGCCGCCCCACCGGGCGGTGCTGGAATCCGAGGTGCTACCGAACTGGATGAGCGGCCGGCGCTGGTTCCAGGGCAAGGACGCCGAACTTCTGGCGACCCGGGTCAAGGGCTTCTCGCCCCTGCCCGGCGCGCCCAACCAGATCCTCGCCGAGCTCGAGGTCGAGACCTCCACGGGGACGTCGGCCTACGTGGTGCCTCTGGGCGTGGCCTGGGAAGACGATGTGGGCGATCCCTACGCCCACAACTTCGCCATGGCGCGGGTCCGCCGCGGCGCGCTGGTCGGCGATCTGACCGATGGCTTCCTGACGACGGAGTTCGTCCGCTCGGTCATGGCGGGTTTGAGATCCAACGCGACCCTCACCTCGCCCTTTGGCGACATCGAGTTCACCTCGGCCCCCTTCGAGGCCGGCGACGACGCCGAGATCGAGTGGTCCTCGGCCGAGCAGAGCAACAGCTCGGTCATCATCGGCCGCGAGATCGTCCTGAAGCTGCTGCGCAAGGTCGTGCCGGGCGTCCATCCCGAGGCTGAGATGACCCGGGTGCTCAGTGAGCGGGGCTATCCGCACGTTCCAGCCTTTGTCGGAGAGGTACGCCGGATCGCGCCGGACGGCGCACCGCACACCCTGATGGTCGCCCAGGCCTTCATCTACAGTCAGGGCGACGGCTGGGACTGGACCCAGGACTACCTGCACCGGGTGATCGACGACCTCGTCCTGGCCGGCGATCAGACCGCGACACCGGATTTCGGCTCCTATGCCGAATTCGCCCGCGTGCTCGGGCGCAGCCTGGCCGAGATGCACGGCGTCCTGGCCCAGCCCAGCGGGGATGCGGCCTTCGCCCCCGAGATCATGGACGCCAAGGCTGTTGAGGGCGTCCGCGCCAGCGTCCTGCAACAGGTGGACGGCGCCCTGGCCGTGCTGGAAAAGGGCGGCGACTGGACCGATCAGGGCGGCCTGGGCGACATCGCCGACGGCCTCCGCCAGCGCCGGAGTGAGATCGCGCAGACGGTCGACAGGCTTGCCAACGCGGGGTCTGGTCAGGTGCGCACCCGTATCCATGGCGATCTGCACCTCGGCCAGGTGCTGGTCACCGGCGGCGGCGTCACCTTCATCGACTTCGAAGGCGAGCCTACGAAACCCCTGGAGGACCGCCGCGCCAAGGCCAGCCCCCTGCGCGACGTGGCCGGGATGCTGCGATCCTTCGACTATGCCGCCGCGCTGGGCGCCATCGCTGCGGCCAATGTGGCCCAGGGCGTCCAGGAACGGGCGGTCGATGTCGTCAGCCAGTTCCAGTCGGTGGCCAGCGAGGCGTTTCTCGATGGCTATGGCGAGGTGGCCGGCGCGGTTTCGACCGAGTTGCTCGACCTCTTCCTGCTGGAAAAGGCGGCCTATGAGGTCAGGTACGAGGCGGCCAACCGCCCCGCCTGGTTGGGGACGCCCCTTCGCGGCCTAGCCGCGACGGTCGATCGGCTGCTGGGTGGCGACCTATGAGCCACGAGGACCTGACCCTGACCCATGCCCTGACGTCCGCTGTCATGGAGGGTCGGCTGACCGATCCCTTCGTCTTTCTGGGGCCCCACGAGGCTGACGGGAAGACCGTTGTCCGCACCTTCCAGCCCGGCGCCCGCTCGGTGACGGCGCTGCAGGACGGCGCCAAGCCCTCGCCTCTCGATGAGGTCGCGCCGGGCCTGTTCGCCGGCCGCCTGAACGGCAAGGGCGGCTATCGGCTACGCATTGATTGGGAGGGCGCGACGCAGGAGACCGAAGACCCCTACGCCTTTGGCCTGCTCCTCGGCGACCTGGACCTGCACCTCTTCATGGAGGGCGCCCATTGGGAGCTCGGCCAAAAAATGGGCGCCCAGCCTCAGACCCTTGAGGGCGTCGAAGGCGTCGGCTTCTCGGTCTGGGCGCCGAACGCCCGGCGGGTGTCGGTGGTCGGGGACTTCAACAGCTGGGACGGCCGCCGCCACCCCATGCGCCTGCGCCATCCGGCCGGGGTGTGGGAGCTGTTCGTACCGCGCCTTCAGCCGGGCGAGCGCTACAAATACGAGCTGGTCGGCGCCCATGGCGAGCTGCTCCCCCTGAAGGCCGATCCGCTGGCGCGGATGACCGAACTCCCGCCCGGTCAGTCCTCGATCATCGCCCCGGTCGCCGACTTCGCCTGGACAGATTCTGACTGGATGGCCGACCGAGGCCGGCGCCAGAAGCCCGACGCGCCGATCTCCATCTATGAGGTCCACGCCGCCTCCTGGCTGCGCCCTGACGACGGAGACAGCCCCAACCTCGACTGGGGAGGCTTGGCCGAACGGCTGGCCCCCTATGTGGCCGACATGGGCTTCACCCATGTGGAGCTGCTGCCGATCATGGAGCATCCGTTCGGCGGTTCCTGGGGCTATCAGCCCCTATCGCAGTTCGCCCCGAGCGCACGCTACGGGTCGCCGGAAGGCCTGGCGCGGTTCGTCGACGCCTGCCACCGGCTGGGCGTCGGCGTCATCCTGGACTGGGTGCCGGCCCACTTCCCCACCGACGTCCACGGCCTGGCCAGCTTCGACGGCACCCAGCTGTATGAGCATGCCGACCCGCGCGAAGGCTTCCACCAGGACTGGAACACCCTGATCTTCAATCTCGGCCGACAGGAGGTCCAGGGCTTCCTGATCGCCAGCGCCATCTACTGGCTGGAGACCTTCCATATCGACGGTCTTCGCGTCGATGCGGTGGCCTCCATGCTCTACCGCGACTACAGCCGCCAGCCCGGCGAATGGGTGCCCAACATCCATGGCGGTCGCGAGAACCTCGAATCCATCGCCTTCCTGCGCCGCCTGAACGAGACGGTGGCCAGCCGATGCCCGGGCGCCGTGACCATCGCCGAGGAATCCACCGCCTGGCCAGGTGTCTCAAGTCCGGTGGCCGAGGGCGGCCTCGGCTTCAACTACAAATGGAACATGGGGTGGATGCACGACACCCTCAGCTACATGCAGCGCGATCCGGTCTATCGGAGCTGGCACCAGAACGAGCTGACCTTCGGCCTGCTCTACGCCTTCACCGAGCGGTTCGTCCTGCCGATCTCCCACGATGAGGTAGTGCACGGCAAAGGCTCGTTGCTGGGCAAGATGCCCGGCGACCGGTGGCGGCAGTTCGCCAATCTGCGCGCCTATCTCGCCTTCATGTGGGCCCATCCGGGCAAGAAGCTGCTGTTCATGGGCTGCGAGCTCGCCCAGCCCACCGAGTGGAACCACGACGGCGCCATCCCCTGGGACCTGCTGCAGCAACCCGATCATGCCGGGATGCAGATGCTGGTTCGCGATCTCAACCTGATCTACGGCCGCGAGGCGGCCCTGCATCGCAGCGATACTGATCCCGAGGGCTTCGCCTGGATCTGCACGGACGCCGAAGCCGGCGTTTTCGCCTTTTGCCGGCAGGCCGGGGGCGACGCCCCGACCGTGATCTTCGCCGTCAACATGACGCCGGAGCCACAGCGGGACTATCGGCTGGGCGCGCCCGCGGCCGGCGTATGGGCTGAGGTCCTGAACACCGACTCTGATCGATATGGCGGCGGGAACATCGGCAATGGCGGCGCGGTTCATACCGAGCCGACGCGGTCCCATGGCCTGCCCGACTCCCTGATCCTGACCCTCCCCCCTCTCGGCGCCGTGCTGTTGCGCCATCAAGGAACCGCCACTTGATCCTGCTCCCGGACCGTCTTGAGGGCGGCCTGCCCTATCCCCTTGGCGCCACCTTCGACGGCCTGGGCATCAATTTCGCCGTCTATTCCGCCCATGCGGAGAAGATCGAACTCTGCGTCTTCGAAGAGACCGGCCGCCGCGAAATCGCCCGGCTGGCCCTGCCGGAGTGGACCGACGAGGTCTGGCACGGCTACCTGCCGGGTGCGAAGCCCGGCCTGCTCTATGGCTACCGCGCGCATGGTCCCTACGCCCCGCAGGAGGGGCACAGGTTCAACCCCAACAAGCTGCTGATCGACCCCTATGCGCGGAGCCTGTCGGGTGACCTGAGGTGGACCGACGCCCTGTTCGGCTACCGCGTCAACGCCGCGCGGGCCGACCTGACCTTCGACCGACGCGACAGCGCGCCGGCCATGCCCAAGTCCATGGTCACCGCCGACGCCTTCGACTGGAGCGGGGACCGGCGGCCCAACACCCCGTGGGCCGACACGGTCATCTACGAGTGTCACGTCCGGGGCCTGACCATGCTGATGGAGGAGGTTCGGCCCCCGGTCCGCGGCACCTTCGCCGCGCTCACCCATCCCAAGGTGATCGATCATCTGAAACGCCTGGGCGTCACCGCCGTCGAGCTGCTGCCGATCCACGCCTTCGCCCAGGACCGCTTCCTGCAGGAAAAGGGGCTGGCCAACTACTGGGGCTACAGCACCCTCAACTTCTTCACGCCTGAGCGGAGCTATCTGTCAGGGGGCGATCAGAATGAGCTGCGCATGGCCGTGCGCAAGCTCCACGCGGCCGGCCTGGAAGTGATCCTCGACGTGGTCTTCAACCACACCGCCGAGGGCAGCGAGCGCGGCCCCACCCTGTCGTTCCGCGGCCTGGACAACGCCAGCTACTACCGGCTGGTCGAGGGCGATCCGCGCTTCTGCGTCAATGACACCGGCACCGGCAATACGGTGAACATGTCCAAGGCCCGCGTGGTCCAGATGGTGGCCGACTCCCTGCGCTACTGGACTCAGTCCTACGGCGTGGACGGTTTCCGCTTCGATCTGGGGGTCACGCTCGGCCGGGAGAAGCACGGCTTCGATCCCGGCGCCGGCTTCTTTGATGTGCTGCGCCAGGACCCGATGCTGCAGGGGATCAAGCTGATCTCCGAGCCCTGGGATATCGGTCCCGGCGGCTACCAGTTGGGCCAGCACCCGCCCGGCTTCGCCGAGTGGAACGACCGGTTCCGCGATGACGTGCGGGGCTACTGGCGCGGCCATGAAGGCGGGCGCCCGGACCTGGCCGCCAGGCTTTCCGGATCCGGCGACATCTTCGACCGTCGAGCCCGGCGTCCCTGGGCCTCGGTCAACTTCCTGGCCTCCCATGACGGCTTCACCCTGGCCGACCTCGTCACCTACGAGGAGCGTCACAACGAGGCCAATGGGGAGGACAATCGCGACGGCCACAGCGAAAACCTGTCGCGCAACTGGGGCGCCGAGGGCCCCACCACCGACGTCGATATCCAGCGCACCCGGGGCCGGGTGATGCGCGCCATGCTGATGACGCTGTTCGCCTCATCCGGCACGCCGATGCTGCTGGGCGGCGACGAGTTCGGACGTACCCAGCAGGGCAACAATAACGCCTATTGCCAGGACAATGAGATTTCGTGGTTCGACTGGAAGCAGTTGGAGTCGCCGGAGGGCCAGGCCCAGATCGACTTCGTTTCACGCCTGATCGCCCTGCGCAAAACCTACGGCGCGCTTCGCCCGACCCAGTTTCTGCACGGTCAGAACGAGTACGCGCCCGGCGTCCTCGACGTCGACTGGTTCGACGAACATGGGCGCGGCCTGTCGGCTGACGACTGGCAGAACCCCCACGCGTCGGCCCTGGCCATGCGCCGCGCCGCGCCGCGGGACGACGGCCGGGTCGATCTGATCACCCTGCTGACCAACGCCAACGACGATCCCATCACCTTCCATCTGCCCGAACCCATGGGCGCCCCCACCCTGCTGCTGGACAGCGCTCACCCCGGCATGGGCGAACAGCCGCTCACCGGCACGCAGGTCGAGGTCGGCGCCCACAGCGCGGTGCTCCTTCACTCCGTGGTCGAGGGCGCGGGCGGGGCAGGACGCTGGGTGCATGAACTCCCCTTTGGCGCCACGGTCCTGGCCGAGGACCGGACGCGCTTCCGCCTCTGGGCGCCGGCCTGCGAGGCAGTGACCCTGGAGGTCGAGGGCCTGCCGGCCCAGCCCATGAGCGCAGCCGAGCCAGGCTGGTTCGAGGCCGAGGCGCCCTGTGGCGCAGGTTCGCTCTATAAGTACCGCGTCAGCGAAGACGTCTGCGTGCCTGATCCGGCCTCCCGTCGCCAGAATGGCGATGTCCACGACGCCAGCCTGGTGGTCGATCCCGCCGCCTATCGCTGGCGGACGGCCGACTGGATGGGGCGGCCGTGGGAAGAAGCCGTGATCTACGAACTTCATCCCGGTCTGATGGACGGCTTCGCCGGCGTCGCCGAGCAGTTGGCCAGCCTAAGGGACCTCGGCTTCACCGCCATCGAACTGATGCCGATCGCCGATTTCCCGGGCCAGCGGAACTGGGGCTATGACGGGGTTCTGCCCTTCGCGCCGGACGCCGGCTATGGCTCGCCCGATGAGCTCAAGGCGATGATCGACCGCGCCCACGAGCTTGGGATGATGGTCTTTCTCGACGTGGTCTATAACCACTTCGGGCCTGACGGGAACGCGCTGGGCGCCTACGCCCCGCAGGCCTTCCGCGACGACATCAAGACCCCCTGGGGCGCGGCCATCGACTTCCGCAGGCCCGAGGTCCGGCGCTTCTTCACAGAGAACGCCATCTACTGGATCAACGAGTATCGGTTCGATGGCCTGCGCTTCGATGCGGTCCACGCGATAAGCGAGCGCGACTGGATCGACGAGATGGGCGAGGCGGTAAGGGCCGCCGCCGGCCGCGACCGGCAAATCCACCTGATCCTCGAGAACGACGACAACGTCCCTGAGCACCTCGCCGGCGCCTTCGACGCCCAGTGGAACGATGACGCCCACCATGTGCTCCACGTCCTGCTGACAGGCGAGACCGAAGGGTATTACGCCGCCTATGCCGCGCAGCCCGCCGAGGCGCTGGCCCGCAGCCTGGCCGAAGGCTTTGTCTATCAGGGCCAGGCCTCGCCCCTGCGCGACGGCGCCCCCCGGGGCGGCCCCAGCGCCAGCCTGCCCCCCACCGCCTTCGTCAACTTTATCCAGAACCACGACCAGATCGGCAACCGGGCCCTGGGGGAGCGACTGACGACCCTGGCCGATCCCAAGGCGCTGAAGGCCGCCACCGCCCTCCTCCTGCTCGCGCCGCAGATCCCCATGGTCTTCATGGGCGAGGAGGTCGGCAGCCGAGCGCCGTTCCTCTACTTCACCGATCACCATGATGAGCTTGGCCAGGCGGTCCGAGAGGGCCGGCGGGCGGAGTTCGCTCACTTCCCGGCCTTCGCCGATCCGGACGCCCGGGCGCAGATTCCAGATCCCAATGATCCCGAGACCTACGAGGTCTCCCATCCCGAGCCCGGGCCCGACGCCGCCGACTGGCGCCACCTGTATCGCGACCTGCTGCAGATCCGCGCCAGGGATCTGACGCCTCGGCTGAAGGGCGCCCACAGCCTGGGCGCCAGCGCCATCGGCCCGGCCGCGGTCAAGGCCAGCTGGCGTCTCGGGGATGGGTCCCGCTGGACCCTGGCGCTCAATCTCGGCTCGGAGTCCGTCGAGGTGACTGATGCCCCCCGGCGAGTTGCGGCCGCCACGGTGGGCGACGGTCTGGATGACGACGGCGCCCTGGCGCCTGGCAGCCTCATGGCCTGGCTGGAGCCGCGGCGGTGAGCGAGGCGGAGCTTGAGGCCTTCGCGACCGAGGCTGGCGTTCTTGTCGAGTGGGAAGACGTCCATGGAACGCCACGCCGCACGCCGCCGGAAACCCTGCGCGCCGTTCTGGCGGCCCTTGGCCTGCCCGCAGCGACGTCCGAGCAACTTCGTGACAGCCGCGAACGGCTTAGCGCCGCCCCGCCTCCTGACTTCATCACCGTCGAGGTCGGAGCGCCCTTCCAGCCGCTGGGCGGCCCGTGCGGCCCCTCGGCGACCCTGAGGCTGGAGGATGGCGGGCGTCTCGCCATCTCCCTGGATCCGGCCACGGGGTTCACCCGCCAGGGCGTGGAGACGCCGGGCTATCACCAGCTTGAGATCGGGGATCGGACCATCACGGTGGCGGCGGCGCCGCCCCGCGCCTTTGGTCTGGAGGATCTGTCGCCTGGCCGCCGCCTCTGGGGTCTCGCCGTACAACTCTATGCCCTCCACGGGCGCGAGCCTCGCCCCTTTGGCGATTTCGGCCACCTGGCGACCTTCGCCAGCGTCCTTGGCGAGCACGGGGGCGCGGCCCTGGCCATCAGTCCGGTGCACGCCCTGTTCGCCGCCGACCCTGACCGGTTCAGCCCCTACGCGCCCTCGAGCCGGCTGTTCCTCAATGGTCTCTATGCCGATCCGGCCGCCGTGCTGGGGCCCGAGCTCGGCGACCTGGGTCCCCAGACCAGCGGGGACGAGCTGATCGACTGGGCGCAGGCCATTCCCGCGCGAATGGCGGCCCTGCGCCAGGTCCATGCGCGCTTCAGGAGCGTCGCGCCAGAGAGCTTGCGCACCGATCTGCAGCGGTTTGAGGCCGAAGGCGGCGACGATCTGCAAGGCCATGCCCGCTTCGAGACGATCCACGGGGTCTTCTTCGCCCGGGACGGCGCCCGCGGGTGGCCGGATTGGCCTGAGGAGTTTCACGACGCCGCAAGCCCCGCCGTGGCCGCCTTCGCCGGAGAGCACGCCGACGAGATCGCCTTCCACATCTTCGTCCAGTGGCTCGCCGACCGAAGCCTGGCCCGCGCCCAGCAGGCGGCCCGGGCCGCGGGCATGCCCGTGGGCCTGATCACCGATGTGGCGGTCGGCATGGATCCCGGCGGCAGCCACGCCTGGTCGCGGCCGCAGGACCTGCTTAGCGGCCTCAATATCGGCGCGCCGCCGGACGCCTTTCAGGCCAAGGGCCAGGACTGGGGGGTCACCACCTTCTCGCCCAGGGTCCTGGCGGCCAGCGGCTATGAGGGGTTCCTGGCGACCCTGCGCTCGGCCATGCGCCATGCTGGCGGGGTGAGGATCGACCACATCCTGGGTCTGCGCCGGCTCTGGGTGGTGCCCCATGGGGCGGGGCCGACCGAGGGCGCCTATCTCACCTACCCCATGCAGGACCTGATGCGCCTGATCGCCATCGAGTCCCACCGCCATGGCGTCCTTGTCATCGGCGAGGACCTGGGCACGGTGCCGGCCGGCCTGCGTGAAGCCCTGGACGCGGGCGGGGTGCGCGGCATGCAGGTGTTGCTCTTTGAAAAGGATGAGGCCGGCGCGTTCAAGCCGCCGGAGCAGTGGTCGCCGCGGGCCTGCGCCATGACCACCACCCACGATCTGCCGCCGATCGCCGGCTGGTGGGAGGGCGCCGACATCGACTGGCGACTGCGGCTGCAGCCTGACCTGACCGCCGATGACGCCGCCATGCAGCGATCAGAGCGCGCCGCTCAGCGGGCGACGTTGTGGGCCGCCTTCTGCGAGGCCGAGACGGCCAGGGGCGCCCCGCCATCGGTCGACGCCACAGGCGCCGTGGTGGACGCCGCCGTCGGCTTCCTGGCCAAGACCCGCGCCGAACTCGCCATCCTGCCGATCGAGGATCTGCTGGGTCTCGAAGCGCAGCCCAACCTGCCCGGCACCACCACCGAACACCCCAACTGGCGCAGGCGTCTGCCCGGCCCGGCTGAGGCGCTGTTCGACGCCCCGGGGCCGGCTGGCCGGGTCGCGAGCCTGAACAAAGAGCGGCCCAGATGACTCCCACGGCGACCTACCGGCTGCAGTTCCATGCCGGCTTCACCTTTGCTGATGGCGCGGGGCTCGCAGGCTACCTGCGCGACCTGGGGGTCAGCCACCTCTACGCCTCCCCCATCGCCGTGGCCCGAGCCGGCTCCACCCACGGCTATGACGTGGTCGATCCCACCGCCATCAATCCGGCGCTGGGCGGTGAGGACGGGTTCCGCCAGATGGTCGCGGCCCTCCGATCTGCGGGGCTGGGCGTCATCCTCGACATCGTGCCCAACCACCTCGCCGTCGGCGGGTCGGAGAACGCCTGGTGGCTGGACGTACTGGAAAAAGGCGAGACCAGCGCCTTCGCCGAGGTCTTCGACATCGACTGGCGGCCCCGCGACCCGGCGCTCCAGGGCAAGGTCCTGGCCCCCTTCCTTGGCGCGCCCTATGGCGAGGCGCTGGCGAAGGGCGACATCCGCCTCGAGGCCGGACCTGACTCCTCGGTATGGGCCACAGTCTATGACCACCACCGGTTCCCGATCCGTGAGGCCGATCGGGCCGAGGTCCTCACGCGCGGCCTCGAGGCATATGACCCGGCCAAGGAGCCGGGCTGCTCGCGCCTTCACGACCTGCTGGAGCGTCAGGCCTATCGCCTGGCCTGGTGGCAGAGCGCGGGCGACGAGATCAACTGGCGGCGCTTCTTCGACATCACTGAACTGGCCGGCGTCCGCGTGGAGGTCCCGGAGGTTTTTGACCGCATGCATGCCCTGCCCCTGCGCCTCTATGGCGAAGGGCTGATCGATGGCCTGCGCATCGACCACATCGACGGCCTGGCCGATCCGTCCGGCTACCTAACCCGCCTGCGGGCCGAATTGGCCGCCCTTGAGCGGGCCCGCCCCACGGGCGTTCCCGACGGCCCGGCCTATCTGGTGGTCGAGAAGATTCTTGCGCCCGGGGAGTCCCTCAAGGCCGACTGGGCCTGCGACGGCGCCACGGGCTACGAATTCATGGACAGTGTCTCGGCCCTGCTGCACGACGCCGCCGGGGCCGATCGCCTCACCGCGCTCTGGGAGGAGGTCAGCGGCCGCCCCAGCGCCTATGAGGATGAGGAGCATGCCGCCCGGCGGGAAATCCTCACCCATGGCTTCGCTGGCCAGGTCGAGGCCGCCGCCAGCGCCTTTCACGATCTGGCCCGGAGCGCGCTTCCCACCCGCGACCTCACTCAAGGCGCCCTGCGGCGGGCGATCATCGAGCTGCTCACCGGCTTCGCCGCCTACAGGCTCTATGGCGACGGCGGCCCCCTGTCCGAGGACGACCGCGGGCGGCTGGCCGAGGCCCTGACCAGGGCGCGAATCGGTCTCGCGCCGGCAGACCAGCCTGCGCTGGATCAGATTGAGGCCTGGTTGAGCGGCGATGGCCCTGGTGAGCCGGAGGACCGCAGCCGCGCCCTGCGGCGGTTTCACCAGCTGAGCGCCCCCGTGGCGGCCAAGTCGGCAGAGGACACCGCCTTTTACCGGCACCTGCGGCTGCTCTCGCGCAACGAGGTCGGCTCTTATCCTGGGCGCCTGGCCCTGGAGGCGGCGGATTTCCACGCCGAAAACCTCGCCCGGGCGGCCCACTGTCCCGGCGCCATGCTGACCACGGCGACCCACGACCACAAGCGGGGGGAAGATGTCCGCGCTCGCCTGGCGGTGCTCAGCGAGCGCCCCGAGCTCTGGGCCGACCGGGTCCGAAGCTGGCTGTCGCATATCCCACACGACATGGCCCGTGCCGACGCCTATCAGATGCACCAGACCTTGGTCGGCGCCCTGCCCCTCGACCTGAGCATCGATGACCATGAGGGGGTGAAAGCCTTCGAGGGCCGTGTGGCCGGCTGGTTCGTCAAGGCGCTGCGGGAGGGCAAGCTGCGCTCGTCCTGGGCGGTTCCGGATGAGGCCTATGAGGCGCTCTGCCTCGCCCATCTTGGCCAGTGTCTGGCCGATCGCGCCTTTCGCGCCTCGCTCTTTGGCCTGGTGGCGGAGATCGCGCCCGCCGGGGCGATAAAGGGGCTCGCCCAGGCCCTCCTGCGATGCGCCAGCCCCGGCATGCCCGACACCTATCAGGGCGCCGAGCTGTGGGACTTCAGCCTGGTCGATCCTGACAATCGCCGGCCGGTGGACTTCGACCGACGCCGGGCCTTGCTGGCCGCATCCGCGCCGGAGACCGATCTCGCCGACTGGCGCTCCGGAGCGGTCAAGCAGCAGATCATCGCCAGGTCCCTGGCCCTGCGAAGGGACCGGCCGACGCTCTTCGCCCGGGGCGACTATGTTCCCCTGCGGACCGTGGGGGCCCGCAAGGACCACCTCATCGCCTTCGCCCGCCGGGCCGGGGACGAAATGCTGATCGCCGCGGCCGTGATGCGCTGTCCGGCTGATGGCCTCACTGCTGGCCTGCCGCGGCCGGACGCCGCGTGGTGGGGGGACACCGCCGTGCTCACGGGCGTTCCGACGTCGGACCGCCTCTTCGATCATCTTGGTCACCGGACGCATGCCGGCGGCACGCGGCCCGCGGCCGAGCTGTTCGAAACCCTGCCCGTCGCCCTGATGGTCCAGGCCTAGTCCCGACCGCCGGCCTTCCGATAGGCCGAGCGGGCCTCAGCGATGGCGGCCTTGGCGGCCTTGCGGGCGTCAGCATGGGCGGCCCGGGCCTCGGTGATCTCAGCCTCAAGCTCTTCCTGCTTCCGGATGAGGGCCGCCTCATCCCGCGCCCAGGCCGCCTCAAGCGCCTCCAGCGCCGACTGGGCGGCGTCGAGCCGTCCCCGATCGGCGGGTGGTCTGGTCGGTCGCGGCTTGACGGCCTTGGCCCGGGCCATGCGAGGGCGGTCCTTGGCCGAGGAGGGCGGCGCCTCGGCCTGGGGCGTGGCCTCAAGCTCGAAGGGATCGCCGGTGCCCACCGCCCGCCTCAGCGGGATATCCGGATGCTCCAGGGCCGCGGCGATCGCCTGGGGATCCTCAGCGACCTTCGCATGGCCCGAGGCGAAAAGGTCCTGGCGAAGCCCCCAGGCCTTCAGGGCCGCCGGCTGGCTGGGGACGGCGACCACCGTGTCATAGAAGCCGATCTGGGCCTGGAACACCTTCAGCCTGCGGGCCCGGGCCATGGTCAGGCGCCGCGCAGGCGATTGTGCATCGCTGTCGCCGCGACGGCCGCCTCGCCCGCAGCGACCGCGATCTGATTGAGCCCCCGCACCACATCGCCGGCGGCATAGAGGCCCTCCACCGTGGTCATCTGGCGGCTGTCTACAAGCAGGCTTCCGCCTTCGTCCTGGAGAGCGCCGAGACGGATGGCGAGCTCAGTCTGGCTGGCGCAACCCAGGGCCAGATAGAGGTGATCATACCGCGTCTCAGCGACGCCCGGCCGGCGGACGACCAGTTGGCCGCCGTCGAAGCGCAGATCCTCAAACCGCACCGCGCCCCCGTGTCCCCTGGAGGCCTCAAGGGTCAGGAGGGTGACGTCCTGGCTGTAGGTCTGAAGGAATCGAACCTCCCGGTCGCCGAGCGGTCCATCGGCCAACACCGCGATCCGGCGGTCGATGGCTTCAAAGGCGTCGCAGATGGGACAGATGCGCGCCACGCTGGCCAGGATGGCGGCCTCAATACCCTCGATCCCCGGCAGTCGATCCACCACCCCGGTCGCCAGGAGAACGGTGGCGGCGTTAATCCTCTGGTCGGCCGTCTCCAGGATGAAGGCGCCGTCCGTCCCGCGGATGTCGCCCACCCGGCCGGCTTCGAAAACCACGCCAAACGCCTCGGCCTGCTCGCGGAGACGCCGCAGCAGTTCGTCGCCGCCGACTCCATGCGGGAAGCCCGGCGTGTTGTGGCTCTCCGGAATCCAGGTCGCCCGCGAGGGACCGCCGTCCACCACCAGCACCCGGCGGCGGAAGCGGGCGAGATAGGTCGCAGCCGTCATCCCGGCCGGGCCAGCGCCGACAATGACCGCTTCAAACTCCAGGCTCATCGACGCTCTTCCCTGCCCGCCCCCGTGTCGGGTGAGAGGTCGACCAGGTCTGGACGCAGCGGGTTCATCCACCCGCAACGCACAAGCCCGCCCTTGGCGCCGCGATATGGCGAGCAAGGATTGACCATGGCTGCCACAGGCTTCGCCTGGGACGCCTTTCGTGGTCCCGAGGACACGAGGTTGCGCACCTATTCCTCCGTCTCTCAGCGGAGCTTGCGCTGCGCCGCCCGCCCGAAACGGTCAGTTGTTGACCTCTGTCAAGAGATGCCCTGGCCCGTTGCGGTAAGCCTTGCCCGTCACGCAGTCCCTTCCAGCAGTCTCCCGTGACAGAGGTCGATCAGCGAGGATAGACGCATGTATCAGCACATTCTCATCTCCACCGATGGCTCAGAGATCGCCCAGAAGGGCCTCGATCACGGGCTGGGCCTGGCGAAAAGTCTGGGCGCCCAGGCGACCATCATCGCCATCACAGAGCGCATGCCGGCCTATCCTGGGTTTGAGGGCCTGAATGAGGTCGTCTACGCAGACTTTGGCGCCGGCCAAAGAGAAGCGGCGGGAAAACTGCTCGCTGTCGCCAAGGCGGCGGCTGAACGCATGGGGGTCAAGGCGGACACCGTCCTCATTGAAAACGCCCTGCCGGCCGACGCGATCGTTGACGTCGCCAAGACCCGCAACTGCGACCTCATCGCCATGGCGTCGCACGGTCGGCGCGGCGTCAGACGCCTCGTCCTGGGCAGCGTGACATCTGAGGTGCTCGCTCAGAGCCCGGTTCCGGTGCTCGTGATCCGCTGACCAGGACCCAATGATGGACGCACGGATGTTTGCGTTGGACGCCAAGGGCTCCGTCAAGGCGTCGGCCCGCATCGACTGAGAGCCCCCATGACTGAGCTGCCGCCCAGCATCGACTGGCACGCCACGAGCGAGCAGCACGCGCTTGAGGCGCTGGCCGTGTCGCGCGAAGGCCTGACGTCTTCGGCCGCTGCTGAACGACTTGCGCGCGCCGGGCCGAACCTCCTCCCGACAGCCAAGACCAGATCACCGCTGCGCCGTTTTCTGGCCCATTTCCACGATGTGCTGATTTACGTGCTGCTCGGCGCCGCCGCGCTCACCGCCGCCCTCGGGCATTTCGTCGACACCGGCGTCATCATCGCCGTCGTCCTCGCCAACGCCGTCATCGGGTTCATTCAGGAGGGCCGCGCCGAACAGGCGATGAGCGCCATCCGCCAGATGCTCGCGCCGAAGTCCTCCGTCCTGCGCGACGGCGAGCGCCGCACCATCGACAGCGCCCTCCTGGCCCCTGGAGACATTGTATTGCTGGAGCCGGGCGAGAAGGTCCCGGCCGACCTCCGTCTGCTGGAGACCGCAGGGCTGCGCATCGAGGAAGCGATCCTGACGGGAGAATCCGTGCCGGTCGACAAACGGACCGCGGCGGTCGCGTCTGCCGCCGCGGTCGGCGACCGGGCCAGCATGGCGTTCAGCGGCACACTGGTGGCGGCCGGGACAGGCCGGGGCGTCGTCGTCGCCACGGGTCCGTCGACTGAGATCGGTCGGATCAGCGGCCTGCTGTCGACGGTCGAGACCCTGACGACCCCGCTGGTGCGGCAGATGGACGGCTTTGCCCGCTGGCTGACGATCCTGATCCTGCTGATCGCCGCAGTCCTGCTCGCCTACGGCTACTTCGTCGGGCACATGCCCTTCGATGAGATGTTGATGATCGTGATCGGTCTAGCCGTCGCGGCCATCCCTGAAGGGCTGCCCGCGGTCCTGACCATCACCTTGGCGATCGGCGTTCAGGCGATGGCGCGGCGCAACGCCATCATCCGGCGATTGCCCGCCATCGAGACGCTTGGCTCAGTCTCTGTCATCTGCACCGACAAGACCGGCACGCTCACGCGAAACGAAATGATGGTCGCGACCTTGGCGACCGCAGACCAGACCTATTCCGTCACCGGCGTGGGCTACGCCCCCGAAGGCGGCATCTGCGGGCGCGAGGCCGAAATCGACCCGGCCACCCATCCTCTCCTGCTCGAACTCGCCCGCGTAGCGGCCCTGTGCAATGACGCCGGCCTGCACTGTCAGGACGGTGACTGGAAGATCGAGGGCGACCCCATGGAGGGTGCGCTCAGGGCGCTCGCGGGCAAGATCGCCGGAGATGGGCCAGGCGCCTTCGCGGACTGGCGGCGCATCGACACCATCCCGTTCGACGCCGCGCACCGATACATGGCGGTGCTCAATGAGGATCCGGGCGGCCCGAGGTGGATGTCCGCCAAGGGCGCCCCGGAGCAGATCCTGCAGATGTGCGCCGCCCAGCTGCGGTCGGACGGGCAAACCGAAGCGCTAGACACCGACATCTGGCAAAGCCAGATCGACGCCATCGCGGCGCAGGGCCAGCGGGTGCTCGCTCTGGCCCGCCGCCAGGCGCCGGATGGCCAAGCCCATCTGAAGTCGGCCGATCTCGACGGTCACCTCGTGCTTGTCGGACTGGTCGGCCTGATCGACCCGCCGCGCCCGGAAGCCATCGCCGCAGTCGCCGAATGCCATGATGCAGGTATCCGCGTGAAGATGATCACCGGCGACCACGCCGGAACGGCTGCCGCCATCGCCCGCCAGATCGGTCTGCAGAATGCTGATCGGGTGCTTACGGGCGCCATGCTTGAAAAGATGGACGACGCTGAACTGGCGAGCGTCGTGATCAACACCGACGTTTTCGCCAGAACGAGCCCAGAGCACAAGCTGCGGCTGGTGACGGCCCTCCAGTCCCACCAGCTGACCGTTGCGATGACCGGCGATGGGGTCAACGACGCGCCGGCGCTTAAGCGCGCCAATGCGGGCATCGCCATGGGCCAGAAGGGCAGCGAAGCGGCCAAGGAGGCCTCGGACCTCGTCCTCGCCGACGACAATTTCGCCTCGATCGCCGCCGCCGTCCGGGAAGGTCGCACGGTCTACGACAACATCAAGAAGGTGATCAGCTGGACCCTGCCGACCAATGCCGGTGAGTCGATGACGCTCATCGTGGCGCTGTTCCTCGGACTGGCGCTGCCGATCACGGCGATCCAGATCTTGTGGGTCAACCTGATCACCGCCGTCACACTCGGCGTCGCCCTGGCGTTCGAGCCGACGGAGCCGAACACGATGAAGCGCCCGCCGCGGCCCCGCAACGAGCCGCTTCTGACCGGGGAACTGATCTGGCACGTGGCCCTCGTCTCGATCCTGTTCCTTGCTGCGGTTTTCGGCATCTTCGCCTATGCCCTCGACAAGGGGCACTCGCCGGAGCTTGCACGCACGATGGCGCTCAACACCCTCGTGGTGCTGGAGATCTTCCACCTCTTCTTCATCAGGAACATCTACGGCGCATCCCTGACCTGGAGGGGCCTGCGGGGCACACGGGTGATCTGGCTCTGCGTGACCACCATCACCCTCGCCCAATTCCTGGTGACCTATTTTCCGCCCCTGCAGCAGGTGTTCGGCACGCGGGCTGTGCCCCTGACCGACGGCATGCTCATCGTGGCGGTCGGCGCGGTCTTCTTCGCGATCATCGAGACCGAGAAGCAGCTTCGATTGGCCGTTCGCAGAACCGCGCGAACTGGCGTCTCAAACGGCCTGGCCGCCCACTAGTCACAGGCCCTTAGCCTCGAAGCCATCGAGAGGCCTGAAGGAACGAGGTCGCCAGCGACTTGGACGGCGGATGTCGAAGACGCCACGGAGGCGCCGTGAGCTGTCAGCCGGACTTAGGCGGCGCGTCCCCGGACTGGGCGCGGGAGTCGCGGACCACAAGCACATCGGCAGGCGCATAGTCGAGAATTCGCCGGGCGACGCCCCCCAACCGCTTCTCAAACACGCCCCCCTGTCCGTGGGAGCCGACCACGACAAGATCGACCTCTTTCTCTAGCATGTAGCGACGCACAGCCACTTCAGGTCGCCCCTGGTCAACCAGAGCCTTCACCCGCAGACAGGCCTCGGGGGCGAGGCCGGAACGCTCAATAAAGGCCACACAACCGCTCTTCTGGTCCGCCATCTGCTGGCGCTGATCTGGCAAACCGGGAGCCCCTTCGGTTGGAGCCTCGGCCACATAGAGCGCGGTAATCGGGGCGGTTGGAAAGAACCGGTCCGCCGTCGCCAAGGCCTGCCCTGACGACTCCGACAGGTCCGTCGCCACCAGGATCTCCTCATAGGGCCAGACACGGCTTTTCACGATCAGCAGGGGAACGGTGGTTCGCTGGGCGAGCTGCTCAACTGTTGAGCCCAGGACATGTCGCCCAAACGTCTCATCTCGCCCGACACCGGTGATGATCAATTCCGCAGCGACCTGTTGAGCCACGTCCTGAATGATCGACGCCGGATCACCTTCAATGATCCTGACCTCGGCTAAATCCGCAATCTCACCGAACTGGCGTCGGATCTGGGCCTCGGCCACGCTACGGCTGGCCGGAGGGCGCCGGCGATGCAGCGGATTCCAGGACTCAGAGGATTCATCAGGGTCATCGGGCTCGACCACGCTCAAAATGATCAGGCGTGAATTCCACAGCTTGGCCAACTGTAGAGCGCGTTGCATCGCTCTGTCACAACGACTGCTGAGGTCCGTCGCCAAGATTATTGTCTGAGGCGGTGCACTTTTCTTGGCCATATCGGCCATCTTATATGGTCCTCTTGGGGTCATTGATTGAAACCATTTTACACACACCATCCGACCAGCGTTTGATATTTCTCAGGGAGGCCGTTCAGATCACATGCTGTTGTAGGCGGTGTGGCGGGTTTGCTTGGCCGTAACCCGCAAGGCTCGCCGCGACACCGATTGAGGGATTTCACCGTCGGCTACCGCGGAAGCCCGTCCAGAGCACCTGAGAGAGTGAGTCCGTCATGAACGCCGAGCATTGGCAAAGAGGCTATGGGGTCATCCAGCATGCCCCAGAGACGCAGACCCGGGTCCTGCAACTGGTCGAACGCCTGCAGGGCCAGGGCCTCGACGGGACGGAAATCTACACCCTTCTGGCGGCCGCCGATCGGCTCGCAAGCGCGACCATGTGGACGGTCGTCCACATGACCTATGCGCAACGCGTGGACCTTTCGGGCGCGCCCTTGCCGGCCGACGCCTTCAAGGCCGCCCCTGAAGGCCATACCGGCGGAGCGCTGAATGTTGCTCCGGCCTATGTCGGATACCTTCTGGCGAATGCGCTGAGCGGCGCGACCCGCGGCTGGATCCTGGGCCAGGGTCACTGCGTCGCCGCGATCGAGGCGGCCAATGCGCTGGTCGACAATCTGTCGCCGGCGCAGCAGGGCCGCTACGGCCCCGATGAGGCCGGATTGAGCCGCCTTTGTGCGGACTTCTACAGCTATGCGATTGGCCAGGACGGCCGCCCAAGCGTTCCCCTCGGCAGCCATGTGAACCCCCACACCGCCGGAGGCGTGTCCGAAGGCGGCTATCTTGGGTTCGCCGAAGTCCAATATGTCCACATGCCCCTGCCGGGCGAGCGCCTGGTGGCCATACTGAGCGATGGCGCCTTTGAGGAGCAGCGCGGGAGCGACTGGTCCGAGCGGTGGTGGCGGGCCGAGGACTGCGGCCTGGTGGCGCCGATCATGGTGCTCAACGGCCGGCGCATTGAGCAACGCACCGAGGTCGCGCAGGACGGCGGCGCAGCCTGGCTCTGCCGCCATCTGGAGGTGAATGGGTTCGATCCGATCATCATCGACGGACGCGACCCCGCGGCCTATGCCTGGGCGATCATCGAAGCTGAGCAGCGGCTCGTCCAGGCGTCGGCCGAGATCGCAGCGGGGCGCGCCGCCTATCCCGTGCGCCTGCCCTTCATCATCGCCTCCACCGTCAAGGGGTACGGCTTCCCGGGCGCTGGGACGAACGCGGCCCACAACCTGCCCCTGAACGGGGTTCCGCGCACCGACGAGGTTGCTCGCGCGGACTTCAATGCCGGCGCCTCAGCCCTGCACGTGCCGACCGACCTTCTCGCTGACGCCCGCGACAGCTTCCTGCGGCACGAGGCCCAAGGGCGGCCCAAGGAGCGGGATCATGTGATGGCGCACCGCAATCCCTCGGCGCCGTCGCTTCCGGCGTCCCTAGCCCCGTCGGCCGGACTGGCCTCGGCGATGGCTGAGGTCGACAAGTGGTTCATCGCGTTCGTACAGGCCAATCCTGAGCACCGCTTCAGGATCGGCAACCCCGACGAAATGCGCAGCAATCAGATGGGCGGATCCCTCGACCTGTTGAAGCACCGGGTCAACCGACCCGAGGCCGGTGCGGCGGAATCGACGACCGGCGCCGTTATCACCGCCCTCAATGAAGAGGCCGTGATCGGGGCGGCGCTTGGCAACAAGGGCGGGCTCAGTCTCGCAGTGTCCTACGAAGCCTTCGCCATGAAGATGCTGGGCGCGCTGCGCCAGGACATCATCTTCGCGCGGCAACAGATCGAGGCGGGCGCGCCGCCGCGTTGGATTGGCGTCCCCCTTATCGCGACCTCCCACACCTGGGAGAACGGGAAGAACCAGCAGTCCCATCAGGACCCGGCGATCGGAGAGGCCTTGCTGGGCGAGATGTCAGATGTTTCGCGGGTCATGTTTCCCATCGACGCAGCGACGGCGGTGGCGGCCCTGCGCGCCATCTATGCCGACAGGGGCGTCGTCGGCTGCATCATTGCGCCAAAGCGCGCCACACCCTGCCTGCTGACGTCGGCCCAGGCCCAGGCGGCGGTCGACAGTGGGGCTGTCGTGCTCGAAGCTGATGAGCAGGCGGACCTGCAACTGGTCGCGATCGGCGCCTACCAGCTCATTGAGGCCAGACGGGCCGCCGAACGCCTTCGCGAGTCGGGGCGCCGTGTGAGCGTCGCCTGCGTTCTGGAGCCCGGGCGGCTCCGTGTGGCCCGCGACGAGTATGAAGCCCGCTTTGTGCTGTCGGACGGCGAAGTCCAGGCGCTCTTCCCCCGCGACCTTCCGCGGGTCCTCATCACCCATACCCGGCCCGAACCCCTGCTCGGCGTGCTCCGGCGCCTTGATGGAGGGCCAGAGCGCCTGAGCGCGCACGGCTATATCAGTCGCGGCGGCACGCTGGATGTCGCCGGCATGCTGTTCGCCAACCGCTGCACCTGGGCGCACCTGGTGCTGTCCGCCGCGAAACTGCTCGACCTTCCTCTTGAGGAGGTGCTGCGGGCGGATGAGCAGGCCGCCGTCCTGGGGCGCGGCGACCCAGCGGCCCTCAGGTGACCCGGAACTTGGTCGCTCACCCGCCCGGATGCAGCCCCGGCGCTTCCTGCCCCGTGCGGGTGACATATTCGGTATAGCCGCCGCCGTACTGATGGACGCCGTCGGGCGTCAGCTCCAGCACGCGGTTCGACAGGGCCGCCAGGAAATGTCGGTCATGCGAGACGAAGAGCATGGCGCCCTCAAAATCCGCCAGGGCCGCCACCAGCATCTCCTTGGTCGCCATGTCGAGATGGTTGGTGGGCTCGTCGAGCACCAGCAGGTTCGGCGGATCAAATAGCATCTTGGCCATGACCAGACGTGCCTTCTCGCCGCCGGACAGGACGCGGCAGGGCTTTTCCACATCGTCGCCGGAGAAGCCGAAGCAGCCGGCCAAGGTGCGCAGCGCGCCCTGCCCCGCCTGCGGGAATGAGCTGTCGAGGGACTCGAAGATGGTCTCCTCGCCGTCCAGCAGGTCCATCGAATGCTGGGCGAAGTAGCCCATCTTGACACTGGCCCCGATGTTGACCGCGCCCTGGTCAGGCGTGATGGCGCCGGCCACAAGTTTCAACAGCGTCGACTTGCCGGCGCCATTGGCGCCCAGCACGCACCAGCGTTCCTTGCGGCGCACCAGGAAGTCGAGGCTCTCATAGATCGTCTGGGTCCCATAGACCTTATGGACATTGCGCAGGCTGATCACGTCCTCACCCGACCGCGGCGGGCTCTTGAACTCGAACTGAACCGACTGGCGACGGCGCGGCGCCTCGACCCGCTCGATCTTGTCCAGCTTCTTGACCCGGCTCTGGACCTGGGCGGCGTGGCTGGCGCGCGCCTTGAACTTCTCGATGAACTTGATTTCCTTGGCCAGCATGGCCTGCTGGCGCTCGTACTGCGCCTGGCGCTGCTGCTCGCCCAGCGCGCGCTGCTGATCGTAGAAGTCGAGATCGCCCGAATAGGTGATGAGCGAGCCGCCGTCGATCTCCACCACCTTGCCGATGATGCGGTTCATGAAGGCGCGGTCGTGCGAGGTCATCAGCAGCGCGCCGTCATAGGCCTTGAGGAAGGCCTCCAGCCAGATCAGGCTTTCCAGATCGAGGTGGTTGCTGGGTTCGTCCAGGAGCATGGCGTCGGGCCGCATGAGCAGGATGCGGGCCAGGGCCACGCGCATCTTCCAGCCGCCCGATAACAGGCCGACATCGCCGTCCATGCGATCCTGGCTGAAGCTCAGGCCCGCCAGCACCTCGCGCGCCCGGGCTTCCAGGGCGTAGCCGTCCAGTTCCTGGAAGCGCTCCAGCACCTCGCCATAGCGCTCCATGTTGGCGTCGAGCCGGTCGGCCTGGTCCGGATCGACCATGGCGGCCTCGAGGCTCGCCATTTCGGCGGCCAGGGCGCTGACCGGGCCGACGCCATCCATCACCGCAGCGACCGCGCTCTGGCCCGCCATCTCGCCGACGTCCTGGCTGAAATAGCCGATCGTCATGCCGGGATCGATCACGACCGCGCCGTCGTCCGGCTGCTCCTGACCGGTGATCATGCGAAACAGCGTCGTCTTGCCGGCGCCGTTGGGGCCGACAAGCCCGACCTTCTCCCCCTTCTGGACGCCCATCGAGGCTTCGATGAACAGGATCTGGTGGCCGTTCTGCTTAGAGATATTGTCGAGGCGGATCATGGGTCGGCTGCTAGCGCGGGAACACGCCGAACGCCACCCTCAGCCTGCGAGCAGATCGCCCGGAAGCTGCAGTTCAGCCCGCCGGGCTGGCCCGCCCGCCGAAGATCGTGACGGCTTCAGGACCTTACCACCGCCCGATAGAGATGCGTCTCATTGGCCAGCGGAAGCGCGCCCAGGGGACCGAGCGCCGTCTCCACCTCAGCAAGCAGGCGCTCCCGGCGGGCCGCTTCAATCATGCTGTAGTCTGAGCGCGTCCGGAGCTGGCGAACGAAGGCGGCCGGGGTCACCTGCTCGGTCCAGGTGAAGGCCCGGTGCGTGACGGGTCCGAACAGGCCGGAGGCGTCAAAGAGCTCGCGAACAGGGCCACCCGGCAAGTACCAGGCCTGGGGCGGCGGTCGCCAGAGGTCCGGTGCGATATCCTGATAGATCGGCTCCAGTCGCTGCAGGATGTCCGCAGGCGGCGACATGGGCACATGACCGAAGACGGCCAGAACGCCGCCGCCCCGCAAAGCTCGGGCGGCGCGGGGAAAGCTGAGCTTCGGGTCGATCCAGTGCCACGCCTGGGCCGAGGCCACGAGGCCGAAGGCGCCGGGTTCGGCCTCGAAGGTTTCAAACGGGGAGACGTGGAAGCTCACCTCTCCTGTCAGGTTCGCTTTCGCCAGGGCGACGAGCTCATCGCCCGGATCGACGGCGACGACCTGCCAACCCCGGTCGAGGAAGCCTTGGGTGGCTTGGCCGCTGCCACACCCGACTTCAAGAACCCGCGCGCCAACCCCGCCGACGACGCTCGCCAGATCGTCGTACAGCGCCTTCGGATAGGTCGGCCGCACCGCATCGTACTCCGCGGCCACCGCGTTGAACGTATCTCGCTGATCAGGCACGGCGGCTCCCCGGCGGCGGTCCTCTTGGAGCGACGCTACACGAGAGAGGGCAAGCCGCCACCTGCCGGCTGCGGCGAGAACCGCAGGGAGTGGAAAGCGTGGCCAGCGGCCGCTAGCCTGAACCGCCCTCGCTGACGGGAGGATGCGCAGGGAGACCTCGGGTGAATGAGACCTACGAACTGGTCTGGCGCTCGCGCCGGAGGGATGATTCACCGCGGGGCGTCTCAGCCAGGAGACGCCAATGCAACACCCCCTCACCACAGATCAGCAGGATGAATTCGCGCGCAAAGGCGTGCTGTCCCTGCCTGGGTTCTTCCCCATGGCTGACATCTCGATCATGCGCGATCGCCTCCGGGAGGATCTTGAGGCGAGATACCGGCCAAGGCGCCAGCACCCCGGCAGCTGGCCGACGGCGTCGCCCTCGCAGTTTCAGAAGCTGAGGCGCTCTGGCGCCTTCGCTGCCCTGGCGTCGCCCAAGCTGTTCGCCCTTGCCGACGCCCTGATCGGCCCTGGCCTGTGGGCGGCGCCAGAGCATTGGGGAGCGCCTCTGGTCACCTTCCCAAGTCTGACGCCGGTTCTCCCGCGACCGCCCTGGCATCTGGATATTGGCGGCCAAGAGCTGCTCAGTCCCTTGTCCACCTTGAGGATCTTCACCTTCCTTGAGCCCGTTGGCGCACACGGCGGCGGCACGCTGTACGTGGCTGGCTCACATCATCACGCTTTGGCGTGCGAGCGCTTCCATGGGACGCCGGTGCGCTCGGCCCAGGTGCGCGACTGGCTCAAGCAGGATCCGTGGTTCGCCCGCCTGCTCGCCACGCCCACTGGGAGCCTGAGGTCTTTGATCGGCGCCGAGGCCCAAGTTGGCGCTCACACGGTGACCCTGGGGGAGATGACCGGCCAGCCGGGCGACCTCATCATTATGCACCCCGCGCTTCTTCATGCGCCAAACCACAACGCGTGCGATCGACCCCGAATGATGCTGACCGACTCCATTCGCCGGCGAAACACTCCGCTGGTGGGCCCGGCAGGACTGGAAATGTCGGTCAATTATACCGCTAAATTAATGCGTTATGATCACTTGATCTCGGCCCTACCCGCGCGCCTACCAGCAATCCCCTGACAGCTAGAGTTTAGCCGCCTTTGCCTTCGTTGGTTGATTAAGCGGACCTGGCGCGGGCGTCCGTCAATTCAGCACAAGTCATCCCCGATTATGCTACAATCCACATAAGTGCATCTTATGTTGATTTTAGCATAAACTAGGAGTATCCCAGAAAACATATAAGCGCTGCATATGCCGCTTACGGCATAACCGGAAAGCCACCATGCCCCTCACGATCGCTCGTTCATCCGGCCAGATTGGTCGCCTGATCCAACGGTTCCGCCTGGAGCAGGGCTTGACCCAGACGCAGCTCGCCCAACTGGCCGGCCAACGTCAGGAAATGATCTCAAAGATCGAAACTGGCCAAGGCGGCGTGAAGCTCTCCACTCTGTTCGACGTGCTGGCCGCCTTGGGGCTTGAAATGACCCTTGAGCCGCGCAGCCAGAGCTCGACGGCCGACATCGAGGACATCTTCTGATGCCCCGTCGTCGCGCCCACGCCCCCCTGAAGGTGCTGATCAACAACCGTCTCTGCGGTCGATTGGAAAAACAGGCCAGCGGCGCGATAAGCTTCCGGTACGACCCCGGTTGGTTGGCCTGGGCGCCGGCCTTTCCGGTCTCCCTCTCCCTGCCTCTGCAGAACGCCCCGTGGCGCGGCGAGGCCGTCGTCGCCGTGTTCGACAACCTCCTGCCAGACAACCCCTATGTTCGCCGACAAGTCGCCGAGCGCACGGGCGCTGGGGCCGCTGACGCCTACAGCCTGCTCGCTCAGATCGGACGCGATTGCGTGGGTGCGATGCAGTTCCTTCCCGAAGAGGATGGGGCGGACGCATTACAGCCCATCGAGGGCGCACCGATCAGCGACGCGGAGATCGAGGCGCTGCTGGCCAACCTTGCCCGGGCGCCCCTGGGCATAGACCCTGAGCAGGAGTTCCGGATATCGGTCGCCGGCGCCCAGGAGAAGACAGCGCTTCTTCGTCACCAAGGCCAGTGGATGCGGCCGATCGGAACGACGCCGACCACGCATATTCTCAAGCCTCAGCTCGGAGAGATTCCGACCTCGTCAGGGGTGATCGATCTCAGCGACAGCGTCGAGAACGAGCACTATTGCCTGACCCTGCTGGAGAGTTTCGGTCTGCCCGTCGCCCGGACCGAGATCGCCACCTTTGGCGCGCGACGTGTGCTGGTGGTGGAACGCTTTGATCGCCGCCCTCGGGGGGGCGACCACATCCTGCGTCTGCCGCAGGAAGACTTCTGCCAGGCGCTGTCGGTTCCATCCAGCCGCAAGTACCAACGCGACGGGGGCCCAAGTGTTGTCGACATCCTGACCAAGCTTCAGGAGAGCGACGATCCCCTGGCCGCCCAGGCCAAGGTGTTCAAGAGCCAGATCATCTTCTGGCTCATGGGCGCCACCGATGGGCATGCAAAGAACTTCAGCATCTTCCTGCGTCCGGGCGGTCGCTTCGAGCTCACCCCGTTCTACGATGTCCTCAGCGCCCAGCCGGCGTTCGACGCCAAGCGCATCCCACACAGGGGCTTCACCCTGGCCATGTCGCTGGGCGCTTACCCCCACTACAAGATTCTGGATATTCACGGCCAACACTTCGTCGAGACCGCCAAGGCCGCAGGCCTGGGACCGGCTGTCATCCGGCAGGCCCTCGAGGATGTGCTGACGGCCGCGCCGGACGCAGCGGCCCAGGCGCTACAGAAAATGCCACCTGGTTTTCCTGAGCCGCTCCATGACTCCATCGCCGCAGCGATTCAGGTCCGCCTGCCCCGCCTGGAGTCCGCATGGGAGGCGATCTAGCCCCGGCTCGCCGTCATGAACCAACTTCGGCGAAACCGCCAAACCGTGCGGAAAACTAGCGCACGAGGCATTGCGCCCTCGAGGCAGAGTCGATTTGTCCAACCCCGGACTGCTCCGCTTCCGATGGGCGTCCCCGCGCGCCGATTGAAGTGCTCGCCCCCCTCCGTTCTCAGATGGCGAAGCTAACTGAACAAGAACGCCTGTGGTCTCGCCAGGGCGACCGGCAGGCGGCGCTTCTTCCCTAGGCCTGCGGATGTCCGCCAGAGACAGACTTCGTGCACAATGGCGTCGGCTTGGGCGGCGGCGTAACCAGCGCGTCGGAGTTCATCTCGAGCGCGGGACACATCGAAGTCCTCCTCTCTGCTGCGCTTGACGATCACCGCGAAGGCGTAGGCCTCCCACGGGGGATAGCCCGCTGACCGTGAGCCGTCAGCAGACACTTTTGTTCTCTTTTTGTTCTTGCCCTAGGTCTCCACTCGATGTAGACTTACTAGAGTTGGGTCCTGGCACGCAGCGAGGGGCGGGCCGCCAACAGTTCTTGAACAATCCTGGAGAAATGGGCCATGGCTGGGTTCCAGTCGGCGCACGGCGACGTGCCTGCCGAAGGCATGGCAGAGTGGATGACGCGGCGGCGCCACGATGTTGAACCGCGAGGGTGGCCAGCAGGGCATTCAGGCCAGGTTGAATGGGAATCCGAAAGGGTCGCAGGTGGGCCTCCCTCTGCGCCTAGACGCGGAGATTTCGGAAACCTGGGCGCGCTAACGGAGCAACGAGGCCTTGGCGCAGAGCGCAGTTACCTCGTGTCTGACAGCTCGACGTTCAGCGCCAAGCACGGCCCCCCCTCACGGAGTGGAGCATCTGCGCAGGCCCACGCCCGGCCCGCAACCTATCGGCAAATCTCAACCCCGCGGCCAACAGTCTCCGCGGGAGCGACGGCGCCAAGGTCATCCCAGAACGATGAAATAGAGAAGCTCCGACGCGAGCAGGCAGCCTTCAAGGAATACGTGCGGGAACAGTCGAGCCGAACTTGGTGGATGGCGATCCCTGCGCTGGCGCCAATGATTGTTCCGCTTATCGCGGAGGGGGCAGTCCTCCTGACTGGCCGACTAGCCGCGTCTCAGCTTGGTCGCACACCGTTCAATCTGCTCGGTCGCGAAGCAGGTGTCGTCCGGGCGCCCCTTACAGAAGTCGAAAAGAATGCTCTTCGAGCGGCCGCGAGAAGGCGCGTGGCCCAGGCCAACGGCCAACCTGCAAGCGCACTTGCTGGTGAGGTACATCATCGCGTCGCCCTTCGGTTTGCACATCTCTTCCCGAATGCGGACCCAAACCGCCTCGCTAACCTGGTTTCCCTGGTGCGAGAGGCACATGTCGTCGCCAGCCGGGTTGAGGCTGAGTTTGTGCGCACGCTGGCAGGGCGAGCGCCGACTCAGGCGGAGGTGATGGCGCACGCCATGAGACTGGATAAGATCATCGAGCCATATGTCTTGAGAGCCGGGGTTGCTCGGCCGCCTCCGGCCCCTTGAGGATGGAGCTGATCATGGACATCACGATTTCGGAAGCCTGTCGTTTGTTGGAGGCGCGAGGCGTGCTTCGTCGCCAGCCCGGGGATTCGTCGGATGGCATGGTCCAACAGGTCCGCGAGCTCCTTGGTGGCCAGATGCCGGCGGACCTGGAAGCGCTCTACCGCGAAAGGGTGAAAAGCGTCGGCGACTTTGCAGCCATTCTGCCGAGGTGGAACGCGCGGCCGGAGTGGCGGCAGGAGGGTGCGCTCAGATCGCTGTTGCATGCCCAGGCTGTGCCAATCTTCTCCGACGGTAACGGAAGCCTCTACGGGTTGGATTTATCTTCAGAAAGTCAAAGGCCAGCGGTCTACTTCTTTGACCACGAAGACCTCTTTGAAAGACCGCGCTGGGCGGCAGGATCATCAATCGGACGCTTCCTGCTGCTGCTCGCCCAGCACGATCAGGCCATCAGCGAGAACCGTTCCGCCGGTTGGGAGCTGTCCATCGATCCAGACCTCGACAAATGCCCCAGAGCCCCGCCGATCTGGCTCGCGGGTTGACCCGCAATCCTGCAGATCAGGCGCTGGTGGGCCCGGCAGGACTCGACTTGCAGGCTATTTTTTCTTTGTGAACAGCCACTAAGGCTCGACCATCGTCATTGATACCCAAGGCGATACCAACCACAAAAAACGCCCGCTGCCGCGCCGGTCGATTTGGAAGCGTAGTCCCGCTCGCAACGGCTTGCGCCATCAGGCCGCGCCTACGAGGCGCTCCGTTTCGGCGCCAGGTGACCAGGCCTCAGAGGCGGCGAGCGCCTCGCCCACGAGAATCAGGGCCGGCCCCGACTCAAGTCCCAGACAGTGGGCAGCCGCCAGCGTGGCGAGGGTCATGCCCTGAAACTGCGCGCTCGGTGCGCTGGCGTTCCTCACGACAGCTACGGGGGTATGAGGCGATCGCCCCGCTGCGATCAGGCGTCGCGCGATCACCGGCGCGGCGCGGGCTCCCATGTAAATGGCCAAAGTCGCCTCGGCGTCGGCGGCGGCGGCCCAGTCCATGGTGAGGTCTCCATCCTGCGTGGTTGCCGTAGCCATCACCACTCGACGGGCGACGCCGCGATGGGTCAGCGGCAGGCCAAACTGAGCGGCCGCCGCGCAGGCCGCGGTGACGCCCGGGACGATTTCCGCCGTCAGCCCGTGCTGGCGCAGCGCCTGGGCCTCCTCCCCTACCCGGCCGAAGATCGAGGGATCGCCGCCCTTCAGCCGCACCACCCGCAAGCCTCTTCTAGCCAGTCGGATCATCAGGCGGTTGATGGTCTCCTGCCGCATGGACGGACGCCCCGCCCGCTTGCCGGTCTGGATCTTGAGGCAGGCTCGGGGCGCCAGGGCCAGGATGTCCTCGCCAACCAGGGCGTCATAGAGCAGGGCCTGGGCGCCTTCGATGACGCGCGCCGCCCGCAGGGTCAGCAGGTCGGCGGCGCCGGGGCCGGCGCCCACAAGCTGGACGGGAAAGATGGTCTTGGGCTCAAGCGGCATGACGGGTCTCCGAGGTAGGCAGCATGCGGGCGATTTCAGGACGGCAGGAGCCGCATTGGGTTCCAGCGCCGGTGGCCGCGCCGACGGCGTCGAGGCTCGAAGCGCCCTGGGCTATGGCCGCCTCTATGCGCGGACGGCGCACGCCGCGGCAGGCGCAGACCAGGGGGCCGGCCTCGACGGCCATCCCGGGGGCGAAGCCGATAAGCAAGGCCGCACGATCAGCGTCGCTCAACTGGTCCTTGGGGAACAGGGCGACAAGCCAGTCCCGGGGCGGCAGGCGGCCGGTCTCCACCGTCATGAACAGAACGCTGGCCAGTCGGTCAGCCTCGACGAAGGCTTCCCGCAGGCGACCGCCCTGGGCGTCCTCCAGCAGCAGCGCCTGTCCCTTCAGGCCCCGGCTCAGCGCCTTGCGCAGGGCCTCACGCTCAGCCGCATCACCGCGGCCGGCAAACTCGTGAAGCTGGCAGCCGTCCTGGGTGATGCGCCGCCAGACCAGGTCGAGCCCCTCTGGCGGCGCAACGGCCGCCCGCGAGAGGAAGAAGCCTCTCCAGGTCTCGCGATAGGCCTGGATGCGGGCCGGCGTGTGCTTGAATTCCGGCTGGCCGGAGACGGGATCGACGGGACCTGAGACCAGCGGATTGGCCCGCCCTTGCGGCGCGTAGGCCCCGCTCCAGTGCATGGGCATGAAGATACAGCCGGGCCGCTGGGCGTCGGTGATCCGGGCGACCGCCACCGCCTCACCATAAGCTGTGCGCACCCGGGTCAGCATGCCCTCGGAGATCCCCTGCTCCAGGGCGTCGGCGGGATGGATGTCCGCATAGGGTTCGGGCGCGTGGCGGCTGAGCGCGGCGGACAGGCCGGTGCGGGTGAGCGTGTGCCAGTGGTCCCGCACGCGACCGGTGTTCAAGGCCAGGGGAAAGGCTCCGTCGGTCGCCTCGGCCGGTCCCAGGGCCGGCGTCGGGACCATCCGGGCGCGGCCATCGGCTGTGGCGAACCGGCCATCGGTGAACAGCCGCGCCGTGCCGCCGGCCTCGGTCACCGGCCACTGAACTGGTTCCAAGGCGGCGTAGCCATCTGGCGTGAGGCCCACGAGCGGCCCCAGGTCCAGGGTTCGGCCGGTGTTTTCATAGGCGGTCATCCGCGCCCATTCCCGGAACACCTGGGCGCCTGTGCGCCAGCCGAAGGCCGCCTCATGGCCCATGGCGGCGGCCACGTCGGCGATGATCTTCCAGTCGGCGCGCGCCTGGCCGGGCGGCGCCATCAGCGCCCGCTGGCGGGAGATGCGGCGCTCGGAATTTGTCACCGTGCCGTCCTTCTCACCCCAGGCCAGGGCCGGCAGCTTCACATGGGCGAAGGCGGCGGTGTCCGTGTCGGCCATGCAGTCGGAGACCACTACGAACGGGCACCTGGCCAGGGCGTCACGGACGCCTTCGGCTCGGGGCATGCTGACGGCCGGATTGGTGGCCATGACCCACAGGGCCTTGATGCGCCCATCGCCGACGGCCTCGAACATCTCGACGGCCTTGAGGCCGGGCTTGCGGGCCAGGTTCGGCGCGCCCCAGAACCGTTCCACCCGGGCGCAGTCGGCTTCCGTGAAGTCCATGTGGGCGGCCAGCGTGTTGGCCAGGCCGCCGGTCTCGCGCCCCCCCATGGCATTGGGCTGGCCGGTGATCGAGAAGGGACAGGCGCCGGGCTTGCCGATCCGGCCCGTGGCCAGGTGGACGTTGAGGATGGCCAGTCCCTTGGCCACCCCCTGGGCCGACTGGTTGGCCCCCATGGAGAACAGGCTGACCGTTCGCGGCGTGGCGGCGAAGAGGTCGTAGAAGGCGCGCAGGTCGACCAGGTTCAGGCCGCAGTCGGCGGCGACGGCGGCCGGCGACTGGTCATCGCGGGCGAGGCTTTCGACCACCGCGCCATAGCCGCTCACATGGGCGGCCACATAGGCCTGGTCTACCGCGCCCCGATCCATCAGGTTGGCGAGCAGTCCGTTCCACAGCCGCACATCGGTCTGGGGCGCCAGGGGAAGGTGCAGGTCGGCCATCTCGGCGGTGTCGGTGCGGCGGGGGTCGATCACCAGGTGCCGCTGACCGCGATCTCGGGCCGCCTCCATCCGCCGGAACAGCACCGGATGGGTCCACGCGGCGTTGTGGCCGGAGAAAACCACCAGGTCGGCGAGGTCCAGATCCTCATAGCAGCCGGGCACCAGATCGGCGCCGAAGGCGGCCTTGTGCGCCGCCACAGCCGAAGCCATGCAAAGCCTTGAATTGGTGTCGATATTAGCCGAGCCGATGAAGCCCTTCATGAGCTTGTTGGCGACGTAATAGTCCTCAGTCAGAAGCTGGCCTGACACATAGAAGGCCACCGAGTCCGGGCCGTGCCGGGCGATGGTCTCAGAGAACCTGCGCGCCACCAGGCGGATCGCCTCGGCCCAGGAGGCCTCCCGCCCGCCGATCTCCGGCGCCAGCAGCCGTCCCTCCAGCCCGACCGTGTCAGCCAAGGCCGTGCCCTTGGAGCACAGGCGGCCGAGATTGGCGGGATGATCGGCGTCGCCCTCGACCGTCAGTGCGCGGCCCTCGGCCTGGGCCGTGATCCCGCAGCCGACGCCGCAATAGGGACAGGTGGTGCGCGTCTCGACCATGGATCGCCTCAGGT
>NZ_JAUYAW010000065.1 GCF_030693405.1 Phenylobacterium sp.
CTGCGCCGCCCCATCGGCAAGGACGCGCGCGCCTATCTGGAACGCCGCGGCCTGCCCGAAAGCGAGTGGAGCCGTTTCCACATCGGCTTTGCGCCCAATAACCGCACGGGGCTGAAGGACTATCTGATCGCCAAAGGCGCCCAGCCGGGCGACCTGGTCGAGGCCGGGGTGCTGATCGCCCCCGAGGACGGCGGCGCGCCCTATGACCGCTTCCGCGACCGGATCATGTTTCCCATCGCCGACGGGCGAGGACGCATCGTCTCCTTCGGCGGCCGGGCCATGGATCCCAAGGCCCGGGCCAAGTACCTGAACGGACCGGAGACCTCGGTCTTCCACAAGGGCCATGTGCTCTATGGCATGGGCGAGGCGCGCAAGATCCTGGGCGCCGCGCCGTCCGGCGAGAGCCCGCCTCTGGTGGTGGTGGAAGGCTATATGGACGCCATCGCGTGCCACCGGGCGGGCGTGGCCGCCGTCGCGCCCATGGGGACCGCGCTCACCGAAGAGCAGATGGAGATGCTCTGGCGGCTGCATCCCGAGCCGACCCTGTGCTTTGACGGCGACCGGGCCGGCCGCCAGGCGGCCTTCCGCGCCATGGACCGGGCCCTGCCGATCCTGAAGCCCGGCAAGAGCTTCCAGTTCTCCCTGGTGGAGGGCGGCAAGGACCCCGACGACGTGCTCCGCGAGCAGGGGGCCGTGGCGCTGCGCCAGCAGTTGGCCGCCACCACCCCCTTCGCCCAGGCCCTGTTCGAGCGCGAACGGGAGCTGGAGCCCCTGGATACGCCCGAGCGGCGGGCCGGGCTGAAAGGACGGCTGCGACAAGCCGCCGCGTCCATCGCCGACCCCGACCTGCAACAGGCCTACCGGCAGGACCTGCTGGAGCGATATGACGGCATCTTCCGCAAGGCTGACGCCCCGCAGGGCCAGCGGCCACCCTGGCGGCCCTCAGGCCCCCGCCAGGGGCGCTGGAAAGGCGCTGGCGCCTGGGAAAGCCCCCAGCCGCCCACGGCCCAGGGCAAGGCCGCCGCCGGTCGCTTGGCCACGGGGCTGGAGCCCGCGCCCGCCGCCCTGGCGGCCTATGCGCTGGCCCATCCGGCGGTCCTGGAGGCCCATCTGGAGGACGCCTTCGCCACCGATGGGTTCGGCGAACCGGCGCTCTGTGAATTGGTCAAGGAAATCATTCGCCTGCGGCTGGAGTCCGACCACCTTGACTCCGACAGCCTGACGCGCCATCTCGCATTATGCGGGTTTAATGCGCTGCTGACAGACATCGACCGGGCCGCTGCGAAATCGGGCGCGCCCTTTTTGAAACCGGATGTCTCCCTCGAAGCCGCGAATTCGCAGTGGTCGCAAGCCTTCGCCCGCCTTTCACGGCTGGCGTCGCTCGACAAGGCGCTCGACGCCTCGAAGGGGAACCTTCGGGGTCGTTCGGACATGGAAGCCTTCGAGCGTCTCAAGGGGGAACGCGACGCACTCAGACGCGCGACCAGAGAGTGGAACGATTGAAGCCGGTTTCAGGTCGTACTTAGACGGCCCGTTTCGGCCCCTGTTAGTCATGATCGGCCCGTTCCTTGCAGGAGGCGGCGGACCGAACCGGAGAATTCGATGAGCACCAATACGGCCGAAGCGGAAACGACCGAAGCCCAGACCAGCGATGGTCCGCTGCTCGACCTGACGGACGCCGCGGTCAAGAAGTTCATCAAGCAGGCCAAGACCCGCGGCTACGTCACGATGGACGAGCTGAACAAGGTCCTGCCGTCCGAGGAGGTGACCTCCGAGGCCATCGAAGACACGCTCGCCATGCTCTCGGAGATGGGCGTCAACGTCGTCGAGGCCGAGGAAGACGCCGAGGGCGGCGAGGTCGCCGTCCGCGAGGAGACCGCGGTCGTCGAGACGACCAAGGAGCCGGCCTACGACCGCACCGACGACCCCGTGCGCATGTATCTGCGCGAAATGGGGTCTGTGGAGCTTCTGTCGCGCGAGGGCGAAATCGCCATCGCCAAGCGCATCGAGGCCGGCCGCGACACCATGATCCGGGGCCTGTGCGAAAGCGCCCTGACCTTCGAGGCCATCATGGTCTGGCGCGAGGAGCTGGCCTCGGGCCGCATCCTGCTGCGCGAGGTCATCGACCTTGAACAGACCTATGGCGGCCAGAACACCGGGACCGAGGAAGAGGCCGCCGAGGTCAAGCCGGCCGGCGAGCCTGTGCCCGGCGAGGCCAAGGCCGAAGGCGAGGGCGACGACGACGACGACGATTTTGACGACGGCGCCGGCCCCACCATCAGCGCCATGGAGGCCGAGCTGCGTGACGGGGTCATGGAGACCCTCGACGCCATCGCTTCAGAATTCGACGCCTTCCGCCGCCTGCAGGAAAAGCTGGTCGCCAAGAAGCTGGCCGGCGAAGACCTGGGCGACTCCGACCGCAAGGCTTTCGAGGCCGCCACCACGGTCATCGTCCAGCACCTGAAGACGCTGAAGCTCAACAACAACCGCATCGAGGCGCTGGTCGAGCAGCTCTATGCGATCAACAAGCGCCTGATGGGCCTGGAAGGCCGGCTGCTGCGTCTGGCCGACTCCTACGGGATCAGCCGGGTGGAGTTCCTGAAGGCCTATTTCGGCGCTGAGCTCGACCCCAACTGGACCGACAAGGTCAAGGAGCTGGGGGTCCGCTGGACCAAGTTCACCGAGAACGACGCGGGCCAGATCAGCGACATCCGCACCGAGATCGCCGCGCTCGCCACCGAGACCGGCGTGGCCATCGACGACTATCGCCGCATCGTCCAGACCGTTCAGAAGGGCGAGCGCGAGGCCCGTCAGGCCAAGAAGGAAATGGTCGAGGCCAATCTGCGCCTCGTGATCTCCATCGCCAAGAAGTACACCAACCGCGGCCTGCAGTTCCTGGACCTGATCCAGGAGGGCAATATCGGCCTGATGAAGGCGGTCGATAAGTTCGAGTACCGCCGCGGCTACAAGTTCTCCACCTATGCCACCTGGTGGATCCGTCAGGCGATCACCCGCTCGATCGCCGACCAGGCTCGGACGATCCGCATCCCGGTGCACATGATCGAAACGATCAACAAGATCGTGCGCACCAGCCGCCAGATGCTGCACGAGATCGGCCGCGAACCGACGCCGGAGGAACTGGCCGAGAAGCTGGCCATGCCGCTGGAAAAGGTCCGCAAGGTCCTGAAGATCGCCAAGGAGCCGATCAGCCTCGAAACGCCCATCGGCGACGAGGAAGACAGCCACCTGGGCGACTTCATCGAGGACAAGAACGCCGTCCTACCCATCGATGCGGCCATCCAGTCGAACCTGCGCGAGACCACCACCCGGGTGCTCGCCTCGCTGACCCCGCGGGAGGAACGCGTCCTGCGCATGCGCTTTGGCATCGGCATGAACACCGACCATACGCTGGAAGAGGTTGGCCAGCAGTTCAGCGTCACCCGCGAACGGATCCGCCAGATCGAGGCCAAGGCGCTCCGCAAGCTCAAGCACCCGAGCCGCTCGCGAAAGCTGCGAAGCTTCCTCGACAGCTAGGACTTCAGAACCCCGCCGGAAACGGCGGGGTTTTTCGTTGCGCCAGGCGATCCAGGGGTTCCTCTTTTTCTTGCGCTACGCGCTAGCCGTGGTCCCGCCGCGCGCGGAAAGCCGCTTCGACCGACGGCATGACCAGCCAGCTGATGTCTTCGCCGACGGACTCCAGCTCCTTGGCGGTGCTGGAGGAGACATGCAGGAACTGAGCGTCGCAGATGAAGTGGACCATGGGAATGGTGGGGTCTAGGCGCTCGGCCAGGCCGTGCAGGTTGAACTCCTCGTGGAAGTTGGTGGCCTCGCGAAGGCCCCGCACGATGTGGGTGGCGCCGATGGCCCGCGCATAGCGGACCAGGCTCTGGCGGGCGTATTCGCCAACCTCCAGGGACTGGTCGAGGATGGCGGTGGCGTCCGGCCAGAGGTCCAGGACCGAGCTGCGGATCAGATCGGTGCTCTGCTCGACGCTGAAGGCCCGCTGTTTGCGGACATTGGTGCCCACGGCCACATGGACCGCGTCGAAGGTGGTGAGCGCCTTGCGGATGATGTCGAGATGGCCCCGGGTGACGGGATCGAACGACCCGGCGTAGAGCGCCTTGGTCCGCTGGGCCTTGTGCATCTGCATCTCAAACACCTGTGGGTCTGGGATGCAGCCTCGGTCGGCGGCGCGCCCGGCGCAAGGGGCGCCGCGTAGTTGGCGGACGCTTAAGGGCTAGCGGCGCTCCTGAAGGCGCAGCAGGGCGTCCCACATGTCCTGGGCCGCGCTGATGGTGGCGAGATTGGCCTTGAACTGGTGCTTGGCGGTGATCTGCTCGACCGCCTCTTGCTCGTAGCTGGTGGTGGAGCCTTCGACGCCCATGGTCGCGGTGCGCTGGGCGGAGGCTTCGAAACGGCGGCTGGCGGCGAGCATGCCGTAGCTGGCGGTGGCGATCGGGTCCATGGGGGGTTCTCCTGCGCCCCTAGTCTGCGCGCCCTGCGGTTAAGCTCCTGCTTGCAAGAATGGTGAACGCCGGTCGTTTAACGCCAGCCGTAGTTGAAGCTGATGCTGATGCGCGGGGTCTTGGCGGCGTTGGCCGGGACCTCGTGGCGCAGCCAGCTCTCCCACATCAGGATCGTGCCGGCCTGCGGCTGCAGATAGACGAAACTGCGCTCGGCCTCCGGCGCGTCGGCCAGCCGGGGCGGGGCGGCCATCATCAGGGGCAGGCGGGGGTCTTCCAGCTTGAGCGCGCTGGCCCCGGGCGGCGTGCGCACATAAACCGTGCCCGACAGCACGCTGTGGGGGTGGATATGGCCGCTATGGCCAGCGCCGGGCTTCAGCAGATTGACCCAGAGGCTGTCGAGCTTCAGCCGCCGGGCGCCGAGGTCGAGGTGCAGGGCCTGGGCGTAGGCCTTGGCGTGGCGATCGAGCCGGGACTTCAGCAGCGAGAAGACGGTCGCGCGCTGCGGCAGGTCGTCCAGGGAGGCGTAGGAGGTGTAGCCCCCATAGGCGTTGGCCTTGCACCAGGCCTGGCCGGCGCGGTCCTCTGCGGCCAGCATCTCCACGGCTTCTTCCAGTTCGGCGTTGAAGGCTTCGAATCCCGCATCCTGGGCGAGGCTGGACTCGTAGATCTGGGTGACGAAGAGGGGGCGCAGGCTCATGGTGGGGCCATAGCCCAGGCAGGCGGGCAGGGGAAGTCGCGCCTGAAACGCGCCGCATTTCCGTGGCTTATGGGTTGAGGAGGATTCTGACCATGACACGACTGCCCGTTCTCGCCGCCCTGGCGGCCCTGACCTTCGCCGCGGCCGGCGCCGCCCACGCTCAGGAGCGCGGTCGTGACTACCTCACCCCGACCAAGACCGAGATCTGCCTGGATGTGAGCGGGGCGACCCTGCCCATCGTGTGCAAGGTCCCCGCCAGCCGCCTGGACAAGCGCGAAGACATCTGCAGCTGCCCACAGGGCATGCGCACCACGGTCCCGGTCTGCGGTCCAGGACAGGCTGCGCCCGGCGAGACCGTGGCGCTGAACGCCGCACGGCGCGACGCCGCCCGCGACGGCAGCCTGATCGGCGATCTGTTCCAAGGCCAGCCCATCTGCGTCGCCCCGCGGGGCTGACGCAGGCCGCCCTGGCGGATCAGCCGGCCAGGGCGCCGTAGACCATCTTCTGGAAGACCGGCAGGGCCGCACGCCCGCCCATGCGTTGGCCTGTGGCCAGTTGGGCGGCGGCCTCAGGGCCAAGGTCGATTGAGTTCTGGATCAGATAGATCAGCACCATGTCGGCGGCCGGATCGGCCTGCCACCAGGTGCCAAAGGCGCCGGGCCAGCCAAAGGCGCCGGCGTTTCCAGCCCCCATCCAGGCCTGCTTCACCGGGTCGGTGATCACTGAGACTCCCAGGCCAAAGCCCTGGCCCAGCCAGAAGGGAATGCCCATGAAGGGGATGGCCTTCTGGGCCTCGGTCAGACGGTCGGCGGTCATCATTTCCACCGTTCCGGTCTTCAGCAGGCGGACCCCGTCCACCTCGCCCTTGCCCAGCATCAGGCGCGCGAATTTCAGGTAGTCGTCTGCGGTGGAGACCAGGCCCCCGCCGCCCGCGGCGAAGACCGGTGGGGCCGGATAGTAGGGGAAGGGGACCTCCTCCATGGTGTCGGTCTTCGGATTGATCCGGTAGAGCCTGGCCGCCCGGTCCAGTTTCTCCGGCGGCACATGGAAGGCGGTGTCGGTCATGGACAGGGGGCCGAAGACGCGGTCTTGCAGCACCTGGTCCAGGGTCTTGCCCTCGATGCGGGCGACGATGAAGCCCAGGACGTCGGTGGCGTGGCTGTAGTGGAACCGCGCGCCGGGCTGATAGCTGAGGGGCAGTTCGCCCAGGCGCTTCATCCATTCGTCAGGCGTCAAAGGCGTGCCCAGCGCCGGCCCCAGGGCCTTTTCATGAGCCTGAGCGATGGGGCCAACGGAGGTGAAGCCATAGGCGAGGCCGGCCCGATGGGTCATCAGGTCTTCGATGGTGATCTCGCGCTCGGCGGGGACGGTCTGGTCCAGGGGACCGTCGGCGGCCTTCATCACCTGCATGTCGGAAAATTCCGGCGCCCAACGGGTGATGGGGTCGTCCAGCTTCAGTCGGCCTTCCTCCAGCAGCATCAGGGCTGCGACCGAGGTGATCGGCTTGGTCATCGAAGCGATGCGGAAGAGGGTGTCCCGGGTCATGGGCTTGTCGCCGGCGACGTCGCGACGGCCGACCGTGTCCACCTGGACCACCTCGCCCCCCCGCCAGACCAGGGTGACGAAGCCCGACAGGTCCCCGGCGTCCACCACCCCCTGAAGGGCCGGACCGATGGCCTGGAGGCCGCTTGCGGAAAATTCGCCATCCATCGGTGTCATCCCTCCGTAGAGTCGTTCATGTGATGCTGGCTGCCATAGCGCCGGGACGGCGCGCCGGCGTCAAGCCGCACCCAGGAGACCTGTGACCATGACCTTGCCGCCCCTGCGTCAGGCGCTCGCCTTTGCTGTCCTCGCCCTGACGCTCGGCGCCTGCTCGCCGCTGACCGCCTTCGCCAACCTCACCCCCACCGACCGCGCCCAGCAGGCGGGCCAGGGTCTGGCCTACGGGGTCGAACCCCGTCAGCGCCTGGACCTGTATGCGCCGCCGCAGGGCGCCCAGGGCGCGCCGGTGGCGGTGTTCTTCTATGGTGGCACCTGGGAGGATGGCCGTCGGCAGGACTATGGTTGGGTCGGCCGGGCCCTGGCGGCGGAGGGCTTCCTGGCGCTCGCCCCGGACTACCGTCTCTACCCTGAGGTCACCTATCCGACCTTCCTCGAGGACGGCGCGGCGGCGATCGCCTGGGCGGTGGAGAACGCCGCCCGCTATGGCGGCGATCCCAGCCGGATCGTTCTGATCGGCCATTCGGCCGGCGCCTATAATGCGGTGATGCTGGGCCTTGACCGCCGCTACCTGGAGGTCGCCGGCGTCGATCCATCCCGCATCCGTGCTGTGGCGGGCCTGGCCGGCCCCTATGACTTCCTGCCCCTGGAGGGCGCGACGGTGCGCGGCGTGTTCGGCGCCGCCGAGGATCTGCCCGCCACCCAGCCGATCAATCAGGTGGATGGCGACGCCCCGCCGGCCTTCCTGGCCACCGGCGACAGCGACAGTGTCGTCCTGCCCCGCAACACCGAGGCCCTGGCCGCAGCCCTGCGCGCCCAGGGCGTCGCGGTGGAGACGAGGCTCTACCCTGACCTTGGCCATGCCGGGGTGCTGCTGGCCCTGTCGCGCCCCCTGCGGGGACGGGCCCCGGTGCTGGAGGACATGACCGCCTTCCTCCGCCGGCACACCGAGCCTGGGGCGGCCGCGGGCGACGAGGTTGCAGCGCGCCAGGACCGCTGATCCCTTACGGCGTAAAGCCTTGATGCAGGCTTCCCTTGGGGCATCCTATTGCAACGCGGCAATTGAACCGAAGGGTTGAAGTGCGTATATGCCTCTTCCCCATCAGCCTTCGGGCTGGCGGACCTGTCAGTTCTCGTGAACGCAAGGACGCGCTCCGCCCATGCTGGTCACCCTTATGAAGGCCAAGCTTCACCGGGCTACGGTGACTCAGGCCGACCTGGACTATGAAGGCTCCATCGCCATCGACCGCGACCTGCTGGACGCCTCTGGCATCCTGCCGCACGAGCAGGTGGATGTGCTGAACATCACCACTGGCGCCCGCTTCACCACCTACGCCATCGAGGCCCCCCGGGGCTCGCGGGTGATCGGCGTCAACGGCGCAGCCGCCCGCCTGGTCCAGAAGGGCGACAAGGTCATCGTGGTCACCTACGGCATGCTGCCGGTCGAGGAGGCCCGCAACTACGCCCCGACCGTGGTGCTGTTGGGTGACGGCAACGAGATGAAGCAGGCCGCCTGATGGCCCGCCGGCGCCTCGCCCTCAGCCTGGTCGCCGCCGCCCTGACCGCCGCCTGCGCCCCTGCCGCCCCGGATGGCGTCGACACCGCCGTGCTGGATCGGGAGATCGGGTCCAGGATCGGCGATCCCTCCACCTGCGTGCTGGTGGCCGACCGCGCCTCAGGCCGGATCGTCTATCGCTATGGCTCCAACACCGTCTGCGCCAGATCCTATCCCGCCTGCCAGGACACCCCGGTGCGAACCGTGGAAGACCTGCTGAAGGCGTTGGCCTCCACGGCGACGGCGGTCACGACCAGCTGCCCCACCGCCCCTGACGGCTCTCGCAGCGTCGGCTGGGCGGCCGGTCCGGTGGCCGGGCAGGATCTGGTCTTCGCCGCGGTGATGGAAGGTCCCCGGGCCCTGCCCGGCATGATCATGGCCGACCGTCTGGCGGGCGCCTTCGCCGCAGGCATGGACTAGGCCTCCGCTCAAGGAGAGCGAAGGCCTGTCTCGTCCTAACGGGTCAGCTCGTAGAGCCCGGAAATATCCACCCGAACCGTCAGTTCGCCGCCGGACACCGGCGTGGAATCCTTCATGCTCTCGGCGCGGCCCATGGCCATGTAGGGCATGGGCGGCTGCGGCGCCGAATAGGTCGCGCCCTCGCTCAGGGTCACCAGACGGCCCACCCGGTAGCCGGTGGCCTGGGCGTAGAGGGCAGCCTTGGCCTGCAGGTCGCGGACGGCGGCCTGACGGGCCTGATTCTCAGCCTGACTGCGGTCGTTCAGGCCAAAGCTGATGCTGTTGATCTGGTTGGCGCCGGCATTGACCGTGGCGTCGACGGCTGCGCCGAGGCGGGCGAGGTCACGCACCTTCACCGTCACCTGGTTGCTGGCCTGATAGCCGCGCAGGCGGGGCGGCTGGTTCTCCACATAGTCGTACTGGGCGTTCAGATTGAGGTTCGAGGTCTGGATATCGCGGGCCGCGATCCCGGCGCGGTTCAGGGCGGCCATCACCCGGCTCATCTGCTGGGCGTTGGCCTGCATGGCGCCCTGGGCGGTGGGGGCTTCGGTCTGGACCCCGAGATTGATGGTCGCCATGTCGGGCGCCACATCGACCTCGCCGACGGCCGACAGGTTCAGGGTGGTGGCGCGGAACATGGAATCCGCCGCGGGGGCGGCGGGGGCCGGAGCAGTCTGGGCCAGGGCGGCCGGGGCCAGGGCCGCCAGACTGAGGCTGAGCACGCCAGCGCGCAGGAGGGTCTTCATCGAAATCTCCAGTCCATTTGAAACTTGACCATAGGCCACAGCGAGAACCCCCGCGACGACCTTCATGTTCCACCCTGGCAAGCCCAACCTGAACCGGAGCTTTAAGCCGCGTGCAGCCCATGCTAACCGCAGGCCCTCCGCTGATGGGGCCTGTAGCTCAATGGTTAGAGCCGGCCGCTCATAACGGTCTGGTTGCAGGTTCGAGTCCTGCCGGGCCCACCAGCGGAAGTATTGATGCGGAATTCATAGGGTTTTGACGTTTAGCAATAAGTATTAAATCACAAAGGCTTTTATATCGAAAAGTCTATATACCGGCATAGAATTGTATTGATAAATTCCTATCCATAGGGATTGTTGGTTTTGAAAGTCCCGCTTCTGCGGATGTGCGTTGGTATTATTGGTGGGGTCGGGTTGGCAAGTTCGCCGACCGCCCCTATGAGACAACGACCAACAGCAAAGAGCAGCGCTCTATCCGACCAGCTTGCGAACATGGGCCTGAGCCAAGCCCTAAAATCCCATTTCATGAGAAGAGCCGCGGCCTCGAGGAATTGGTCCCTATCAGAGCTCGCAGGGGCCGGGTGAGGCGAAGTGTTCGCCCGCCTGGCGCAGATCCTCACGTGTATTCAGATTGAGAAAGAAGTCCATGTTCGGTTCATCCCAGATGACGGGCCGAGCCTTCAGATCAATGAGCAGTCCCTTCAGCGAACGCCGGCCAGACTTGGCGTAATGCATGACCGGCTCGATCGCCTCTGCGCGCCACAGTGTGCAGGGGGGGTGACTGTGCCGCCCGTCACTGGCCGAAGCTGCGAGAGCATCGGGAAACTCAACTAACGCGGCTTCGAGCCGTGAGAAAAGATCGTGGGGAAGGTGCGGCGCATCACAAGGGATTGTCAGGACTTGCGCGGCGCCGATCCGCGCAGCTTGCTCGAGGCTGCTGACGACGCCCGCCAGGGGGCCTTCAATGTCATGACGATCAAACACCAGCGGCACGGGGGGAAGACCATCGGCCTGGCCGCGCTCTCGAACTGACAGCGCCACATGATCGGCGAACCCGGCCGCCAGTGAAAGCGCGCGTTCGCCGAGGCTTCGGCCCCTGTAGAGGCGCTGAAGCTTGCTCCCGCCCATGCGGCGCCCGGCTCCTCCAGCCAAAACCACGCATAGCTTCATCGGCATCTCCCAGTGGACGCAACGCTCATGGCCTTCACACTGTACGGCTCGTCCGATTGACCGATCTCCAACAATCCACATGGCAAGGGATGGGCGGCTGGCGCGATCTTTCTGGTATGGCGCCAATCCATTGATCCTTTAGCGGCTGCCAAAAAATTGGGCGATGGTCGCCCATTTCGTCAGCTTCCTGAGCGCGCTGGCGCGGTGGTTCGTTTTGTGGCTTGGCGCAGCCGGCGGCTCGCCTAGGCAGGGCCCATGCGCGTGCTCATCATCGATCCTGACCCGGCGCGCGCCGCGCTTGTGGCCGAAGGGCTAGATGGGATCGACCCTCTGAAGGTGCGCGTCGCGGCGGTCTTCGATGAAATTGATGTCACGGCCTTCCAACCGGACGTGGTGGTGGTCGCCTCCGAAAGTCCGGACCGCGACACCCTGGAAAGCCTGCGTGAGGCCAGCGCGGTCAACCCCCGTCCAGTGGTGATGTTCGTGGATCGCTCCGAGCCAGGCCTGGCGGAGGAGGCGGTGCGCGCCGGCGTGGCGGCTTACGTGGTCGATGGCCTCTCTGCGGCCCGTGTCCGTCCGGTGCTGGAGGTGGCCATGAGCCGCTTCCATCTGATGCATCAGCTACGGGCGGATCTGGCCAAGGCCAAGGCCGATCTCGCCTCCCGCAAGAGCGTCGAGCGGGCCAAGGCCCTGCTGATGAAGGAGCGCGACCTGGACGAGGAGGCGGCCTACCGGCTGCTGCGCAAGCTCTCCATGGACACCGGCCGACCGCTGGGGGCTGTGGCCGCCGACCTGCTGGCCTTCGCCGGCGTGCTGAAGGGCGGAGATCCAACGTGAGCCCATCTGGACCGTTGCAGTTGGGGTTCATTCCCCTTGTGGACGCAGCCCCCCTGATCGTGGCCCAGGAGAAGGGGTTCTTCGCCGCCGAGGGTCTGGCGGTCAGTCTCAGCCGCGAAGGCTCCTGGGCCACCATCCGCGACAAGGTGGCCGCCGGGGCCCTGGACGGCGCCCATATGCTGGCGCCGATGGTTCTGGCCGCCAGCCTGGGGATCGGCAGCGAGCCCAAGGCGATGATCGCCCCCATCGCCCTGAACCGCGGCGGGGCGGCGGTGACCCTCTCCAGCCGGCTGACGGGAGACGGCGATGCTGGCGCGGGCCTGTCGCACCTGGTTCGCCGCCGTCAGGAGGAGGGGGCCAGCCCCCTGACGCTGGCGGCGGTGTATCCGTTCTCGATCCACAACTACCTGCTGCGCCACTGGCTGGCGGGCCTTGGCTTGAATCCGGATGTCGATGTCCGCCTGACAGTGGTTCCGCCGCCGCGGACGGCCGCCCTGCTGGGCGAGGGGGTGATCGAGGGCTTCTGCGCCGGCGCGCCCTGGAACGCCGTCGCCGAGGCCGCCGGAGTCGGCCAGACGGTTGTGCGCGTGACCGAGGTCTGGCCCGAAGCGCCCGACAAGGTGCTGGGGGTCACTGAGTTCTGGGCGGCGGCCAATCCCGCCATCCTGCAGTCCCTGATCCGCGCTCTGGCGCGGGCAGGGGCCTGGGCCGCCGATCCGCACAATCAGCCCGAGCTGGTGGCGCTCCTCGCCCGCCCGGAATTCCTAGACGCTGCGCCAGAGGCGATCGCCGCGGGCTTGGCCGAGATCTCGTTCGACGGGGCGGCCGTCAACCCGCCCCGCCGCGAGCAGGCGGCCTGGCTGCTGGAGCAGATGGCCCGCTGGGGCCAGATCGGCGAGGTGGCCATCGACAAGGTGGCCGAGCGCACCTGGCGTCCGGATCTCTATACGGCCGCCCTGGGCGGCTGATCGCCCAAGACTTCGACAGGCGCTGTTCGCGGGCGCCGCATTTTCACGCGATGGCGACCTTCTGAACCCGCGCCGGCATGCCAGGCGTGACGGGGCCGGAAAGCTCGCCCCTCATGAGGTCAGGCCCAGGACAACGGCGTTCGCGGCTCCTTCGGATCAGGCTCGATGACGAGCCACCTCCGCACGGCGACGCCGCCGCTCATGTCCTCTTGAACGGGTCTTCCCATGATCAGCCGATCCTTCCTTAAGGCGGGGCACGCCCCGACTCTGTTCTCCGCCTTTCTGTATTTCGACCTGAGTTTCATGGTCTGGGTGCTACTGGGCCCCCTGGGCGTCGCCATCGCCGAGAGCTTCGACCTGGACGCCGCGCAGAAGGGCTTCATGGTCGCTGTTCCGGTTCTCGCCGGGGCGCTGCTGCGGGTGGTGGCCGGCGTGCTTGTGGACCATATCGGTCCGAAGAAGACCGGCATGATCGGCCAGCTCATTGTCATGGCGGGCCTCGGCGTCGCCTGGTTCGTGGGCCTGCACAATTACAGCCAGGTGCTGATGGTGGGCGTCCTCCTGGGGGTGGCCGGCGCCTCGTTCGCCGTGGCCCTGCCGCTGGCCTCGCGCTGGTATCCGCCCGAGCACCAGGGCCTGGCCCTCGGCATCGCCGGGGCCGGCAATTCCGGCACGGCGCTCGCCGCCCTGTTCGCGCCTTTTCTGGCGCAGCAGTTCGGCT
>NZ_JAUYAW010000070.1 GCF_030693405.1 Phenylobacterium sp.
GTCGTCGGTGAGGCCCCCATGGGAGACCGTGTCGATCCGCACGGTCTGGCCAGACGCAATGCGCAGTACCGGCGCCCGGGTGGCCGAGATGGACCCGCGCAGAACCGTTTCTGGAGTCGAGCGGAGATAGGCGTCGTGAGCGGCGGGTTGCGCCAGGACCGGTCCGGAGAGCGCGGCGACGGCGGCGGCGAGGATGGCGTGTCTGATCACGTGGCGGCGTCCTTTTGAGGTGATGGGGGGCGACATCTAGAAGCTCATCCGCACGCCGGCCTTGAAGGCGCGGCCGACCAGGTCGTAGGGCGAGCCGCCAAGGCTGATCGCCACGATCGGCGGGTCCTTGTCGAACAGGTTGTCGATGTTGAGATAGGCCTGGATCTGGCGACCCGGGCGGTCGACCACCTGGTAACGCAGGCTGGTGTTCCAGTAGACGGCCTCGGGCCAGACGTTCTTGTTGACGCTGTTGGAGGCGGCCGGGTTGTAGTTGGGGTCTTCGGGACCGACCAGATTGACGTTGTACTTGATGGTGCTGGTGTAGCGGACCATCAGGTTGGCGGTGAGCCTGCCCAGATTGTAGGTGGCCTGGCCGTTCCACGACCAGGTGGGCAGGGTGGCGCCGGCGTTGTCGGTGTCCTGCCTTCCGGCGATCGTCCGCAGGTCATCCACCCAGGTGCCCAGGGCCCGCAGGGTGAGGTCGCCGGGCAGGTCGAAATTCTCCAGCGGGGCCCGGTAGGCCATCTCGATATCCACCCCGTTAGTGCGCAGGGCGTTGAGGTTCAGCTGGGGCACATTGACCCGGGAGACGCCGATCGGGCTGCTGGGATCGAGCTCGACGAACCGGGCATAGGACTGGTCCCCGCCCACCAGCAGACGGTCGAGGATTTCCTGGACGCCAAGGGTGGCGATGACGTCGCGGATTTCGATGTCGTAGTAGTCGACCGAGGCGCGGAAGCCGGTGGCCCAATCCCAGGTCGGCTGGAACACCACGCCGACCGTGGTGGTGTCGGCGGTCTCTGGAACCAGTTGGTCATTGCCCACCGTGTTGCTCTTGGTGAAGCCGGACCGGCCAGTGACCCGGTTCACCACGTTGGGATTGCCCTCGGAGCCGGGATTGAACAGCTCGTTGATGTTGGGCGCGCGGATGTCCCGGGACCGTGTGAAGCGCAGACGCAGGGCGTCCACGGGCTCCCAGGTGGCGCCGACCTTCCAGGTGGTGACCGAGCCGGAGGTGGAATAGTTGGTCCGCCGCACCGCGCCGTTCAGGTCCAGGGCCTGGGCGAAGGGCAGGTCGCGCAGGACCGGCACGCCGCCTTCCAGATAGGCCTCCTTCACCTCGATCTCGCCGGTATAGGTGGGATAGTTCTGGTTCATCAGCGCGCCCCGCTTGCAGTCGGGGCACCCGTTCACATCAGCGGTGTCCTTGCGCCACTCAAAGCCAGTGGCGATGGCGACGGGGCCGGCCGGCAGGTCGAACAGTTCGCCGGCCAGGTTGGCCTGCACGGTGTACTGGCGCAGGTCGTTCATCTGCTGCGAGGCGGAGTTGAAGTAGGCCAGGGCGGCCTTGTTCTGCTCCACATTGGCGCCGAAGATGTTGTAGGGCACGCAACCGGGCGACAGGTTGGCGATCCATTTGGCCCGCTCTTCCGGCCGCTGGGCGTTGAAGTGGGGGTTGGTCTCCACCGGCCCGCAGGCGGGCTTGCCGTCGGGCCCGGTCACCACATAGGCGGCCTGGAAGAAGTCAGCCGTACGCGGCGTGCCGCTGAGGTTCGGGTTGAAGGTGGCCCGGCCCAGACCCAGGCCCACATCCCACTTCCAGTCGTCGAAGACCGTCCCGTCGATACCGAAGTCAGCCTGCAGGCTTTCCGTGCGGTTGCGCGAGCGGATCGAGCCCACATCATCCCGGCGGGTGGCGCTGTAGGGAATGCGATCCACCCCGGCCGCGCGCATGGCGGTGACCACCGAGGCCGGCAGGAAGGGGTTGGTGATCAGGACGGGGTAGTTGTTGTAGTTGGGAATCCGCGCCCCGAAGGACTGCCCATAGGTCAGCAGGTTGCCGTAGTGCAGCTGAGCGAAGGCGTTGATGTCCGGCGTCAGCTCATACTCTACCCGGGCAAGGGCGGCGCTGCGATCATAGGCCGGGCGCAGGCGCTGGTCGGGGTTCTCCCAGCTGTCCACCGTGCCGCCGATCATCTCGGTGTTCCCGATGATCGAGCCGTACCGATACTGGTAGATGCCGCCATCGGCGTTCCAGGCCGTGCCGCGCAGGGGGCCTGAGGGCACCAGGCCATTGGAATTGTAGGCCGAGGTGAAGACGTTGTTGGAGATGATCGTCGCCGGCAGACCAGCAGGACGGTTGGCCGGAAGCGACAGCACGCCGGGATAGCTTTCGCCCCATTCCCGGGAGTCCATCAGGCCCGTGCCATTGTTCAGAGTGAAGTCGCCCCCGATGATGAAGTGGCCCCGTCCGTCGGCGAAGGAGGCGCCCCAGGCGGTCGAGCCGTTGACCTCGACATTGTCCCCCTCCTGGGAGACGCCGTACTGGAGGTTGAGGTCGAGACCTTCCATGCGGTTGCGCAGGATGAAGTTGACCACACCGGCCACGGCGTCGGAGCCATAGGCGGCCGAGGCGCCGCCGGTGACGATTTCCACCCGCTCGATCAGGCTGGTGGGGATCAGGTTGGTGTCGAACAGACCCGTCTGCCCATCCGGTACGTGGCGACGGCCGTTCAGCAACACCAGGGTCCGCTGGCTACCCAGGCCGCGGAGATCGAGGTTGGCCTTGGACGCGTTCTGAGCGCCGGTCGAGTTCACGCTCGGGCCGCTGGAGCCTCGGAAACTGGGGATGTCGCGGACGATTTCGAACACGCTGGCGGCGGCGCGCTGGTCGATCTCGGCCGCGCCAACGGTGGTGACCGGGGTCGGCGCCTGGAAGCCGCTGACCTGCAGGCGGGAGCCGGTCACCAGCACTTCGCCCACCTCCACCTCCGCGGCGGCGGCCACCGGCATCGGCGCGGCCGGCGCCGTCGCCATCGGCGGGTTGGGCGCCTGCCAGGCGGTGCGGATCAGGGGCGTCGGGGCGGGGCCAAGGGTGATGGTGCGGCCATCATCGGCGACGATCACCAGATCTGTGCCGGCCAGCAGCCCCTTCAGGGCCTGGCGGACCGGCAGGTCCCCCTGGACGCCGCGGGTCTGTTTGTGGCGCACCTGGTCGGCGGCGACGAGGATCTGGACCCCGGCCTGCCGCGCGAACTCGGCGATGCCTGTCGAGGCCGGCTGCGGCGCGACCTGAAAAGGTTGAACCTGCGCCCAGACCGGCGCGGCGGTCAGCATGGCGCCGACGGCGCAGGCGCCGAAAAGGCTCCGCCGCAAGGCGGTCATCGTCTTGGTGTTGGTGCTCATCCTATCCCCCATGGCTCACACCGGCTCCATCCGGCGTCAGGGGGGAGGACGGGCCGGGGTCAGGGTTCCGGGGGCCTCGGGGCGGTGGCCGGCCACATCGGGGCCGATCGCTTGAAAATTAATCAGCCGTCGTGGTCTGCGGCGCGATCACGGGCGCCAGAGACGCAGGGTCTCGCCCTCACGGCGGACTTCCGCGTCCAGAAGCGTGGTCACGGACGCGACGAAGGACTCCGGATCGCCCGTGCGGAACAGGCCGACCAGGCGTTCGGCCCCGAGCTCGGGATCCTCAACGATGATCTTGAGCGTGTTGTACCGGTTAAACTCCGCCGCGGCCTCGGCGAGGGTTTCGCCGTCCAGCACCAACTCGCCCTGTCGCCAGGCCAGACTGCGGCGGATCGCGGCCGGGTCGGGGGTGACCACGAAGGGCTGGCCGCCATCAGCGATCGTCAGCCGGTGCCCGGCGGGCACCTCGGCGCGCTGGTCGCTGTCGGACCGGGACGCGGCGACCACCCCATCGGTGACCTGCAGATCCGTCCGTTCCCCCCGCTGCCGGACGCTGAAGGCGGTGCCCAGGGCCTCGAAGCGGGTCCCGCCGGCGCGGACGACGAAGGGGCGCTGCAGGTCGTGGGCGACGTCGAACCAGGCCTCGCCGCGGAGCACATCCACCTGCCGGCGGCGCGCGGTGAATTGGACCTTCAGGGCGCTGTCAGTGTTGAGGATCATCTGGGTGCCGTCAGCCAGGGGCGCGCGCCGGATTTCGCCCAGGCCGGTGGTGAACGCCTCTGTGCGGAGATTCAGCAGGACGGCCGCGCCGCCCATCGCCGCCGCCGCCCCGCCAATTCCCCAGGCCAGCAAGGCGCGCCGGGGTAGGGCTGGGGCCGCAGGCTCCGGCTGCAGGGCGTCGGAGGGCAGGGCGCGGGCCCGATCCACCAGGCTCAGGGCGGCCTGGGCGCGAAGAAACGCCCCCTGCCGACGGGGATCTCCCGCCAGCCACGCCGCCAGCTCCGCCTCGGTCCTGGGCTCGAGCTCCCGCGCATCGCTCCGCACGGCCCAGAGGGCCGCCTCGTCATCGATCTCTCTTGCGGGTTGAACCTCTGACATCAGGCTGTGGACGGCCGGCCGCCTCTTCTGCTCCATCGTCACCGGTGAGGGCGCTCAGGATCAGGCGCAATCCCCGCGCCGCCTGGGCCTCCACCACATTCTCGGTTACGCCGAGCCGCTGGGCGATCTCACGCTGGGACAGCCCCTCGACCCGGCGCATCATGAATATCGTCCTGCACCGATCAGGCAAAGCCTGGATGACAGCCTGGACCCGGCGAAGCTCCAGCCGGCCGGCCACCACCCGCTCGGCGGAGGGCGCATGATCTAAGACGTCCATCAGAGCCAATTCCGTCGTGTGGGCGAGCGACACCACACGGGCCTGCCGCAGACGATCGGTCACCACGCTGCGGGTGGTCTGGAACAGATAGGCCCTGCCGTTCTGGATGTGGTCGACCGAGGCCAGCGCCGCGATCCGGCAGTAGGCGTCCTGAACGATGTCGTCGATTTCGTCACGGCTCCATCCGGCGCGGCTCAGCCAGCGACGGACGTCGCCCTCATGAGGGAGGATCTGAGCGCCCACCCAGGCGACAAATTTTGCACGGGGTTCGGCCATGAAGGTGTCCCCTGGCGGCGCCAGGGGCGTCGACCATCACCTAAAACGGTCGGTGGCGCCTGTCGGCGGATCAAGGGACAGGTCGTCCCCGAAGAACCGCCAGCGGCCAAGCTGACCTGAACGCGTTCAGCCTGACCCCAAGTCGAACAGCCCTCTGCACGGTCTGCAGGCGGAGGGAGTCTGCGGCCGGTCGCCCGGCCCGATTGTGACGCTGCGCAGGCGCAGGCGAGGGTTGCGGGCGGGCTGTCCTGGAGTTGGCCGCCGCGCTTAGGCGGCCGGCGCGCCGTTGCGGTTGGACCAGTCCACCAGTTCGGCCAGCACCTGACTGACAGCCACGTCATAGGCCGAGACGATCTGACTGACCCGGTTATCGCCGGCGCGGATTTCGGCCTGAAAGATGTCTTCGGCGGCCAGCGTGCGGTCGTCGCGGGACACCAGGGTGGCGCGCACCCGCACCACCACCATCGGCGCAGCACCCTGGCCCCGGTCATAGACGGTCTCGAACTGGCGCACATCGAGGCGGAGGACGCTGGCGGCCTCTCGCACCTCGCCCCGGGTGACCAGGCGCGCGGGCCCTGTGTTGGCGTCAAACGCCCGGGCGACGGCCTCCTCGAACAGGACGCTGGCCGGCGCCACCCAGCGAGCGCTAGCCACATAGGCGGCTTCGGCCCCGGTCATGGTGAGGATCCGGTCGCCGCTGGCGGCCCGTGCGAAACCCGTGCTCGGGAGGATGAGGCCAAAGGACTCGGCGCTGCGCGGCGTCGGGGTGTCTTCGGTCATGCCAGCGCCAAAGCTGTAGAGCTGCGAGGGTTCGGTGTCCGGCAGCAGGGAGACGCAGGCCGACAGGGCCAGGGCCGCGGCGATGACGATCAGGGTCCGCAGAGGCGCGATCATGGCTGGATCTCCAGTTCCTTGGCGGGGCCCTTGCTCACCACGCCGCGGGGGTTGGCGCTGACCTCATTGGTGAGGCGCGAGAGGGACTCGGCGGCGTCCTGCAGGGTTTCGGCCGCGCGGGTCACCTGGGGCAGGCCATAGGTGGCGAAGTCGGCCGTGGGTCCCTCAAGAGAGGCCAACATGCGACGCAGGTCGGCGGCGGCGGCCTCGGTCTCAGCGGCGGCCTCGCTCAGGCTGGCCATGGCGGCGCGGCCGTCCGTGTCGACGATGTCCCTGGTGGAGGCGGCCAGGGCGCGGGCCTCCTCGGCGGCCTCGCCGATATTCTGCAGGGCGACCTGGGCGTCGGCGATGATCGCCTTGCGCTCGCGCAGCTCGGCGGTGACCGCCTGGGCGTCGGAGATCGCCGCCCCCAGGGTGAGAATGTTCTCGTCCGACAGGACGCGGTTGACCCGGTCCAGAGCCTCTACCGTGCGCGACAACACGGTGCCGCCGCCTTCCAGGAGGTCGGCCAGGGCGCTGCGCTGGCTCTGGATCACGGGGACCTTGCCCTCGGGAGAGGCTTCCTTCAGCAGCGGCCTGGTCGAGGTGCCGGCCGAAATCTGCACATAGTTCAGGCCGGTGATCCCCTGAGGCTCGAGGGTGGCGAAGGAGTCCACGCGGATCGGCACGTCGGAATTCACCCGCACCCGGGAGATCACCCGGCTGGGATTGGTCCGGTCCAGCGAGATGTCTGTGACCTCGCCGACCTTGATGCCGTTGAAGTGCACCTCGCCGCCCTGGGTCAGGCCACGCACCGGACCCTGGAACAGAATGTCGTAGACATCATAGTCCCGGGCGAAGGCCACCCGCGCCAGCCAGATGCTGAAGATGACCAGACCGACAAACAGGATCAAGGTCGAGAGCCCCACCAGGGCGTAGTTGGCGTTCTTTTCCATGGTCAGGCCCGGCTCCCCTGGGCGGTGGCTTTCGCCGCGGCGCGGCCCCTGGGGCCGAGGAAGTACTCCTGGATCCAGGGATGGTCAGAGGATTCCAGCTCGGCGACCGGCGCTTCGGCGACGACCTTCTTGTCGGCGATCACCGCCACGCGGTCGGTGATCGTATAGAGGCTGTCGAGGTCGTGGGTGATCATGAACACCGTAAGGTGGAGGCTGTCGGAGAGGTCGCGGATCAGTTCGTCAAAGGCGCCCGCGCCGATGGGGTCAAGGCCCGCCGTGGGTTCATCGAGGAACAGCAGGTCGGGGTCGAGGGCGAGCGCTCGGGCCAGCGCCGCGCGTTTGCGCATGCCGCCAGAAAGTTCCGCAGGTTTCAGCGCCCCGGCGTCAGGCCGCAGACCCACAAGGGCGATCTTCAGGTCCGCCAGCTCTTCCATCTCCTTGACCGAAAGCTTCGTGTGTTCGCGCATGGGCGCCTCGATATTTTCCCGCACGGTCAGATTGGAGAACAGCGCGCCGTGCTGAAACAGAACGCCCCAACGGCGCTCCAGTCCCCCAGTCTCGCGGCCACGGCTCACGTCCTGGCCGAAGACCTTCACCGTGCCGCCCTCGGGGACCTTCAGACCGATGATGGAGTTCAGCAGGACCGACTTGCCCGAGCCGGACCCCCCCACCACCGCCACGACCTCGCCGCGTCGGACATTCAGGTTGAGGTCCTCATGGACCACATGGTCGCCGAACTGCGAGCGCAGACCTTCGACCTCGATCACGAAGTCGTCGCCCTCTGCGTCGTCCGGGGCGTCGGGAAGGGGGCCGAGGTCGGTCAAATGTCCAGCTCCATATAGAGCAGGGCGAAGGCCGCATCGATCATGATAATGGCGAAGATGGCGTGGACCACCGCCGCCGTCACCCGCCGTCCCAGGGACTCCACGTCGCCGCCAACCTCCATCCCCTGACGGCAGCCAATGCCGGCGATGACGATGGCCATGATCGGGGCCTTGGAAAGGCCGACCCAGAAGTGGGTGGGGCCGACATATTCCAGGATCCGCTGGAAGAAGAAGCTCGGCCCGATGTCCAGCACGCTCCAGGTCACCGCCAAGCCGCCGCACAGGCCGGCGAGGGTGGCCACAAAGGTCAGCAGGGGAATGGTCACCAGCAGGGCCATGAAACGGGGGAAGACGAGCGCCTCGAAGGGATCGACGCCCATGACCTTCATGGCGTCTACCTCCTGGTTCATCTTCATCGAGCCGATCTCGGCGGCGAAGGATGAGGCCGATCGGCCGGCTAGCAGGATGGCGGTGATCAGGATGTTGAACTCCCGCAGCACCGCCACGCCGATCAGTTCAACGGCGAACACCTGGGCGCCGAACTCCCGCAGCATGTTGGCGCCCAGCAGGCCCACGACCGCGCCGATGAAGAACGAGGTCACAGCCACGATGGGGATGGCGTCCAGGCCGGCCCGCTCGGCCAGCGAGAAGACCGAGGCCCAGCGGATGCGCATGGGATTGACCACGCTCTTGGCCAGCACGATCAGCAGGTGGCCCGCGAAGACCAGGGTGTCGAAGGCGTCGTAGCCGGTGCCGACCACCCCCTTGCCGATCCGCACGGTCATCTCGTGCCAGCCGCGGGGCTCGCGCTTCGGGGCCTCCCGCTTGGCGGCCGCCTCAGCCACCAGTTCGATCAGACGCTGGCTTTCGGGACGGGCCTCGACCTTGGCCGGATCCAGCGCCCCGCCGGCGGCGCGGATCAGGGCGAAGGCGCCGGCCGTGTCCAGCTTGCCGACCTCGGTGAGATCAAAGCGCTGCGCCGGGGCGTCCCGCAGGGCCGCGCTGAGGCGGCGGCCTTCACGGTCCAGGGCGTTCAGCGTCCAGTCTCCGGTCAGGCGGACCGTTCGCGAATCCCCGTCGCCGACGAGCTCAAAGGCTGCGGGCTGGTCGCCATTGGGGGAAACCTTGGAAATGGTGCGGCTCCAAACTCAGGGCGGATTCGAATGACGCCGCCTCGCCGAAATCCTAGCAGAGCCCGGGGTCTGGTCGGAACGTCTTATGGCGCCGGTTGTTCCCCCAGGGCCAAACCGGTGGAAAATCCCAAGCTTGGCCGCCGATGATGTCTCGCTTTCGCCCGAATTGACCGTGTAGAGAGGGGCGTCGGCGGCCCCCCTGCCGACATATCTGCAAATGCGTATTCAAGGCTGGGAGCGTTGCGTTGGCCCGCCAACTCGATTTCGCCGGAAAGTCCGGCGCTACTTATCGTTATACCGCCCTGGAGGATGACCGCATCCCGCCGACCGCGGGGGCGAACTATGTCATCGCCGAAACCGGCCCAGGGGCCGAGACGCGGCTCCTCTACGCCGGGGAGACCGAGAACGTCATGGCCGATGATCTGAGCGGCCGCCTGGACGATGTGCGCCAGCGCTGGCCCGGTGCTGAACTGCTGCTTCGGCTGAACGTGCGGCGCGCGGTCAGGGTGGCCGAGCGCGAAGATCTGGTGGCCGCCTATCTGCCGCCGCTCAATGATCCGCCGGAAGTCCATCCTGCGGCGGACCACGACGCCACGCTCAACCCCTGACCCCTCGCGGCGGGCGCCTACCCGCTGGACCTCCCGCTATCTGGGGACGCGCCCGGCCTGCGCGCCGAAGGGGCGCGAGCCGGGCGCACCTCCGCCCTATTGTCGGGCGGCGTCGAACAGGCGGTTGGCTTCATTCCAGTTGAGCACGCTCCACCAGGCGCTGAGATAGCCCCCGCGGTTGTTCTGGTGCTTGAGGTAGTAGGCATGTTCCCACACATCGTTGGCGATGACCGGCGCGCCCTTCACCGGGGCGTCGTCCATCAGCGGGTTGTCCTGGTTCGGGGTCGAGGCGACGGCCAGCTTGTCGCCGTCCCACACCAGCCAGGCCCAGCCTGAGCCGAAGCGCTGGGCGCCGGCGGCCTCGAAGGCCTTCTTGAAGGCTTCCATCGACCCGAAGTCCTTGTCGATCTGCGCCTTCAGCGCTGCAGACGGCTCGCCGACCTGATCGGCGGGCGCCATCAGCGTCCAGAACAGGGTGTGGTTGTAGTGGCCGCCGGCATTGTTGCGGACCGCGGCCGGGTGCTTCGAAACCTCGCCGAGGATCGCCTCCAGGGACTTGCCGGCCAGGGCCGGGGTCTGGGCGACCGCGGTGTTGAGGTTGTTCACATAACCCTGGTGATGGCGGCCGTGGTGGATCTGCATGGTCTGGGCGTCGATCACCGGCTCCAGCCCCTCATAACCATAGGGCAGGGGAGCGAGTTCGAAGGCGGCCGCCGGCGCAGCGGCGGCCTGGGGCGTGGCCGACTGGGCCTGGACCATGGCGGGGGCGGCCATCAGGCAGGTGGCGAAAAGGGCGAGGCGAAGCGCGGGCGCAGACATGTCAGATCATCCTTGAGTTCGTACGGACGCAGGGGAGGCGAGCATAGCCTTGCGATAAAGGCGCCGACAGTCCGCGGCGCTCGCCTTGAGGCCAACGCCCGGCAGGCTGAAGCGTTGCCATCCCGCTTGAGGCCATAGCCCAGCCCGCCCCCGCGGCCTTACAGGTTCACTCCTGAAACCGGGCCAGCACCAGGACGAGGCCGACCGCCTGTGCGCCGATAATCCAGGCCAGCCTCGCCCCGAACGGCTGCTTGCGCGTCTTGTGACGCAGGACCTGCTGGGCGGCCACAGCGCCGGCGGAGCCGCCCAGGACGGCCATCAACAGAAGGGTGCGTTCGGGGATCCGGCGGCCTCCGGTCCTTGCCTGATGCTTGTCGATGGCGAACAGGGCGAAGGTCGCCGCATTGATCGCGACGAGGCTGAGGACGACGAGCGGCCACATGCACAATGCTCCGAAGGCCCCCGACACCCATGGGGACCGGCCACCTTCAGTTTTCGAGGGAAAACTTGGTGGGTGCAGTAGGATTCGAACCTACGACCCGCTGATTAAGAGTCAGCTGCTCTACCAACTGAGCTATGCACCCATCGCGTCGGACCCCTTTGGCGGGGGTCCCGGCGAGGGCGCGGAACATAGCCGGATTTCTCGGCTTGGCAAGCGAGGGGCGAAGAGAATTATGGCCAGGCGTGATCTGACCGGGGCGGTGGACTTCGGCTATCTGGAATCCTACGCCGCCGGCGACCTGGAGGTGGTGCAGGAGGTGCTGGAGCTGTTTCGCCAGCAGGCGGCGCTGTGGGCGCCTCTGATCGCCCCTGGCCAGGAGGGCTGGCCGGACGCGGTCCATACCATCAAGGGGACGGCCCGGGGGATCGGCGCCGGCGCCTTGGCTGCGGCCTGCGAGGCCGCCGAGGTCCACGGGGAGGGACGCCTGCCGGCGGTGCGCGACGCCCTGGATGCGGCGCTGTCCGACGTGGCCGCCTATGTCCATGAGCTGATGCTGCGCTCCCTGAAAGCCCCGCCTGGCCGTTGAGCGTCAGTGAGCCCTGCCGCCGCCCTCGTCAGGCTCGGCCTCGCCAGCGGCGGTGGGATCTTCAGGCTCTGGCGCTTCGGGAGGCCCCTCGGCGCCATACTGGGCCAGGACTCCGTGCAGGCCGAGCAGGGCGTCCTGGGTGACCACCGCATGCAGCCAGACCTCGTAGCGCCCGTCGCTCAGGGGCCGGTAGTTCAGCTCTGGGGGCTTGCTCATGGGGCTATCCGAATCGACTGAAACACTGGCCAGCAGCCTAACCCATGGGCGGGGCCGCCGAGAGCCGCCGCCGATCCCCTCGGGCCGGTGTGGTTGGACGGCGGGCGTTGGCGCCCCTAGGGTCATCATCGGGGCCGCAAGGCGCTTTTCTGTAGCTGGAGACGCCGACCATGAGATTCGCCCTGACCCTGGCCGCCGCCGCGTGGCTGACCGCTGCGCCTGCCGCCCTGGCGCAAAGCCCGGCCGGCGAGTTTTTCACGGCCCTGCGACAGGTCTGCGGCCAGAGCTTCAAGGGCCAGGTGGCCGCTGGCAACGAGACCGATGCCGCGTTCCGCGAGGCCGAGCTCGTCATGACCGTCGCCAGCTGCAGCGACACTGAGATCCGCGTTCCCTTCCATGTGGGGGAGGACCGGTCGCGGACCTGGGTGATCACCCGCCTCGGCGAGGACCGGCTGCGGCTCAAGCACGACCACCGCCACGTCGATGGGACCGAGGACGAAATCTCGCAGTACGGCGGCGACAGCCTTGATCCCGGAACCGCTGGCCGCCAGAGCTTCCCCGTGGACGCCTATTCCATCGCGCTGTTCACCCGTACCGACCGGACGGTGTCCAACACCAATGTCTGGTCCCTGGAGCTGTCGCCCCAGACCTTCACCTATGAGCTGGCCCGGCCCGGCCGCCTGTTCCGTGTGGCGTTCGACCTGACCCAGCCGCTTAGCCCGCCCTAACGCCAAGCGCAGGCGGGGCGAACCGCAGACGGTTCAGGTGGTCGATCTCGAGGTCAGCCCGGAGCCGCGCCTCGATCGCCGCGGAAATCGCCGCCGAAAGCTCGGGGGTCAGGCGCGAGAAGCCGAGCGCCCGCGCGGTCTCCGAGACCAACTCTGGGGCCTCCAGGGCCTGGTTCTGCCGAAGGACGAGCTCAGCGGCCGCCGCCAGTTCGCCGGGCGCGATCATGGCGGCCTTGCGGACATGGTCCCCCGAGGCGAGCGCCGAGCGGGTTCTTGGCAGGACCTCGCCTGAGTCCTGACCCAGCCAGAAGGGTCCGTCGGACTGGACCTCCCCGCGGGCCTCGGCGGCGCGAAGCCCGGCGACGGCCGCCTCCTGCACCCGGCTGCCGGCCCGTTGCAGCCCGCAGGTTGTGGCCAGCCTTCGGGCGACTTCCTCCTCGTGGACGGGCTGCTCGATACGGACGATCTCGCTGATGATCACCGCCAGCTGCTCGGCGCTCATGCGGTGAGGCTCGACTCCCTGGGGCGCCTCAGGCGCGGCGAACCGGTAGGGGGGCAGGCCGGCGGGCGACGGGTCTGCGGACGAGGTGATGTCGGGCGCGGCGTCGCCAGCGACTGGGCGCTCATCACGTTCAACGGCCAGGAGGTCGACCTCTTCAACCGGCGCTACAGGCGCGGGCCGGCCGGCGGCGGCCGCGTCCAGGGCCTGGCGCAGCTTCTCGATCTCGTGATCGCGGCGATAGAACCAGTCGGTCGACCAGATCCGATGCATCCGCCAACCGCGGGCCTCCAGGATCTGCTGGCGCAGGCGGTCGCGATCCCGGGCGTAGCGTGAGGCGTGGTAGGCCGCCCCGTCGCACTCGATCCTCAGGATGTAGCGGTCAGGGTATGCGGGATCGATGACGCCCAGGTCGATGAAGAAGCCGGCCATCCCCACCTGCGGGTGGCACTCATAGCCAAGGTCGCGCACCGCCAGGCTGACGGCGTGCTCGAAGTCGCTGTCGAAGCCCCTTGCCGACGGGGTGATGAGATCGCTGTAGCCGTGGCGGGCCAGGGTCAGGAACTCCTTGAGCGCCACCACCCCGGGCCTCGCGCCTGCGTCCAGCTTGATGTCGTCAGGCTCCAGGGAGGAGAAGACCTCGCAGCGCTTCCGCGCCCGGGTGATCAGCACGTTCAGACGCCGCTCTCCGCCCTCGCGCCCGACCGGCCCGAAGTTCTGGGTCAGCCGCCCGTCGCGGTCCTTGCCATAGCCAACCGAGATGAAGATCACGTCGCGCTCATCGCCCTGGATATTCTCCAGGTTCTTCACGAAAAGCGGCGCCCGGGTCGCTGTGCCCTTGATGAAGGCGTCCAGTTCCGGGTGCTTGAGGGCTAGGTCATCGATGCGGTCCCGAACACAGTCGCGCTGGGCCACCGAGAACGTCCCGACGCCCAGGGAAAGGTCGGTCCGGTCCCGAGAGTGGCGCAGGACGGCCTGGGCGACGGCCTCGGCTTCAATCTCGTTGCGCGCGGTGCGGCCGCGCTCATAGCCGCCGGGCGTAACGGCGTGAAAGACGAGACCGGTCTCGCCATCGCTGGCCCGCGCCACCACCGAGGGCGGCATCATCAGCTGGTTGCAATAGAAGTTGCGGTTGGAGGTGGCGATCAGGGCGGGATGTTCGCTGCGGTAATGCCAGCGCAGCATCCGCTCGGGGAAACGTGAGCAGAGGTTCAGGATGCTCTCTACGTCCTTGACCGTCGCCTTGCGGACGCTGGAGGTGTCAGAGGCTACCTCGTCCTCGTCGTCGTCGGGGCCGTCGTCATTGACCATACGGTTGAAGAAGCTGGTCGGCGGAAGCTGACGGTCATCGCCCACCACGACAACCTGACGACACCGGGCGATGGCGCCCAGGGCGTCCTCCGGCCTGACCTGACTGGCCTCATCGATCACCAGCAGGTCAAACTGCACGACGCCGGGCTTCAGGTACTGGGCGATCGACAGGGGGCTCATCAGGAAGACTGGCGTGAACCGAAGGATGGCCTCCCCGGCCTGCTCCATGAGCTGTCGAACAGGTTTCAGGCGGCGGGACTTGTTCATCTCGTCCACCAGCACCCCGACGGCGCCGGCGCTGCCTGTCGGGCGACGCACCATATGGATCTGGGCGACTTCCCGGGCGAGGGACCGGATCCGCGCCCGGTCGGCTCCGCGAAAACGCCGGACAGCCGGATCGAGGTCATCCCCCTGGGCCTGCCCCAGGGTGGGGTCGGCCGCGAGCATGGTTTTCCACATCGCCTCATACGCCGCCAGCATCAACACCGGCGCGGTCTGGGCGGGCGCGATGTCGCCGTCGAAGACCTGCCGGGCGAACTCGCCGGCGCCGGACTGGGTCAGCCAGGCCAGGTCTTCCCGGATCGGCGGCCACTGGACGATGTCGGCTAGCCGGCCGCGCCAGCGCTGGACGTTGTGGTCCAGGTCGGCGGCGCTCAGCTCGCCACGTGGGCGGCCATCGAAGGCCACCGCCTCATCCAGACTGAGCCGGGCGGCCAGATCGTCGAACGCGCCGAGCGCCGCGACCTGGGCGTCCTCCAGCGCGCTGGCCTGGATCGCAGCGCTTGGCGCGCGGCCCAGCACCTCGCGGGCGACCAGGCTGATCCGGGGCTGGTGTCGCGCAGCGGCCTGCAGCCAAGCGGCGAGATCGGCGGCGAAGACCCAGTCGGTGGCCTCGCCGCGCCAGCGATCGGCGAGCCAGGGCCGCAGGCGCGCCTGAGCCTCGTCCACGGCCCGGGCGAGGGCCTGGGCGGTCATGAGGTCATCGAGGGCCGCGATGCGCGCGGCCTGCTTAGGCAGCTTCCCAATCCAGACGCCTCGAAGATCGGCCACCGCCGCGCGGTAACGCCCAGAGAAGATGCGGAGGAGGGAGCCGCCTTCGCCCGCCAGAATACGACGGCAGGTCGCCCAGTCCTCCCGCCAGGCCTCGGGCCTGATCAGCGGCTCCAGGCGCGCCCGCAGGGCCTGCAGACGCACCGCCGCGCCCGCAGTCTCGGCGAGGACATCGGCGAGGCCTACCGCCAGGGGATGGGCGATGGCGCCGATCGCCGCCTCCTGGCGCTGAGCCAGATGGCGCAGGGCTGAAATCCAGTCCGGCGTCTCGGCCAGGCTCGGCGCCTCGCCGACGCCGAGCAGGTCGCCAGCGGCGCGACCCGCCGCAGACAGGACGGCCAGGCGTTGGCTCACCTCGTCGAGCAGGGGGCCGAGGCGCGCCTGCTCAAGCGCATCGGGGGCGGCCAGACCGGCGCCGCGCCAGGGGTGTGCGGCGGGGGTTCCGGCCTGCGCCAGCCGCTCCCCGAGACGTTCCGCCC
>NZ_JAUYAW010000076.1 GCF_030693405.1 Phenylobacterium sp.
CATCGCCAGAACACCGCCGCCTGCGTTTCTCTTTCCAATTCAACAATGTCAAAGACCAAACCGGCTTCCGCCAGCCCCGCCAACCAATCCGTCGGCGGCGAGGAGCGGCGTATCTAGTCGCCACCCCCGAGAGTGTCAATCGATCCTTTCGGACTTTCTTTGCGTCATCTTCCCGGAGGAATTTGGCGCAAAAATCACTTCGGGCCGCCGAGGGGCTGCCCTCATTTGTCCGCAGCGATTCGATTGAAGGACCGGAAGCTAGCGACCGATGAAGAAAAGGTCAAGAGCCTTTCGGCTGCCGACCGTTTCGCACCGGCGTCGCGGCCGGAGCGGACTATCTAGGCAGCACGCCCTTCGGAGTCAATGCAGCCGGCCGCCGCCGCAGAGCGCCTTGCCCGGTGGACGGTAGACTCCCTAAGAGGAAGTGGCGCGCAGAGGAGGCGCGGGCGCAGATGCTGTCGCAGAAGACAAGATACGCCCTGCGGGCCCTGGTGGAGCTAGCCCGGGTGGAGGGCGCCCAACTGACCTCTGGGGAACTGGCCCTACGGGCTGATGCGCCGCGCAAGTTCCTGGAGGCCATCCTACTAGAGTTATCCCGGCACCGGCTGGTGGTTAGCCGACGCGGCAAGTTCGGCGGCTATATCCTGGCGAGACCCGCGTCAGAGATCGCTTTCGCTGAGGTTATCCGGGTTATGGAAGGCCCGCTTGCGCTGGCCCCTTGCGTCAGCCGCACCGCCTTCCGCAAGTGTGAGGACTGCACTGATCTAGCAACCTGCACCCTACGCGAGGCGCTCCTGCGCGCCCGGGACGCCACAGCAAGCGTGCTGGAAGCCTATAGCCTGGCCGACGCCGTGGCCGGCCCGGGCGGCGAAGTATTCCGCTCCTCGGCCTTAGGGGCCTCAAGACTGCCGGAAATCTGAAACCACGGCGGCTCTGGACTGGGGTTGCGCTCGAGCCGCATGTCCAGCCGCCGCATGACGGCGATAGAGGCGGCGTTCCCATACTCGGTTCCGGCCACGATGCGCTGCAGGCCCAGCACCGCGAACATCCAGTCTGACAGAAGTTTCGCCGCAGCGGTGGCCAGGCCCCGCCCCTGCCAGGCTGGCCGCAGCGCCCAGAACAGCCCGACCTCGGGGCTGAGGCGGGCAGCGGGATCGCCGCCCTGGCTCGGTAGCCGGCCGAAGGGCTCCAGCCTGGGCACAATGCCGATCATGCCGGCGAACGCCCCATCGGCGTCACAGATCACCCGATCCCCATAGGGCGGCTGATGCAGGGCGGCCAGCTGCGCCTCATTGCGGATAGCCCAGTCCAGCCAAGCCTGGCGCTGCGCGCGGGCGACCGACGGGCTGAGCCCCGGCTCATCCCAGCCGATCTCCTGATAGAGGCGGCAGCAATCCTCGATGTCTGCTGGGCGCTGGGGCCGGATGCTGACCCCCTCCCCCTCCAGATGCGGAACACTCACCCGGTCAGCCGGCGGCGATATAGGCCTTCAGGCCGTCGGCCTCGGCGACCACTTCGGAGATCTTGTGCTTCACCAGGTCGCCGATGGAGACAATGCCCAACAGCTTGTCGTCCTGGCAGATCGGCAGATGGCGGACCCGGCGGTCGGTCATCCGCTCGAGCAGGGCGTCGACGGTCTCGCCCGGCGTAGCGAACAGGACATCGCTGGTCATGCAACCGGAAATAGGCCGGTCCAGGGCCGAGGCCCCCTGCTCGGCGACGATGCGGACCACGTCGCGTTCAGAGACAATCCCGACCACCCGCCCATTGTCCACCACCACAAGGGCGCCGACGCGGCGGGCGTGGAGCAGGGCCGAGACTGAACTGACGGAGTCGTTGGGCGTCACGGTGAAGACCAGGTCGCCCTTGGTCTTCAGGATCTGGGACACAAGCATAGGTCGTTTTCTCCCTCATCCCCTAGGAGATCAGCCTGTCGCATAACGCCGGTTCTGGCAATCGCTCAGATGGGCGGGTCCAGCGGGGCCGGATCCGGCGGGACCTCGGCCGGCGGCGACAGGCGCCGGGCCAGCCAGGCGGCCGGCCCCACCAGGAAGAGACCGGCCAGAAAGCCAGCAATATGCGCCTCCCAGGCCACCGCCCCATCCAGCCCGGGCGCGAAGCCGAGGACGGCGATCATCAGATTGAGACCAATCCAGGCCGCGCTCATGAACAGCACACGGGAATCGAACAGGGGCGCGAGCCGCCCTGCGCCGGCCAGGATGCGGGTCGCCGCCCCAATCAGGCCAAACACCGCGCCAGACGCGCCGACCAGAAGGATCTCCTCGCCCGGATGCAGCTTGGCGAAGGCGAGGTTGGCTAGCGCCCCACAGGCCAGATAATAGGCGAAGAAGATCGCCGCGCCGCTCGCCCGCAGGCCAAACAGCCGGGCGGTCGGACTGCCGAAGGCCAGGGCGCCGGCCGCGTTCATGCCCGCGTGCATCAGCCCGCCATGGACAAAGAGCGCGCTCACCAGACCAAACTGCGCGCCGGCCTCATAGGCCGCGGGCGAGAAGCCGAAGCGCTGATAGGCCGCCTCCCCCACAACAAAGACCTGCAGCCCAAAGGCCCCGAGGATTGCCCCGACCAGCACCATGGCCGGCCAGGGCGCCTTGAAAATGGGCTCGCGGTGATCTGCCAAAAGTGCGTCCTCCTGCGGCGTTCAGGCCAATAGGCCGTCAGCCTTAACGAAATCGCGAGGGTTAGCCCCCCTAGATAGGCCGGCGTCCAAGTTTGGCACGTGGTTTGCTTAATGAATCCCGCGCCCTGTCCCCGGAGACCGCCAGCCCATGGCCCTCGTCACTCCCGTCCGCCCAGCCGCCTGGCTCGCCGCCATCGTTGCGAGCCTTGCCGGCTCAGGCGCCGCCCAGGCGCAGCAGATGACCACCAACTCCGCGGATTTCAACGCCGGATGGGGTCGATATGCGGGCAGTGAGAACCATCCGGTGGATGTGTCCACCCGCGACGCCAACGGCAACCGCGTCATCGTCGACGGCCTGATCCTGACCGGCGAAGACCAGTCCTCCTTCAGCCGCTCCTGGGGCTCGGCTGACGCCTATGCCGGCGTCGGCGCCAGCTCCGGAGGCTCAAGCGCCATCGGCAACAATCTCGTGGTGGTGACCCAGGGCAACTACAACACGGTCATCGTCAACTCGACCCAGGTGAACAACGGCAATGTCTCGGCCGGAACCCAGATGACGTCTGGCGGGGTCGGCGATGCCCAGTAGTCAGACCCTGCGGCTCGGCGGCGCGCTCAGCGCCCTGGCGCTCACCCTGTCGGCCTGCGCCACCCCGGTGGCCGGCCCCGGCGGCAATTACAGCCGCCCCATCGGCAGCGCGCCGGTGACCGCCAATCCGACCCCCTATTCCACGGCCCTGGTCTGCCTGGCCGGCTACGCCCGCACCTCGAACCTGACCGCCCCGCGCATCGCCGTGGGCCGGATCGCCGACTATACGGGCAAGACCGAGTCTGACGGCAGCGGCCGCAAGATCACCCAGGGCGCCTCGCTGATGGCCATGTCGGCCTTCGCCAAGGCCGGCATGCCGCTGGTCGAGCGGTTCGACACCTCGGTGTCGGAGCTCGAGCTCAAATACGCCAACAACAAGCTGATCTCCGACCAGCCGAACCCCGCCCCCAACATGCCGGCGGAGTATCGCCGCATCCTGGCCGGCCAGGTCCCCGGCTCGGACTTCTATGTGGCCGGCGGCCTGACGGAGCTGAACTTCAACATCCGCTCCTCCGGCTTCGATGTCGGGGCCGGCGATCCCGATCCGCAGGACCTCAAGGGCAATGTTCGCGGTCGTCTGTTCATCATGAACATCGGCCTGGACCTGCGGCTCATCAACACCCGCACCCTCGAAGTGGTGGACGTCATCTCCTACCAGAAACAGGTGATCGGCCGCGAAGTGGGCGTGGGCCTGTTCGACTTCCTCGGCGGGAATGTGTTCGACATCTCCGCAGGCACCGGCGCGCTCGAGCCCATGCAGCTGGCGGTGCGCTCCCTGGTGGAGCGGGCGGTTATCGAGATGAGCGCCAACCTCTACGGCATGCCCGGTCCTCAGGCCTGCCTCTCGTCCGACCCCCTGGGCGGGAGCACGGTGGGGATCACCGGCGCCTATGTCCCGGCCTACAACAATCTGGGGACCAACAATGCGCAGACTCGTGAAGAGCCTAATCGCTGGAACGTCCATCGCGATTCTGACGTCCGCGGCCGCTACTAGCCAGACCTACGACAGCGTCATCGTCAGCGACCAGGTTCAGACCGGGGACATCTTCTCCGGCCAGACCCTGAACGTGGTCGAGATCACTGAGGCGACCACGGCGGTGACCACGGCCACCGGCGCGGCGTTCAACGGTTCGGCTGATGGCGTCACCCTGGACGTCCGCGCCAACCAGAATCTGCAGGCGAACGTCACCGCCGACACCCGCCTCGATGCGGCGGTGAGCTCCGGCGCCGTCACCGCCCTGTCCACCACCGCAACCGGGGTGACGTCGGAGTCCAACATCTATGGCGGCACGCTGAGCGGGGTCTACAACCAGCAGACCGGGCCTGGGCGGATCTACAGCCACAGCCATGTGGAGGCGCCGGGCGCCGATGTGGGCGACGTCACCGCCTCGACGCAGGCCATTGGCGCGAGCCAAGGGTTCGGCGCCAGCTCCAGCGCCGTCGGCGCCCGGGTGAACCAGACCAATCAGGCCGATGTCGTGGCCGATGGCGGTGGGACCTACGGCTATGTGGACGGCGCGGCGACCTTCGTCGGCGCCGCCACCGGGACCAATGTGACCAGTTCAGGCGGCTACGGCTCGGCCGAGCGCTACATCATCAACCAGACCAATGCCGCGGCCATGACGCAGGCCAGCCAGTTCACCGCGCATGGCAACGCCTATCTCAGCACCACCAGCGCGACCGCCACCGGCGACAACATCCACCTCTACAACGAGGGCGGACTGCTGGACGTGACCAGCGATCAGCACAATCAGGCCTATGTGCGGGCCCAGACCGGCGCCTCGGCCTATCAGTTCGGCTCGGCCGCCAGCATCGCCTACGGGGTGGGCAATTCTTTCCTGGCCGGCAATCTTGGGTCAGAGACGGTGATCGACGCCGTTCAGCTGAACGACGGCGGCGGCGTCGAGGTGGTCGCCGACTTCACCGGCGCAGAGGGCTATGACGCCTCGGCCAACGCCACGGCCATCGGCAATGCGGCCACCGGCTATGTCTGCAGCGATTGCGACGGACGCTTGGTCGCCACCAGCCAGCAGGTCAACAACGCCGATGTGGGCGCCTCCACCTCGGTGACCGTGTCCGGCTACGCCCGCTCGGCCACCGGCGTCGCCACGGCCGTGGGCAACACCGCCACCTACTATGTGAGCCGCCCCAGCGCGCACTAGTCAGAGGGCTCGCCCGCCCTTCGCCGCGCTCGCGCCTTGCCCTCGCCCCATCCGGCGGCGATGGTGAGCGCTGTTCTGGTGATCTGCGGACGTCTCAATGATCGGTTCCCCGCGAGCGGCGCTTGCGCTTATCGTCGCTCTCGCCCTTGCCGGCTTCGCCGGTGCGGCTCCCCTCAAGGCTCAGACCGCGTCGCCCTCAGGCGCTGTGGCCCAGCCTCAGGCCAGGGCCAGCCTCGAGCCGGGACAGTGGCCCCAGGCCATCACCGACGTGGCGCCCGATCCCGAGATCCGCTTCGGGACCCTGCCCAACGGCATGCGCTACGCCATCCGTCGCCAGACCATCCCCGAGGGCCAGGCGGCCCTGCGCCTCCGGATCGACGCCGGCTCCCTGATGGAGCGCGACGACCAGCAGGGACTGGCCCACTTCCTTGAGCACATGGCCTTCAACGGCTCTGAGGCCGTGCCGGAAGGGGAGATGATCAAGATCCTGGAGCGTCTGGGCCTGGCCTTCGGCGCCGACACCAACGCCTCCACCGGGTTTGATGAGACCATCTACAAGCTGGACCTGCCGCGCACCGACGCCGAGACCGTCTCCACCAGCCTGATGCTGCTGCGGGAAACCGCGATGAACCTGCTGATCGCCCAGGACGCCGTCGATCGCGAGCGGGGCATTGTTCTCTCGGAGGAACGGGCCCGCGATACCCCGCCCTACCGCCTGTACAAGAGCCGGCTGGCCTTCCTGCTCAAGGATCAGCGTCTGAACGACCGCTATCCCATCGGCGATGTGGAGGTCCTGCGCACCGCCCCGGCCTCGGCCATTCGGGACTTCTACCAGGCCTATTACCGGCCCGAGCGGACCCTGCTGGTGGCCGCCGGCGATTTCGACGTGGACGCCATGGAGGCCCAGATCATCGAGGCCTTTGGCGGCTGGACCGTCGAGGGCCCGGCCGGAGATGATCCTGATCTTGGCCAGATCCCCCCCCGTGGCCTGGAGGCCAGGGTCGCCGTGGAGCCCGGCGTGCAGGCCGCCCTGCAGATGGCCTGGGTCCGCGCCCCTGATGAGCGCCCGGACTCCCAGGCCCGTCGCCGCGGCGAGGTGGTCGAGCAACTGGGCTTCTCCGTCCTGAACCGGCGGCTTTCGGCGCTGGCGCGGGCCTCTGATCCGCCCTTCCTGGGGGCGGGCGCCTTCGTCAATGACGAGTTCGGCGCGGCCGAGACGACCAGCATCCTGGCCAACGCCCAGCAAGGGCGCTGGCGCGAGGCGCTCAGCGCCATCGAGGCCGAACAGCGGCGGCTCCTTCAGCATGGCGTGCGCCAGGATGAGCTGGACCGGGAGATCGCCGAGTATCGCGCGCGGTTGCAGGCCAATGTGGCGGGCGCCGCCACCCGCAGGCCGTCTGCCCTGGCGCAACAGATTCTGGGCGCCACCGCCCAGGACCAGGTGGTCACCAGTCCGGCCGATGATCTCGCCCTGTTCGACGCCGCCGTCGACGGCCTGGAGGCGTCGGCCGTGTCGCGGGTTTTGGCCCAGGCCTTCCAGGGCCAGGGTCCGCTGATCTTCCTGGCCAGCCCGACCCCTATTGAGGGTGGCGAAGCTGCGGTGCTCGCCGCCTATGAGACCTCCCGCGCCAACCCGGTCAGCCCGCCTGAGGCCCTGGCCCAGCTGGAATGGCCCTATGCCAGCTTCGGGACGCCCGGAAAGGTCGTCGAGACCCGTGAGATCGCCGACCTGGATACGGTCTTCATCCGGTTCGAGAACGGCGTGCGCCTGACGGTCAAGCCGACCCGCTTCCAGGACGATGAAATCCTGATCTCGGTCAATGTGGGCGATGGCCTGCAAAGCCTGCCCGCCGACGCCCAGAGCCTGGCCTGGGCGGCTCAGGCCTTCGCCGAGGGTGGCCTGGGTCAGATCACCGCCGAAGACATGGAGCGGGTGCTGGCCTCCCGGGTCTATGGCCTGCGCCTGCGGGTGAGCGACGAGGCCTTCACCCTGTCGGGCGAGACGCGGCCTGAAGACCTGGACGTCCAGATGCAGGTCATGGGCGCCTATCTCACCGACCCGGCCTGGCGCGGAGAAGCCTTCGCCCGCATCCAGGCGGCCGGCGCCACCATCCATGAACAGTATGAGGCCACCGCCAACGGCGTGCTGTCGCGCGATCTCGCCGGACTGCTGCACGCTGGCGACCGTCGCTGGACCTTCCCCTCCAAGGAAGAGATCGCCGACGCCCGCCTTGAGGACCTGCGGGGCCAGCTGGCCCCTCTCGGCAATGCCCCCATCGAGGTGGTGATCATCGGCGACACTACTGTGGAGAAGGCGACCGAGGCCGTGGCCCAGACCCTGGGCGCCCTGCCCCCGCGGCCGGAACGCACCGCCGCCGCCCAGACCAGCGGCGTCGCCTTCCCGGCCGCGCCGCCTGCACCCCTGCGGCGGACCCACAAGGGTCGCGACGATCAGTCGATCGGCTATGTGGCCTGGCCCAGCACCGACTTCTTTGCTGATCCGCAAGCCGCCCGGGAGGCGGCCGTGCTGGGGGAAATCCTGCGGCTACGGCTGACCGAAGAACTGCGCGAAAGCCAGGGCGCCACCTACTCCCCCTCGGTCAACTACAACCACTCCTATGTGTGGGAAGGCTGGGGCTACATGTCGGCCAGCGTGGAGATCCCGCCGGCGGGCCTGGACGCCTTCTTCGCCGATGTGGCGGAGATCGCCGCAGACCTGCGCACCACGCCTGTTGAAGCCGACGAGCTGGAGCGCGCCCGACAGCCACGGCTGGAACGGATCGCCCGGGCGCGGGTCACCAACGGCTACTGGCTGAGCGAACTCTCCGGCGGCCAGGCCGATCCGCGCCGGCTCGACGCCATCCGCGCCGTCATCCCCGGCACCGAGCGGGTCACCGCCGAAGACGTCCAGCGCGCCGCCGAACGCATCCTGCGTCCGGACACCGCCTGGAAGATCGAGGTCGTTCCGGAAGAGTAGATCGGTTGGTCCCTAGTAGACCGTGCCGCCGACGCCGCCGTCGAGGCTCAGCGCCATGGAGGAGGACGACTCCGAGTATTCCTCTTCCTCGCGATAGGCGGTGTAGGTCTCGGTGGAGACCATGGTCAGGATCTTCACCCCGGCGCCGAAGCGACGCAGCAGCGAGCGCTCATGGCAGTCTCGCGCCGCCTTCTGGGGCCGGCAGGTCACCTGACCGCCCGGGGCGTGATAGAGGGCCTCGCCCTTGGCGCAGACCAGGGTCTGGCCGCCGGAGAAGTCCACCTGGCCGGAAAACTCGGCGATGGTCACCTGCAGGCGGGCGCCGGCCACGCAGCGATAGAGTTCGCCGTCAAAGATGTCGCGAACATCGCGTTCCGGGAATAGCTGGGCGGCGGGATGGGGGGTCTGGCGGTCGTCGATGCAGACGGCCTGGATCACCACCCGGCGGGTGGCCGAGCGGGTCGCCTGATAGGCGGTGCGCTTCATGCGACGCGCGCCTTCCACGTTAAGACCCTGAATCACGCCAGTCGCCATGGGGGGCGAGTAACCGCCGCCGCCGCCGCCGTAATAGACCGCTGAACCGCCGCCGGCCCCGGCGCCGGCCCGAGCCGAGGCGTTCACCGTGGCGCTGGCGCTGGCGTTGACCACGACGGTGGGCGCCACCACCACATTGACGCTGGGGACCTTCACCCCATGCCCCGGCGGCGCGCAGCAGGGCGGCTTCGGCGGGAGCGGAGGCGGCGGGGGTGGCTTGCAGCAGGGGGGCGGAGGCGGCGTGCAGCAGGCGGGTGACGGGTCGCCGGCCACGGCGCGCTCCGGCGCAGCCCCAGCCAGCAGGAACAGGCCAAGCCCGAGGGTCAAGCCAAGCAGGGTCTTTTGCGGCGCCATGTCGGCCTCCAACTCTCTACTGACGAGCCCTGCAAATTTCAGGCCGCAGACCCCCGATCGGGAGGCGATGCGGCGTGGCTGTCCCGGATGGAGACAACGGCGGCCTGGCCCGAATCCTTCTGCAAGCCCCATGCGGTCAATCTCGGCCGCGATGGGAGCCGCGCAGCGATGTCGATGTGCCATCCAAACACGGAACGGTTGATAGACTATTGGCGAACCCGGGCGCGTCCGGGCGCGCCGCCGCCGCGCACCTCGATCAGCCCCGCCGATTTTGCCGACCTCCTGCCCCAGGTCGTCATGCTGGGCCGGGTGTGTTCGGGCATCTATCCGATCCGTCTGGCCGGCGGTCTCGTCACTGAGCTGCACCAGCGCGATCTGCGTCAGCAGAACGCGCTGTCCCTGTTCGGGGCCAAGGACCGCATGGACCTGCAGACGGCCCTGGAGATGGCGCGCCGCCGCCCCGAGCCCATCGTCGTCACCGCCAAGGCCCATGCCGACGGCGTGGCCATCGGCATGGAGATGCTGTTCGCCCCCCTGGCCGGCCCCGAGAACGGCCCTGACCGGTTCCTGGGCCTCTATCAGCCCCTGACCATGGTCGCCCGCCTGCGGGAAAAGCCCGTGCTCAGCTTCTCCCTTGAAGACATCCGCAAGGGCGGTCCGGCCAATGAGGAAGCCCCGCGCCTGCGGCTGGCGGCCATCGACGGGCGCCGGATCGCCTAAGCGCTCAGGCTCAGCCTGTCCCTAGGGCCTTCCACAGGAGCTGAGCGCCCACCAGGATCATCAGGACATAGATGGCGGTGTAGAACTGCTCAGCCTTGATCCGCCGCACCAGCCAGACGCCTGCGAAGGTCGAGGCGATGGCCAGGGGGGCGAGCACGGCCGCCGTCATCAGGTTCTGGGCCGTGAACTGGCCCAGCGCCAGATAGGCCGGGACCTTGATCCAGTTGATCACCGCAAAGAAGATCGCCGTGGTTCCCACCAGGACCGGCGGGCTCAGATTCTTGGGCAACACCCACATCTGGAACGGCGGCTGACCAGCATGGGCGATCTGGCTGGTGAAGCCTGAGGCCGCGCCCAACAAGGCGCCCAGCGCCAGGGGCGCATCCTTGGGCGCCTGAACCCCGCCGCCCCTAGCCAGCCACAGCCGGTGCAGGGCGAAGACGATGCTGATGGCGCCCAGCACCGCCAGCACCGCGGTGGTCGAGACCTGAGCCGCCAGCAGATAGCCCAGCACGATCCCCACCGCCGCCGACGGGATCATCAACATCAGGATCGCCCGGTCCCAGCTGCGCCGAAACGCCCAGACGCCCACCACATCCTGCAGGATCAGCACCGGCAGCAGGATGGCCGCGGCCTGCACCGGCGAAATGGCAAGGGCCAGGAGCGGCAGGGAAATGGCGCCCACGCCGGCGAACCCGCCCTTGGCCAACCCCAGCAGGATCACGGCCGGGATGGCGAGGGCGTAGAAGAGCGGGTCGGTCAGCATGGCGCGCGCAAGCCTCAGGCCGGGCTCACCGGGCCGTCCGCCGGTCGGACGCTGACCACCCGCAGCGCCCGCTCTCGCCCGTCCCGATCCGGCCACTGGATGGACTGGCCGGGTCGCAGGCCAAGCAGGCCAGCCCCCACGGGGCTCAGGATCGAGATTCGCCCGGCAGCGATGTCAGCCTCGGCCGGATAGACCAGGGTCACGGCGCGGGTCTCCCCGTGCGCCTGATCCACGAACTCCACCCGCGCGCCCATGCCGACGACGTCGCCTGGCGTCTCGCTAGGGGATCGAACCTCCGCCCGCTCCACCTCCTCCAGCAGGAGGCGGGCGACCTCAGGGGCGCGTTGCATCGCCCCCAGGGCCAGATCGGTGATCCGGTCGGCGTCGGTCTCTGTGAGGATGATGGCGGGGCGTGAAGCGGCCGCAGATCGGGCTGTCATGGCGTAGCATCCGGATTTGGAATGGAATGGGAGACCAGATCGGCCTCCTGCCCATCCGGATCTCAATGACGCGGCGATGTCCCCGGACTCAGCTGACGCGCAGCACGAGCCCGGGGCTGGAAGCCTGCCGCGAGGTCCTTCCCCCGGATCCGGATCCGATTTGCACGTGCGCTCAACATGGGGCCAGCAAGGCCACCAAGCCCCAGTGAAGTCAACCGAGGCTCACTCCGGCGCGCTCGCCCCGTCCAGGGCCTTGAGATCCTCTGCGCTGAGCGACAGCTGCGCCGCGCCCATCAGCTCCTGCAGCTGGGTCACGCTGGTGGCGCTGGCGATGGGGGCCGTGAGGCCCGGCTGGGCCATCACCCAGGCCAGGGCCACCTGGGCGGGCGTCGCCCCATGGCTGCTAGCCACCTCGTCCAGGGCGCCCAGGATCCGCATGCCGCGCGGCGTCATGTACTTCTTCGCGCCGCCGCCCCGGGGGCTTTTGGAGAGGTCGGCTTCGGTCCGGTACTTGCCGGTCAGGAAGCCGCTGGCCAGGCCGTAGAAGGGGATGACGCCGATCTCTTCATTGATGCACAGCGTCTGCAGCGCGCCCTCGAAGCCCGTCCGGTCATAGAGGTTGTAGAGCGGCTGTTCGCTCTCATAGCGCGGGACGCCGGCGCTCGCTGCGGCGTCGACCGCCGACTTCAGCCGCTCGGCGGTGAAGTTGGACGAGCCCACCACCCGGACCTTGCCGGCCTTGATCAGCCGGCCATAGGCCTCAGCCGTTTCGGCCAGCGGGGTGTCGGCGTCGTCCCGGTGCGATTGATAGAGGTCGATATAGTCGGTCTTCAGCCGCTTGAGCGAAGCCTCCACCGCCTGTTCGATATAGGCGGCCGAAAGCCCTTTCATCCCCTCGCCCATCTCCATCCCGACCTTGGTGGCCAGGACGATCCGGTCGCGCCGGCCGCCTTGAGCCAGCCAGTTCCCGATCACCGTCTCCGAGGCGCCGGCCCCGGCCGGAGACCAGCGGGAATAGACATCGGCGGTGTCGACGGCGTTGAAGCCGGCGTCGACAAAGGCGTCGAGTATAGAGAAGGAGGTCCTCTCATCGGCCGTCCAGCCAAAGACGTTGGTCCCCAGCATCAGCGGGGCGATCTTCAGGTCCGAACGTCCCAGTCTGCGCAGCTGCATGAGCGGGCCTCCCTCTCGTTATGTGATCAGGCGGCCTGCTGACCGTCCTCGTAAACCGGCGCCTCCTCAGGGAGCAGGGCCGGGCGCCCGAGGATCATATCCGAAGCCTTCTCGGCGATCATGATGGTTGGCGCATTGGTGTTGCCCCCCACCAGGGTCGGCATGACCGAGGCGTCGATGACCCGCAGGCCGGTCAGGCCCCGGACCTTCAGCTCGGCGTCGACCACCGCCATGGCGTCCCCGTCGGCGCCCATCTTACAGGTGCCCACCGGGTGGTAGATGGTTTCCGAGGTCCGCTTGATCCAGGCGTCGATTTCCTCGTCGGTCTGCACCGCCTCGCCCGGCGAGTATTCCGGCCCGCGATAGGGATCAAGCGCTGCCTGACGGGCGACATCGCGCATCATCTTGACCCCCTCGCGGATGGCGCGGCGGTCCTCCTCGGTGGCCAGGTAGTTGGCGAAGATGGCCGGATGATCCATCGGATCGGCCGAGCGCAGGCCGACCCGCCCACGGCTTTCCGGACGCAACTGGCAGACGTGGAAGGTGAAGCCGTCCTTGGCCACAGCCACCTTGCCGTGGTCCTGCATGATGGCCAGCACGCAGTGGATCTGCAGGTCGGGCCGATCCAGGTCCGGCCGCGAGCGCAGGAAGGCGCCCGATTCCAGGAACTGCTGGCGCCCCGGGCCCTTGTTGAAGAAGACGTAGTTCATGCCCACGCCGAGCGTCTTGATCAGGCCCTTGCGCATGGAATAGGCGGTGATCGGCTGCGGGCACTCCCAGGACAGGGTCACGTCCAGGTGGTCCTGCAGATTGGCGCCGACGCCCTTCAGCTCATGCACCAGTGGAATGCCGTGAGCGGCCAGTTCCTCGGAATCGCCGATGCCCGACAGCTGCAGGATCTGCGGCGACTGCACGGCGCCGGCGCAGAGCAGGACCTCGGAGTTCGCGTGGACGATGGTCTTGGCCTTGGTCTTGTCGTCCATGTACTCGACGCCGACCGCGCGCCCGTTCTCGATGATGATGCGGGTGGTCCGTGCGCCGGTCAGACAGGTCAGGTTCGGCCGCTTCAGGGCCGGATGCAGGTAGCCGCGGGCGGCGCTCCAGCGCTGGCCGTCATGGATGGTCAGCTGATAGGGACCCCAGCCTTCCTGCTGGAAGCCGTTGAAATCTTTGGTGATCGGGTGGCCCGCCTGACGGCCGGCTTCGATGGTCGCCGCATAGATCGGATTGGGCGAAGAGGCCTTGGACACCTTCAGCGGCCCATCACCCCCGTGCCAGGCGTCGCCGCCGCCCTCCAGGGCTTCAGAGCGTTTGAAATAGGGCAGCACCTCGGCATAGGACCAGCCCGACAGGCCCATCTGGCGCCACTGGTCATAGTCCCGGGCATGGCCGCGGATATAGATCATGCCGTTGATCGAGGACGATCCGCCCCAGCCGCGGCCCCGCGGCCACCACAGCTTGCGGTCGTTCAGGTGGGGCTCGGCCTCGGTCCAGAAGCCCCAGTTGTGCGGCCCCTCCTTGCCTATCAGCCCGCCGACCCCGGCCGGCATCTTGACCATGAGGGAGTTGTCGCGGCCGCCGGCCTCCAGCAACAGGACCTTGGTGGCCGGGTTTTCGCTGAGCCGGTTGGCGAGCACGCAGCCCGCCGAGCCTGCGCCGATGATGATGTAGTCGTACCGGTCCATGACCGCCCTCCCCAAAACGCGTCTTCTTCGGGCTTACGCCCTGACTTGAAATCTAGGACCTAGCGGCCCTTCCATTGCGGCGGCCGCTTCTGGGCGAAGGCCATCGGCCCCTCCTTGAAGTCCTCGGACCGCAGCATGGCCGAAATCGCCGGATAGCGCATCTGGGCGGCCATGGCCGCGGCCAAGCTTGGCTCATCCAGCCCCTTGAACACCGCCTCCTTCGAGGCGCGGATCGACATGGGCGAGAGCTCGCAGATCTGCGCGGCCCAACGCCTGGCCGCCGTCATCAGATCGGCGGCCGGAACCACCTCGTTGACGAAGCCCAGTTCGCGGCCCTCCGCCGCGCTCACCCGCCGACCGGTGAGGATCATGCCCATGGCCTGCTTCTCGCCGATCTGGCGCGGCAGTCGGTGCAGACCCCCGGCCAGGGCCGCCAGGCCGACGCGAGGCTCGGGCAGGGCGAAGGTGGCGGTCTCGGCGGCGATGATCAGGTCGCAGGCCAGCGCGATCTCAAAGCCGCCGCCCATGGCCACCCCGTTGACCGCCGCGATCAGCGGCTTGGTCAGGTCGAACCGCTCGGTGAGGCCGGCGAACCCTGAGGCGGGCAGGCCCATGCCGCCGCCGGTCGCCTGATGCTTCAGATCGTTGCCGGCCGAGAAGGCCCGCTCGCCCGCCCCGGTGACGATGGCCACCCACTGGTCGGGATCGGCGGCGAAGGCGTCGAAGGCCGCGTGTAGCTCGTGATGAGCCGGCGAATGCAGGGCGTTCATCACCTCAGGCCGGTTCAGCGTGACCACCGTCACCGGCCCGTCCCGCTCTACGGAGATAAAGTCGTAGGCCATGGCGTCCTCCCGTCGTGTTTGGAAGTACCTTCCCCAGGGCGCCCCTGCGTCCGTCAAGCCATTCGACGGAAAACCCAGGCGTCCTCAGGGGGCGACGAAGGTCCGCACCGCCGCGCTCAACCTCGTCAGGCCCTCGGGATCGACGAATACCGAATGGCCGCTGGCGAACAGGGCCGCCGTCAGCCGCTCGGCCGGCACGCCGGCCTGGTCGAGCATGTAGCGGCCGGCATAGGCGGGCGTGCTGAGGTCATACAGGCCTGCGGCCCAGAAGACCCGCAGTCTGGGGTTTGCGACCATGGCCTCAGCCAGCCGCTGGTTGGCCTCGTCCTCCCCCCGCCCCCAGGTCCAGGCGGCGTTGACCTCCAGGTTCAGCGCCTCGTAGGTCTCCGGGGTCGCAAAGCCCAGGTGCTCCTTGAAGTAGGACTCCACCGCGCTCAGGCCTGCGGTTGAAGCCGGCAACTGGCCCGTGACCGCGCCAGCCGGCCGCGGCGGCGTGTAGCTGAGGCCTGGATCGTCATAGGGGGGCCGCTGAGCCGGCGCATCCAGGGGCCGGGTGGCGCGGGTGTCCAGTTGGCCGGTGCGCATGCCCTGGTCCTTGAGCAGGTTGAGATAGAAGTCAGCGCGGCTAAGCCGCAGGTTCTTCTCCAGGATCAGCTCGGTCGGCAGGCCGATCAGGTCGGACATGGCCTGCGCCACCGCCCGCTTCTCATCCTCTGGCAAACTGGCCCCAGCGATCAGGGCGCGCACATAGTCGGTGCGGGCGAATACGACGGCGGCCTCATAGACCTCCTGCGCCGTCCGGCCCTCCCGGGGGATGCGGCCATGGCTCCAGGCGCTGGCGGCGAAGCTTGGCAGGGTCGTGACATAGGGCATCTCGAAGCCCGGCGGCCGGGCCACCAGGGCAAACAGCAGCACCCCGTCCAGCTTCAGGTTCGCCCCGTGGTGGGCGATCAGCGCCGCCCGGGTCGTGCCATAGCTCTGGCCCAGCACATGGCGCGGCGAGGTCTCCCGGCCATGGGCCTTCAGCCAGTCGGCGATCACCGCCTTGACCGACAGCGCGTCCCCGTCAGGCGTCCAGAAGGCCTGGCCCTGGCCCTCGCTGAGCGGACGGCTGTAGCCCGTCCCCACCGGATCGATGAACACCAGGTCGGCGGCGTCCAGCGGGCTGTCGGGATTGTCGACCATCCGCTGCTCGGCCCCCTCCCCCAGCCGCCGCTTGGGTCCGAAGGCGCCAAAGTGCAGCGGGGTGGTCGAGGCGCCAGGGCCGCCATTGAACAGGAAGATGACCGGGCGCGGACCGGACGGGACATCGGTCCGCACATAGCTGGTGGTGATGATCTGGCCGCTGGGCTCGCCCTCGCCCGGGCTGACCCGCCAGGCTTCCACATGCGCCCGGTAGGCCACGGCCTGGCCGTTGAAGACACCGTTGTGGACCGTAACCGCCGGGGCCGGCGGCGCCTCAGCCAGCGCCGCGCCGCTCAGGCTGATGGCCAGGGCGAGGGTGACCAGGATCTGTCGCAGCATGCAGGCCTCGCGGGCGGGGATCAGGTTGGGGGCTCTTGGCGATCAGCCTATGCGCTGGCCTGAAGAAAAGCATTTCGTTGTGCGGCGGATCGAACCTCGATCAGCCGGGGTTCGCCGCTGGCCGGCGGAGGTGGCGCATGAACTATGCGCCAGCCGCCGGGCTGACCGGGACAACGCAAGCACTATGCGGGGCCTTGCCGCTAGAGTTCACCCCTGGAGATCTGGGGCCGGCGGCGGAGGGGCGGATGAACGGCATGCTGGCCTGGCGTCGTGGCGTGGCCGCCCTGCTGGCGACCCTGGCCATCGGCCTGGTCACCTCGCCCGGTCTGGCGGCGGAAGACCCCGCACCGTTTGAGATCACCTTGAGGCCGGTCACCGGGGGCGACGCCGAGGTCGACGCCTTGGGGGTCCGTTGGCGTCTCACCCTGCCCGCCGGGTCGGCCTTCGACCTGACCGCGCCCATCACCTATGCGGGGGTCGAGGGCGTGGCTGATCGGATCGAGATCCTCTCGGCGACCGACGCCTCGGGCCCGATCGCCTTCACCACGCTCGATGACCCGCCCCATCCCGGCGGCTTCCCGCACTTTCGCCATTGGAAGGCCGAGCGCCCAGTGTCGGGTCAGGTCGAGGTCGCCTACCTGGCCCGGGTGCGGGCGCCCGGCGGCCGGGGCGGCCCGCCCTTTGACCTGCGCGCTTCAGGGGGCGGGCTGAGCGGCGCGGGCTCCGGCTTTCTGCTCCTCCCCCGCGGCGCTCAGACCTCGCACGCACAGCTGAGCTGGGACCTGTCTGACCTGCCGGCCGGGTCCGGCGCCAGGACCAGTTTCGGCGAGGGCGACACGCGGGTGGACGGCCCGCCCTCGCGCCTGATGCAGGGCTGGTACATGGCCGGTCCCTTCGGCCGCTATGTGGGCGCAGGCCAGAGCGCCGGATTCAGCGCCAGCTGGCTTGGCCGGGCGCCCTTTGATGCGGCCGCCGAAATGGCCTGGGCGGCCGAGGCCTACACCTATCTGGGCGAGGCCTTCGGCTATCTCGATCCCGTCCCGCCCTACCGGGTTTTCCTGCGTTTCGTCGACGGCGCGCCCTGTGGCGGCGGCACGGCGCTCGGCGCCTCCTTCATGTATTCCCGCTGCGCCCTGGCTGAGGGCGAGACGGCGGCCTCCCCACGGGAGACCCTGGTCCATGAGATGGTCCACATGTGGGTCGGCGGGATCGAAGGGCCGCAAGGGGTCACCAGCTGGTTCACCGAAGGCCTGACCACCCACTATACCCGCCTGATGATGCTGCGCGGCGAGCTAGACTCCGTGGACGCCTACGGGGCGCACATCAATCATTCCGCCCAGGCGCTCTATGGCCTGGCCGCCCAGAATCTCAGCGCGCAGGAGATTGTCGCGGTGGGCTTCGCCGACGGGAACATCCGCCACATCCCCTATCACCGCGGCGCCTTCTATTTCGCAGACCTGGACGCCCGAATCCGTGAGCGCTCGAGCGGGACCCGCACACTGGATACGGTGCTGCGTCCCATGTTCGAGGCCCGCCAGGCCGGCCAGACCTTCGACCACGCCGCCTGGGTCGCCCTGATCGGCGCTGAGATCGGCCCGGCCGCCCGTGAGGAGTTCGAGGCGCGCATCCTGCGCGGCGAGGGCTTCGCCCCCCATCCGAACGCCTTTGGCCCCTGCTTCACCCGCCGGGACAAGACCTATGAGATCGAAGGCCGCGGCCCTGTCGATCGCTATGAATGGGTGCGTCAAACCGACGTCCCCGACGATCTCTGCCGCAACTGGTAGGACTTCAAGATGATGCTTGTTCGCCCCCTCCTTCTGGCCGCCCTCGTCGCCTTCGCCGGCGCCGCGGAAGCCGCCACCCATCGCTTTGTCGCCATGGCAGGGGGCGAGAAGGTCGGCCATCTGGTGGCCGAGGTGGACGGCGCCACCACCTCAGTCGACTTCGCCATCGACAATAACGGCCGCGGCCCCAAGGCCCGCGAGCAGATCACCGTGGACGCCTCGGGCGCCCCGGTGAATTGGTCTATCGAAGGCTCCTCCCTGTTCGGCAGCCCGGTGCGGGAGACCTTCAGCCGCCAGGGCGGCGCGGCCCAGTGGGTCAGCCAGGCGGACGAGGGCCAGACGGAGGTTTCAGGCCCCGTCCTCTATGTGCCCAATGACGGCAGCCCCTGGATCCTTGGCCAATACGTCAAGGCGCTGCTCAGGGCGCCCGGCCAGACCCTGCCCGCCCTGCCGTCGGGGACCATGCGCCTGCAGGAGGTCCGCAAGATCACCCTGGGCAAGGGGTCTGCGGCGGTGAAGCTGACCGTCTATGAACTGTCGGGCGTCGATCTGACCCCCAGCTACGTGATGGTGGACGCCCGCGGCGACCTTTTCGGCGTCCTGGGGGGCGGCCTGATCCGGGAAGGCTATGAGGCGCACCTGGATGAGCTCAGCGCCCTGGCCCAGGACATCTCACTCGACCAGGCCAAGGCCGCCCAGGCCAAGCTCGCCCACCGGTTCGACACCCCGGTGCGCATCCGCAATGTCCGGATCTTCGACCCCGAGACCATGACCCGCGGCCCGCTGTCTGCCGTGGTCGTCTTTGGCGACCGGATCACCAGCGTCCAGCCGGAGACGGACGGACCGGCCCCGGAGGGCCAGGTGGTGATCGACGGCCAGGGCGGGACCCTGATGCCGGGCCTGCACGACATGCATTCCCACACCTCGCTCGCCTCCAACCTGTTCTATCTAGCCGCCGGGGTCACCGCGACGCGGGACCAGGGCAATGACAATGACCGCCTGATGGGCATGGTCGAAGGTCTGGAGTCCGGCGAACTGGCCGGTCCGCGCATCGTGCGCAACGGCTTCCTGGAAGGTCGCAGCCCCTATTCCGCCCGCCATGGCTTCATCCCGGAGACCCTGGAGGAAGGCCTGGAAAACGTCCGCTGGTACGCCGAGCGCGGCTACTGGCAGATCAAGATCTACAACTCGATGAACCCCGATTGGGTGGGTCCCCTGGCGGCCGAGGCCCGGCGCCTGGGCATGGGCGTCACCGGTCACGTGCCGGCCTTCTCCAATCCCGACCGGGTCCTGATGGACGGCTATGACGACATCGCCCACATCAATCAGCTGATGCTGGGCTGGATCCTCGACCCGGAGGAAGACACCCGCACGCCCCTGCGGCTGACGGGGATGGCGCGGGCGTCAGACCTCGATCTGACCTCCGAACGCGTGCTCTCGACCGTCCGCTATATGAGCGAGAACGGCAAGGCGCTGGACACTACCGCCATGATCCTGGAGCGGCTGATGCTCAGCCGATCAGGCCAGGTGCACCCGGCCGACGCCCCCTATTTCGACCACGTGCCGGTGGCCTATCAGCGCTATCGCAAGCGCTCCTTCGTGACCCTGGGCGAGGGCCAGTACGAAACCGACGCGGCCTATCAGGCGGGCTTCGGCAAGGTGCTGGAGGTGCTCAAGCTGTTGGATGACAACAATGTCCAGCTGCTGCCCGGCACCGACGACGGCACGGGGTTCTCGGTCCATCGGGAGCTGGAGGTCTATGTGAAGGCGGGGATTTCGCCGGCCAAGACCCTGCGTCTGGCGACCCTGGACGCCGAACGCTATTTCGGCCGCGATCACGAGCTGGGCTCCATCGCCCGCGGCAAGCTGGCCGACCTGATCCTGGTGGAGGGCGACCCCACCACCGACATCAGCGACATCCGCCAGGTGCGCATGACCATGGTCGGCGGGGTGGCCTATTACCCGGCCGAAATCTACGACCACCTCAATGTGAAGCCGTTCGCGGCCCCGCCGCCGGTCACCCCGGCGCAGTAGGCGTAGCGCCCGGCCGTCCCTCGTGGAGGCGGCCGGGCGGCGTCCTTAGGACGCGGCCAGTTCGAAGGCCGCCGTGATCTTCAGCTCGACCTCATCAGAGACCACCGGGGCGGCGTAGCCCAGGCCGAAGTCGCTGCGCTTCAGGGTCGAGGTGGCGGTGAAGCCGACCGTCTGGGCCTTGTTCATGGGGTTGGCCCCGGCGCCCATCAGCTTGGCGTCCAGCACCACCGGCTTGGTGACGCCATGCAGGGTCAGATCGCCGGTGATCTTCGCCTCATTGCCGTTGGCGACCACCGAGGTCGAGACGAACTTGGCGGTGGGGAACTTCTCCACCTCGAAGAAGTCAGCCGAGGCCAGGTGCTTGCCAAAGCCCTCAGAGGTGACGGTCAGACCCGACAGGGGGATGTCGATCGACAGGCTGGCGGCCGACAGGTTGGCCGGATCCAGGTTCAGGGTCCCGGTCATCTCACCGACCATCCCATAGAGGGTCGAGAAGCCCATATGGTCCACCGACCAGACGACCTGGGTGTGGTTGGTGTCGACCTTGTAGCTGCCGGCCACAACGCGGGCGGCTTCGGGCTGGCCGGGCATGGCCGGCGCCTGGGCCATGACGGGCGAGGCCAGGACAATCGCCGCCACAGCGGCCAGTAGGTGGGATTTCATGATCGACCTCTAAAAAATGCCTTGGCCAGCGCGCTTGGCGGCCAGCTTGCGGAGGTAAGCATAGAGGTCGCCCGCGCCAAGGTCGAAGCCTGCGGCGCCCACAAGGCCGTTACGGCCGGCAGGCGGCCTCCGGAACCTCGGGCTTGCGGGTCCACTGGTAGGCCTCCACCCACTCGCCCCGGGGGAGATAGGTGATGGGGAAGGTCTTCCCGTCCCGCGTCACCTGCAGGGTCAGGGTGCGGTCGGGATCGCCCTGCACAGAATCCATGGCCACCGCATAGGTCACCACATCGCCGTTTCTGAGGCCGGCCTTGTCGGCCTCTGAGCCCGGCATGAGCCCGGCGATGGTCTTGACGTGACCCACCAGGGACCGGGGTTCAAACCCCAGCTCAAAGCGGCGAAAAGGGCGGGTTATTCGCGCAAAACAGGGGCTAAATGCGTCTGATTCCGGCAGCATCAGACCACCGGCCAGCATGTCGGCGGTGAGCTGGCCGCCGGCCTCTCCCAGCTCGGCGACCACCAGGTCCTCCCAGTCAGCCTCGGTCACCGGCAGGCCCGCCCGGCGCCGGGCGATCATGGCCAGGATCAGGTCATCCACCGACCGCTGACCGGCTGAGGCCTTGCGGATGCGATCGTTCAGCACTGCGAAGTACAGCCCGCCCCGGTCGTAAGGCAGGGTCCGGACCCGGGTGTCCTCCCAGAAACGGGCGGCGATCTGGTCGTTGGGCGTGTCGTTGAGCGCGTTGGTGTAATAACGCCGGGCGGTGTCGTTGATGTCCTGCAGATAGTCCTCGGTGGAGATCAGCCCCGCCCGCCAGGGCAGCTGCGCCTGATAGAAGACCGCATTGCCCTCGGAATACCATTGGCCAGGACCCAGCGAGGTCCAGGTGTGGATCATCTCGTGGGCCAGCGTGCCTTTGATGCTCTCGGCCGTCGTCGCCTGGCCATAGGTGGTGAGGAACGAGTTGGTGAGCGCCGCCCCACCGCCGGCGTTGATCGGATTGAACCGCAGGAAGACCCGGTAGGGCGGCTCGTCGGTCTCCTGGAAGAAGTCGCTCATCCAGGTGTGAAGGGTTTCGGTCCAGGCCATGAGCGGCGCCGGATCAAAGGGCGGGGTCCCGAGCCAGGCGGCGGAAAAGCCGTTGTTCTGTGGCTTTGCCGGAAAGCGCGTCATGGGACCAGCCATGAAGACGCCCGACCAAAGTCGGTCGGCCGAGCCCGCGCCGGGCAGGACCGCATCCCCCTCTCCCCAGCTCGAGGTGGCCGTCGCGCCAGGCCCCATGGCGCTGAGATCCCAGTCGATGGCGACCTGATAGTCGCGGCCGTCCGGGGGCGTCAGCAGGAAGGTGTTGCCCACCGCTGAAAAGCCGCCGCCTTCGGTGCGCAGCTGATAGGGCGGACCCGACCCTCGCCGCGGCGGGGTGTTGTCGATGGGGGCGCGATAGCTGACCACCAGATCACCCTTCACAGCCCGTCCGGCCAGCCAGTGGCGCGCATAGACCAGGGCCTCGGGATCATCGCGCACCTGCAGAGGAACGCTCCCCTGATCGTCCCGGGCGGAAAGCCCAATCAGGTGCTCGGCCACCGTCTCGGTATTGGCGATGACGATCGGCAGGCTGACCAGCACATCGCCCGCCGCGGCGTCGAGGTCGGACAGGGTCAGGGTGATGTCCACATGACCGAGCCCGCGGGCCTCATCCATCGGCCCCGGCGCGATGCGCACGGTGAGCGCCGCGGGCTCGGCGGCGGCGGCGGGAAGGCCACAGAGAGACACCGCCGCGGCGAGGATCAGGGACCTGACATTCATAGGAAACTCTAGCGCTCCATCAGGGCCTGGGCGCTGGCCAGGTCCTGCACAATGTGTCCCAGGGACTTGTAGGCGGTGATCTGGTCGGGGGACTGGCGGCCGGCCAGACGGCCGTCGAACACCTCGCCGATCTCGCCCACCACATGAGCGTCGTCGATCAGGCCCGCGGCCTTGGCGGCCAGCACCTCGGCGCCCTGGGCCAGGACGCCCTCGCGGCTGTCGGCGATCAGCCGGGCGCGAAGCACCTGGTCATGATCAACCTCCACAGGGCCCGCATAGCTCGAGCCGACCAGATTGAGGTGCGCGCCAGGCGCGACCCAGGCGCCCAGCAAGACCGGCGTCTTGGAACTGGTGAGCGTGCAGATGATGTCGGCCTCCTCCACCGCGGCCTGCGCGCCCGCAACGGCGCGCACCCGCAGGCCGGTCTCGACGGACATTTCGGCGGCGAAGGCCTGGGCCCGGCCGAAGTCCCGTCCCCAGACGCGCACATCGCTCAGCGCGCGCACCCGGGATATGGCCCGAAGGTGGGTCCTGGCCTGCTCGCCATAGCCCAGCAGAGCCAGGCGATGAGCCTCAGGCCGGGCCAGGGCGTCGGTGGCCGCCGCACTGGCGGCAGCGGTGCGGATGGCCGTGATCTCGCCGGCATGGGCCACGCAGATGGGAACGCCGCTCTCCCCATCGAACAGGACCACCACGCCCTGGTGGGACTGTCGGCCCAGGGCGAAGTTCTCTGGAAACACGCTGACCAGCTTGGCGCCGAAACAGGCCCGCTCCCCCAGGGCGCCGGGCATGACCCCGAACATGCGGCCCTGGTCCAGGGGGATGATGCTGCGCAGCAGCTGGCGGGTCTCCCCCCTGGAAAACGCGATCATAGCCTGGCGCATGATGGGGATGCAGACCTCAAAGGTCAGCCGCGCTCGGACCTCGTCCTGGCCGATGACCCGCATCAGACCGCTTCACGCTGGCGAACGAAGGCGAGGTAATAACCCGTTCCCAGCACCGCCCAGACGGCCAGCGCCGCATAGGGCGTCCAGTCGGCGCCCAGACCCAGCAGGGCGACGAGCAGGGCCATCAGCGTACCGGCATAGGCCCAGAAGACGGTGGCCGGTTTCGACAGGCGGAACGTCGCCGCCTCATAGATTTCGGGGTGCCGTCGCACGACGACAGCGGCCGCCAGATTGACCCCGGCATATTTCAACAGGGTCGGGATGTTCACCGCCAGGAAGAGCGCGGTCAGGTTCATCGGCGCGGCCAGGCCAAGGGTCGCGCCCGCCAGGATGACGCTGAGCGCCACATAGGGCGCGCCGGTGCGCGGATGCACCTTCATCATGACGGTCGGCAGCATGCCGGCCCGGGCCATGGCGAAGAGATTGCGGGAGAAGCCCAGATAGAGGGAGTTGATCGAGGTGCCGATGGCCACCACCGCAGCGGTGACGATCAGCGGCTTGGCGAGCGGCCCCATGAAGACCTCGGCGGCGTCCAGCAGCGGCGTCTCGCTCGCCCCCAACGCATCGGCGCCCAGCACGCCCATGGTGACGCCGGCCACCATCATATAGAGCGCCACCGCCGCCAGGATCGAAAGGGCCAGGCCCAGGGGGATGGTCCGGCGGGGGTTCTTCACCTCATCGCCAATCTCGGTGGAGGACTCGATGCCGAAGAAGAGG